>NZ_LR701459.1:3150000-3750000 GCF_902498825.1 Rhizobium sp. EC-SD404
TTCAAGCGGCATTGCGCCTGGCACTGGCCGCTGAACTACGTCTTCACAACCCCTGCCCGTCCAAGAGACTTTAGCGTACTGACATTCCACGGGCGGCCGGACTACCACTCGCTGCTTCTGGAAGACGGCGCAAAGCGCTGGGGCACGGAATGGCGGTTCGGCAGAAAGCCGGTGTCCTGGGTAAAGGACTATTGCGACCGTTTCCGGTCGCTCTGAAAGGCGCTGTCCTTCAAGCGTATGGCCGGGATGCCTTGCGCGGCACCCCGACCGGATCGGAAAACCAGCCTATTCGGACTGTGCTCCGCGGATCGAGGCCTGCGCCGCCGCAAGCCGTGCGATCGGCACGCGGAACGGCGAGCACGACACGTAGTCGAGCCCGGTCGCTTCGCAGAACGCGATTGAGGACGGATCGCCGCCATGCTCGCCGCAAATGCCGAGCTTGATGTCTGGCCGCTCGGCCCGTCCCGCCTTTGACGCGATTTCCACGAGCGCGCCGACGCCGTCGATGTCGATGGAGACGAACGGGTCCTGTTCGATGATGCCCTTCTGCTGATAGGTTTGCAGGAAGGTGGCGGCATCGTCGCGCGAAATGCCGAAGGTCGTCTGCGTCAGGTCGTTCGTACCGAAGGAGAAGAACTCCGCCGTCTCGGCGATGGAGCCGGCGCGAATGGCGGCCCGCGGCAGTTCGATCATCGTGCCAACCAGATAATCGAAGCGGGCGCCGTTTTCTGCCATCACCTCTTCGGCCACGGCATCGATGCGCGCCTTCACGAAGTCCAGTTCGCTCTTCAGGCCTACCAGCGGAACCATGACTTCGGGCACAACCATCTCACCCGCCTTGCCGGCAGCTTCGACGGCCGCTTCGAAGATCGCGCGCGCCTGCATCTCCGCGATCTCGGGATAGGAGATTGCCAGGCGGCAGCCACGATGGCCGAGCATTGGGTTGAATTCGTGCAGCGCCTCGACGCGTTCACGCAGCAGGTCCTCGGCGACACCCATCGCCTCGCAGACTTCCGCGATTTCCTCGTCCGTCTTGGGCAGAAACTCGTGCAGCGGCGGATCAAGCAATCGGATCGTCACGGGAAGGCCCGCCATGATGTCGAACAGTTCGACAAAATCCGAGCGCTGCATCGGCAGGAGCTTGGCAAGCGCCTCGCGGCGGCCTTCTTCGTTGTCGGCGAGGATCATCTCGCGCATCGCCACGATGCGCTTGCCTTCGAAAAACATGTGCTCGGTGCGGCAAAGCCCGATGCCCTCGGCACCGAACGAGCGCGCGGCTTTAGCGTCCGCCGGCGTTTCGGCGTTGGTGCGCACCTTCATGCGCCGCGCGGCGTCGGCCCACTCCATGAGCTTGCCGAAATCGCCCGAGAGTTCGGGCTGCAGCATGGTCACCTTGCCGCGGATGACCTGACCGGTCGAACCGTCGAGCGTGATCACATCGCCCTTTTTCAGCAGTCCGGACGGCGTCTGGATCGTTTCCGCCTTCATGTCGACGCGGATGCCGCCTGCACCCGAGACACAGGGCGTTCCCATGCCGCGGGCAACGACAGCCGCGTGGCTCGTCATACCGCCGCGCGTCGTCAGAATGCCTTCCGAGGCATGCATGCCGTGGATGTCTTCCGGGCTCGTCTCGATGCGAACGAGGATAACGGGCCGGCCCTCCTTGGCCTTGGCTACGGCATCTTCGGAAGTAAACACGATCTCGCCGGTCGCCGCGCCCGGCGATGCCGGCAGGCCTTTGGCAATCACGTCGCGCGTCGAACCCGGGTCGATGGTCGGATGCAACAACTGGTCGAGCGATGCGGGATCGACGCGGCACACGGCCTCGTTCGGGGTGATGACGCCTTCCGCCGCCATGTCGACGGCAATCCTCAAAGCGGCCTTCGCCGTCCGCTTGCCGGAGCGCGTCTGCAGCATCCAGAGCTTGCCGCTTTCGACCGTGAACTCCACATCCTGCATGTCGCGGTAGTGCGCTTCCAGCCGGTCGCAGATGGCGGTGAATTCGCCGAACGTCTCCGGCATCAGCTTTTCAAGCGATGGCTTGTCGGAACCGGACTCAATGCGCGCCTGTTCGGTCAGGTCCTGGGGCGTGCGGATACCGGCGACGACATCCTCACCCTGCGCATTGACGAGGAACTCGCCGTAAAGCCGCTTCTCACCGGTCGATGGATTGCGCGTGAAAGCCACGCCCGTCGCCGAGGTATTGCCGAGATTGCCGAACACCATCGCCTGCACGTTGACGGCAGTGCCCCAGGCGGCGGGAATGTTGTGGAGCTGTCGGTAGGTGATCGCGCGTGCGTTCATCCAGCTCGAAAACACCGCGCCGATCGCGCCCCATAGCTGGGCGGAAGGCTCCTGCGGGAACGGTGCGCCGGTTTCCTGCTCGACCAATGCCTTGAACCGCGTGATCACGCCCTGCCAGTCGGCGGCGCTCATATCGGTGTCCAGCTCGTAGCCGAGCGTCGCCTTGGCATCTTCGAGGATTTCCTCGAAATGCTCGTGTTCGACATCGAGAACGACGCTCGAATACATCTGGATGAAGCGGCGGTAGCTGTCGTAGGCGAAGCGTTCGTCACCGGCATCCTTGGCGAGAGCGACGACCGTGTCGTCGTTGAGGCCGAGATTGAGGACGGTGTCCATCATGCCCGGCATCGATGCGCGCGCGCCGGAGCGCACGGAAAGGAGCAGCGGCTTTTCCTGGCCACCGAACTCACGGCCGACCGACTGACCGACGGAAGCCAGCGCGGCATCGACGTCCGCTTCGAGCGTCTCCGGATAGGCTTTGCCGTGATCGTAGAACCACTTGCAAACCTCGGTCGTGATGGTGAAACCTGGCGGCACGGGAAGCCCCAGACCGCACATCTCTGCGAGATTGGCGCCCTTGCCTCCGAGGAGATTACGGTCGGAAGCGCTACCCTCAGCCTTGCCGTCGCCGAAACCATAGACCCACTTTGCCATCCAGCTTCTCCCGTTGGACGTCGAACCGTCTGCAGTGCGCTTATAGAATATCTACGCCGGAATAAACGGTCTCTTTGGTGGTGTGCACCATCGTCTGAAGAGTTAGCAGGGGACGGCGTCGGCCGATCAGGCGCGGGCGAGCGCCCCCGACCGGAAGAACGATTCGACCTTGGCCGTGGTGTTGGTCGAGTTCTTGAACATGACGCCGATGCGCTGTGGCGACCGCCACACGATCCGACCCTGCAGCCAACCAAGCTCTGGAGAATGAATGTCGACTTCATCGCCCTTGTTCAGCGATGCGTAGGCACTGATCCGAATGGAAATGCCGGTGCGCGATAAATCGAAGGCTCGACCGCGATGGACGCGCTCGCCATGCCTGACTTCTACATCGATCTCGCAGCGCCGTCTCGGCTCACGCCGCTTGCCTGGAAGCATCATGCTCTCCGACAATTTCAAATCACTCGTAGCATGCCCGATCAGGCGTTAAGTTTCAGGAAATGCGCAAATTCGACTTTGCTGCACTTTAGGCGGCTCAGCTCGCCTCGCGGATCTGCTCGGCGGTTTCGAGATCGACCGAGACTAGCTGTGACACGCCCTGCTCGGCCATGGTGACGCCAAAAAGCCGGTTCATGCGCGCCATGGTGATCGGATTGTGGGTGATGAGAATGAAGCGCGTCTCGGTCGATGCCGCCATCTCATCCATCAGGTTGCAGAAGCGCTCGACATTGTGGTCGTCGAGCGGCGCATCGACCTCGTCCAGCACGCAGATCGGTGCCGGGTTCGTCAGGAACACCGCAAAGATCAGCGCCATCGCCGTCAGCGCCTGCTCGCCGCCAGAAAGCAGCGTCATGGTCTGCGGCTTCTTGCCGGGCGGACGGGCGAGGATTTCTAGCCCTGCCTCCAGCGGATCGTCGGATTCGATCAATTGCAGCTCCGCCGTTCCACCACCGAAGAGATGCGTGAAAAGCCGCTGAAACTGCGCATTGACGACATCGAAGGCGGCAAGCAGGCGCTCGCGACCCTCACGGTTGAGGCTCTGGATAGCGCCGCGCAGCTTGCGGATCGCTTCGATCACGTCTTCACGTTCGCCGACGATCTGGTCTAGCCGCTCGGTTAACTCCTGGCTTTCCGCTTCAGCTCGAAGATTGACGGCGCCGAGCCGCTCGCGATCGACCTTCAGTTGCTCCAGCCGTCGATCGGTCACCATCGCGTCGGGCAAGGGCTGGTCGTGGGCAAGCCCGGTGTGCCGGATTGCCTCGTGCGGATGGCAGCCAAGCGCATCGCGGATGCGCGCCTCGATCTCGTCGCGCCGTTCCCGCGCGGCGTGCAGGCGCTCTTCCGCCCGTCCGCGCTCCTCGCGCGACGTGGCCAGCGCGGAAAGGGCGTCATTGGCGCCTTGGTCGAGCTTCTTCTGGCGGGCATCGGCCTCATTCAGCCGGTCGCGGGCCTCGCGCCGCAACCTGTCGGCTTCTTTCAACTGCCCGGAAAGTGCTGCGCGCTTCTCGTCCATGTCGTCGGGCGACGTGTCGAGCGTCTCGGCCTCGGCGGTCGCTTCTTCCTGGCGCTTCTTGAGCTCGGCAATGTGCGCTTCGGCACCGGCGGCGCGCTCCATCCACGCCCTGCGCTCGTCGTCGATGGCATCGACGCGGCGGCCGCGTGCTTCCTTCTCCCGCAAGCCCGAATCGTGTCGTGACCGAGCTTCCGCTGCGGCCGTGCGGCTTTGCGCCAGTACGAGCGTTGCAGCGGACAAGCGCTGATCGAGGGCCGAAAGATCCGGCGCTTCGGCAAGCTGCGCCCTTGCCTCTGCCGACGCTTCGCTCAGTTCGGCGAGCGTGGCGGACGTCTGGGCAGTGGTTTCATCGAGTACCGCCTTGCGGCTCGCAAATTGGCCGGCCGCCCGCTCGGCGTCCTGCAATACGTCGCGCGCACGATCGACGTGCCGTGCCGCCTCGTCGCGCTTGCTGCGCAGAAGCTTCATCGCTTCCGTGGACGCCTGAACGGCCGCCTTGGCAGCGTTAAGAGCGGCGTCGGCCTTCTCGACATTCTCGGAGGCAGAGACGGCTTCCGCATCGAGCTCGGCCAACCGGTTCTTCTGTTCGAGCCTGAGTGCCGCTGCCGTCGGCGCGTCCGCCCCGGCCACGAAACCATCCCAGCGCCACAAGGCCCCGTCGCGAGACACGATCCGCTGCCCGGGCTTCAACAGCGTTTGGATGCGCGGTCCGTTCGAAGCTTCGACGAGCCCCACCTGCCGCAGCCGTCGCGCCAGTGCCGGGGGCGCATCGACATGGTCTGCCAGCCGCTCAACGCCCTCCGGCAGGTCACCATCTGCCTCGCCTGTGCCGGTCAAACGCCAGTAGGCTGGGGCGCGCTCGTCGAGCGGCTGGTCGAGATCGTCGCCAAGTGCAGCCCCCAAGGCTTTCTCGAAGCCGCGGTCGACCCGCATGCTTTCCACGGCGGCCGGATAGTCGCCGGCGCCCGCACCGCCCGCGAGCATCTTTCGGATGGTGCGCGCTTCCGTCTCTATGGCGTTCAGCGCCGCGCGCGCATTGTCGAGCGGGCCGCGCATCTGCGGCTCGCGCTCACGGGCCCGCTCCAGCGCGGTTTCCGCATCGGCCAGCTGAAGCCGCAGCACTTCCGCCTCGGCCAGCACGGCCTCCAGCGCCTGCCGTTTCGCTTCCGGATCGGGCAAGCCGGCGATCTTCGCATTGATCTCGTCGCGTTCCTTCTCGATCGCGCGCAGTTGCCCGGCCGTGCGCGCTTCCCGCTCGCTCAAGTCGCGCAGGCTGCGCTCCAGCTGATTGCGCGCGGCTGCAGCCTCCGCCCGCTCGGCAGTGATCGCGGCGACGACCGCTTCCGCCTCGGCCAGAGCACCTGCAGTTCGTTCGACCGCCGCCTGCGTCTGTGTTTCGAGATCGACGGATGCGGCCAGCAACGATTTCAGTTCGGCCTGCTCGGTATCGAGCTTTGCGATCGCGCCTTTGTTGTCGGTGATCAGCGCTTCTTCGCGGGCGATGTCGCGAACGAGCTGGGCCAACCGCTGCTGCAATTCGCTGCGGCGGCGGGTGATGCGATCGGCTTCGGCGTCGAGCTGAGTCCTGGCGATTTCCAGGCGCTGCAGCGCGGCCCCGGCCTTTCCGGCCGCGTCGCGCAATTCGGGGATACGATGCGCGCCGATGGCCTGAGCCTTCACCGCTTCCATCTGCGCCTGCGCCCGCTCGGCCACCGTGCGCGTCGCCTGCGCAAGGACGGACTGAGCATCGCCTTCAGCCTTCTTGTCGCCAACCCAGCGGATATGCAGCAATGTCGCCTCGGCGGCGCGAATGTCGGCGGAAAGCTGCTTGAAGCGGTTCGCCTGCCGCGCCTGACGCTTCAGGCTATCGATCTGGCTGCGCAGCTCGCCGGTCACGTCGTCGAGGCGCTCGAGGTTCGTTTCGGCTGCCCGCAGGCGCAGTTCCGCCTCGTGCCGCCGGGAATGCAATCCCGAAATGCCGGCTGCTTCTTCCAGCAGTTGGCGGCGGGCCTGGGGCTTTGCCTGGATGAGCTCGCCAATACGGCCCTGCCCCACCATCGACGGCGAGCGCGCGCCGGTCGAGGCATCGGCAAAGAGCAGCTGCACGTCCTTGGCTCGCGCTTCCTTGCCGTTGATGCGGTAGACGGACCCAGCCTCCCGCTCGATCCGGCGCGTTACCTGGATTTCGTCCTGGTCGTTGAAACCAGCCGGTGCCGTGCGGTCCGAATTGTCGAGGTAGAGCCCGACTTCGGCCGTGTTGCGCGCCGGACGATTGCCGGATCCCGAGAAGATCACGTCGTCCATGCCGGACGCGCGCATGTTCTTGTAGGAGTTTTCGCCCATCACCCAGCGGATCGCTTCCACGAGGTTGGACTTGCCGCAGCCATTGGGACCGACGACGCCGGTCAAGCCGCGCTCGATGATGAATTCGGACGGCTCGACGAAGGATTTGAAGCCGATCAGGCGAAGCTTTGTGAACCTCATCCGTCACGTTCCAGCATGACGAAAGATGAGCTCAAAGAAAAAGGCGGACGCGCGAGCGCATCCGCCTTTTCCGAAACTGAAAATGTGCGGTCAGAGATTGGCGTCGATGATCGCGGACATCTGGTCAATCGACATGTTCCCCGCATAGCGTTCGCCGTTGATGAGGAAGGTCGGCGTGGACTGAACGTCGAATTCCTCTGCGCCCTTCTGCCTGACTTCATTCACATCATCCAGAAGTTCCTGGTTCGTCAAGCAAGCCTCGAAGGACTCTTGTGTAAAACCGGCCATCCGCGAAATCTGAAGCAGTGCTCCGCGTGCATCCTGTGCAGCAGCCCAGCTCGACTGTTGTTCGAACAGCATGTCGACCATCGGGAAATACTGTCCCTCAGGCGCACAGCGGGCGAGCATCGCACCAGCGGCAGCGCGCGGATCGAAGGGGAAGTCTCGCACAATGAAGCGAACCTGGCCGCTGTCGATATACTTTTCCTTCAGCTCAGCGAAGGTCTCGTTATGGAACGATGCGCAATGCGGGCAGGTCAGCGACATGTATTCGACGATCGTGACCGGCGCATCGGCTTCGCCCAGAACCATGTCGGGCAGAGGGCCTTCCTCAAGCACCGCTTCCATGTCGACGCTTCCCTGCGATGCGGGCGCTTCGACGGCAGCAGTCGAGCCAGTGTCGGCCTGAGCAAGCTCGATCGGCGTCTCGCTGGATGCCGTTTGCGAATTGGCTTCCTCGGCGCAGGCCGCGACGGCGAGCGCCACGAGGCTCACGGCGGCGAGGCGCGCGACTGTCTTGCGCGTGGCGGTTAGCGTCGTGGTGCGGTTCGTCATGAAGCGTTCAACCTTTTTAGCAACTGCGGGTTCACCGACCGATATAGTGACAATTGTGGCGGAACAAGAGAGCCGGCGCTTGAGCGCTTCAACAAGGCGTGAGCCTAACCGTGCTTCTTTTGCGTCATGACCGCCCGCCCAAGCTTCTCCAGGGCGGCCTTCAGACGATCGTCCTCGATGTCGCCGAGCATTCTCGAAAGATGCTGTGCCTTGTCCTGCGGCAGCGGCAAAGCCCGGCGCTTCGGCCGGTTCATGGAGACCACCGGCTTCTGGACGATCTTGATGCGCTGGACCGCCGGAAAGCCGAAGAAGCCGTTGATCCTGTCGATGAACTCGCCAAGCTGATGGCTCAGGAAAAGGGCGCGCGCGCCTTCGCAGGCAACGACGAGCGTACCCGGCTCGAAGCCGCCATCCGCCTGCCCTTCGCTGGCGCGTCGCTGCCAGACGATCTTTTCCGGCTTCGTGCAGTCTGCGAATTCCGGCCCTGCAATATCTTCCCAGGAGCCGAGCAGCATGGTGTTGATGCCCGCCCGCTTGGCGAGGATCGGATCGACGAGGCCATTGGCGATCTCGGCGATCTGGAAGAGCGTTTTGCGTCGCATCTCGGCTTGTCGTTCCCGTGGAAAGCGGCTGAAGGCCGTGGTATCGAGCCGGTGATGAAGCTTCAATCCCCACATCCTTACAGGATCGGCGCAGCTGCCGAAAGGCTGGCCTGAGTGACCCTGTCCGACGCGCAACCCGCCCCGTCCCAGAGCATCGCCGATGCCCTGCTCGCCTGGTACGACCGGCACCACCGCGAGCTGCCATGGCGGGTCACACCTAGCCGGCAACAGGCGGGAGAGCGTGCCGATCCGTATCGCGTGTGGCTCTCGGAAATCATGCTGCAGCAGACCACCGTGCAGGCTGTCGGACCCTTTTATGCCAAGTTTCTTGCGCTGTGGCCGACGGTCACCGATCTCGCCGCGGCCGATGAAGAAGACGTGCTGAAGGCCTGGGCCGGGCTCGGCTACTACTCGCGCGCCCGCAATCTGAAGCGCGCGGCCGAAGCGGTCGTTCATGATCATGGCGGCGAGTTTCCATCAGACGCCACCGGTCTGCGCTCGCTGCCGGGCGTGGGTGACTACACCGCCGGCGCCGTTGCAGCGATCGCCTTCAACCGCCCCGAACCCGTCGTCGACGGCAATGTGGAGCGGGTCTTTACCCGGCTTTTCGCCATCGAGACGCCCCTGCCCGCCGCCAAGCCCGAAATCCGGAGGCTGGTGGCGACTGAGGTTCCCGACGACCGTCCGGGAGACTTTGCGCAGGCGACCATGGATCTCGGTGCGACGATCTGCACGCCGCGACGGCCTTCCTGCATCCTTTGCCCGCTGCGCGACCGCTGCATGGCGCTTCGCAATGGCGATCCGGAGCGATTTCCGCTGAAGGCGGCAAAGAAGGAAAAGCCGGTCCGACGTGCGGCGGCCTTCGTCGCGGTCGATCCCGCTGGCGCCGTTCTGCTTCGGAAACGACCTGGGACCGGGCTCCTCGCCGGCATGAGCGAAGTGCCGACCTCCGCGTTCACGGCGCGTCTCGATGGCGATACTTCGGTCGAGGCCGCGCCGTTCCCGGGAGCCTGGAAGCTTGCCGGCACGATCAAGCACGTCTTCACGCATTTCGAATTGCGGCTCGATGTCTACCGCGTCGAACTTCCCGCAAGGCCAGCCGAGAGCGTCGGCTGGTGGTCGGCGCGCAGCGAAATTTCGGATGAAGCATTGCCGACTGTCATGAAGAAGGCGCTCGCCTGCGCTATCCCCCACATCTTCTAGCCCGCAATCTTCAAGTCTCGAGACCGGACACAATCGCATGACCACTGCCATCCGCCACATCGTCTTCGACATCGGCAAGGTGCTGATCCACTACGATCCCGACCTGCCCTACAAGCGCCTGATCCCCGACGAGGCCGAGCGGCAGCGCTTCTTCGCCGAGATATGCACCAACGAATGGAACATCGAACAGGATCGCGGCCGCACATGGGAAGAGGCGGAGACGCTTCTGATCGCCATGCATCCGGATCACGCCGAACACATCCGCGCTTTTAGGCAACACTGGCACGAGATGGTGCCGCATGCCTATCAGGACAGCGTGGACATCATGCTCGGACTGATCGATGCCGGCCATGACGTGACGATGCTGACCAACTTTGCCGCCGATACGTTCGCCGAGGCCAGAAAGCGCTTCGATTTCCTCAACAAACCGCGCGGCGTCACGGTTTCGGGCGAGATCAAAGTCATCAAGCCGGATCGCGCGATCTACGACATCCATGCCGAGACCTTCGGGCTCGACCCCGCGGCATCGCTCTTCATCGACGACACGCTGGTCAATGTTCAGGGCGCGATCGACGCCGGTTGGCAGGCCATTCACTTCAAGAACGCAGAAACGCTCAAGGCGGACCTTGAGCGTTTCGGCCTCTCGACGTGACTGGAGGTACTCACACCGCCGAGGGGTTCTGAGGGCGGCGTCCTTCTCGACGCTGCCTATGAAGTCTTTCGATCAGCCGGCGATCGCCATCTGATCGCGGACAATGCGGCGCAGCGCGTCGATCGGATCCAGACGTCCATCGCGGCGCACATGCCAGAACGTCCAGCCATTGCAGGCCTCGAAGCCCTGGACCTTCGCGCCGATCCGATGGATCGAGCCCGCTTCGCCGCCGCTCGTCACCGTGCCGTCGGCGCGGACGATCGCGCTGTACTTGCCGCGCTGGTCCGTGAGCACGGTGCCCGGAAGGATCAATCCGGATTCCACCAGCGCACTGAAGGCAACGCGCGGTTCGGCACGTTTGCTCGAAACAATCGTCAATTCGGCTTTTCCGAGCGGTTCGACTGCAGCGATGCGCCGCTCGGCAACGTCGATATAGGATTGTTCGCGTTCGATTCCGACATAATTGCGACCCAGCCGCTTAGCGACGGCACCCGTCGTTCCCGACCCGAAGAAGGGATCAAGCACGAGATCGCCCGGCCGCGATGAGGCCATCATGATGCGAGCAAGCAGTGCTTCCGGCTTTTGGGTCGGGTGCGCCTTGCGGCCGTCCTCGTCCTTGATCCGCTCGCCGCCCGAGCAGATGGGGAACAGCCAGTCCGAGCGCATCTGCACGTCGTCATTGGCCGCCTTCATCGCGTCGTAGTTGAATGTGTAGCCCTTTGAGTCTGGATCGCGGCTCGCCCAGATCAGGGTCTCGTGGGCATTCTGGAAACGACGCCCGCGAAAGTTCGGCATCGGGTTGGTCTTGCGCCAGACGACGTCGTTCAGGATCCAGAAGTTCAGATCCTGCAGCGTCGCGCCGACGCGGAAGATGTTGTGGTACGAGCCGATGACCCAGATCGAGCCGGTTGGCTTCAGCACTCTGCGACAGGCGAGCAGCCAGGCCCGGGTGAAGGCGTCGTAGGCCTCGAAGGAGGCGAACTGGTCCCAGTGATCGTCCACCGCGTCGACCTTCGACTGGTCCGGGCGATGCAGATCACCGCCCAGTTGCAGATTGTAGGGCGGATCGGCGAAGATCAGATCGACGGACTGCGACGGCAGCTTCTCGAGCGCTGCGACGCAATCGCCTTTCAGGATCGTATTGATGGGAACATCCGTCGAACTGGACGGCTTTGGATTGGTCGCCCTGACGCGGGCGGCGGAGGCAATCACGGAGGCCATTGGATACCCGGTTACGCATTACTCGGAACAACTTGACCTCATGGTTGACGAATATGGTTACGAAACCCTGAAGCTGGCCTGAATTATGCGCCGATCAAAGACGGGCCATGCAGGAGCGACGGTTGTTCGAAGGCGGCGGGCCATGATATGCGGGCCGCAAATTCCAAATATTGTCGAGTGAGAAAGCCTGCGCGCCATGGACGGACTGGACCTCATCATATTCGATTGCGACGGCGTGCTCGTCGATTCCGAGATCATCGCGGCCGAAGTCGAGGCGCGTATCCTGACCGAGGCAGGCTACCCGATCGAGGCCGGCGAGATGGCCGAGCGCTTCGCCGGCCTGACCTGGAAGGATATCCTGTTGACGGTCGAGCGCGAAGCGTCGATCCCGCTTCAGGCGACGCTTCTGGAAAAATCCGAGAAACTTCTCGACGAGCGGCTGGCCAAGAGCGTGAAGGCGATCGACGGCGTCGCGTCCGCACTGCGCCAGCTCGATGCGCCGCGGTGCATCTGCTCGAATTCCTCGACGAAGCGGCTCGAGATCATGCTGAAGCGCACGCAGCTATGGGACAGTTTTGCGCCGAACATCTATTCGGCCAAGTCACTCGGCGAAAACCGCACCAAGCCGAAGCCGGACATCTTCCTGCACGGCGCCGAGCAGATGAAGGCAGACCCTGCCCGCGTCGTCGTGATCGAGGATTCAGTGCACGGCGTGACTGCGGCGCAGGCCGCGGGCATGCGCGTCATCGGCTTCACCGGCGCCTCGCACGCCTACCCGGCGCTTGCCGGCCGATTGATGGATGCGGGCGCCCAGACGGTCGTGTCGCGGATGGCGGATCTGCCGGCAACCGTGAAGGCGCTTGCCGGCTGGTCGGAACTCATCTGAGTTTGGTCGTTCGGGTCGACGCGCTTACGGCGTATCGTACGGACCTTCATCAAATCCGACAAAGACGCGGACGCCACGCACGTTGGTGGCGGGAATGCGCACATTCGCGTCCGAGAAGAGAAACTGCCCGCTGCCCTGATCGACCGTGGCCGAGAAATTGGTGAGCTGGGAGTAGAGAACCTCTTCGCCCCGGATCGCCGCGACGCGGATCGGCATCTGGACCGTGCCGGGCGCACCCGCCGGGCCGACGACGATGCGGCCGGCAGCGGTGACGTTCATCACGATTTCGCCGCCGCTCAGCGTGCACTGCCGCGTCGTTTCAGCCAGCGAGACCTGATAGCGGACCTGCGAGTCGTCGCTTTGGTCGCTGCCGGCATAGGTACGATAAAAAGCGGTGCCGTCGCGAAGTCCGACGGTCGGGCACGTGCCCTGGACCACCGGCGTCGTTGCCGCGGCCGTATCCGGCCCGCCACGCACTGCAGTGGCCAACGTACCGCCGCCCCCACCCGAGGGGGAACAGGCCGCAAGGGCGACCAGCGACATCAGCGCAGCACCACGACGAAGATTGAGAACTGACACAGACAAGAGCCTCCGTTCTGACCGGTTGGTGGACGATATACACGAGGCGCGCTCCGCATCAAACGGCTTGCTAACCATATCCCGGCCTGACCACGCCGGTCCGCAACGGTATCCATCGGCCTTTCCTTGAACCGCGGCGATGGTCTATAGGTCGCCGCGACCGTTTACGGCGGCCACTCTCTTCGCAGACATGGGAATCAATCGGTGGACTATGTTTCGACGCGGGGCAACGCTCCGGCTCTCGGCTTCAGCGATGCATTGCTCGCCGGCCTCGCCGACGATGGCGGCCTCTATGTACCACGCGTGTGGCCGCATTTCTCCGCAGCCGACATCAAGGCCATGCGCGGAAAGAGCTACCAGGACATCGCCTTCACCGTGATGCATCCGCTTGTCGGCGACGACATTTCTTCCACCGATCTGCGTCGGATGATCGACGAGGCCTATGCCACTTTCCGCCACCAGGCGATCGTGCCGCTCGTGCAGACCGGTTCGGACCGGTTCCTGATGGAGCTCTTCCACGGTCCGACGCTGGCGTTCAAGGACGTCGCGATGCAGTTGATCGCGCGCCTGATGGACCACGTGCTGATCGAGCGCGACCAGCGCGCCACGATCGTCGGCGCGACTTCGGGCGATACGGGCGCCGCTGCGGTCGAGGCCTTTGCCGGCCGCGACCGGACCGACATGTTCATCCTGTTTCCGAAGGGCCGCGTCTCGCCGGTGCAGCAGCGCCAGATGACGACGACCACGGCGGCCAATGTCCGCACGTTGGCGATCGAGGGCAATTTCGACGACTGCCAGGACCTCGTGAAGGCGATGTTCGCCGACGCACCGTTCCGCGACCGGGTCAGGCTGTCGGGCATCAACTCGATCAACTGGGCACGCATCATGGCCCAGATCGTCTATTACTTTTCGTCGGCCGTTTCGCTCGGCGCACCCGATCGTGCTGTCTCCTTCACCGTCCCGACCGGCAATTTCGGTGATATCTTTGCCGGTTACGCAGCCAAGCGCATGGGCCTTCCCGTCGAGCGGCTGGTGGTCGCGACCAACGAGAACGACATTCTCGCCCGCGCAATCCAGACCGGCCGCTACGAGATGCAGTCGGTCGTCGCCACCACCTCGCCGTCCATGGACATCCAGATCTCGTCCAATTTCGAACGGCTTCTGTTCGAAACACTGGGCCGGGACGCGGAGCGGGTCCGGCAGGCAATGGCGCGGCTGAAACAGTCTCGCGCCTTCGACATCGAAGCCGATGCGCTCGCGGAAATTCGCGCGGGCTTCGGCGCCGGACGCGCCTCCATGGACGAGGTCGCGGCCGCGATCGGCTCCGTGTTCAAGACAACCGGCATGGTGATCGATCCGCACACTGCGACCGGCATGCATGTCGCAGCGTGCGAATCGGTGGCGCAGGCACCGATGGTCACGCTTGCCACCGCACACCCGGCCAAATTCCCAGACGCCGTAAAATCTGCGTGTGGTATTGACCCGGCCTTGCCGGCGTGGCTCTCTGATCTCATGGACAGGGAGGAGCGCTTCGATACGCTGCCGGGCGACCTTTCCGCGGTCGAGGCCTATATCCTCGCCAACGCCCGTGCCGCCGATGGCCGGGCGCAGAAAGACTGAGAGTTCATGAGCGTACAATGTACCCGGCTTGCAAGCGGCCTGACAGTCGTGACCGAACTGATGCCTCATCTGGAGAGCGTCGCGCTCGGCGTCTGGATCAAGGCCGGTTCTCGCAACGAGACTGAAAATCAGCACGGCATCGCCCATCTGCTCGAACACATGGCCTTCAAAGGCACGGCGCGTCGCACCGCCCGCCAGATCGCCGAGCAGATCGAAAATGTCGGCGGCGAGGTCAACGCCTCAACCTCTGTCGAAACGACCGCCTATTACGCGCGCATCCTGAAGAACGACGTGCCGCTGGCCGTCGATATTCTCGCCGACATCCTCACCGAATCGAGCTTCGAGGAAGAAGAACTCGAGCGCGAACAGCACGTGATTCTTCAGGAAATCGGCGCTGCCAACGATACGCCAGACGATGTCGTGTTCGACCGGTTCTCCGAAGTCGCGTTCCGCGACCAGCCGCTCGGCCGCGCCATTCTCGGCACACCCGAGACGGTGAAATCGTTCACGCCGCAGGATCTGCGCCATTATCTCGACCGCCATTACACGAGCGAACGGATGATCATCGTCGCCGCGGGTGCGATCGATCATGACAGCTTCGTGCGCCAGGTCGAACAGCGTTTCGCCTCGATCCCTACGGGCGGCACCGACAACAGCTTCGTCACGCCGGCGAAGTATATCGGCGGCGACTATCGCGAATCCCGCAATCTCATGGATGCGCAATTCCTGCTCGGTTTCGAGGGCCGCGCCTATCATGTGCGCGACTTCTACTGCTCGCAGCTCCTCGCCAACGTGCTCGGCGGTGGAATGTCCTCGCGCCTCTTCCAGAAGGTGCGGGAAGAGCGTGGCCTCTGCTACTCGGTCTACGCGTTCCACTGGGGCTTTTCCGACAGCGGCGTCTTCGGCATCCATGCGGCAACGGGTGGCGACGACCTGCCGGAACTGGTGCCGGTTCTGATCGAGGAACTGCGCAACGTCACCGAAAGCGTCGATGTGCAGGAGATCGACCGTGCGCGGGCGCAGACACGCGCGCAATTGCTGATGGCGCAGGAAAGTCCTGCCGCCCGTGCCAGCCAGATCGCGCGTCAGATGCTGCTTTACGGGCGCCCCATCCCCAACGAGGAACTGATGGATCGGCTCGCCAATTTGACCCCGGCGCGCCTGACGGACCTTGCCGGACGGCTATTCTTCGACACCGTGCCGACCATTTCCGCGATCGGACCGCTGGAAAGCCTGCCGTCCTTCGAAGAAATCCGAGACAGCCTCTCGACGGGCGGTGGAGGCGCCGCTTCCGCGCGCGCCGCCAGCGCCTGACCGCGACCGGTTAAGGCACGGTCGTGTTCGGCTTCCTGTCTCGACGCAGCGATCCGCTTCCGATCGAGACGCCCGACAGCTACATGCGCTTCCCTGCACGCTCGGACTTTGCCGCCTGGCGCGCGCTACGGATGGAAAGCCGCGCATTTCTCCAGCCCTGGGAGCCGAGCTGGTCGCCCGATGAATTGTCGCGCGTATCGTTTCTCGGCCGGATCGGTCGCTACGAGCGTGATTTCGCCGAGGGGCACGCGATCCCGATGTTTCTGTTCCGCAAGTCGAACGACGAGCTGATGGGCGGTTTGACCATCGGCTACATCCGCCGCGGAGCAGCACAAAGCTGCATGGTCGGCTACTGGATGGGCGAGCGTTATGCCGGCCAGGGGCACATGTCGCGAGCGCTCCAGGCACTCATTCCCCACATCTTCTCGCAGTTGAAGTTGCACCGCATCGAGGCAGCCTGTATCCCCGATAACGAGCGAAGCATTCGGCTCCTTGAAAAGGCCGGATTTCGCCGGGAAGGCTACATGAGGGGCTACCTCAAGATCGACGGCGTATGGCGTGACCACCTGCTCTACGCACGCTTGACGAACGATGCGGCTTCAAGCCGTCTCGAGACCGATCCGCACTCCGCGGATGCGGGTTCGACTGTGATGAAGATCGAGGCTCGATGATTAGGACGGACAGCAACAGCCGGCCCGCTATCGCCCTGATTTCGATAGTCCTCATGCTCGCAGGCCTGTTGGCAGCCATGCTGCCGGGCCTTGCACGGGCTGCGGATCCCGTTGCCATATCCCGCGACGAAACCGCGCTCGACTTAACGGCAGTCACCGACATCTATGCCCATCGCGGCGAGGCGTTCCAGGTGTCCACAGCGCCTGGAACGGACGGCATCGTGCGTCGCATCGAAGTGCGGGCCTCGTCCGAAGAGCACTCGGGCGACTGGGCCGTCTTCTCGCTCGCCAACGTTTCAGACGAACAGCTCGACCGCCTGATCGTCGCGCCGCATTTCCGGCTCGTCGGCTCGCGCATGATCTGGCCCGATCTCGGCTCGCAGCGCATCATCTCTGTCACGCCGAGCGAGGGGTTCGCGCTCGATCGCCAGGCAAGCCCCGATGCAGACGTGTTCCAGATCACCCTCAATCCGGGATCGATCGTCACCTTCGTTGCCGAACTCTCGTCGCCGGAACTGCCGCAAATCTATCTGTGGGAGCCGGATGCCTACAAGGATACGGTCAACGCATTCACGCTCTATCAGGGCATCGTGCTCGGTATTGCCGGCCTTCTCGCGGTGTTCCTCACCATTCTCTTCGTCGTGAAGGGCACGTCGATGTTGCCGGCAACGGCTGCGCTCGCCTGGGCGGTGCTGGCCTATATCTGCGTCGATTTCGGTTTCCTGTCGAAGCTGATCAGCGTCACGCCGGCCGATGAACGCATCTGGCGGGCGGGCACGGAAGTGTTCCTTGCGACCGGGCTCGTCATCTTCCTTTTTACCTATCTCAACCTCAATCGCTGGCACACCAATCTCAGCTACGCGACGCTCGCCTGGATCATCGCGCTCGGCCTGATCTTCGGCGTCGCCATCTACGATCCTGCGATCGCGGCAGGCCTCGCGCGCATTTCCTTCGCCACGACCGGCGTCGTCGGCCTCCTGCTCATCGCCTATCTCGGCTTCAACCGATACGACCGGGCAATCATGCTCGTGCCGACCTGGGTGCTCATTCTTGTCTGGCTCTTCGGGGCATGGATGACGGTGACGGGCCAGCTCGACAACGACATCATCCAGCCCGCGCTCGGCGGCGGCCTCGTGCTCATCGTGCTTCTGATCGGCTTCACGGTCATGCAGCACGCCTTTGCCGGCGGCGTCCTGCAACAGGGCCTTTTCAGCGATCTGGAACGGCAATCTCTGGCGCTCAGCGGTGCCGGCGATACCGTCTGGGATTGGGACGTGGCGCGCGACAGGGTCGTCACGATCCCCGATATCTCCGGGCAGCTCGGCTTGGCCGACGGTTCGCTGAACGGCCCTGCCCGCAACTGGCTGCCGCAGATCCATCCCGACGATCGCGACCGCTTCCGCAGCGCGCTCGACGTGATGCTGGAGCACCGCAAGGGCCGGCTGAACCATCAGTTCCGTCTTCGTGCCGAGGATGCGCATTATCACTGGATGTCGCTGCGCGCGCGCCCGGTCGTCGGTTCCAACGGCGAAGTCATCCGTTGCGTCGGCACGATGATCGATGTGACAGAGCAGAAGAGCTCGGAGGAGCGCCTGCTCCACGATGCGGTTCACGACAATCTGACGGGCCTGCCGAACCGCGAATTGTTCCTCGACCGGCTGGATGCCCTCACCCGCATGTCAGCCTCTCAGGAAGCCATGCGCCCGACGGTGTTCATGATCGACATCGACCGGTTCAAACAGGTGAACGACAATCTCGGTATGTCGGCCGGCGATACGATCCTGCTGACGATTACCCGTCGTCTGAAGCGCCTTCTGAAGCCGCAGGACACGCTTGCCCGCATCACCGGCGATCAGTTCGGCCTCATACTTCTCTCCGAGCAGGCGCCGGCGAAGGTCGCGGCGCTCGCCGAGGCGATCAACAAGGCGATCATGGTGCCGATCGTCTTCGCCAAGCGGGAAATCATTCTGACTGCCTCGATCGGGCTCGTCTCGTTCGTCGACGACAGCACCTCGGCCTACGATCTCATGAAGGATGCCGAACTCGGCATGTATCACGCCAAGCGTCAGGGCGGGAACCGGATCGAACCCTTCCGCCCTGCCTTCAAGACGGTCGGTACGGATAAGCTGCATCTGGAATCCGACCTGCGCCGGGCGCTAGAACGCAACGAGATGGGGCTCGCCTATCAGCCGATCGTGCGCCTGGAGGACGGCGAGATCGTTGGTTTCGAGGCCCTGATGCGGTGGGAACACCCGCGCCGAGGCGCCATCCCACCATCGGAATTCATCCCAATCGCCGAGAGCTCGGACCTCATCTTCGCGCTCGGTCTCTTCGCAATCGAACAGGCCGCATCGGATCTGAAGGACTGGCAGGGCGAAGTCGGCGAAGTTCCGGTTTCTGTTTCCGTGAACATCTCCAGTGCGCAGCTCCTGCGCAACGATCTCTGCAACGACGTGCGGGCGGCGCTGACGAAGACCGGCTGCAAGCCTCATCACCTGAAGCTCGAACTTACCGAGTCCGTCGTGATGGAAAATCCCGAACAGGCGGCGCTCGTTCTCGGCCGGATGGGCGAGATCGGCATCGGTCTGGCACTTGACGATTTCGGCACCGGGCATTCCTCTCTCGCCTATCTGACGCGTTTCCCCTTCGACACGCTGAAGATCGATCAGTCGCTCGTGCGCGACACCAGCGACAAGCGCACGGTGCTGCTGCGCTCGATCATCACCATGGCCAAGGATCTGGACATGAAGGTCGTCGCCGAGGGTATCGAGCACGACGAGGATGCGGGCGAATTGTTCGAGATGGGCTGCGATTTCGGCCAGAGCTTCCTGTTCGGCCCGGCCATGCGTGCGCCGGCCATCAAGCAGCTGCTGCGCGAACGCTTCCCGCTTTCCAAGGCAAGCTGATCAGCCTCTCAGGCGTGACCGCTTTCGCGTGACAGTCTCGCGGGATCGATGCCCATGGACGCCAGAACGCGCTCGTACTTGTCGGAAATCGCCCGGTCGAACACGACATCGTCGGTTGCCGGACAGGTCAGCCAGCCGTTTTCGCTGATTTCCATTTCCAGCTGGCCTGGGCCCCAGCCGGCATAGCCGAGCATCATCATGGCGCGATGCGGGCCACGGCCTTGCGAAATGGCGCGCAGGATATCGACCGTTGCGGTCATGCACATCTCGTCCGAAACGGGCATGGTGGAATCGCCGATATAATCGTCGCTGTGCAGAACGAAGCCGCGCCCCGTTTCGACCGGGCCGCCCGCCTGCACAGAAATCGTCTGCGCTCGGCGCGGCAAGCGGATCGCCTCGGTGCTCTTGATCACGTTCAGCTGGACCAGAAGATCCGAGAAGGTGATCGGCTGCGGCCGATTGAGAATGAAGCCCATGGCTCCGTCGCTCGAATGCGCACACAGGTAGATCACGGTGCGATCGAAATTGGTGTCCAGCATATGCGGCATGGCAATCAGCAGCTGCCCGTCGAGGTAGCTGCGTTCCTTGCTGCCATGCTTGAGCGCGCCGATGACCATGCGCAGAGGGTAACAAGCCACGACGAAATGGAAAGCAATTTCGGCGTGATTCGACGTATCAATATTTCGCGACGCCCAGACCGTCGCGATCTCACTCGTTTATGATCATCGCGCCTCAAGCTGTGAGTTGCTGCGGTGAAACTGAGCCGCTAAGCCAGATGTCATGACGCAAAATGCTGCCAGCCGCCGGAAAATCCAGCCATTCGCCCTCGTTGGGCGTTCGGTCGCAACTTTCGCCCTGGTTGCAGCGCTGGCTCACGGGCCGGCCTTCGCCGCATCGTCGGATTGGGTCGAGCATGAAGGCGGCCGCCTGCGGATCGTCACGAGCACACCCGATGCCGATGGTGTCGTGCGGGGCATGCTCGACATCGAACTGACGCCCGGCTGGAAGACCTATTGGAGCGACCCGGGGGACAGCGGCCTCCCGCCCCAGATGAACATCTCGGGCAGCACCAATCTGTCCGCCGTCGAGCTTCTCTTTCCAGCGCCAGAACGGGTCGACGACGGATATGCCGTCTGGGCCGGCTACACATCCTCCGTGCGCCTGCCGTTTCGCCTTCATCAGGAGACTGCCAACGATGCAGCGAGCCTCGTCGCGGACATCCTGATCGGCGTGTGCAAAAGCGTCTGTATTCCCGTCGACGCGCAGTTGGATGTCGCACTGTCGCAGGCCGCTTCGCCGATCGAAACGGCGCTGGTCGATCAGGCGTTTTCGACCCTGCCGGGCGAGAAAAGCGCAGACATGAGCATCGACGCGGTCACGCTCGATCCCAGCGACGACCATCGACTGCTGGTCGATGTCCGCCTCCCCTCTGACGAAGCCGCTGCGGCAGCCGAACTCTTCATCGCCACACCAACGGGGTGGAGGCTCGGAACGCCGAAGAGGGTCGAGACGGAGGGGCAGACGAGCCGCTTCGCCGTCAAGATCAAGCGGCAGCCGGACGATTTAGGTGCGGAGGCGGCGCCGCTGACGTTCGTGCTCAAGACCCACACGCACAGCATTCAGCAGGACCTGCACGCTGATTGAATCAATCGGTTGGCGGGCCTTGGTTCGGCCGGAAACGACATTGGCGGCGCTACGCCTTCTTCCATGCAACGCTTAAATTCTCTAGCGTGCGATCCGCGCCATTCGGCTCACTCATCAAGCCACACAGGAGAATTGCCTTGACCGTATCAGTCGGTGACAAGCTGCCGGAAGCAAAATTCAAGGAGAGGACGTCGGACGGGATGGAAGAGGTCTCCACCGATGACGTCTTCGCTGGCAAGAAAGTCGTCCTGTTCGCAGTTCCCGGCGCATTCACGCCGACCTGCGACATGAACCATCTGCCCGGTTATATCGAACATCGCGAGACCATCCTCGGCAAGGGCGTCGACGACATTGCCGTCGTTGCCGTCAACGATGCGTTCGTGATGTCGGCCTGGAGCAAGTCCTCCGGCGGCGAAGGCAAGATCCGCTTCCTGTCCGATTGGGACGCTTCGTTCACGAAGGCCATCGGCATGGATACCGATCTCTCGGCTGGCACGCTCGGCGTGCGGTCCAAGCGCTATTCGATGGTCGTCGAGGACGGTGTCGTCAAAGCACTAAACGTGGAAGACGCTCCGGGCCAGGCGACCAAGTCTGGTGCCGCAGCCATCATCGAGCAGCTCTGATCCTCAATCAGCCGGCACGCCTTGCCGCCTTGAAGGGCGCCATGGCGAGGCGTGCCAATTCGTCGGCCCGCTCGTTTTCCGGGTGGCCGGCATGGCCCTTTACCCAGTGCAGGCGAACTTCGTGGCGATTGCGCGCCGCATCCAGCGCTTGCCATAGCTCGGCATTCTTGACCGGTTTCTTGTCGGCGGTCTTCCAGCCGTTCTTCTTCCAGCCGTGGATCCACTTAGTCAGGCCGTCGCGCACATAGACGCTGTCGGTATACAGATCGACGGTGCAGGGCGTCTTCAGGGCTTCGAGCGACGCGATCGCCGCCATCAGTTCCATGCGGTTGTTCGTCGTCTCGGCCTCGCCGCCGGACAATTCCTTCTCGGCGTCGTTGAAACGCAGGATCGCGCCCCAGCCGCCCGGCCCCGGATTTCCCGAGCAGGCGCCGTCGGTATAAATCTCAACTATCTTCATGCTGTTTCGCGAAGCCCGTATTCGGCCGCGTCCTTGATCTGTCTGTGGAAGCGCAAGCGCCTCAGATATTCCTTGGGGTCTTTCTTCACGACAAGTGCGCCTTCCGGCGTGGTCAGCCAGTCGTAGAGGCGGGTCAGGAAGAAGCGCAGGGCCGAGCCTCGCGCCAGAAGCGGCAGAGCGGCGCGCTCCGCATCCGTCAGCTTGCGTACCGAATCGTAGCCGTCCAGAAGCGCCATGCCCTTCGTCATGTTGAAGGATCCGTCCTTCTCGAAGCACCAGGCATTGAGGCAGATGGACACGTCATAGGCCAGCAGGTCGTTGCAGGCGAAATAGAAATCGATCAGCCCGGATACTTCGTCTCCCAGGAAGAAGACGTTGTCGGGAAAGAGATCGGCGTGGATGACGCCGCTCGGCAGGTTGGACGGCCAGGAAGCCTCCAGGCTGTCCAGTTCCCGCTCGATCTCGGCCACAAGCCCTGGCTCGACCGTTTCGGCTCTGTCACGCGACATGTCCCAGAGGGGACGCCAGCCCGAAACCGACAGCGCATTGGCGCGGCCGAGTTCGAAGCCATCGCCGGCCACATGCATGCGCGCAAGCGCGGCACCCACCTCGCGGCAATGCTCCGCCCGCGGACGCCTCAGCCACATGCCTTCCAGAAAGGAGATCATCGCTGCCGGACGGCCGGCAAGCTCGCCCAGAACGCCGTGATCTCGCTTGCGGATCGGGAGCGGGCAATTGAGCCCCTGCCCCGCAAGATGCTCCATCAAGCCGAGAAAGAACGGCAGGTCCCGCCTGTCGACCCGCTTTTCGTAGAGCGTGAGGATAAAGGAGCCGACCGTGGTGTGGAGCAGGAAGTTGGAATTCTCCACCCCTTCGGCGATGCCCTTGTAGCTGAGCAGCGTGCCGACGTCGTAGTCGGCAAGAAAGACTGCAAGTTCATCCTCGGTGATATCGGTGTAGACGGCCAAAGTCAGCGCGCTCCGTTGGCGACGGCTTCGCCATTGACGAAAGCCATGTCGGCAACCGTCAGCTCCGTGTCACGCAGCTCGCGATTGACAAGGAAAGTCTCGTCTTCCTGCACGGTTTCGGCCAGTTCGACGGTGACGTCGAACCGCTGCCTGAAGGCCTCGATGATTTCACTGACGATCGTTTCCGGCGCCGAGGCCCCGGCCGACAACGCGACGGTCTTCAAGTCGCCGAGCCCTTCCCAGTCGATCTCGTCCGCCCGTTGGACCAGCAGGGCGTGCCGGGCACCTGCCCGCACGGCCACTTCGACCAGGCGCTTGGAATTGGATGAATTCGGCGCACCGACGACGAGAAAAAGATCGGTTCCCGGTGCCGCGGCCTTCACCGCATCCTGCCGGTTGGTCGTCGCATAGCAGATCGATTCGGCCGCTGGCGCCTTCAGATTGGGAAAGCGCTCTGTCAGCGCCGCGATGACGCCGGCCGTATCGTCCACCGACAGCGTCGTCTGGGTGACGAAACCGAGATTGTCGGGGTCTGCCGCTTCATAGGCGTGGGCATCGTCGACGGTCTCGATCAGTGATACGGCGCCTTCCGGCAATTGCCCCATGGTGCCGATCACTTCCGGATGAGCCGCATGGCCGATCAGGAGCACATGGCGGCCCTGCCGCTCATGGCGCATCGCCTGCTTGTGCACCTTGGAGACGAGCGGACAGGTTGCATCGAGATAGAAGAGATTGCGCGCTTCCGCATCGGCCGGCACGGATTTCGGCACGCCGTGGGCCGAGAAGATGACGGGCTGCCCCCGGTGTTCCTCGGGTATCTCGTGGAGTTCCTCCACGAACACCGCGCCCTTGGCCTCCAGGCCTTCCACCACATAGCGGTTGTGGACGATCTCGTGGCGGACATAGACGGGTGCGCCGTACTTCTTCAGCGCGAGAACGACGATCTGGATCGCGCGATCAACGCCTGCGCAAAACCCTCTCGGGCCGCACAGCCGGATCGTCAAAGGAATCCTCGCCTCGTTCATCGCCTCTGTCATCATGCCTCGCGGTCGGTGTCCTGCGGCCTGCGTAGAAACATGAAACCGACCACACCTGCAAGGGCCGCGGCAAGCCCATACCAGGTGACGGCATATTGCAGATGGTTGTTCGGCAGTGAGATCTGGGTCACGCCGGGGATCGGATAGCTGTTCTCGGGCGCATCATAGGTGCGGATATCCGCGAAGAACGGCACTAGTGTCTCCGTTTCGAGACCCATGGCGACGCGCATTGCCTCGAAGTCCTTCCAGTACCAGAGATTGTCGGCGGGCGCGTTGTCGGGCACCACGAAGCCCGGTTTCTCGAACAACGGATTGCGCGCCAAGGCATCAAAACCGACGATACCGGTCGGTTCCTGCCAAGGACGATCCGCGATGTCCTTCATGTCGTAAGGCACAAAACCGCGATTGACGATGATCGTGCGGCCGTCTTCCAGAGCAAGGGGCGTGTAGACATACCAGCCGGACTGGCCCTGATGCGTAGCGAGAAAATGTTGCTCGGAGCCGTGATCGAACGTCCCGCTCAGGCGGATGGGCACATACTCCACGTCCTGTTCGGCGGCAAAAAGCGCTTCCGCGTCGGCCAGTTCTATCGGCTCGGCGACGATGCGCTGCTCGATCCTTGCCAGCAAGGCCTCCTTCCACTGAAGGCGCTCCACCTGCCACGTGCCAAGCGCGATCAGGACGCCGAAGGCGGCGAGAATCACGACGAGGAAGATCGGCCCAGGCCTGCGCCGCTCGGGCACTACGGTGGGCGTATCAGCGTTTGCCGTCATCAATCGCTCCCTCGCGTGCGGTGTGCTTGTATTGCAGCGTGATCAGCACGCCCTTCAGCGCCCGCAAAAGCGCGAGGCACAGAACGAGCGTCACAGGCGCCCAGAGAAGAAGATGCACCCACAGCGGCGGCTCGAATGTCAGCTCCGTCCATAGCGCCATCCCCACGACCACGAAGCCGATGATCATAATGACGAAGACGGCAGGTCCATCACCGGCATCGGCAAAGCCATAGTCGAGGCCGCACGCCTCACAATTCGGCTTCAAGCTCAGGAACCCGTCGAAAAGGCGCCCCTCGCCGCAGAGAGGGCAGACACCCTTCAACCCTGCTCGAACCGGATCTACGGCTGGGAAATGGGCGTGGTCCTCGTGCATCATCGGCCTCACGCAATGAAAATGGGCGGCCCGATTGCCTCGGACCGCCCCAGATATAAGCATTCCGGACCGTTCGGGCCATGGCCCGAACGGCGATGCGACATCAATGCGCAGCGATCGGCGCGCCCCAGGATGCCCAGACGTAGATCGAGAAGAAGAGAAACAACCACACCACGTCGACGAAGTGCCAGTACCAGGCGGCAGCTTCGAAGCCGAAGTGCTTCTCCGGCGTGAAGTGATCCTTCATCGCACGAATGAGGCAGACGGCGAGGAAGATGGTTCCGACGATGACGTGGAAGCCGTGAAAGCCCGTCGCCATGAAGAAGGTGGCGCCGTAGATCGAGTTCGCGAACTCGAACGGTGCGTGCACGTACTCGTAATACTGAACGTAGGAGAACAGCACGCCAAGCGCGACTGTCAGCCCCAGGCCGTAGATCAGACCCTTGCGGTCGTTGTGCAGCAGCGCATGGTGCGCCCACGTGACCGTCGTGCCCGAAAGCAGCAGGATGACGGTGTTGTAGAGCGGCAGGTGCAGCGGATCGAGCACCTCGATGCCGGCCGGTGGCCACTGGCCGCCCGTAAAGGCCACGCGGGCTTCCTGGATCGATTCGTCGGCGAAAAGGCTCGCGTCGAAGAACGCCCAGAACCAGGCAACGAAGAACATCACCTCGGAGGCGATGAACATGATCATGCCGTAGCGCAGGTGCAGCGAGACGACGCGCGTGTGATGGCCTTCGCGCGATTCCTTCACCGTGTCCGACCACCAGCCGTACATCGTGTAAAGCACGATCGCGAGGCCGATATAGAAGAGCCAGGGGCTCGCCCAGTTCAGGCCGAACAGGTTGAAGGAGCCGCCGGACAGATAGCGCATGTAGCCAACGCCACCGAAGGCCATGACCAGAGCGCCGACCGAAGCAACCAGGGGCCAGGGTGATGGATCGATGATGTGATAGTCGTGATTTTTGGTATGTGCATCGGCCATGAACTGATCCCCGATTGACCTTTCCTTGCAGGCGAAACCCGATGGTCCGCCTTATTCCTTTAGAGACTGTCCGAATTCTTCTCGTCGCCGGTCGGCGCTGCGGCAACGGGTGCAGCTTCCGTGGCGTGCGGGAAGAACGTGTATGACAACGTAATCGTTTCGATGTTCTGCGTCTCGCGTTGATCGACAATCGCCGGATCGACGAAGAAGACCACAGGCATGTCGAGCGTCTCGCCCGGCTCGAGGCTCATCTCGGTGAAGCAGAAGCACTCGACCTTGTTGAAGTAGGCGCCGGCGGTCTGTGGCGTGACGTTGTACGTCGCCTGCCCCGAGACCGTCTGGCTGCCATTGTTGACCGCGACATACTCGATCTGGATCGTCTCGCCGATGCGGACTTCGACCTCGCGCTGCTTCGGCCGGAAGGTCCATGGAAGACCGTTCACATTGGCGTCGAAGCGCACTTTCACCGTGCGGTCGAGGATCGTATCGGAATATTGTTCTGCGCGCTGCGTCGTGCCGCCATATCCGGTGACCTGGCAGAACAGCTGATAGAGCGGCACCGCCGCATAGGCCATGCCGCCCATCGTGGAGGCGAAAACCAGGCACGCGATGACGATCCCGCGATTATTGGCGGGTTTCTTCGTCTCTGCTGCGATGTCGTTGCGATCGGCCACGTGCGTCTCCCTCAGATCATCGGCTTGTTCATGATCTCCGGCCCGATCTTGATGACCGTTGCCGCATAGAACAGGATGACGAGCAGCGCCAGAACGATGCCGATTGCGATGGACCGGTTGCGGCGCGCGCGCTTCTGCTTTTCCGTCAGTTCAACAGTTTCCATTGCCGCCTCCATCATGCCGCAAACGCTGTGAAGGCCCGCATCGCCCAATCGTCGATCAGGAACAACGCGAAGATAGCGAAGAGATAGATCAGCGAGTAACCGAACAGCTTCTTGGCCGGAACCATGACGCGATCGTCTTCCGGCATCGTCCAGACCTTGTAGGCATGGCGAATGAACTCGGCGCCAAGCAGCAGCGAAACGGCGGCGTAGACCGGGCCGGCGAAGCCGAGGAAGTACGGCGATACGCCGACGATGGCCGTTGCGACCGCGTACCAGAACATCTGCGTCTTGGTGGATGCCTCGCCCTTGACGTTGGGCATCATCGGAACGCCGGCATCACCATAGTCACGCAGCTTGAACAGCGCGAGAGCCCAGAAGTGCGGCGGCGTCCACAGGAAGATGATCAGGAAGAGCACGACGCTTTCGATCGAGATCGAACCGGTAACGGCGACCCAGCCGATCATGGGCGGGAACGCGCCGGCAGCACCGCCGATGACGATGTTCTGCGGCGTCATGCGCTTCAGCCACATCGTGTAGACGACGGCGTAGAAGAAAATGGTGAAGGCGAGAAGCGCGGAAGCGGCCCAATTGACGAGCAGGCCGAGCGTGATCACCGAAAACACGGACAGGATCAGGCCGAAGCCGAGGGCTTCGCCACCGGTCACGCGGCCATCGGGGATGGGGCGCTTTGCGGTGCGCGTCATCACGGCGTCGATATCGGCGTCGTACCACATGTTGAGAGCGCCGGAGGCGCCTGCACCGACTGCGATGCAGAGCACGGCAACGCCGGCGATGAACGGATGGATGTCACCGGGCGCGAGGTAGAGGCCGACGAAAGCCGTGAAGATTACGAGCGACATGACCCGCGGCTTCAGGAGATCGAAGAAGTCGCGTGCACTGGCCTCGGACATGCGGACATCGGACCCGCCAACGATTTCAGGCACGGCGACATCATGATCGCTGGTGTAGGCCATTCAACTCAACCTTTCGCGCGGGACGCGCAGAATTCAGTCTTCTCTCAAGTCGGAGACCGCCAAACGATGCTGGCGGCCTCATGTTCATCAACCCTGGTAGGCCGCCGCTTACTTGATGCGCGGCAGCTGCTCCCACTGGTGGAACGGCGGCGGCGAAGACAGCTGCCATTCGAGCGTCGTTGCACCCTCGCCCCAAGGATTGTCGCCGGCGATCCGCTTCTTGGCGAAGGCTTCCCAAACGCCATAGAGGAAGATCAGGACGCCGACAGCGGCGATGTACGAGCCGTAGGACGAGATCGCGTTCCAGCCTGCGAACGCATCCGGGTAGTCGATGTAGCGGCGCGGCATGCCGGCCAGACCCAGGAAGTGCTGCGGGAAGAACACGAGGTTCACGCCGATGAAGGTGACCCAGAAGTGGGTCTTGGCGACCAGCGAGTTGTACATGTAGCCGGTCATCTTCGGGAACCAGTAGTACCAGGCGGCGAAGATCGCGAACACAGCTCCAAGCGACAGCACATAGTGGAAGTGCGCCACCACGTAATAGGTGTCGTGGAAGGAGCGATCGAGACCGGCATTGGCGAGCTGAACGCCCGTGACGCCACCGACCGTGAAGAGGAAGATGAAGCCGATCGCCCACAGCATCGGCGTGCGGAACGAGATCGAACCGCCCCACATCGTCGCGATCCACGAGAAGATCTTCACACCCGTCGGAACCGCGATGACCATCGTGGCGAAGACGAAGTAGCGCTGCGTGTCGAGCGACAGGCCGACCGTGTACATGTGGTGTGCCCACACGATGAAGCCGACGGCGCCGATTGCGACCATGGCGTAGGCCATGCCGAGATAACCGAACACGGGCTTGCGCGAGAAGGTCGAGATGATGTGGCTGACGATGCCGAAGGCCGGCAGGATCAGGATGTACACTTCCGGGTGACCGAAGAACCAGAACAGGTGCTGGAAGAGGATCGGGTCACCACCGCCGGACGGATCGAAGAATGCCGTTCCGAAGTTGCGGTCCGTCAGAAGCATGGTGATGGCACCAGCCAGAACGGGCAGCGACAGAAGAAGCAGGAAGGCGGTGATCAGCACCGACCAGGCGAAGAGCGGCATCTTGTGCAGCGTCATGCCCGGAGCGCGCATGTTGAAGATCGTGGTGATGAAGTTGATTGCACCGAGTATCGACGAGGCACCGGCGATGTGCAGCGACAGGATCGCGAGATCCATGGCTGGCCCGGGTTGGCCGGAAGTCGAGAACGGCGGATAGATCGTCCAACCGCCACCGACGCCGTAGGCACCGGCCGGACCTTCGACGAACATCGAAAGCAGCAGCAGGATGAAGGCGGGCGGCAGAAGCCAGAACGAGATGTTGTTCATGCGCGGGAACGCCATGTCCGGCGCACCGATCATGATCGGAACCATCCAGTTGGCGAAGCCGCCGATCAGCGCCGGCATGACCATGAAGAAGATCATGATGAGGCCGTGGGCGGTCGTGAACACATTGTACATGTGCTTGCCGCCGTCGAGGGCTGCATCACCCTCGAAGCCGTAGACCATGGCCGCGAGGCCGTGGAAGATCTGGATGCCCGGCTCCTGCAGCTCCATGCGCATGAAGATGGACAGGGCGCCACCGATGATGCCCGCCATGATCGCGAAGATCAGGTAGAGCGTACCGATGTCCTTGTGGTTGGTGGAAAACATCCACCGTTTCACGAAGCCCTGCGGCTTGTGATCGTGATGGGCGTCGTGAGCAGCGGTCGAACCGGCCATGAGCCTCGCTCCTAGTTCTTACTGTGCATCGTTGTCGGCAACGTCGACGGACTTTTCAGCCTCGATCGATGCCATAAGGGCGCGGTTGGCTTCACCGATGTTATCGGCCGCTGCGGTCGCCCAGGAATTGTACTGCTCTTCGCTCACAACGCGGATCGCGATCGGCATGAACGCGTGATCCTTGCCGCAAAGCTCGGAACACTGGCCGTAGTAGAGGCCTTCACGTTCTGCCTTGAACCACGTTTCGTTCAAACGGCCCGGCACGGCATCCATCTTCACGCCGAAAGCGGGCATGGCAAAGGAATGTAGCACGTCGCCTGCGGTGATCAGCATGCGAACTGTTTGATTAACGGGAACCACGACTTCGTTGTCGACGGCGAGAAGACGCGGATAGGCGGCTACGTCCGTTTTGCCTGCGGCTTCACGATCGGCGTCCTGCAGCATGAATGAGTCGAAGACGACTTCCGTAGGCTCGCCGCCCTCTTCCGCTTCAGCCTGATATTCATACCCCCAGTACCACTGGAAGCCCGTAGCCTTAATCGTCAGCGCAGCTTCTTCCGGCGGATCGTACTGGGCAGAGAGGAGTTGGAAGGACGGTACGGCGATCGCCAGGAGAATCACGACCGGCGCGACGGTCCAGACGACCTCGATCAGCGTGTTGTGGCTCGTGCGCGATGGAACCGGGTTCGCCGACTTGCGGAATTTAAGGGCGCAATAGCCGAGAAGACCGAGAACGAGCAGCGTGATCGGAACGATGAACCACAGCGTGTAGACTTCGAACCACGTGATTTCCTGCATGATTCCAGTCGCTGCCGGCTGAAAACGCACCTGCCAGTCGACCGGCTGATCTGCGTTGGCCCCGGTAGCAGAAAGCAGCGAAACCATAGCGGTCAGCGCTGCAAATGAGATGTATCTCACACCCAATCTCCTTGAAGCATGGCCCATTGCAGGCACAATCTTGTACCGAGCCGGACTTTCTTGCCCGCTTAGAACCATAATTTACAGGGTATCGCAACATGCGGAAGGCGCTTCTCATGCGGCATTTTGCACCGAACGCGCCATACTCTGACGGCGGGCCATCAGCGCTTGTCGCCCTTCTCGCCGACCTGATGCAAATTGCGGAGCGCTGCACGATTCTGGCCGTTATTGATGGATATGCGGGTACGGTCATTCGGCCGGGCTTTCAATTTCAGTCGCGCGCCGTCAAATTCCTGCCTGTGATTCGCCAATCCGAGGTCGCCGATGCCGCCGAGCCCCCTGTCTGCCTTTATCCGGAGCGCCTCTGCCGGCGCCGCATTCCTGGCCCTGGCCGCATTGTCCTTTACTGCCCACGCGCAAGATGCCGAGGCTCCCGCAGAAGCGCCAGCAGCAGAAGCGCCGTCTGAAGGCGCGCCCGACGCTCAGACTTTGCCCGAGACTCAACCTTCGCCGTCGCAAAGTGGCGCCGTTCGCTCCACCCACGGCGCCTGGTCCATCGTCTGCGACGAACAGGCCGGAGCGCCCGACGAGCAATGCGCCCTCATGCAGAACGTCATCGCCGAGGATCGCCCTGAAGTCGGGCTTTCGGTCGTCGTTCTGAAGACTGCCGACGATCAGGCCCGCATCCTGCGGGTCCTCGCCCCACTCGGCGTTCTTCTGCCGAACGGCCTCGGTCTCAATGTCGATGGCGAGGACATCGGCCGCGCCTATTTCGTGCGCTGCTTCACCGACGGCTGTTACGCAGAGGTGATTTTGGAAGACGAACTGCTCGAAACCATGGGTAGCGGTACGACCGCGACGTTCATCGTGTTTCAAACGCCGGAAGAAGGCATCGGCATACCGGTCGATCTGGACGGCTTCGAAGCAGGCTTCGCTGCCCTGCCCTGAGGCTGCCTCGGCCGCCACGCGTATTCCAAAGCCGCCTCATGGGCGGCTTTGCCGTTTCTGAGGGTGTGATTCCATCCGGCCAGGGCCTATATGACCCGGACTACTTCAAGCGCCCGGGAGCCTCTTCGTGACCGATCAATTGCTCGACAAGTTCGATATATCCGCCGCCTCGATCGAGCGGATCGTTTCCGACACGCTACGCGGCGCCGATGATGGCGAGCTCTTCCTTGAATATCGCCAGTCCGAAGGGCTTCTCTTCGACAATGGACGGTTGAAGAGCGGAACGTTCAACACCGACCAGGGCTTCGGGTTGCGGGCGGTGGCCGGTGAAGCCATCGGCTACGCCCATGCGGGCGAGCTGTCAGAGGCTGCGCTGAAGCGCGCGGCCGATGCGGTTTCGGCCGTGACCGTCGGGCATTCAGGCAGCTATGCGGCTGCTCCCCAGCGCACCAATCGCAGCCTTTATGGCGAGGAAAACCCGATCGGCCAGCCCGATTTCGAGCAGAAGGTGAAGCTTCTGCAGGAGATCGACGCCTATGTGCGCGCCAAGGATCCCAAGGTGCGGCAGGTGTCGGTGTCGCTCGGCGCAAGCTGGCAGGTGGTGGAAATCGTCCGGGCGGATGGCGAGCGTCGGCGTGACGTGCGGCCTCTGACGCGCGTCGGTGTCTCCGTGGTCGTCGGCGATGGCGACCGCCAGGAAAGCGGCAGCTTCGGCATGGGTGGCCGGCACGGCTTCGGCGATTTCGTCATGGCCGAGAATTGGCGCACTGGGGCCGACGAGGCTCTCCGCCAGGCGCTGGTCAATCTCGAAGCGCGCCCGGCCCCGGCCGGCACGATGGACGTCGTGCTCGGCAATGGCTGGCCCGGCGTGATGCTGCATGAAGCCGTCGGCCACGGCCTCGAGGGCGACTTCAACCGCAAGAAAACCTCCGCTTTTGCGGGGCTTCTCGGCGAGCAGGTCGCGGCCAAGGGTGTGACGGTCGTCGACGACGGGACGATCGGCGAACGCCGCGGCTCGATCACCATCGACGATGAAGGCACGCCGTCCGCCTACAATGTCCTCATCGAGGACGGTAAGCTCGTCGGCTACATGCAGGATCGCCAGAACGCCCGGCTGATGGGCATGAAGCCGACCGGCAACGGCCGCCGCGAAAGCCACAGCCACGCACCGATGCCCCGCATGACCAACACCTACATGCTCGGCGGCCAACATACGCCGGAAGAAATGATCGCCTCGGTCAAGAAAGGCATCTACGCCGTATCCTTCGGCGGCGGTCAGGTCGACATCACGTCCGGCAAGTTCGTCTTTGGCTGCACCGAAGCCTACATGATCGAGAACGGAAAGATCGGTCATCCGATCAAGGGCGCCATGCTGATCGGCAACGGTCCCGACGCCATGAAGCGCATCTCGATGATCGGCAACGACCCCAAGCTCGACACCGGTGTCGGCAACTGCGGCAAGGCGGGCCAGTGGGTGCCGGTCGGCGTCGGCCAGCCGCACCTCAAGATGGACCAGACGACGGTCGGCGGGACCGAAGCCTGACTCCAGGGCTCTCGGTCATGGCGTTTCGCCCCTCCTCCATCGTCATTCTCACCGGTGCCGGCATTTCAGCGGAATCGGGCGTGGCGACATTCCGGGACAAGGGCGGCATCTGGTCGAGGGTTCGCATCGAGGATGTGGCCACGCCGCAGGCCTTCGCGCGCGATCCTGACCGCGTGCACGATTTCTATAATAAGCGGCGCGCCGGGCTGGACAGTGTCGCGCCCAATGCTGCACATCTTGCGCTCGCACGGCTGGAGCAGGAATTCGCTGGCGATTTCCTGCTGGTCACCCAAAACATCGATGATCTGCACGAGCGCGCGGGCAGCCGGAAGCTGATCCACATGCATGGCGAACTGGCAAAGGCGCTCTGCCTCCACTGCGGGCAGCGCAATGCGTGGCGTGATGAGATGGATACTCTGACGCCATGCCCGTCCTGCAGCATGGGTGGCGGCATGCGCCCCGACGTCGTCTGGTTCGGCGAGATGCCCTATCAGATGGACAGGATTTCCGACCGATTGCAGGCGGCCGATCTCTTCGTGTCGATCGGCACGAGCGGCACCGTCTATCCCGCCGCCGGTTTCGTGGAAGAAGCACGCAGCGCCGGCGCCCTGACCATCGAGCTCAACCTCGAGCCCTCGGCCGGGCATTCGCACTTTCATCGCTCAGAAACCGGAACGGCGTCAGCGCTCGTGCCCGCCTTTGTCGACAGTCTGCTCGCGGGGACGATCTTCAACAAAGATTAATGTCCATCCCCTATCACTCCAAGCTGAATGCAGCACGATCGGCGTTGGGGGATCGAGGGCGGCGTGGGAACGACACTCGCCAGACATGGCCTGGGAAAAGCTGCGGTCGCAGCAGCGCTGGAGACGTTTCACCTCGCCTCCCGCGCCGGCATCGGCCGCGCCAGGCGCCCCCGTGCGCTGATTTTCACACTTCACCATGTTCGCCCGGCCGTGCCCGCGCCTTTCGCGCCGAACGCCCATCTGGAAGTGACGCCTGAATTTCTCGACGTCGCGTTGTCCTCCCTTATCGCTGACGGTTTTAAGCCCGTGCGTTTGGAGGACCTCCCCGAGCATGTGCGCAACGGTAATGCGAGCGACAGCTATTTCGCCTTTACGCTCGACGATGGGTATCGGAACAACCGAGATCACGCCCTCCCCGTCTTCAAACGACACAACGTGCCGCACACAATCTTCGTGACACGCGGCTTCGTGGAGCGAACCCACACGGCCTGGTGGGAAACGGCGGCGACGCTGCTTCGAGACCGCACCTCGCTGACGTATGATTTCGGCAGCGGCCAAGAGACGCTGACGACCACCACGACTGCTTTGAAATGCCTGGCGTTCGCGCGTCTCGCGGCTGCGATCCGGTCCTGCCATGAGGATGATCGGATCGAGGCGTTGAACGTCGAGGCCCGGCAAGCAGGGCTCGAGCCGCTCGATTTCATTGATCGTGAGGTGATGGATAGTGCCGAACTGGCGGCCCTTGTAGCATCGGAGCCGCTGGTTTCGCTGGGGGCCCATAGCCTCACCCATCCAAGCCTGGCGCATGTCACGCCGGAGCGCCTTCACGAAGAACTGAGCGGGTCTGCCGATTACATCGGCGAGATCACCGGCAAGCGCCCGGAAGTCTTTGCCTATCCCTACGGTAGCGTCTGTGCGGCGGGGCCACGGGAATTCGCAGCTTCCGGAACAGCGGGCTTCAAGCTCGCCGTGACGACACAGCCCGGCGTGATCGACCTTGCTGGACTTGCTCTTGCACCATTCAGCCTGCCGCGGATTTCGCTCAACGGCCACTTTCAGCGGGCGCGCTATGTGCGTGCGCTCGCTTCCGGATTGCCGTTCCGCATGATGAAGCGCCGATCAGGGATAGAGGCGTAGACGATCCCAGGCCGCGCTCTCACTCTCGCGCGTGAACTTGATGCGGTCATGCAGGCGGAACGCACCGTCCTTCCAGAATTCGATTGCAACGGGCTTGATGCGGAAGCCCGACCAGTGCGGCGGGCGCGGGATCGTCTCGTCGCCATAGCGTTCGGTCAGGTCGGCCACCGCCTTTTCCAGGGTCGCCCGATCGTCCAAAGGCCGTGATTGGGCCGATGCCCAGGCGCCGATCTGACTGCCCCTCGGGCGCGATGTGTAATAGGCATCGGCCTCGGCCTCGGTCACGATTTCCACCGGCCCGCGAAGACGGACCTGCCGGCGCAACGATTTCCAGTGGAAGCACATGGCGGCCTTCATGGTCGCCTGGATCTGGGAGCCCTTGGCGCTTTCGAAATTGGTGTAGAAAACGAAGCCGCGATCATCGAAGCCCTTGAGCAGCACCATTCGCACGTCCGGAAGGCCGTCCGTGTCGACCGTCGCCAATGCTGTCGCGGTCGGATCGTTGACCTCGCTCGCCACCGCCTCTTCCAGCCAGCCCGCGAAAAGCGCGACCGGGTCCATCGCCTCGGTGAAGTTACCTTGAATTAAGGATGTATCGCTCATTGTCGATCCAGACTGCCTGCGTTCTCAATTGCGTCGACCATATGGTGCCCGCCCTGCACAAGTCCATGACATTGCGCGATCGTTCGAGCCCAGCTCTCAGGGCTGTGTGTCTCGGCATCCTTACGCTTGGCCTTGGCGGATGTATCGGCACCGACGTGGACATGGCGCTCGGCGTCGATCACACGGTGACCGGCTCCATCAACAGGCCGGCTGGGCCTGTCGCCGGCAGCGACGATGCGGCGCTCATCGCTGCGATTGCGGATATCGACCTTGCCCGGACACCGGATGGGCCCTTCGCCTGGGCCAATCCCTCAACGGGCACGACCGGCGTCATCGGCTATGTGGCGGAAGAACAGCGGGACGACGCCACGTGCCGCCGGTTTTCAACGACGCGTCGCGACGTATTCGGCCGCCGGCAGTTCCAGGGCCTCGGCTGCAGCAGCGACGGCGAACGCTGGCAGATCATCGATCTTTCGCCCGGCACATGAAAAAATCGGCATAAACCCTCAATTAGCAATCTCTTTCTAGACTGCACTTCGGTCCATGGAAGAATCTGTCATGCGTAATCCGTATTTTATACTCGGCGTCCAGCCGGATGCCGGGAAAGATGAGATCAAGAGCGCCTTCCGGCGGCTCGCCATGGCATTTCATCCGGACCAGAATCCCGGGGATTTCGGTGCGCAGGAGCGCTTCTCCGAAATCAACGCGGCCTACCAGATCCTCGGCAATCCCGACCGCCGCCGCGAATTCGACGAAGGGCTCATCGATGCGCGCGGACGCAGGCGGCCAGCCAGCGCTGCGGGCAAGCGAACCGCCGACCCGTTCGCCGCATCCGACATCAACCGCCGCCGGCCCGAGCCTCAGGAACGGCCCGAAGACATCGCGGAACGCATCTTCGGCGAGGCCTTCCAGCAGGCAAAGCCTGCCGCCGATGCAGCGCGGGCTGCAGGACGCACGACCATCAACGATGCGCCGGGGATCGACGACGTGCCGCTGGACGGCGCGCCTGCCGAGCCGCGCACCGAAAAAGCCACCCCCGCTCGGCCGCAGCGCAGCTGGTCGCTCTTCGATCGCGCCCTGAAACCGCTTTTCGGCCTGATGACGCCACGTGACGAAACCAGAACGAGCGACAGCCACACGCGGCTCGAGGTGCCTCTGACAACGATCATCAATGGCGGCGAGCACGACGTGCGACGCAGCGATGGATCGATGGCCTCGGTGAAGGTTCCGCGTGGCACGATTGAAGGCGACATCATCCGCGTCCCCGGCCAGGGTGACGGGTCGGAGGCCGGCGGGCGTGGCGATCTCTGCGTCGCGATCGTCTACGAAAAGCACGAGCGGTTCCGCAGCGACGGCCGCGACCTTGTTCTCGCTGTGCCACTCAACCTGGATCAGGCCGTCTTCGGCGTGACGTTGAGCGTCGAAAGCCTCGACGGGCCCGCGACGATCAAGATCGATCCTTGGTCGGATTCCGCCGCCAGCATCCGCGTGACCGGTCGGGGACTGCCGACCAATGGCGGTGCGCGCGGCGATCTCGTCTGCGAGCTGCGGCTGATGCTGCCGGCTGAAACGGATGAAAAGCTGACCGATCTTCTGCGCATGCAACGGGGCGCCTGGTTCGTCTGAACGGCGAAAACCGCCCCGGGATAGCGTGCAGCGCTCCCTTGAACCATCGGAAGGCCTGTGCAATAGGCTCTCGCACTTGGAAAGCCGAGGAGAGAGACATGGATCAGGCAACGGGGCTGATGCGCGGTAAGCGCGGCGTCATAATGGGCCTCGCCAACAACCGCTCGATTGCCTGGGGCATTGCGAAGACCTTGGCGGAGAACGGTGCCGAAATCGCACTCACCTACCAGGGCGACGCGCTGCGCAAGCGAGTCGAGCCCCTGGCGGCAGAGCTTGGCGCGATCGTCGCCGGCCATTGCGATGTTGCAGATGAAGAGACGATCGATGCCGTTTTCGCCGAAATCGAACGCCAGTGGGGCAAGATCGACTTCGTCGTCCACGCGATCGCATTTTCCGACAAGGACGAGCTGACCGGCCGCTACCTGGAAACGTCGCGTTCCAACTTTGCGCGCACGATGGATATCTCCGTCTATTCGCTGACGGCGGTGACCAAGCGCGCCGAAAAGATGATGAATGACGGCGGCTCGATCGTCACGCTCACCTATTACGGCGCCGAAAAGGTCATGCCGCACTACAACGTCATGGGTGTCGCCAAGGCAGCGCTCGAGGCGAGCGTGCGTTATCTCGCAGTCGACCTCGGCAATCGCGGCATCCGCGTCAACGCGATCTCGGCTGGACCGATCAAGACGCTCGCCGCGTCCGGGATCGGCGACTTCCGCTATATTCTCAAGTGGAACGAGTACAACGCGCCACTGAAGCGGACGGTCACGATCGAAGAAGTCGGGCGCTCGGCGCTTTACCTCCTTTCGGACCTTTCGACGGCCGTCACGGGCGAGATCCACCATGTCGACATGGGCTATCACACCGTCGGCATGAAGGCGGTCGATGCGCCGGACATTTCCGTCGTCAAGGACTGAGCATCCCCTGCCACGAGGCCGTGACGTGCTGATTTATGCCATCCGCCACGGCCAGACGGACTGGAATGCCGAGGATCGTTTCCAGGGTGCCCGCGACATTCCGTTGAACGATGTCGGGCGCGCCCAGGCGCGGGGCAATGGCCGGCGGCTCGCCGAGGAACTCGGCAGCGCAATCACCGATTTCGACTTCGTCGCAAGCCCGCTCGGGCGAACCCGCGAGACGATGGAGCTGATCCGCGCGGAACTCGGTTTGCCGGTCTCGGACTACCGAACGGACGATCGCATCATCGAAGTCTGTTTCGGCGAATGGGAGACCCGCACGCTCGAGGAACTCTCGCTCGATCAGGCCGACGCCGTCGCACAGCGCGATGCCGACAAATGGCATTTCATTCCGCCTGGAAGTGACGCCGAGAGCTACGAAATCCTGTCCTGGCGCGTTGCGTCCTGGCTTTCGACCGTCGAGCGTCCGACGATCTGCGTCTGCCATGGCGGCGTCATCCGTTCGCTGTTCAAGCTGGTCGGCCAGTTGCCCGCCGAGGATGCGGTGGTCATGCCGGTGCATCAGGACCGCATCGCGCTCATCAAGGACAAATCCGCATCCTGGCTGCCCGTCGCCGGTGGTTGACGCTGCGGCACCCGCCCTGCTCCCATTTACCGTGCGGCCGACGTTTGCGCATGGGCAAGGCATGGGTTAGATCAAGCTCCGCTTTCTCTTGAGATGCACCCGGGCACCCCATGTCGCACAACACTTTCGGCCATCTTTTCCGCGTGACAACCTTTGGCGAGAGCCACGGCGTCGCGCTTGGATGCGTGGTCGATGGTTGCCCGCCCGGCCTCAAGTTCACGCTCGCGGAACTCCAGCACTGGCTCGACAAGCGTAAGCCGGGACAATCGCGGTTCGTGACGCAACGCCGCGAGGACGACGTGGTGAAGGTCCTGTCCGGCGTCATGCCGCAGGAAGACAGGTTCACCTTCCTCACCACCGGCACGCCGATCGCGCTCGTCATCGAGAACACCGATCAGCGCTCGAAGGATTATTCGGAGATTTCCCGCCAATACCGGCCGGGTCATGCCGATTACACCTACGACGTCAAATACGGCGTGCGCGACTATCGCGGTGGCGGGCGCTCGTCGGCACGCGAAACGGCGGCACGGGTGGCAGCCGGCGGCATCGCCCGCAAGGTCCTGCCCGACGTGCGGTTTCGTGGCGCGCTCGTCCAGATCGGCGATCGTCCGATCAACCGGCGCAACTGGGACTGGGATTGCATCGACAACAACCCGTTCTTCGCGCCCGACCCGGAGATCGTGCCGGTCTGGGAAGCCTATCTCGACGAGGTCCGCAAGGCCGGCTCATCGGTCGGCGCCATCATCGAGGTTGTGGCCGAAGGCGTGCCGGCCGGGCTCGGCGCTCCGATCTACGCCAAGCTCGACCAGGACATCTGCGCTGGGCTGATGTCGATCAACGCCGTCAAGGGCGTGGAAATCGGCAACGGCTTTCTGGCAGCGACGATCCGCGGAGAAGACAATGCCGATGAAATGCGCATCGGGCCGGATGGCAAGCCGATTTTCCTTTCCAATCACGCTGGCGGCATTCTCGGCGGCATTTCCACCGGCCAGCCGATCGTGGCGCGCTTCGCCGTGAAGCCGACGTCGTCGATCCTGAACGAGCGCCGCAGCATCGATGCCGACGGCAACGAAGTCGATATCCGCACCAAGGGTCGCCATGACCCATGCGTGGGGATTCGCGCCGTTCCGATCGGCGAGGCCATGCTCGCCTGCACGATCGCCGATCACTATCTCAGGGACCGAGGACAGACCGGCCAGTCGAGACTTGTCACTGACGACTGAGCCCCTCCGCCACAAGGGTTGCGTCCATACGCTTGCTAGGAACACTTCATGCCATACGATCAAAAACGAGTTGTCGAAGCGCTGCGCGCCTTCGAAGCCGGTGAAATCGTCGTCGTCACCGACGATGACGGGCGCGAAAACGAGGGCGACCTGATCGTCGCCGCGGTGCATTGCACACCCGAGAAGATGGCCTTCATCGTGCGCCACACATCCGGTATCGTCTGCACGCCGATGACCCGCGAGGACGCCAAGCGTTTCAATCTCGGGCCGATGGTCGCAGAAAACGATGCGCCGCACACGACGGCCTTCACGGTCTCGGTGGACTACAAGCACGGCACGACGACGGGGATTTCGGCCGACGACCGGACCCTGACGGCACGCAACCTCGCCAATCCCAACGCCGGCGCCTCGGATTTCGTGCGGCCCGGCCACATCTTCCCGCTGGTCGCACGCGAAGGCGGGGTGCTGATGCGCTCCGGCCATACGGAAGCGGCGGTGGACCTCTGCAAGCTGGCCGGCCTTCCCCCGATCGGCGTCATCTGCGAACTCGTCAACGACGACGGCACCGTCATGCGTGGCCCGCAGGTGGAGGCGTTCGCACAGGACAAGGGCCTCAAGCAGGTCTCCGTCGCCGATCTGATTGCCTATCGGCAGCGCAAGGAAACACTCGTCAAGCAGAACGCCACCTTCCCGATCGAGACGCCGCACGGGCGCGCGGTCGCGCACTCCTATTCGCTGCCCTGGGACCCAATGCATCACCTCGCCATCGTCTTCGGCGACATTCGCGACGGCGAGGACGTGCCGGTGCGGCTTCAGGTCGGATCCGTGCAGGACGTGTTCGGCATGCCGCGGCCCATTGATACCTACATGGAGCGCGTTGCCGCTCACGGACGTGGCGTGATCGTCTATCTTCGCGAAGGATCGGTCGGCGTCGGCCACCAGAATTCGGGACGCGCAGCGCTCGGCATCGAAGAACATGACGAAGCGAAGGCCCGCGAGAACGAATGGCTGGAAATCGGCCTCGGCGCCCAGATCCTGAAGGACCTCGGCATCACGTCGATCCGCCTGCTCGCCTCGCGCGAACGGCACTATGTCGGGCTAGAAGGCTTCGGCATCGCCATCACAGAGACAGAAATCTGCTCTTGATCACACCCCGGGGAAGCGCGTCATGACGACCAAGCTTTATACGAGCCCGATCTTCCTGGAGCATCTGGTGCCCGCCGGGCATCCCGAACGCCCAGACCGCCTTCGGGCAGTGGCCGCGGCGCTGGAGCATGAGAACTTCGATGCCCTCGTCCGGGTCGAGGCTCCGCTGGCGCCGGAAGAAGCGGTCCTGCTCGCCCATCCCGAGACCTATCTGAACCGGGTTCGCGGCAGCATCCCCGAAGAGGGCATGACCCAGATCGATGCCGACACCCATGCGAGCCCGCGCAGCCTTGAGGCCGCGTTGACGGCCGTCGGCGCCGCGATGGCCGCTGTCGACGACGTGTTCACCAACAAGGCCGACAACGTCTTCGTCGCGTCGCGCCCGCCCGGCCACCACGCCGAAGCGGACAAGGCAATGGGCTTCTGCCTGTTCAACAATGCCGCTATCGCCGCCCGCCATGCCCAGCGCAAATATGGCTGCGACCGCGTCGCGATCATCGATTGGGACGTGCATCACGGAAACGGCACCCAGGACATCTTCTGGAACGACCCGTCGGTGCTTTATCTCTCGACCCACCAGATGCCGCTCTACCCGGGCACCGGCGCGCTTGGGGAGACCGGCACGAAGGGCAATATCGTCAATGCCCCGCTCTCACCGAACGTGGGGGGCGATCATTTCCGCGAGGCGTTCAAATCGCGCATCCTGCCCGCGATCGAGGATGCGATGCCCGATCTGATCATCATTTCGGCTGGCTTCGACGCGCACCATCGCGACCCGCTGGCGCAGATCAACCTGGTTGCCGACGATTTCGACTGGGCGACTGCAAAGCTTATGGAGATTGCCGAACGCCACTCGGGCCACCGCATCGTCAGCCTGCTCGAGGGTGGCTATGATCTCGTGGGGCTGGCCGAGTCGGCGGCGATCCATATCCATCGACTGATGAAAGGATGATCATGAACGCGCAACCGGATGCCATCACCGAAATCGCGGGATTGAGCTTCGAGCAGGCTCTGGCCGAACTGGAGCGCATCGTTTCGGATCTGGAACGGGGCGATGTTCCGCTCGATCGCTCGATCGCCATCTATGAACGCGGCGAAGCCCTCAAGAAGCATTGCGAAACGCTGCTGAAGGCCGCCGAAGATCGCGTCGAGAAAATCCGGCTCGACCGGAACGGCAAGCCGACGGGCGTCGAGCCGCTGGACGACGCCTAAGCTTTTAAAGCTGCTGCTGGCTCACTTCGTTAGGAGGCTTCGGCAAGCACTCCGTCGACATTTGAAAGATCAATCTGTTCAAGCGGCTGCGGGCGGCAGATCGCGTAACCCTGGAAGCGATCGCAGCCGGCGGCCTTGGCCAGCTGGAAATCCTCGTCCGTCTCGATACCTTCTGCCACGACCGACACGCCCTGGATCCGGCCGACTTCCGTGAGCGCAGAAACCAGCACCTGCGCAAGCCTGTCCTTGCCGAGATTGCTGATGTAGCTGCGATCGATCTTGATGACGTCGATCGGCAAAGTTTTCAGATAGTTGAAGCCACAATGTCCGGTGCCGAAATCGTCGAGCGCCAGGCGGATGCCCATGGCGCGCAATTTGTTCAGCCTGCGCAGCACATCAGGCGTTGCGTCGGTCGCTGCCGTTTCGGTGATTTCATAGACGATGCGCTGCGGGGCGCAGCCTGTCTGTTGGAGAACCCGCTCGGTCATGGCCACCAGATTGTCGCGCTTCAATTGCTCACCCGAGACGTTGATGCTGACATTCAGGTGCCCGAGCCGAGCCAGATCCTGACAGGCGCGGGTAAAGACCCACTCGCCCAGGAGATCGATCAATGTCGATGATTCCGCCACCGGAATGAATTCGATCGGAGGAATAAGGCCGCGCACGGGATGGCGCCAGCGCACCAACGCTTCGAAGCCTTTCACCTGCTTTTGAGCATCGACCACGGGCTGGTAGTGCAATTCGAGATGGTCGAGATAGATCGCAGCTCGCAGCTCGCGCTGGAGATACCGAACGCGGCGGCGATCCTGCAGCATGGACTCCTCGAACGTCGTCGCGTGCCCGCGTCCTGCCGATTTGCTCGCGTAAAGCGCCAGGTCTGCATTCTGGAAAAGCCCGCTTGCATCATGGGCACGATCAATCGACGTGGCAGTGCCGATCGAAACGCTGAGGGCGATGTCGTGCCCTGCGTGCCTGAAGGGTTTTGCGATTAGTTGCAGCAGGGACGCAGTCTGGCGCGCGATTTCGTCCTCGGAGGTGCCAATGAAGAGGATCGCGAATTCGTCGCCGCCCAGCCGCCCGACTTGGCCCGTCTTGAACTGATGGCGAAGGCAATTGCTGAGATGAACAAGCGCTGCATCGCCCGCCGGATGTCCGAGCGTGTCGTTGAGCTGCTTGAAATGATCGATGTCGATCAGCATCAGGGTTACAGGCGCGCCTGTCTTGATCCGCACTGCCTGGTCCAGGCATTCCATGAAATGCCGTCGCGCTACCGCACCGGTCATGACATCGCTTTCCATCATGCGCTGCCGCTCGCCATCGGCGATGTGCGCATGCTCCAGCTTGCGGTAGACACCGCGCCTTGCATGATGAAGCGTGAACATGGAAAAGCCCACCGCCGCCATCGCGGCTGCCGAGGTCGCCACGATGGAACCGGTAGCATCGGCAGATAGGGCGATGGCTGATGTGGCCGACAATGCCCCCAGAAGTGAAAACTGCGATACCAGATAGGATCGACGGCTCTGCCGTTGGATAGTTGCAATCAGTCCCATTGCGTCGGTCAGGCCCCGTTTAACTCAGCCTGTTCCTGCCTAGCGTCCAGACGTTAAGACCGGGTTGAAATACACTTTCCTGGTGCAATTGAATGGCACGCGCCGCCTGATCGCGGCTGTGGCGGCAGATTGCGGGACACATTTCCTCCTCCCCGGGGGATGCAAGTCACGCCCCGCCTCGCCATATCTGATGGAATTCACCCCTTTGCCGCAGCGGTGACTTTGGTTAGTAACAACCTTTGCACCCGATCGGTCGCGGCGAGGCGGACCGAAACGACAACACCGGACACGGCCTGAAAGATGCCGTGCGGAACGAGGCCAGCGTGACGCAACTTCCCCATACCGCGAAACCGGAAACTCCGCTGCTCGACCGCGTGACATGGCCGGCCGACCTCAAGGCGATCGACGACCGCCAGATGCCGCAGCTTGCCAAGGAGCTTCGCGCGGAGATGGTCGATGCCGTTTCGGTCACGGGCGGACATCTCGGTGCCGGGTTGGGCGTGGTGGAACTGACGCTCGCCATCCACAAGGTGTTCGATACGCCGGAAGACCGCCTGATCTTCGATGTCGGCCATCAGTGCTATCCGCACAAGATCATCACCGGCCGGCGCGACCGCATCCGCACGCTGCGCCAGGAAGACGGGCTTTCCGGTTTCACCAAGCGGGACGAGAGCGCCTACGACCCCTTCGGCGCCGCCCATTCCTCGACATCGATCTCGGCCGGCCTTGGTATGGCGGTCGCCAGCGACCTGACGGGCAAGAACCGGCACGTCATCGCCGTCATCGGCGACGGCGCGCTGTCAGCCGGCATGGCTTATGAAGCGCTGAACAATGCCGGCGCACTCGATGCGCGGCTCATCGTCATCCTCAACGACAACGACATGTCGATCGCGCCGCCGACCGGCGCCATGAGCGCCTATCTGGCGCGTCTGGCGTCGGGCCGGACCTATATGGGCATCCGCGAATTCGGCAAGAAGCTGACGGCCTATCTCGGCCGATCGGTCGACCGCGCCATCACACGCGCCGTCGAGCACGCCCGCGGCTACGTGACCGGTGGGACGCTGTTCGAGGAGATGGGCTTCTATCACATCGGCCCGATCGACGGTCATTCCTTCGACCACCTGCTGCCTGTCCTGCGCAATGTGCGCGACAACGGGCGCGGGCCGGTGCTCATTCACGTCGTCACCCAGAAGGGCAAGGGCTACCCGCCGGCCGAAGCGGCTGCCGACAAATATCACGGCGTTTCCAAATTCGATGTGATCACCGGCACCCAGGCAAAAGCCAAACCGAATGCACCGAGCTACACGAACGTTTTTGCCGATGCTCTGATCGGCGAAGCGCGACAGGACGATCGGATCGTCGCGGTGACCGCCGCCATGCCGGACGGCACTGGGCTCGGCAAATTCGCCAATGAATTTGCTGCGCGTACTTTCGATGTCGGCATCGCCGAGCAACACGCCGTCACCTTCGCAGCCGGAATGGCGACGGAAGGGCTCAAGCCATTCGTGGCCATCTATTCGACATTCCTGCAGCGCGGCTACGACCAGGTCGTGCACGACGTTGCCATCCAGAACCTGCCAGTCCGCTTTGCCATCGACCGCGCCGGCTTCGTCGGTGCCGACGGCGCCACGCATGCCGGTTCCTTCGACACGACCTATCTGGCGACCCTGCCGGGCTTCGTCGTCATGGCGCCTGCCGATGAAGCCGAACTGAAGCACATGGTGCGAACGGCTGCTGCCTATGACGACGGCCCGATCGCATTCCGCTATCCACGTGGCGAGGGTGTCGGGATCGAGATGCCTGAGCGTGGCGAGATCCTGCCGATCGGCAAGGGTCGCATCGTCAAGCAGGGCGCCAAGATCGCGCTTCTCTCGTTCGGGACACGGCTTGCAGACGCGCTGCTTGCGGCGGAAGACCTCGATGCCGCCGGCCTGTCGACGACGGTCGCCGATGCCCGCTTCTGCAAGCCGCTGGACGAAACGATGATCGCCGAGCTTGCATCCAAGCACGAGGTGCTGATCACCATCGAGGAAGGCTCCGTCGGCGGCTTCGGCTCGCATGTGCTGCACTATCTGTCGAACGAAGGCCTGCTCGACAACGGGCTCAAGGTGCGTTCGCTCGTCATGCCCGACATCTTCATGGATCAGGCCAAGCCCGAGGTGATGGTCGCCAAGGCCGGGCTCGATCGCAAGGGCATCGTGGACACTGTCTTCCGGGCGCTCGGCCAGGATGACGTCGACCTTCCTGCGAAGGCCTGATCGCCTTCAGCGAGCTTAGCTCTCAGGCCTTGCGGCCATCGATCCGGAAGGCAAGGCTCGAAACGGCGCCGCCATCGTTGTGATAGCTGAACTGGCCGCCAATCTGCTGGGCAAGCGACATCACGATACGCATGCCGAGATTACGCGACGTATCCGGCTTGAAAGCGTCCGGCCAGCCCGGCCCATCGTCCCTGACGCGCATAACATAGGCGCCATCCGATCCGTCCACTTGAGCAAGGTTCACGCTGATCGTGCCCTGCCGCTTCTGCGCGAAGGCATGTTCGACCGAATTCGAGATCAGTTCGGTCGCGATCAGTCCGAGCGGCACCGCCATGTCAGACGAAACGTCGATCGCGGTGACCTGCGCATCGTAGGTGACATGGCGCGCGCCCATCGCTTCCAGGATGTCCGGTCCGAGCGCCTTGAGATACGCGGCAAAGTCGAGGCTCTGATGCGCGGGGTCGTAAAGCTCGCGCTGCATGCGTGCCACGAGATTGACCCGCGTGGCGGCCTGGGCGAGCGCGGTTGCCGCCTCGCCTTCCGGCAAAGATCGCTTCTGCGCATTCAACAGCGCGCTGACGACGGCCAGGTTGTTGGAAACGCGGTGCTGCATTTCCTTGAAGAGAACGTCGCGCTCTTCAGCATGCCGGTGTGACACCATCTGCTCTCGCTTCAGCCGATCGAGCGCCACGTGCATCCAATGGATCAAAAGCACATCCACCGTCACGATCGCCACGAAAAACGCGAGTGCGATGATCGCCGGACCGTTCAGCTCGAAGCTTCCGATCGGCGCGATGAAAAAGAACCAGGCCGCGAAGAACGAAGCAACGCCAACCGCGATGCCGGGCGCGAGCCCCACGAAGAAAGTCGTGAGAATCACCGCAGGGAAAAACGTCAGATACGGGAAGCCCGGCGGCAGGCGCTCTTCCAGCCAGAAACGAGCGCCGAAGGCGAGGCCGAAAGCGATAACCGCAAACAACCACCGCTTTGCAGGGCTCGCCCGAAGCGTTTCGGTGCGATCGAGCATCCGCTGGACTGAACTGATAGAAGCCTGCTGCACAAATCCCACGCTGAACTGCGCGCGGAGGCGCGACCATCTTCGGCCGCACCAAACCAGAATTCCCGCGAAATGCAATGGCAGTGTCACAAGACTTGGACATATTTGCCATCACTAACAAAAACGCGCAGCAACTGCGTACAGTCCCGACCTGAATTGTGGGGCAAGTGCTTGTCATGGGCACCATCAACGCGCATAGCCCACGCCATGATTGGACAAAATATCCAGAATACCGACGATGACGTGGCAGCTGACCCCAGCGTCAGGGAGCGGTTGGACCGCGTGCTGGTCGATCGCGGTCTTTACGACACGCGATCCCGTGCACGCGATGCGATCCTGCGCGGAACGGTGGCGGTAAACGGCGCGGTCGTGCGCAAGCCCGGTCACCCGACGGCTTTTGCGGATGCGTTGGCGATCGAGGACGATGCCAGCGCCTACGTCTCGCGTGCAGCATTGAAGCTCATTGCGGCGCTCGATGCCTTCAACCTCGATCCCACCGGTCGAACCGCGCTCGACATCGGCGCATCGACAGGTGGCTTCACCCAGGTTCTTCTCGAACGCGGCGCTGCACACGTGGTCGCGGTCGATGTCGGGCACGGCCAGTTGCACCCCTCGCTCGCAAACCATCCCTCCGTCACGTCCTACGAAGGCTTGAACGCGCGCAACCTCACGGCCGAGCAGATCGGGCACCCGACCATCGATTGCGTCGTCAGCGATGTGAGCTTCATTTCGCTCAAGCTTGCCCTGCCGCCGGCGCTCTCGCTCGCCGCGCCCGGATCGTTCTGCGTGCTTCTCGTCAAACCCCAGTTCGAGGCTGGCCGGGATGCGATCGGCAAGGGCGGCCTCCTGAAGGATCCCACGCAAGGGATCGAGGTCGCGCAGGATCTGGAGCGGTGGCTCGGCGCACAGGCGGGTTGGCGCGCCACCGGCTTCGTCCCTTCACCGATCGCGGGCGGCGACGGCAACCAGGAATATCTGCTGGCTGGAGAGAAGACATGAGCGCCGAAACCGTCGATATCAGCGAACTTGGTGCTCAGGGCGATGGCGTGGCGCATACGGAGACCGGACCGGTTTTCGTGCCGTTCACCCTGCCAGGTGAGACCGCCTCGATCGCGCGCGAGAAAACCAAAGCGACGCTGATGGCGCTCAAAAGCGCCTCGCCTCTGCGGGTAGAACCGCCCTGCCCGCATTTCGGGCCCGACGGCGAAGGCGGCGCCTGCGGCGGATGCTCATTGCAGCATTACGACATGGACGCCTATCGGGACTGGAAGGCCGGTCTGGTTCGCCAGGCGTTAGCCGAACACAAGATCGATGTGCCACTGAAACCACTGATCGCAGCGCAGCCGGGTGAGCGCCGGCGCCTGGTCTTGACAGGCATGCGCACCGACCAATCGGTCATCCTCGGCTTTGCAGCCGCACGCTCTCACCAGATCGTGCCGATCCGCGTCTGCCCCATTGCCGTGCCCGCCATATCGCAGAGACTGGATACGATCCGGCGTGTCGCGACGGCGGTTGCAACCGGTACCGCTGCCTTTCGGGTGAGCGTGCTCGCCACCGTCTCCGGGCTCGACATCGCCATTGCCGGTCCCATGAAACTTCAGGATCGACGCCGGCTGCTGGCCATCGAGACGATATTGGGCCTGAGCGAAATCGCCCGGGTCACCGTCGACGGCGAGGTTCTCGTGGAGCCGCGTCGACCGATCATCCAATTCGGCAAGGCATCCGTTACGCCGGTGCCCGGCGGGTTCGTGCAGGCAAGCGCGATCGCGGAAGGCCACATGGCGCAGATCGTTTCGGCGCATCTGAAGCCTTCGAAGCGGATCGCCGATCTCTTTGCCGGCAGCGGCACGTTTGCGCTGAGATTGGCAGAATTCGCGCCGGTTCACGCGGTGGAGAACGACAAGCTCGCTCTGGCGGCACTGGATGCGGCTGCGCGTGCGACGCAGGGGCTTCGCCCCGTGACGCACCAGAAGCAGGATCTCTTCCGCAGCCCGCTGATGGGTATGGACCTGAAACCCTTCGACGGCCTCGTCTTCGATCCGCCGCGTGCCGGTGCCGAAGCACAGTCGCGCGAACTCGCGCGTTCGTCGATCCGTCGGATCGCAGCGGTGTCCTGCAATCCCACGACGCTGGCGCGGGATCTCCGATTCCTCATCGATGGCGGTTACAAGCTGCTCTCCGTGCAGCCGATCGACCAGTTTCTCTGGTCGCCCCATGTGGAAGCCGTCGCCCTGCTGGAGCGCAAGGGCTGAGCGAGCCCCCGCTGGCGCTACTTCTTTCGGCTCATGAACGCCTCGAAAGCGGCGCGCGCTTCGGCGGACTTCAACTGAGCCTTGAAATGCTCGGCCTCGGCATCGATCCGCTCCAGCACCTGCTGCTCGGAGCCACGGATCAGATCACGCGCGATGGCGAGTGCCTGGGGAGGCTTTGCGGCGATATCGCGAGCAAAAGAAAGTGCTTCGGCCTCCAGGGCATCCGGACCCACGACGCGCCATACGAAGCCGGCCTCGCGCGCCTCCTCGGCCGAGAAAGGAAGCCCCGCAGCGAGCATGGCGAAGGCGCGCTGATGGCCCGCAATGTTCGGCAGGAGCAACGTGGATGCGGCTTCAGGCACGATAGCGAGATCGGTGAAGGGCGTGCGGAATAGCGACCGATCGGAGGCGATCGTCATGTCGCAGTGAAAAGTCAGCGTCGTGCCAACCCCGATCGCCAGGCCATCGACGCCTGCAAGCAGCGGCTTGCGTGTCGTCGCCAGCGCCTTCAGGAAATCGATCACTTCAGCTCCCAACGAGCCGCCCATGGCGAAGGCGAGGAAATCCTGCATGTCGTTGCCGGCCGAGAACGCGCCGGGCGCACCGAGGAAGAGATGCGCCCGCACGTCCGGGTCGGCATCGCCCTGGCGCAGCGCATCGGTCATGGCCGCATACATGGTGCGGGTCAGCGCGTTCTTCTTTTCCGGCCGGTTCATGCGGATGATCTGCACGCCGGGCGCACTCTCTGGCCGCTCGATCAGGATCGTGTCGTCGCTCATGCTGTCGGTCCTCATGCCGCCGTCAGGGCGCTGCGCGCAGCGATCAAGCTGCCGGCGCCTTCAATGACGCTGATCTTCAAGGCTGCGGTTTCGTTAAACAGGTTTTCGGCCGCGAAGCGGCAGAGCGCAACGCGGGCGTCCTCGTCCGATGCCAGCGCGCCCTTGGCGAGGTAGACACCGCCGGCGGCAAGCCCGAACAGGCGCAGATATGGCTGTGCGCTTGCCAGCGCCTCCTGCTGGCGTCCTGCCTGCGTCGCTTCGGTGAGCCAGTTCGTCGCTGCTTCGAGATCGTCGATCGCGCGGGAAAGCCGCTCGCCGGTCGTGCCGAAGCCCTCGCGGTTGGACGTCGTCACGGCTTCGGCGACCTGACGCAACTCGGCGATATAGCCGGCGACTTGGGCGCCGCCCGAAAGCGGCAGCTTGCGCATGACAAGGTCGATCGCCTGGATGCCGTTGGTGCCCTCGTAGATCGGTGCAATGCGGGCATCACGCATGAAACGCGCAGCACCTGTCTCTTCCACATAGCCCATGCCGCCATGGACCTGCACGCCGATCGAGGCGACCTGGCAGCCGACATCGGTCGAGAAGGCCTTGGCCACCGGCGTCAGCAGATTGGCGCGTTCCTGCCAATGCCGTGCATCGTCGCCCTCCGTTGCATGCGCATAATCGATCGCATGGGCGCAGGCGTGGCAGATGGCGCGCGCGGCCTGCGTCAGCGCCTTCATGGTGAGAAGGTCGCGCTGGACGTCCGGATGCTCGATAATCGGGCTCATGCCTTCGCTCGTATCACCGGGCGCCTTGCCCTGGCGGCGATCCAGCGCGTAGGCCAGTGCCTTCTGATAGGCGGCGTCGGCGACGGCCACGCCTTGGACGCCGACATTCAGACGGGCGTTATTCATCATCGTGAACATGCAGGCGAGGCCGCGATTTTCCTCGCCGATCAGCCAGCCGACCGCGCCCGCTTCCTCGCCGTGCTTACCGTCGCCATAGATCATCGTGCAGGTGGGCGAACCGTGAATGCCGAGCTTGTGCTCGACGCCATTGCAGAACACGTCGTTGCGCGCGCCGGGAGCGCCGTTCTCGTCCGGCAGGAACTTGGGCACCAGGAAGAGCGAAATGCCGCGCGTGCCGGCCGGCGCATCGGGCAGCCGTGCCAGCACGAGATGGATGATGTTGTCCGTCAGGTCGTGCTCGCCGAAGGTGATGTAGATCTTCTGGCCGAAGATGCGGTAGCTGCCATCGTCGCGGCGCTCCGCGCGCGCCTTGAGGGCATTAAGGTCGGAACCTGCCTGCGGCTCGGTCAGGTTCATCGTCCCCATCCACTCGCCGGAGACGAGCTTGGCGAGATAACGATCCTTCAGGTCCTGAGAACCGTGCTTGTCCAGCGCCTCGACTGCGCCGACGGTCAGAAGCGGGCCGAGCCCGAATGCCATGTTGGCGGCGGCCCACATCTCGGAGGCGGCGACGGACAGCATGGTCGGCAGCTGTTGGCCACCATAGGCCTCGGGGCCCGACAGAGCGTTCCAGCCGCCCTCGATCCAGCGGTGATAGACGTCCTTCCAACCGGGCGGCATGGTGACGACACCGTCCTTCAAGGGCGTGCCGTGCTTGTCGCCGGCTTCTGCCGTCGGGGCGAGCTGATCGGTGGCGAAGCGGCCCGCCTCTTCCAGAATCGCGTCGACAAGATCTTCGGAAAGATCGCCGAGACGTTCACCGTCCAGCGCCTCCTTCAGGCCTGCCACATGCTTCAGCGAAAATGCGATTTCCGAAACGGGTGCGCGGTACATGACACTCTCCCCTGTCATAGCCGGCCCCTGTCATAGCCGGGAACATCTGTACGAATTGCGGCGCGTCAGATTCTCTTGATCAAGCTCATCAGACGCGCTTTCTGCTTTTTACGTAAAGGTAAGACATCCGGCAAGGGATGTTGTCTTTATCGGGCGATGCTCGTATGGCCAACGGGCTGGCGACCACGCGGTCGGGACCCCTTCTTTTCCCGGCTATCGCGCGGGTGTGCAAGCGTGCGGAGCTTTAATTGGCCGACATTCTTTCCATTGCCGACGCACCGGAGCGGGCCATCGAGGCGGCCTGCGCCGTCCTTGCGCGCGGCGATCTCCTCGGCTTGCCGACGGAGACGGTCTACGGGCTCGCTGCCGACGCCACCAATGGCGAAGCGGTCGCCGGCATCTACGACGCCAAGGGCCGGCCGCGCTTCAATCCGCTGATCTGCCACATGAGCGATCGCACCATGGCCGAGGCGCATGTGCGCTTTGAACCGCTTGCAGAAAAGCTCGCCGACGCCTTCTGGCCGGGACCACTGACACTCGTCCTGCCACGCCTGGCGCAATCGCCGGTCGCCTCGCTGGTCACCGCGGGTCTCGAGACATTGGCGGTGCGGGTCCCGCGGGGGATCGCCGGCGACATCATCCGGCGTTTCGGCAAGCCGATCGCGGCGCCCAGCGCCAACCGCTCAGGCCGCATCAGTCCGACGCGTGCGGAGCATGTCGCCGAGGACCTCGGCGCCGCCGTGTCGCTCGTCCTCGATGCCGGCCCCTGTGCCGTCGGCCTGGAATCTACCATCGTCAAGGTCGAGAACGGCCGTGCGATCCTCCTGCGCCCCGGTGGCCTGTCACGCGACGAGATCGAAGCGGTAACCGGCCACGCGCTCCTCCGCCACGAAACGCCGGGCGTGCTGGAAGCACCGGGCATGATGGCCTCGCATTACGCCCCCGACGCACCGGTCCGGCTGAACGTGATCTCGGTCGCGCCGTCGGAAGTGCTGATCAATTTTGCCGATCAACCGATCGCGGGCAGGGACGATGCGCGCGCCGTCATCGATCTCAGCCCGACCGGCCGCCTCACGGAAGCGGCAGCGCAGCTTTTCGACGCGATGCAGCGGGCCGATCAACTCGGCGGATCGGCGATCGTCTTTGCGCCGATCCCGACCACTGCTCTTGGGGAAGCCATCAACGACCGTCTGCAGCGCGCGGCCGCACCGCGCGGCATCGAGCCTGCTGCCGGTACACAATTCGGCTGATTTGCCCTAGATCGTCAGAGATGAGCTTGTCCCCTTCCCTCTCCCCATCCCTCATCGAGCGCTTCGCTGCCATCGTCGGTCCCGGCAACGCATTGACCGATCCATCAGACACACAAGGCTTCACCCACGAACACCGCGATCTCTATCAAGCGACGACTCCGCTCGTTCTCCGCCCCGGGACTAAGGAAGAGGTCGCGGCGATCCTGAAGCTTGCGACGGAAACCAAGACGGCGATCATCCCCCAGGGCGGGAATACGGGGCTGACGGGCGGCCAGGTGCCGCTTGCGGAAGGTCCACCCGCCGTCATCCTCTCGCTCTCGCGCATGAACCGCATCCTGGACATCGACGCCATCGGAGGGACGATGACGGTCGAGGCGGGCGTCGTTTTGCAGACGATCCAGGAATCGGCGGCTGAGGTCGGCAAGCTTTTTCCGCTTTCGCTGGGCGCCGAAGGCTCCTGCCAGATCGGCGGCAATCTTTCGACGAATGCCGGCGGCACGGCGGTGCTTGCCTATGGCAATACGCGTCAGCTTTGCCTGGGGCTCGAGGTGGTTCTGCCCACCGGCGAAGTGTGGACGGCGCTGCGCAAGCTGAAGAAGGACAACACCGGCTACGATCTGCGCGATCTCTTCATCGGCGCGGAAGGCACGCTCGGGGTCATCACGGCGGCGGTTCTCAAACTCTTCCCGATGCCGGCGGGACGCGAAGTTGCGATCGTAGGGCTGACATCGCCCGACGCTGCGCTCAAGCTCTTCCGCCATGCAGAGGCGCTTTCAGGAAGCGCGCTAACGGCATTCGAGCTCATGGCGCGCATCGGTGTGGAGTTTACCGCGCGCCACATCGACGGCGTGCGCGATCCATTCGCTGAGCCGCATGACTGGTATGTGCTGATCGAGATTTCCTCGAACCTCTCCGCGGACGCAGCGCGCCATCAGATGGAGGCTCTGTTAAGCGCTTCCCTCGAGGATGGGACCGTCGACGATGCCGTCGTGGCGCAAAACGAGACACAGGCGCAGCAGTTCTGGCACATGCGTGAAGCACTGTCCTGGGCCCAGAAGCCCGAGGGCGGATCGATCAAGCACGACATCTCGGTGCCTGTCGCCGCTATTCCGGCGTTCCTCGCTCAAGCCGAGCCCCTCGTGCAGGCGATCGTGCCCGGCGCCCGGATCGTCGCCTTCGGCCATCTCGGCGACGGGAACATCCACTACAACATCTCCCAACCGGTCGGCGCCGACCGGGAGACGTTTCTCGCCCGCTGGGATGCGGTGAGCGCGAAGGTCCATGCCCTGGCCCTCTCCTTCGGAGGCTCGATTTCCGCCGAGCACGGCATCGGCCAGATGAAGCGGGACGAGCTTGCGGCGATCCGCGCACCGATCGAAATCGACCTCATGCAGCGCATCAAGGCGGCATTCGACCCGGCCGGGATCATGAATCCCGGAAAGGTACTCCAGACGCGCTGACCTTCCGACTTTGGTAACCATCGGAAAGGTCAAGGTTTTTTAACTGCGAATTTTAAGTGGGCTGGAACCCCGGCACCCTACAGTCAGACACAACAGAGAGCGCGACCAAGCGCTCCGGCGGGAAGACCGGAAAACCGGCTCTCGAGAGTGTCAACAAGGGTGTGGTCAATGTCGAACACGGTTCTGAAGTCACAAAGCAAGCCCGTTTGGGCAGGTCACGAACTCCGGCTGGATCCCGGCCATCTGCCGCAGCACGTCACTTACTGCGCCCGGAGCCAGACCGAAGCTGTCACGATCACGATCGACAAGCGCGGCGCCGTGATGCGTCGTCAACTGCCGGCAAGCGGCCTGCCGCTGTCCGTCGCACTCCCCTCGCGCATCTTCGCAGGCGTCGCTGCCCGGGCCATCGATCATGGCGATGGCCAGATCACCGTCACGCTCGAACTGCACCATACGGATCCGGAACTTTGCGTACCGCTGCTCGTCTCGCACGATCTCGGCGATATCGCCGCCGACTGGCGCAGTTGGGCTTCCGTCTTCAACCTGCCCATGCTGATGGTCGAAGCCGACGGCGTCGCGCGGCCACTCGAAAATGCCATCGGCCCGCTGACTGTCGGTCGCACACGCCCGCGCCGCCACCATGCATTCTTCGCCGACCGTCGGCCGCGCTTCCTGGTGCGTCGCAAGACCGGCACGCTCGGGATTGCCTGTCTGGTGATCGACGGCGAGGAGATCATAGCCCGCCGGTGAGTTTTACAGTAATCTAATATAGCGATATCTTAAGTATAAATATCTGATATCTCGTGGAACGATACAGTCCAGTCCTCGTTCTTACAGCATCGGCACCGCACGGCGCGCCTCTCAACAGTTTTAGAGACTGTTAGACCAAGGCTAAACGTCGTGATCCCGAAGCTGAACGATCAATAAGACAGAAATAAATCTGTCACCGAGATTATCAGGAGAACGACTTTGACCAAGGTTATCGCACTTCTTACCGCTACGCTGATGTCTTCCGCAGCGATCGCAGCCCCCATGGTTGGCGATCACAGCGCAACCGATCGCGCAGAAGCGCCGATCATCCTTGCACAGGCTGCCGACAACAATGCTGACGCCGGCGAGTCGCCGGACGGCCCGATCATCGAAGAAGAAGACACTGAAGTCATGGGCACGACGACCGGCCCTGACGAAGAGCAGGCCGATAATGACGGCGACGATGGCGAGTCACCTTCTGCACCAGTCGTCTCTGAAGACGAAATGATTGAAGAAGATGCTTCGGGCGTAACCACCGGCCCAGACGCTTCGCAGGCCGCTGAGGACATGGAAGACGGCGAATCGCCGCGTGGCCCGGCTGCTGAAGAGCCTGCACAGTAATCGATCCATCTCGATCGCATTCGAACTAGGAAGGGGCCGAGCAGCAATGTTCGGCCTTTTTTCGTTGTCCAGCCGTCAGGCACCAAGGCGGAAAATTGCGCCGGCGAGCAAGCCGGCAAACAGCAGCGCTCCGACAAGGGTGTTCGACTTGAATAACTTCAGGCACTCGTCCGGATTGTCGATATCGAGCTTTCGCGTCTGGAAGACGAAATGCGCTGCCGCTGCTGCGAGGCCGAGATAGGCCACGACATGCACGCCGGTCAGCACGAAAGACGCCAGCATGCAAAGCACGGCAGCCCCATAGAGCCGATCCAGCCACAGCTTGGTGCGGCTGCCGAAGAGCAGAGCGGTAGAACGCACGCCGACCAGGGCGTCATCTTCCTTGTCCTGATGCGCATAGATCGTGTCGTAGCCGATCGTCCACAGAATCGCACCGACGTAAAGGACAACCGGGGCAATCGAAAGCGTGCCGAAGGCTGTTGCCCAACCCATCAGCGCGCCCCAGGAAAAGGCAAGCCCGAGAAAAAATTGCGGCCAGTCCGTGAAGCGCTTCGCAAAAGGATAGATCGCAACGAAGGCGAGCGAGGCAAAGCCGAGGACGATTGCGAAACCGTTGAAGGACAGCAGAACGAACAAGCCGACGAGCGATTGTAACAGAATGAAAATCTGCGCCTGGCCACGGCTCACCCGGCCCGATGGCAGGGGGCGCGAGCGGGTGCGGGCAACTTCCGCATCGATCTTGTGGTCGACAAGGTCATTATAGGTGCAGCCCGCACCCCGCATGGCAATTGCGCCGATGGTGAAGAGCACGCAGTGGCGCACCAGATCCGCAAGCGTGTATCCCGCTTCGAGCGCACCGGGCAAGTTTCCGGCGAGCGCCGCCGACCAGAGGCACGGCCACAGGAGCAATTGCCAGCCGATCGGCCGGTCCCAGCGGGCAAGCTGCGCATAGGGCCACAGAACGCGCGGCAGCACCTTGTAGACGAAGTTTCCGGACGGTGCGTCGGCGACGCGGTCGCCCATGGGGGATGTGTCGTTCATGGCGGATCAGTGGCAGCGGGGCTTTGTGCGGTCAAGGCTTCACCGCGCGGCTGAGGAACGCCCTCTTGACCCAATTGCTCACGCAGGCTTTACCGACCCGCAACACTGACTTGCCGGGGACCAAGCTTCATGAACGTGCTTCTCATCGGATCGGGCGGCCGCGAACATGCGCTCGCCTGGAAGATCGCTGCCTCCCCGCTGCTCGGCCGCCTTTATGCAGCGCCCGGCAATCCGGGCATCGCCGAAGAAGCCGAAATCGTCGCTCTGGACACCGCCGACAACGATGCCGTGATCGGCTTCTGCCGCGAGAACGGCGTCGACCTCGTCGTGGTCGGCCCGGAGGCGCCGTTGGTCGCCGGCCTCGTCGATGCGCTCGATGAAGCAGGCATTGCCGCTTTCGGACCGACGGCTGCCGCAGCGCAGCTCGAAGGCTCCAAGGGCTTCACCAAGGATCTGTGCGCGGAATACGCCATTCCAACTGGTGCCTATCAGCGCTTTAACAATGCGCCCAAGGCCAAGGCCTATGTCCGTGCGCAAGGCGCGCCGATCGTCATCAAGGCCGATGGGCTGGCCGCTGGCAAGGGCGTGACCGTGGCCATGACGCTCGACGAGGCGCTTGCCGCCGTCGACGATTGCTTCGAAGGCGCCTTTGGCGATGCCGGAGCCGAAGTCGTGGTCGAAGCCTTTCTCGATGGCGAGGAAGCGAGCTTCTTCTGCCTCTGCGACGGCGAGACCGCCCTGCCGCTGACCAGCGCACAGGATCACAAGCGCGTCGGTGATGGCGACACGGGTCCCAACACCGGCGGCATGGGCGCCTACTCGCCGGCTCCCGTGATGACGGCCGACATGGTCCAGCGCACCATGGTGGATATCATCGAGCCGACGCTGCGCGGCATGAAAGCGCGCGGCATGCCCTTCAAGGGCGTGCTCTATGCCGGTCTAATGATCACCGACAAAGGCCCCGAGCTCATCGAGTACAATGTGCGTTTCGGCGATCCGGAATGCCAGGTGATGATGATGCGGCTGAAGGACGACATCCTTCTTCTTATGAAGGCGGCAGCCGACGGTACCCTTTCGACGATGAGTGCACGCTGGCACGACGATGTGGCGCTGACAGTCGTGATGGCTGCCAATGGCTATCCCGGCGCCTACAAGAAGGGCACCGCGATCGACGGCATTGCCGAAGCTGATGCTGTCGAAGGCGCGAAGGTGTTCCATGCCGGAACGGCCCTGCATGATGGACAACTCACCGCCAATGGCGGGCGGGTGCTCAACGTGTCCGCCATGGCAAAGGATGTCGCCGGCGCCCGAGACCGCGCCTATCAGGCGGTCGACCGAATTTCGTGGCCGGACGGGTTCTGCCGGCGCGACATCGGCTGGCGGGCGCTTGACCGCTAAGCTGCTAAGGCTTCGTTAAGCACCTTCCGACACCGGATCGAAAGGTGAAGTGGTTACCCTCGCGGCCAAATCCGCCTTCGTGTCGAGGCGGCCAGGCTTATCGAGGGTCGATCATGTTGCGCGTAGTCTTCGCAGTCTCCTTGGTTTCAATGGCGTCCCTGCCGGCGTCGGCACAGTCCGTCGAGACCTGGCAGCCGCGCGAACCGGGCTTTTCCAGCGTGGATGTGATCACCTGCTCCACCTGCCCGCAGAAGCGCCAGACCCAGGCTGAAGCCGAGCTGATAGAGCTTCAGGCGCAAGGCGCGCGGATTTTCCAGGAAGACGGCGTCGAGAAGGTCGCCCGCACCGACAATATGCTCGGCGGCACCCCGGTGGTCACCGTCACGAGCGCCGACCTGCTTTATGGCGCTCAGCGTCCCATGACGGCATCGGCATCGCCTGAAGCGATGGAAGAGTCCGACGTGGAAATCATCGCTCCCGACTTTTCCGCGCCGCGCGCCGCGCTCGATATCCCTGCGCAGGGCATCGACATGGATGCGCAGACGTCGTCGCTTTCCGGATCCATGAGCGTGAACACGTTCGAGCTGCGCCTGAACTGACGTCCAGGCTCAGCCAACCTCTGCGAATTTAGCGACAGACGCCCTTCGCCAGAGCGCTCTGGATGCCGGCGACGTTCGACTTGCGATCGAGCGTCTTCGCGATCGGTGCGCCCTGGCCTGAAATCCAGACCTTCATCTCGGCGTCCATGTCGAACGAGCCATTGTTCTCGACCGAGAACATGGTGATCGACTTATATGGGATCGACAGATATTCGCGCTTGCGCCCGGTCATCCCCTGCTTGTCGATCAGGATGATGCGGCGGTCGGTGAAGATCATCTGGTCGCGGATGATCTGGAAGCCGAGTTCAACCTCCTCGCCATCCGCCAGGATCGGCCGCAATTCCTCAGTCACGCCCGCAAGATCAAGGTCGGACGCATGGCCAAGCAGGCCGCTGAACAGTCCCATTCGCTTCTCTCCAGATTGCCCCTACGAGATTTCGCAGGGGAAACGTCAGGGACTGTTATTGGTTTCAGCCCACAATGCGTGAGAAATCTGCAACCTGCGCGGTGGCAGAACGAATACGTGCCAGAAGCGCCAGCCGGTTGGCACGGACGCTGTCGTCCTCGTCGTTTACGAGGACGTGTTCGAAGAATGAATCAATCGGTTCACGCAATGCCGCAAGCGCGCGCATGGCGGCCGAATAGTCTTCATTCTGAATCGCTTGGACGGCTTCGTTCTCGGTTTGAATCACCGCGTTAAAGAGATGCTTCTCTTCCTCCGTGCGAAGAAGCGCAGGATCGACTTCATCGGCGATAGCCGTGCCCTTCTTCTCTTCCGCCGCCAGAATGTTCGCCGCCCGCTTGGTGCCGGCGAGAAGGTTCTTTCCTTCTTCGGTGTCGAGCAGTTGACCAAGAGCCTGAACCCTTTGAACGATCGCAAACAGGTTGCAGCTTCCGGACAGCATCACAGCGTCCACGAAATCGTGACGAACACCCTGGTCGCGCAGATAGACCTTCAACCGGTCCTGAATGAACGAGCGCAGATCATCGCTGACGCTTGGGTCATGGTCCTCAACTCTGGACAGCCATTCGGGCTCTTCAGGCTTCGCCTGGGCAATCAAGCTCCGCGCCTGGTCTCCATGCAGTCCACCGGCGACTGCCGCCGAAAGGATCGCGTCCAGTTGCTGCTCCGCAGTCGCCGTCTTCCCGATCTGATGACGCAGGACCTGGACATCGTTGAGCGGATCGATCGAGAAGTTCAGCTCGTTTTCGAGCACCAACCGTATTACGCCCAGCGCTGCGCGACGCAGCGCGTAGGGATCCTTGGAGCCCGTCGGCTTCTCGTCGATGGCCCAAAAACCCGTTAGCAGATCGATCTTGTCGGCAAGTGCCACGGCGATGGTGACCGGTTCGCGGGGGACGGTATCGGTCGGGCCGAGCGGCTTGTAGTGATCTTCGATGGCAGCGGCGACCGCCAAGCTTTCGCCCTGCAGCTCGGCGTAGCGGCGGCCCATCAGGCCTTGCAGTTCGGGGAACTCGCCGACGGCGTCGGTGGTCAGATCCGCTTTGGCAAGCACGGCGGCGCGATCGGCGAGATCGGGATCGGCGCCGACGATCGGGGCCAGTTCACGCGCCAGGCGCCGGATGCGTTCGACACGCTCGCCTTGCGTGCCGAGCTTGGCATGGAACGTCACGCCCAAATGGTCGAGCTTTGCCATGCGCTGGTCGAGCGGCTTCTTCAGGTCGAGGCCAAACTTTTCGGCAGACGCCGTCAGCGTGTCGAGGTCGGGCAGATCGCCCTGGTCGGACTGCCAGAAATAGAGCGCGTCGGAAAGGCGCGCGCGCACGACCTTGCCGTTGCCGTGAATGATTTCCTTGCCGCCATCGCTCGCCTCGATGTTGGCCACGAGGATGAAGCGGTTGGACAGCCCCCCGCCCGTCTGCGGACGGATCACGAAGCACTTCTGGTTGGCCTTGATCGTCAGCCGGATGACTTCCGGCGGGATCGACAGGAAGGCCTCGTCGAAACTGCCCATGAGAACGACCGGCCATTCGACGAGACCGGAGACCTCTTCGAGCAGCGCCTCGTCCTCGACCAGTTCGAGACCAGACGCAAAAGCGAGGTTCTTGGCGTCGGTGGCAATGATTTCCTTACGGCGCGCGGGGTCGAGCACGACATGCGCCTTCATCAGCTTGTCGGCGTAGTCGTCGAAGCGCCGCACGGTGATCGCATCGGGCGCATGGAAGCGATGGCCGTAGGTGACGTTGCCCGCGCGGATGCCGTCGATCTCGAAATCGACCACGAATGGCTCTTCCGTTTCCGGCCCGAAGGTGCAGAGAATGGACTGAAGAGGGCGCACCCAGCGCAGCGAACCGGGCTTTGCCGATGCCTTGCCCCAGCGCATGGATTTCGGCCACGGGAAATCGCGGATGATGCCGGGCATCACATCTGCAATGATCGCCTCGGCAGCGCGGCCTGGCTTTTCAATCACAGCAACGTAGAACTCGCCCTTCTTCGGATCGGCGACGATCTTGGCCTGGTCGATGGAGGTGAACCCTGCGCCGCGCAGAAAACCCTCGATCGCCTTTTCTGGCGCGTCGGTGCGCGGGCCCTTGCGCTCTTCCTTGAGATCGGCCGACTTCGCCGTCAGGCCGCGAATGTCGAGCGTCAGCCGGCGCGGCGTCCAGTATTCCTGCGCGCCTTCATAGGTGAGCCCCGCATCGACCAGCGCATCGGTCACGAGCTTGCGCAGATCGCCTGCGGCCTTGCGCTGCATGCGAGCGGGGATTTCCTCGGAACGAAGTTCAAGCAGAAGATCGGGCATGGGCTGGGGCTCTGGAGACTGGAGACAAGCGTGCGCCGCCCTTAGCAAGGCGGCAGGACTTTGTCATGCTTTGAGGAGCCGACAAAACCGACAAAAGCGACACTCGTTCCCGGCCAAACCGCCCCACTTCATGTCGGCCACCATGAAGTATCCAAGCAGCGGCCTTCGGAAATTGCAATTTGTCTACCGAGAAGCCAGTTCGACTGACTCGACAGCCAATCCAAAAATCGATCTCTCTCCACTGATCAAAACCTCTACGTTTTGCTTGGTGGGAATACCATCAAGTCGCGAAAGATAGCTCCGAAATCCCGTCAGCGTCGAGTACGGGGTGACCATCTGAACCTGGACGTCGCCTGGCATGCGCTGGTTGACGGGATGCAGATAAACAATCGTTTGGACGGTTTCAGGAGTACTGGGGAAAATACGGTGAAGAATATAAGATTCTGTGTAGGGAATTTGAGACCCAAACAATAGTATACAAACTATTGAATATAGCCCCATTTTCATCGGCCCATTGAATTTGGCCCGAAAAGCCGTCGGCAACCAATCATCGTTGCTTAATCCACCTCGTCTGACCCTTTCCCTTTCTTCAGCGAAAACTATTCTCCTCAGGGTCACAAAGATTCCGAAATAGATTATGAAATGAGCGATCCAGGAATAGGGGGAAACCATCCAACTGGCCGTGAGGAAATCGACGTCGAATAGCCCGAGCAAAATCAGCGAGGCGACGAACAGGGCCGTCACGCGGGCCAGCCAGATTGACCGCCAGCGCTCTCTCACTACTGCACGACGGATCGCCTTTTGCTTAGGCGTCTCGGCTGTCACGCCGCATTCGCCGTGAGGCTCACCCCACCCGCATCTGTCATCAAGAATGCTTCGCCGCACGCCTTCGACAGGTTGCGGACCCGCAGGATGTAGCTCTGGCGTTCCGTGACAGAAATCACGCCGCGCGCGTCCAGCAGATTGAAGACGTGGCTTGCCTTGATGCACTGATCGTAAGCGGGAAACACGCATTTGTGAAGGCGCTGATTGGCATTGTCGCCCGGCGCTCCCGCCTGCAGGAGAGCCTGACACTCCGCTTCGGCATCCTCGAAGTGCTTCAGCAGCATCTTCGTATTGGCGAATTCGAAATTGTGCCGGGAATATTCCTGTTCGGCCTGCAGGAAGATGTCGCCATAGGTGACCTTCTCGTCGCCCTCGCGGCCGTTGAAATTGAGGTCGTAGACGCTGTCGACGCCTTGTACATACATGGCGAGGCGTTCGAGGCCGTAGGTCAGTTCGCCGGCGACGGGCGCGCATTCGATGCCGCAGACCTGCTGGAAATAGGTGAACTGCGAGACTTCCATGCCATCGCACCAGCATTCCCAGCCGAGGCCCCAGGCGCCGAGCGTCGGGCTTTCCCAATCGTCTTCCACGAAGCGGATGTCATGCAGCATCGGGTCGAGACCGATCGCCTTCAGCGAGCCGAGATAGAGCTCCTGCAGGTTCGGCGGCGATGGCTTTAGGATGACCTGATACTGGTAATAGTGTTGCAACCGGTTCGGATTTTCGCCGTAGCGTCCATCAGTCGGGCGGCGCGAGGGCTGCACATAGGCGGCGTTCCATGGCTTCGGACCAAGGGCACGCAGCGTCGTTGCCGGATGGAACGTCCCGGCGCCGACTTCCATGTCGTAGGGCTGCAGCACGACGCAGCCATAGCTTGCCCAGTAGTTGTGGAGCGTCAGGATCAGGCCCTGAAACGAGCGCGTGGGGTTCATGTGGTCGGTGGTCATGACATGTCCCGGTCCGGTCAAGCTTGGTGTGGCGGCATCCGCCTCAAAGGTCGCGGGACAGGTGCCACGCAGGCTATCGCCGGTCAAGCGGCGGCGGCGGTCGAGAGAGCGCCGATCAGTCCGCTTTATCGCGTTTTTCCAGCCGGTACTCGCCCGTCACCGGATCCTTGATCAGCGTTCCGGTGGAGCGGTTCTCCGCTTCCTTCTCCGCCTGGCGGACACGGGCATTCACGCGCTCGGCCTCCTTCAGCAGGCGGCGATAGCCATACCAGGCAATCGCCCCCACCGCTGCCAAAAGCAGGATCTGCGGCATTCGATTCTCCGGGAGATCAGTATTCACAAGCCGTATCGGCCCCAGATTGCCTTGTTTTCCAATGCGTCTGCAACACCCTGCGTCGCACTTGCGGCAATAGTTTGAGCAAAATCGTCACCGCCGATGGATGCCGGAATGCGACCGCCAAAAAGCCCGCGCCGAGGCGCGATGAGGCGCGTGCGCATCTTCTCGCCATACCGAGCCTTCAGGAAGCCGTGCATGTCGCCGAGCTCGTCGACGAGACCGAGTTCGCGCCCTTTCACGCCGGACCAGAACAGTCCGTTGAAAAGCGTGTCATCGTCAGCCGCGAGCTTGCCTTGGCGGCGCGCCTTGACGAGATCGATGAACGTGGCATGCACGTCGCGCTGCAGCGACTTCAGGTGTTCCACGTCGGTTTCCTTCTCCGGCTGGAACGGGTCGAGCGAGACTTTGCTCTGGCCTGCCGTATAGACGCGGCGCTCCACGCCGATCTTCTTCAACAATTCCGGGAAACCGAACGAGGCCGAGACGACGCCGATCGATCCAACGATGGACGACGGGTCGGCAATGATCTCGTCGCCGGCGAGCGCGATCATGTAACCACCCGACGCCGCCACGTCCTCGACGAAGATATGGACGCGCTTCTGCTTTTCCTCGGCCAGATCCCGGATGCGCTTGAAGATGAGGCGCGACTGGACGGGCGATCCGCCGGGCGAATTGACGATGATGGCGACGGCAGGCGCCCGTTTCATCGAAAAGGCCTTGTGCAGGCTTCCGGCGACGCTTGCCAGGTTGAGGGCAGGACGAAACTGGCTCCCGCCGGTCATGATCGTTCCCTGCAGACGGACGACTGGGATGATCGTGAGGTCCTTCTTCATCCGCCGGGGGAGAAGTGCGTCATAGAATGCCATTGCGCCGCCTTGCCTGTTTGAAGGTTCTTGTCTTGGGAGATGTATGTGCCGTCCTGCCAAACGCAATGGCGCTCAGTCAGTTGCAGCGATCGTGCATGAACGTGGCGCAAGTTCAGCGGGGATAGTCGCAAAGCCCATTGTTCAGTGCGTCCACGGCCGGCGAAAAAGCATGACTTTCGCCCTCGTGCATCACCAGCGGGGAGCGCAGGATCAGGGATGCCCTGCTGCCTTTGATCGCGGTGACGAGAATACGGATCGCCGGTTCGCCCACGCGCGGATGGACGGGCGTGATCTGAAGGCCACCGAAGCGGCGCCCACATGCGGCGATGATGTCGCCGATCGAGACGGGTCTCGCGATGAGGGATAACTGCCCGCCGGGCTTTGCGATCGCGCATGCCGTGCGGATCCAGTTCTCAAACAGGCCCGTCGGCATGGCATGAGCTTCGGCCTTGATCCGGTCCGGCGTCTGGCGGTCGGCTTCCGGATTGAACGGCGGGTTCATGATCACATGCTCGAAGGCATCGTCCTTGAGGCCCACAGCGACACGCGCCCGCCCCGTCAGCGTCACGTCCGCCTCGACGATATCGACGCGATCCTCCAAATGCCGGTTCTGCTCGAGAATAAGCGATCGGCGGGCAAAGTCCGCCATCATCGCCGAGCGTTCGAATAGGGTGACTCTCAGTGCGCCAACGCGCGAGGCAGCGGCCAAACCGGCGGCGCCTGCACCGGCGCCGAGATCGGCGAGATGGCCCTTGGCCGATCCGGGCACCATCGCGGCAAGAAGCATGGCGTCCATGCCGGCGCGGTGGCCCCTGCCCTTCGGCTGCACGAGCGCGAAGCCGCCGCGATGGAAGGCGTCGATCGTCTCGGCAAATTGATCGTCTTCGCGGGCAGAAGATCCGGTCACCGAACCCTCACCGCTGTTCGCGCAGTTCCTGGCCGATACCAGCATCGATCATCAGCCGGCGCGCCTCGATGGCTTGATCGGAATCGACGAGAATGCGCTTGGCAAGCACGCCGATCGACCCTTCCGCGATGCTCATGTTCTGGTCGGCGATGAAATAGCCGATCTCCGCTTCCTTCAGAAGACTTTCGGCAAAGGAGATGATCACCGGATCGTTCGTCCTGATCAATTCCTCCATGGCCGTTCCTTTCATCATGCGCGTCGCTGTGAGCGCGCCAATTCGCCACTTGCCGGGCAACCCGCCCCTTTCTATGCTTTCAACCAGAATTTGAACAGGAGTGTGAGCGCGTGGGCGTCGTCATCCCGCTGGACGAGAAAAAGAATCAGGCAGCGTCCGTCAAACCTTTGCAGGATTTGACGAAAGCCGACATGGAGCGCGTCAATCAACTGATCCTTGCGAAGGCCGGCTCCCATGTGGAGATGATCCCGGAAATCGCGCGGCATCTGATCGCATCCGGCGGCAAGCGACTGCGCCCCATGCTGACGCTCGCGGCGGCGCAGATGTGCGGCTATTCCGGCGATCATCACATCAAGCTCGCGACCTCTGTCGAGTTCATGCATACGGCGACGCTGCTGCATGACGACGTGGTGGATGAAAGCGACATGCGTCGCGGCTCCTCCACGGCCCGCATCATCTGGGGCAACCAGGCGAGTGTGCTCGTCGGCGACTTCCTGCTCGGCCAAGCCTTCAAGATGATGGTCGAGGTCGGTTCGCTGGATGCTCTGGACGTGCTTTCGAGCGCTGCAGCTGTCATCGCCGAAGGCGAAGTGCTGCAATTGTCCGTCGCCAAGAACATGGAAACAACGGAAGACGACTATCTCGCCGTCATTCGCGCCAAGACCGCGGCTCTCTTTGCCGCAGCCGCCGAAGTCGGCCCGATCGTTGCCGGGTCCGACAAGGCGACCCGCAAGGCGCTGTCTTCCTACGGCACCAATCTCGGCCTCGCCTTCCAGCTCGTCGACGACGTGCTCGATTATGGCGGCAAGGCTGCCGATCTGGGCAAGAATGTCGGCGACGATTTCCGCGAGGGCAAGGTCACGTTGCCGATCGTCCTGTCCTACCGCCGCGGCACGGAAGACGAGCGCGCGTTCTGGCGTTCGGCGATCGAAACGGGTGACAATAACGACGTCGCCCTGGAGAAAGCGCTGGGTCTAATGACCAAGTACAACGCCTTGTCCGACACGATCGCACGCGCCAATCACTACGGCGACATGGCCCGCGACGCGCTCGCCCCGATGCCCGAATCACCGCACAAGGCAGCGCTGCTCGAAGTGATCGATTTCTGCATCAGCCGGGTGACCTGAGCGCGGGACACCGGCCAAGGTGCGCTTTTCGGCGCACACAAAGGCGTGACCCGGCGCTTATTGCCAAGCCACCAAAAAAAGCCATGCTGTGCTGTCAGACGGTGGCCCAACAGGCGCGACCGTGCCGAAGACTGGAAGGGCTTGCGAATGTTGAAGGGATGGATCGAGCGGCTGGCAGGATCGGCGGCGATCGGTTTGATTGCTGCGCTGGTTGGTGTCTCCGCTCCGATGTCGGCGAGCGCGCAAGAGGCGGCAGCGCCTCCCGCGGAAGCCGCTGAAGAAACCCCTGCCATCCCGCTCGAGGCTGAATCGATCGGCAGCTTCGCAGGCGCATTCCTGGCGGCGCGTACCGCGGATGTGGATCGGGACACGGCGTCGGCAATCGGGTTCTATGCCCGAGCGCTCGCCTTCGATCCCAGCAACAATGAGATCAAGCAGCGGTTGATGCTCGCCCACATCGCCGAGGGCGAGTTCGAGCAAGGGCTTGTCCTCGCCGACGAACTGAAGGACGACGCATCCATAGAGCGGGCAACCGACCTGATCCGCGCCGTCGAAGCGCTTCGCAATCGGGAATTCAACAAGGTCGAAACGCTGCTCGACTATGACGGCGTCAACGAACTCGATCGCCTGCTTTCCGGCCTGTTGCGTTCATGGGCACGGCTCGGCCGGGGCGAGACCGATGAAGCGTTGACGATGATCGACGAGCTTCAAGGGCCCGAATGGTACGGCATTTTCCTCAACTTCCATGGTGGATCGATCGCGGCAGCCGGCGGCAACGTCGCCGAGGCGCGCAGCCGTCTCAATGCGGCAATCACCGACCAAGCCGGCGGCGGTGCCGCGCCCGACACCTACATGCGCGCCGTCATGGCTCTTGCAGCGCTGGAAGCGCGTGAAGGCGATCAGCAGGCCGCTCTCAACGTCATCTCGACGGGCGAGACCTTTTCCCCGGATTATGCGCCACTGACGGCGTTGCGGCAGTCGATCGAGGACGGTGAAAACCCGCCTTCCGATATCGAAAACGCCCAGGATGGCTCTGCTTCGGTCCTGCACACGGTTGCCGCCGCATTGAACCGGGAAGGCGCCGAAGAGATCGTCACCCTTTATCTTCAGCTCGCTCGCGTGCTCGATCCGGAAAACGCTGCGACACTCATTCTTCTCGGCGGGCTTGCCGAAAACATGGAGCAGTCCGAACAGGCTATCGCGATCTATGAGAGCATTCCCGAAGATTCGCCCATGCGGCGGATCGCGGAGCTGCAGCTGGGGCTCAATCTCGCCGATCTCGGCCGGACCGACGAGGCAAAAACCTATCTGCAGTCTTTGATCGAAGCCGATCCGGACGACATGCGGTCCTATCTCGCCTATGGCAGCGTGCTTTCGTCGGCCGAGCAGTACGAGGAGATGGCCGCCAATTACGACCGTGCCGCCGAGACGATCGGTGACGATGCGGACCGCAGCCACTGGAACATCTTCTTTCAGCGCGGCATCGCCTACGAACGGCTGGACGATTGGGAAACGGCCGAGCCGAATTTTCTCAAGTCGCTTGAGCTCTTCCCCAACCAGCCGCAGGTTCTGAACTATCTCGGCTATTCTTGGGTCGACATGAACCTGAACCTCGACGAGGGCATGGAGATGATCGAGCAAGCGGTCGCCCTGCGCCCGAACGACGGTTACATCGTCGACTCGCTCGGCTGGGCCCATTATCGCCTCGGCGACTATGAGGCCGCTGTGCAGGAACTCGAACGCGCAGTCGAATTGCGACCGGCGGATGCGACGATCAACGATCACCTCGGCGACGCCTATTGGCGTGTCGGACGCAGGCTCGAAGCGGTGTTCCAGTGGAACCGCGCTTTGACGCTGGAACCGGAAGACGATCAGATCCCGCTGATCCAGGCGAAGATCGAGGATGGTCTGGACGATACGCCGCCGCCGGCGACCGCTGACGGTGGACCGGAGGAGAACCGGACACCTCCGGCTGTCGCCGATCCCGACGAGCGCTCGGATCTGCCTGAACTGCACCGCACCTTCAGCCAGGACGTCGTTGCCCGCTAAGCCATGGCAGCCATGATCGACCGCAGTGGCCCGCCTTCGACCGGTTCGGCCGCCGCTGACTCAAGTGCAATCATGCGGGATACGGATACGGCCTCGCGGGTCGCGCAGCATGCTGCCGCCAAGATCAATCTCGCGCTCCATGTCACCGGTCGACGGCCGGATGGCTATCATCTGCTCGAAACTCTGGTCGTCTTCACCGAAGCTGGCGACAATTTGACGATTGAACTGGCGGCGACAGACAGCCTCGTGCTGTCGGGGCCGTTCAACGCCAAGCTTTCGGACACGGACGACAACCTCGTCAGCCGCGCACGCGACCGCCTGCGGTCCGCGCTCGTCGCAGATGGCCGCGCGGCACCCTCGATCGCGATGCATCTCGACAAGCAGCTTCCGATCGCGTCGGGCATCGGAGGTGGTTCTGCAGATGCGGCGGCCTGCCTGCGCGCGCTTCAGGCGCTGTGGCGGGCAAGGGATGTCGATCTGATTGCGTTGGCGGCAAATCTCGGGGCCGATGTCCCGATGTGCCTGTCCTCCCAGCCCCAACTCGCAACCGGCATCGGCGAGCTGATTCAGGCGATCGGAGGATTTCCGAGCCTCGATCTCGTTCTCGTCAATCCCGGCGTTCAGGTCGCGACTCCGGCGGTGTTTGCCGCGCTCGGACACAAGGACAATCGGCCTCTGCCGCCGTTTTCAGGTCTTTCGACCCCGAGCAGCGTGATCGAGTATCTGCGCGAAACGCGCAACGACCTGCAGTCAGCCGCGATCGGATTGGCGCCGGAGATCGGACAGGCATTGGAAGCACTGGATGCCAGCGACGCGCTCTTTTCCCGCATGTCCGGCTCGGGCGCGACATGTTTCGGCCTCTATGCCGATCCACATCAGGCAGCACGCGCAGCCACCCAAATCGCAGAACACGCACCGCACTGGTATGTGAAAGCAACCCGCAGCTTCGCCACGGAGAACAGCCGATGAGCCGTATCGACGAAACTCGCTCCTTCGTACCCGTCGGGATCGCGGTGCTGACGGTGTCCGACACGCGCTCGATTGCCGAGGACCGGTCAGGCGACACGCTGGTTGCGCGCATTGAGGAGGCCGGGCACGTGCTGAAGGAGCGGACCGTCGTGACCGACGACATCCCCGCCATTCGCGAGCAGGTGCTGAAATGGAGCAAGCGCGCGGACATCGACGTGATCATCTCGACCGGAGGGACGGGCTTCACGGGACGAGACGTCACACCCGATGCGCTCGAGCCGATTTTCGAGAAGCGGATGGACGGATTCTCCGAAGTCTTTCACCGAATTTCCTATGACAAGATCGGCACCTCGACCATCCAGTCGCGGGCGACCGGCGGCGTGGTGAATGCGACCTTCGTCTTCGTGCTGCCGGGCTCCCCCGGCGCCTGCAAAGATGCCTGGGACGGCATCCTGAAGCTGCAGCTCGACTACCGGCACATGCCCTGCAATTTCGTGGAAATCATGCCGAGGCTCGACGAGCACCTCAAGCGCGGCGCGGCGCCCGCCCGGCCGGCACGATAGCGCAATCCAATGTCATCGGCTTGACCAGCTTCGCCACGTCGCGAAGGCCGACCGCCCCTTCCAGCCGGGTCGCGATGGCACTCTTCTTGACCACGAGCCCGAGAGCGAGCGTGGAGCGCTGCTGGCGAAACCGCTCCAGCACCGACGCCCGCGCCTGATGAGCGCGCTTGAAGCGAGCCGGACGTCCATCATAGCCGAGATGGGATGAGAGGCGTTCGATCCAGCCGGGAAGAAGCCGGGCCCCCGGTTCGATCATCATCAACCAGTCCGAGCGCGCCCCGATAAGGGCTGCGTGCATATCCGACGAAGGCATGATCCGGCAACCGGCCGCATCCGCGACGGTGCGGGACGCTTCGTTCATGCCGCGATCGATAATGGTGACATCGCTGATGACGCCTTCAACGGCCCCCGGCACGAGCATCGCAAGCGTCATCGCCAGCGCTTCATCATCCTGGGCTGCTTCGATCATCACGGAAATCATCATCCGATTTAGCCTATTGCAACGCACAATGACAATGCCGCTAAATGTTCTTGTTTTGTTTCGTTTGCTGCGATAGGAATAAAGTCATCAACACGCGATTCCCGATGGAGGCGCAGATGACGGCCCTTACCAACCTGAAGAACACGGCGTTTTCGGAACTGCATCGGCCGGATATTGCGGACTTTCTGGTCCGGCAATCGGAGCTGCGGGTCAGCGACGAGCGTCGGCGCGGGCGCGGCGCAGGCCTCAATCCTGCAGGCAGGTTCGAATCTGAAAGTCGTCATGTCTTCGATGATGGCTGGGAAACGCTGGAGGATCTTCCGCCTTTCCAGACCAAGGTGCAGGTCGAGAAGCCGCGGACGATCATCACCCGCAACCAGTCGCCGGACATTTCCTTCGATCGCTCTATCAATCCCTATCGTGGGTGCGAGCATGGCTGCATCTACTGCTTCGCCAGACCCACCCACAGCTATATGGGGCTTTCCGCCGGTTTGGACTTTGAATCGCAGCTTTTCGCGAAGCCCGACGCGGCAAAATTGCTGGAGCGTGAGCTTGCAAAGCCGGGCTATGTACCGCGCTCCATCGCGATCGGTACCAACACCGATCCTTACCAGCCGATCGAGCGCGAGTGGCGCATCATGCGGCAGGTCTTGGAAGTTCTGTCTGCAGCCAATCATCCCGTCGGCATCGTGACGAAGTCGGCCCTCGTGACGCGCGACATCGATATTCTTTCATCGATGGCGGAACGGGGTCTCGCCAAGGTCGCGCTTTCGATCACGACACTCGACCGCAAGCTGGCGCGCAGCATGGAGCCAAGGGCATCGACGCCGCCGAAGAGGCTGGAAGCCCTTCGCGCGCTGAGTGACGCAGGCATTCCGGTCTCGGTGATGACTGCGCCAATCATTCCCGGGCTCAACGATCACGAGATCGAACGGCTCTTGGACTCGGCGGCCGCCGCCGGCGCCAAGGAGGCTGGCTACGTGCTTCTGCGTTTGCCGCATGAGGTCAGTCCGCTGTTTCGCGACTGGCTGCTCCGCAACTATCCCGATCGCTACCGGCACGTGATGTCGCTCGTCAGGTCGATGCGGGACGGAAAGGACTACGATGCGGAATTCGGCAAGCGGATGCGTGGCGCAGGCCCCTATGCCTGGCAGCTCGGACGCCGCTTCACGCTTGCGGCCAAGCGGCTTGGCCTGAACACGAGCCGGAGGCCGTTGCGCACAGATCTCTTCGTGCCACCACTTGGCAATGGGGTGCAGTTGGCGCTGCTTTAAGCAGAGCACGTATTTCGATTTGACAGGCGCCGTCCGCCGCAAACGCGGCGCCTGTCATGGTCTCGAGCAAAAACGGCCGGCCCTGCCCCATCCGTCGCCCGTTTCGAGACCTCGATGGACGGGCCGTCGCATCCTGCTGGATGTGGCGGCCCGCCCTCGCCTTCTAAGCTTTCAACCCGGCCCATGCGACTTGTTCAAGCTCAAGTCACAGCTTTGGCTTAAGGCGAGACTTGTTCGTGCACCGCCTCGATGCGAAAACCGGTGGCATGAGTCGCCCCAAGAAAAAGCCCGAATCCTCACTGCTGTTCGAGTTTCCGCAAGGTCCCGATTTCTCGCTTGAACTCGCGGCCATCAGCCGGGGACTTCGCCTGATCGCCGGGCTCGACGAGGCCGGACGTGGTCCACTGGCCGGGCCGGTGGTCGCGGCAGCGGTGGTCTTTCGCGCCGGCGCCGTGCCAGAAGGGCTCGATGATTCCAAAAAGCTGACGGCGAAACGTCGCGAAGAGCTGTTTGATCAGATCCTCGCCAGCGGCGATGTATCCATCGCCTCGTCGTGCCCTCGGCGCATCGATGCAATCGACATTCGCAAGGCGAGCCTCGATGCGATGCGACGCGCCCTTGCCGGTCTGCCGGACATGCCTTGCCATGCGTTGATCGACGGGCGCGACGTTCCGCCAGGTCTCGCCTGTGGGGGCGATGCCATCGTCAAGGGCGATGCACGCTCGCTCTCAATCGCAGCCGCCTCGATCGTCGCCAAGGTCGTGCGCGATCGCATGATGGCTCGGCTCCATCACAGCTATCCCGATTATGGCTTCCAGCTTCACGCCGGCTATCCTACCGAGATGCATCGCAAGGCGCTGGCCCTCGTCGGGCCGTGCCCGCTGCACCGCCTCAGCTTCCGCCCGATGAAGGCCGACGGACAGATCGGATGATCTGAAACGCGAAAGGCCGGACGTTTCCGCCCGGCCTCGAATTCAGTCCGACAGCAATCGACGCTTAGTTCAAACGCTGTTTTACTTCGCCGATCGACTTGTCGAACAACGCCTTTTGAACGCTGGCATCGCTGCGCTCGACAATGATGCGCTCTGCGGCAGCGATCGCAAGGTTGACGGCCGAGGCCTTCACTTCGCTGACCGCATCGGCTTCCGCCTGGGCGATCTTCTCTTCTGCCATTGCCGTACGGCGCGTCACGTATTCCTCGGTCTTCGTCTTGGCTTCACGCACGATGGCCTGGGCCTCGCGCTCAGCAGCCTGGACAATCTCGGAGGCTTCCTGCTCCGCATCCTTGCGACGACGCTGGTATTCGGCCAGCAGCTGCTGGGCCTCTTCGCGCATGCGCCGCGCTTCGTCGAGTTCGTTGCGGATGGCATCGGCGCGCTTGTCGAGCGCCTTCGCCATCATGCCCGGCACCTTCAGGTAGGCGATCAGACCGAGGAAGAGGATGAGGGATACAAATGCCCAAAATGTCGAGTCCATCGGGCCCTCCCTATTCTTCGGTCGCAGCAGCCTTGACGGCTGCGCTTGCGGTTGCAGGAGTGACGGTCGCGCCGGTCAGCTGTTCGACGATGGCGACAGTCGTGTCTTCTGCGATGACGTCGACTTCGCCGAGCGCGCGCGCCTTGATCTCAGTGATGCGCTTTTCGGCATCGGCCATCTTGGCAGCAAGATCCGATTCGATCTGCGTGCGTTCGATGTCGGCTTCGGCTTTGGCGTCGTCGCGTGCCCGCTGGCCAATCAGATTGGCCTTGGACTTCGCTTCGGCCAATTCCTGCTCGTATGCGGCGATGGCTTCATCGGCTTCGCTTTTCAGCCGTTCGGCCTCATCGAAATCCGATGCGATGCGGTCGCGGCGGTTTTCAAGAATACCGCCGATGCGCGGGACGATGACCCGCTGCATGAAGAGATAGAACAGCCCGAAGGTGATCGCGAGCCACAGAAGCTGCGATGCAAAGGTCGAGGAGTCGAAAGGCGGAAACAGGCCAGACCCTTCAGCACCATGATCTTCCACACCGGTCTCGGTGTTGAGGTTCTCGGTCGGGACCGGTTCCGCATCCTGGGCGAATGACGGGGTAACGAGCATTATCCTCTCCGCATATGGGGATCGGCCACGTCCGCCGCTTCAGGCGCGCAGGCGTGGCCGAAAGGCATGCACTGCTGTTGGATCAGACTGCGAAGAGGAGCAGCAGAGCGACGAGCAGCGAGAAAATGCCGAGAGCTTCCGTAACGGCGAAGCCGAATACGAGGCGGCCGAACTGGCCGTCAGCAGCCGACGGGTTGCGTAGGGCGCCCGAGAGGTAGCTGCCGAAGATGTTGCCGAGGCCGAGGGCGGTACCCGCCATGCCGAGACAAGCCAGACCGGCGCCGATGTAACGTGCTGCTTCCGCTTCCATAGTGAACTCCTTCATCAAGATTTGGTGCGGTTTAAGGATACCGGCGGACCGATGCCGGCGATGTCGTGCGAACCCTGCGTCTAGTGTCCAGGATGCAGGGCGTCGTTGAGGTACATGCAGGTCAGAACGGCAAAGACGTAGGCCTGCAGGAAGGACACAAGAAACTCCAGACCCGTCAGCGCAATGGTCATCAGGAGCGGCAGGATCGAGCCGACGACACCGAGCGCACCGAGCGCGCTCATGGAGGTGACGAAACCGGCGAAGACCTTTAGCGTGATGTGACCGGCCAGCATGTTCGCGAAAAGACGAACGGAAAGGCTGATGGGGCGCGACAGGAACGAAATGACTTCGATGGCCGAGACGAGCGGCACGATCAAAGGCGGCACCCCGTGGGGTACGAACAATTTGAGGAAACCGACGCCGTGCTTCATGAAACCGTAGACGATGACGGTTCCGATCACGAGCATGGCAAGCGCAAATGTCACGATGATGTGGCTGGTTACCGTGAAGAAATACGGCACCATGCCCATCAGGTTCGCCACAAGAACGAACATGAACAGCGAGAAGACGAGCGGGAAGAACCGCATCCCCTGCGTCCCCGCCCCTTCGCGCAACATGTTCGCGATGAACTCGTAGGACATTTCGGAGATCGACTGCATCCGGCCCGGGACCAGACCACGATTTGCGGTCGTCAGGAACAGGAACCCGCCGGCAGCGGCAACGGTCGCGACCATGAACAGGGAGGAGTTGGTGAAGGAGAAGTCCAGATTCCCGATCTCGATTGGGACCAGTCGTGAAATCTGAAACTGTGAGATTGGATCGTCTGCCAATTTCCTGCCCCGTCCATCGCTCGAGTGTGAGCGGAATTTCTACTTGCCGTCGACGCGACGACCGATTGTCATAGTTTTGGCCGGTCGGCAACCTTGCCGACGGACCTAAGCACATTCAAAACGCCGGCAGCGAAGCCGAGCATCAATAAAACGATCAGTCCCCAGGGCGATGTTTCGAAATAACTATCGAAACCGTACCCAAGGATGGCACCGACCGCGATGCCCGCGATGAACTCGCTCGACACCTTGACGGCGACACCCCAGCCCGTATCCGAACCATCCCGGTTCTTCTCCGCCTGGAGCGCCGACTTCTTGCGCTGCTTGCCGATCGATGCGGCCAAGTCATCGCGGCGCTTGGCCAACTCGGCATCGTCGAACGGTTGCGACCGGTTGCTCGCGTCGTCCTTGCCGTCTTCTGGCAATGTCTCGCGCATACCGAGCTCTTTCGAGAATGTTCGACCCCTGAAGGCCTGCCGAGCGGCCGAAAGGCTGCCCTGAAGTCGGGCGCACCATAGTTTTAGGGTCTTTTATAGTCAAGGCGACGGCAAGCCTATTCGGCTTTGCCGTTTTACCAAGTAAAACAATGGATTATCTGGTTTCAGCCGCCACATTCCAGCATGCGCCAATATGTCCGGGTCTGGCGCAACGCCGGCACGTGCCGATCATCGCTGCCTTAAGGCCGAAAGGCCGGAGCGATCAACTCCAGCCGCCGCCATGGGTGCGGTAGAAGATATGGAGGCCGATCTTGCCCATCCGGGACATGGAACGGGCCCACCGCGGATTGACGTACGTTGCGTGGTAATGGGTCGAAGAGCCAACTTCCGACAACCAGATCTTGCCGGCCGTCGTCGCCATCGCGATCTCTTCGGCGATATCCCAGTGACGCGGCGAACGCACCACATCCGGGATGCGGTCGCAGGCAAACGAGAACTGGCAGCGATTGCGCCAGTTCTTGTTCTGGTAAACGACGCCGCAAATCGTGTTGGGATAGGCAGGATTGCGCACCCGGTTGAGAATCACCTGCGCCACGGCCGCCTGGCCCTTCACATTCTCGCCCCGCGCCTCGAAATAGATGCCTTCTGCCAGACACTTCTGCTCAGCTGCGGTAAAAACGCGCGGTGGCAGCGGCATAGATGCCCAATGGTGGTCGTTGTCGAGTACGGGCGGAATGAAGCGGCCGGTTTCCTGCTTTTCCCGAAGGACGGAAGCGAACGGTGATTCTGTCGAATAGTCCGGACCGGCAGGTGCGTAGGCGGTGGCCAGCACGTCCGGCCGATCGTTCGTGACCAGATCGGCGAGCATCGACGAAACTCCATCCACCGATGGCTGCTCATGCGGGTAGAAGGTCTGCGCGATCTGGATTTCCTTGCCGTCGAATTCCGGAGCGACGAAAGCCATCAGGCTGCTGTCATCGAATGCTTCGGGACGGAACAGGCTTGACGTGCGCTCCAGAATGGAGCCGGCCGAGAACGCCTTGGGCGGCTGGATCGGTGCGATGGACAAGATGCGACCGCGCTTGGACGACCTGTTGACCCGCTCTTCGTCCGCCGTCACGCCGTTCTTGTCGTCGGCACCGCGAAAGGCGATGCGCTCGCCGTCCTGCAGCTCGACCCCGGCACCGATCGTGCCCGTCGTCATCGCATCGGCAAACCGGAATTCGGCGCTGTGAAGCGAACCGGCAGGCGCGGCAATCATGTGGGCGCGCCACCGCGCCGACGTGTCCGTCTGGCCGACCATGCTGGCCATGTCGGAGAACGCCGTCATGGACGGGCTCGCAAGGAGACCTGCCCAGGCAAACAGAAGCGGCGCAGCCCATGCAGCGCGTCCGGTCTTCAGTTTGCGTGTCTGTCGTTTCGATACACGATTACGCCCCGCCACTTGCACACTCCAACACCCAAACTCGACCTGATCCCTATGCCCTGAGAATGATTGATTAACCTTGATGGGAGGTTAACCGCGGCGGGACAGGCGTTTCGATGCGGGACGTCAGTAGATCTTGCGCGTTTTCTTGGGTGCAAACGGATTGTCGGACTTGCGGTAGCTCACGCGGATCGGGACGCCCGGCAAGTCGAAGTCGACCCGCAATTGGTTCGTCAGATACCGCGTGTAGGAGGCCGGCAACGCATCGGGCCGTGTGCAGGACACGATGAAGCCCGGTGGGCGGGCTTTGATCTGCGTCATGTATTTGAGCTTGAGGCGCCGGCCAGCCACTGCCGGTGGCGGATGCTGCGCCGTCACCTGTTCCAGCCAGCGGTTCAGCTTGGCGGTCGAGATGCGGATGTTCCAGACTTTATGGGTGTCGACCACCGCCTGCATGAGTTTGTCGAGCCCCTCGCCGGTCTTGCCGGCAACGGGTACGGCACGGATGCCGCGGGCCTGCGGCAGGAGCCGCTCGGTCATTTCGCGAAGCTTGGCCAAGGTCTCCTGGCGTTCCTCGATCGCATCCCACTTGTTGAAGGCCAGCACCAGCGCCCGGCCCTCGCGAAGCACGAGATCCGCGATCTGCAGATCCTGCTTTTCGAACGGAATCGCCGCATCAAGAACGACGATGACGACTTCGGCGAATCGGATGGCACGCAGCGCGTCCGCAACGGAGAGCTTTTCGAGCTTTTCCTGAACGCGGGCCTTTCGACGCATGCCCGCCGTATCGAACATCTTGATGCGGCGACCGCGCCAATCCCATTCGACGGAGATCGAATCACGCGTGATGCCAGCTTCCGGGCCGGTGAGCATTCGCTCGTAGCCAACGAATCGGTTGATCATGGTCGACTTGCCGGCATTGGGACGGCCGACGACGGCGACCCGCAGCGACTTCGTCTCGTCATAGACCGGTTCGGGCGCATCCTCGTCGCCGTCCAAGTCCAGCGGCACGTCGACATTGGCGATCGCCTCGTCGTCGGCGTCCTCGACTTCATCCGGGAAGGCGCGTTCCTCGCCGATCTTCTCGACGATCGCGTCGCGCAGATCCAACATGCCCTCGCCGTGCTCGGCCGAAATGGGGCACGGGTCGCCGAGACCGAGATTGTAGGCATCGAGGAAACCGGCGTCGGAGCCCCGCGCTTCGGATTTGTTGGCCACCAGAACGACGGGCTTGGCCTTTCGGCGCAGAATTTCGCCGAACGCGGAATCGACCGGGGTGACGCCGACTTTGGCGTCGATCAAAAACAGCGTCAGGTCGGCCTCGTCGATGGCGGCCTCGGTCATACCACGCATGCGCCCTTCGAGCGTTTCAGCGCCGCTTTCTTCCAGACCAGCCGTGTCGATGATGGTGAACTCGAGGTCGATCAGCCGTGCATCGCCCGGCCGACGGTCGCGCGTGACGCCCGGCGTGTCGTCGACGAGCGCCAGCTTCTTGCCTACAAGCCGATTGAAGAGCGTCGATTTGCCGACATTCGGCCGTCCAACGATGGCGACGGTGAAACTCATATTGTTATCCTGCCGTGGGCGCGCCCATGACCTGTCATAGAGCAAATTCGCTTTCGCTCAATTGCTCTCGGTTTCTGATTTGCCGCGTTTCCAAAACGGTGAACCGGTATCCACTTCACCTGGAAACGCTTTCGAACGCGCTTCGGGCCCATATCGGGCCCGAGAAAGAGGTGTTGCCGTCATCGCTGCCCTTGGCGGGCGTCAGGACGGGTCTTCGGCTTCCAACGATTCCAGAGGAACCGTCTCCGGTACCGCGCTCGTATCGTCGTTGCCTTCAGCCGGAGCAGTAGCACCGTTTGCCGGCTGATCGGAAGCGGCATCTGGCGCGCTGCCCGGTGCGAGGTCCGGCGCCAGCTCCTCAAGCGACAGCGGTGCGGCAGGCGGTGCTGCCGGCGGCTGGCTTGCCGGAGCCGTCGACGCGTCGGGATCATAGGCGGCGATCACTTCGAGCATGATTTCCGCACGCTCGGCGGAGGCCGGCGTCGCCTGACCATCGGACGCGATGCGGTCGAACCAGCCTTGAGCGGTCTCGATATCCTCGGCGCGCCATGCCGCAAGACCGAGCGCCTCGCGCGCAGAATGGCGCATAGCGTGCTCGTCGTTCTCAGCCAAATCGTTCACGACGGCGACGACATCGTCATAGGAGCCGTGATCGACGAGAAGATAGGCTGCCCTGATCCGGGCGGCCTCACGGATGGCGATGGGAACCGACGTGTCATCGCCGATCGCGCGGAAATCGGCGACAGCCGCGTCGAAGTCCTCAGCCTCGGCCTTGAGCGTTGCGGCACGCATGCGCGCCAATACCGGATAGGAGCCGAAGCCTTCTTCCTCAAGCGCGCTCAGTGCGGTAAGCGCCTCTTCGGTGCGGCCTTCACGCGCATGGGTCAACGCTTCCAGGAAAGCGTCACCGGACTGCGAAGCTTGCTGCGAGCGCCAATAGTTATAGCCACCCCAGGCGGCAGTCGCCGCGATGATGACGATGATGGCCGTGATGATCACCCAACCGAAACGGCTCCAGAAGGACCGCAGCCGCTCGGAGCGCACATCCTCGTTCACTTCACGGAAGAAACTGTCGTCAGCCATTCCAAATCCCGTCATGCAGCCGCGCAACGCTCAACCGGCGCCTGCCTTGGCATTCGCTTTCGCGCACCTGCCGATCCGCAGGCTTCGTTCGAAAGCACTCAAATTCGCACAAGCCGGCCTTCTAGACGATTTTGCGCGCCGTGTAAGGGGGCGATGCGGGTTTTAGCGCTGGAATGGCTCGATCGGGCTCTCAGCCGATCGGTGCGACCCCGATCAGCCAGAGATGCAACCGCCATACGAACAGGAGGTATAGCGCGATGCCGGCGACCAGCGCGATGATGTCTCCGCGCGACGAAACGACGACCGGCAGGCGGGTCTCACCGGCACGCAGCCGCCGCTTCTCGGAAATGCGGTCGGCCACGGCCCAGGCCAGGAAGCTCGCGAACAGGATGAAGGACGCGAGGTCACCATTGGCGATCAGATGCGCGAGCGCCCAGATCTTCACGGCGAGCAGCATGGGGTGCTTGACCGCCGCCTTGATACGGCCGGTCGGCACCTGAGAGGCGACGAGAAGGATCATCGCCGGCAGCATCAGCAGAAGGGCAATATGCCGCGTCCAGATCGGCGGATCGTAAAGGATCGGCGCCGTCATGCGCGCCTGCCCGAACCCCCATACGAGGATCACGAAGCCGACGAGCGAGACGATCGTATAAAGGCCTTTCCAGGCCCCCTCGCCGCGCCTCGCAATGAAGTCGCGCCGAAAGTCCGGCGCGACGATGCGGGTCGAGTGTATGCCGAGGAAGATGACGATGCCGACGATCAACACGAACACGATGGATCAGTCCTCTTCGATTTATGCCGACGGCGTCAGTGGTGCCGGCGGCTCGGCCGCAGGGTTCGGGCCGTGCTCGGCGAGATATTTTTCGTCGATCGACGGCAGCTTACCACCGAATATCGCAGCTTCGAACGCGGCGAGACGTTTGTGGATCGACAACAGCTCGACGATCGTTGTCCAGGAGTTGATCAGGAACTGGAACGAGGACGAAACCTGGCCGAACGCCGTCAGTATCTGCTGCCAGATACCAAGCGTGATGGCACCGGCGACGACGGTCGGGACGAGGATGATGTTCAGGTAGATCGCATCCGCCTGGATGTAGAATCCACGGGCGATGTTGAAATACATGTAGTGGAAATAGAGCCGGAAATAATTTCGGCGCACATTGCTGAACAGTTCACGGACTGTGGGCGGCTGTGCGCGCTCCGCGTTGTCTTCCCCGTAGACAAGCTCCTTCCGGTATGCCGCCTCGACGCGCTGGTTCCGGAATTCCAGTCCGGGCAGTTTGATGCCGACGACCGCCAGGAGCACGGTTCCGAAGATCGACCAGAAGAGAAGCGCCGTGAACAGCGGCTTCGGGATCTGCCCGAGCAGCGGCACTTCGGTGATGTAGTCGGACAGCACCCAAAGCACTGGCAAGAACGCAAACAGCGTCATGATGGCGTCGATCAGGGCGACGCCCAAGCCTTCCATGATTGCAGCGAAGCGCATCGTGTCTTCCTGAACACGCTGCGAAGCACCTTCGATGTGGCGCACGCGGGTCCAGAACGACATGTAGAAATCGTTCATCGCCTGGCGCCAGCGGAAGATGTAGTGGCTGACGAAGAACCGGACGGCCACGAAGATCGCCATGGACAGAAAGGCGATCTGCGCGAATTGCAGGATGAGAATGTAGAAATCCGCTTCCTGGACGTCGCCCTCGCCAGCCAGCGCGGTCTGGAACAGATCAAAGAACGGCCGGCGCCAGTTGTTCAGCGCGACGCTGATCTGCACCGAAAAATAGGTGGAGAAGATGATGAAGGCGGAGCCCAGTACCGACCAGGCCTGCCATGGATGCGGCGCGTACCAAGCCCAAAAGGCGGCAAACAGCGCAGTCGCCACTGCAAAGACCAGGTAAAACCACATGAATTCGGGGGTGACGAAGTAACCCAGCCCAATGATCGGCGCGCTATCCGCGGGTGCGAATTGGAACCCGATCGCCTCTGCGATGCTGTCGCCGATCGTGTACCAGAAGGCAACGACGCAGGCGGTCCAGAGAAGAGCTGACAGAAAGAAGGGTTTCGGCTTCGGAAAGAAGGATTCGAACACGTGACCTCGGACTGTCTAAGGTTGGACGGCCGCTTCTGTGGCCGGTCGCGACGCTAAGACACTTGCATGCGCACCGCAACGGACAACCCCAACCATGACAAAGGTTTAATGTTGTCTTCCCCTGCGCAAATCGCGCCGGTTGGCGGGGCTTCACTACGTCCGGGCTGACCGAAGGACGAGCGCGGCGGATACGAACAGCGCGAGTGCGGCAAGAAGACTGGCGAGAAGGTAATTGCCCGACCAATCCGCAAGGTAACCGGCCACCAACGGCCCGATGATCTGCCCTATGCCGAAGGCTGCGGTCATGAATGCCAGAATGCGGCGCTGACTGTCGGGCGCGAGCGATCGTGCGAACTGCAGACCGTAAGCGGTGATCACCACGAAGGTCGCGCCGAGCAGCAGACCGCCGACGAGCGGACCGAACGGCAATGGCAAAAGCACGCTGGCTGCCACCCCCGCCGCTTCGACCAGACAGCCCGCCGCCATCACCGTCGCGATGCCGAACCTTTTGACGAAAGGCTGAGCGGCTGCCACCGACACGGCGGCCGCAAGCCCGGTCAGAAGCCATACCAGCGCTTCGAAACCGACGCTGCCGCCGTCCGAACGGATGATCGCGATCAGGAACGTGGCGGTGACGATGTAGCCGAAACCGAAGATACCGTAGCCGGCGGTGAGCGCGACGAGACGCGGCGACCAGTTCAGGGGCGGTTCCCGCCGGCCTGTGCCGCCGGCGGGTGGCACCGGCGCTGGCAGGAAGGCGAGGGCAAAGACCAAGCCGCACGCTGACAAGGCGGCCATCGCCAGCCAGGATTGCACGGAGCCCTGCCCCGCGAAACCGAGAGCGCCCACAAGGACGGCCGACAGCGCCATGCCGATGCCGACCCCGCCGAAATGCACCGATTGCACGATTGGCTTTCCGGCGCGCGCGCCATGGCCGAGCACGATGCCAGCGGAAAAGATCATCAGGAACGCGCTTGCCATGCCGGCCGCAAAACGCAGCAGCGCAAAAGCGGCGACGTCGTCCACCATTGCCATAGCTGCCAGCAGCGCCGTGTTCGCGGCGACCGAGCCGAGCGCGATGCGCCGTTCATGTCCTGCGGCCCAGCCGAAAGCAGCGAGGACCGCGCCGACAAGATATCCGGCGTAATTGGCGGATGCGATGATGCCCGCCTGCGCAGCGTCGATCCCGAGTTCCGCCATCATCTGGGGCAGGATCGGGGTGAAGGCAAAGCGGCCGATCCCCATGCCGACGGCCATCGTCACCATGCCGGCAAGCGCAATCCGCCACAGCGGCTGCGACGTGGCGTTCGTCATCGCGGTGTCCGTTACTGCGCTTCGAGCTGGCGGAAGTAATCGATCGTACGTTGCATGCCTTCTTCCAACGTCACTTTCGGCTCCCAGCCGAGCGTCGTGCGGGCACGGGTGATATCCGGCTGGCGCTGCTTCGGGTCGTCGGTCGGAAGCGGCTTGTATTCGATGGTGGAAGCCGAGCCCGACATCGCGACCGCCCGTTCGGCGAGTTCCCGGATCGTCATTTCGCGCGGGTTGCCGATATTGATGGGGCCCGTCACGGTCTCGTCGGTGTTCATGAGGCGGACGAGGCCATCGATCAGGTCGTCGACATAACAGAACGAGCGGGTCTGCGATCCATCGCCATAGAGCGTGATGGGCGCGCCGCGCAGCGCCTGGATGATGAAATTGGACACGACGCGGCCGTCGGCCGGGTGCATGCGCGGGCCATAGGTGTTGAAGATGCGCGCCACCTTGATGGCGAGGCCCATCTGGCGGTGATAATCGAAGAACAGCGTCTCGGCGCAGCGTTTGCCTTCGTCGTAGCAGGAGCGCGGGCCGATCGGATTGACGTTGCCCCAATAGTCCTCCGTCTGCGGATGGACGCTCGGATCGCCATAGACCTCGCTGGTCGACGCCTGGAGGATCTTGCACTTCAGCCGCTTGGCGAGCCCGAGCATGTTGATCGCGCCATGCACCGAGGTCTTGGTCGTCTGCACCGGGTCGTGCTGGTAGTGGATCGGCGAGGCAGGACACGCCAGATTGTAGATCTCGTCGACTTCCACATAGAGCGGGAACGTCACGTCGTGGCGCAGGAACTCGAAGCGCGGATTGGCGTGGAGATGGTCGATGTTGCGCTTCGAACCGGTGAAGAGGTTGTCGAGGCACAGCACTTCGTGGCCTTCGTCAAGCAGCCGGTCCGTCAGGTGCGAGCCGAGGAAACCGGCTCCGCCGGTGATGAGGATACGCTTGCGGCTGTCCATCAGTCTCGGCATGTCATCGTGTCCTCTTTTGCAGTTCGTCGGCGGGCGCGCCCGCCCATTCGGCAAGCAAAGCCTCGGTGATGGCGCGTTCCGTCAGGTTCGAAAGGGCGTGCGCGCGGGCGGCAAGCGCCATGGCATGAAGCCGCTCTTTGTCGGCGAGTGCGGCCACGACGCTCTCGACCGCTCGTGCTTCCTCGTCCGGATAATAGACGAGGCAATGGCGGTCTACCTCGAGCGGGCAGTATCTATCGATGGTCGGCGCGTTGACGAGCGGAACCGAACCCGCGATCGCCGCCTCCATGTGGCGGTAGCAATCCCAGCCGAGCCCTTCCGGCGAGAGCGTGATCCAAGCCTTGGCGCAGCGCGCCATGAAAGCATCGAGCGGCAAGCGGCCTTCGGGCACATCGACCGTCACGCCTGCGGCGCGCAAGGCTTCGATCAAGGCAGGCATGCGGGACCGAACATGGCTGTTGCCGTCGATGCCGCCGGCAAAGAACACATCTGACGTCTTCTCTGCGCCGAATGCTCCGTTCGCCGCCTCGGTCTGCTGCCGGTTCAGGCCGAGACCGATCGGCTTCAGCTTGGCGAGGCGCTTCAGCCAACGCGGCTTGCGGCGGAAGCTTGCGCCCGGAAGCCGCCGATGGCCGGATCCGTAGAAGGCCTGCCAATGATCCACCGGCAGCTCGCGCTTGTAATAGGCGTCGGCCTTGTCGATCCATGCGAAGTGGTGGTTCGGAATGCCGAAACTGTCGGAACGGTCGATCGCGATGAGCGGCTTCAACGCAATGAAGCGCAGGAGCTCGAAGAAGAGCGGGCTTGTCAGGGCGCCCCAAAGCGACCGCACGTCGCCGCGAAACAGCGTGAATTTCAGCGCCGCCAGAAACGAGCGCGGCTGCCAGCCGGCGTAGAATGGCGGGTGTACGACGATCAGGCGGTATTGGCCACTCAGCATGGCCCTGCGGATCGCCATAACACCGCGAAGACCGAGAAAGGGTCGGCCCTGACGCAGGTCGGCGCGGTAGCTGACGTAGTAGGCGTCGGTGCGCTCGGGCATCGCCCAATGGAACAGGCCGGTTTCGCCAATCTCCAGAACATCCCGCTTGGGAGCAGCATCCAGCCCATTGTCGACGTCGAATTCCGGCACCTGGCCTCTCCACCTGCAGCGGCGCCCTTCTACCGGATTGGACGAACCAAGGCGATGACGAAATCACCGACCATCGACACGCGCAGTTGCACGCAACCAATTCGCAACCATTCACGAAAAATTTCGACAGTCCCTCTTGAACCTCGCGGGGCGCACCGTTATTTGCCGCCCTGTAACGCAGCTCCGGGCCCCTCTGGCGATAGCTACCGACCCACTTCGTGATGTCGGGCTGCACCAACCAACCTTTGGGTCGGCGGCGTTATATCATGGACTTTCTAATCTACGACTTTCTAGGTCAGCCACTATGGATGTGGCTCGGCTTCGTCGCACTCGTCATGGCTCTTCTTGCCTTCGACCTCGGCGTTCTGCACAAGGACACCCACGAGATCGAAATGAAGGAGAGCCTTTGGCTTTCCGCCTTTTACATCACCCTCGGTCTGCTCTTCGGCGGCTTCGTCTGGTACCAGCTCGGCCCGCAGTCGGGCATGGAGTATCTGACCGGCTTCGTTGTCGAGAAGAGCCTCGCGATGGACAACATCTTCGTCATCGCGATGATCTTCTCCTATTTCGCGATCCCTCGTCAGTATCAGCACCGCGTGCTTCTCTACGGTATTCTCGGCGTGATCATCCTGCGTGGCATCATGATTGCCGCCGGTGCCGCCATCGTCGAGAATTTCGAGTGGGTGCTCTACCTCTTCGCCGCGTTCCTGGTCTTCACCGGCGTGAAGATGCTGTTTGCATCCGATCACGGCTATGATGTCGCGAGCAATCCCGTTCTGAAGTTCATGCGCAAACGTTTCCGCGTAACGGATGAACTGCACGGCCACAACTTCGTGGTGAAGCAGGAAGACCCGAAGACCGGCAAGCTGAAGACCTTTGCCACGCCGCTTCTCCTGGCGCTGGTTCTCGTCGAAATCGCCGACGTCATCTTCGCCGTCGACTCCATCCCCGCGATCTTCGCGATCACGACCGACCCGTATATCGTCTACACGTCGAACATCTTCGCGATCCTAGGCCTGCGTGCGCTCTATTTCGCACTCTCGGCGATGATCCACCGCTTCGTGTACCTGAAATACGCTCTGTCGATCGTGCTGATCTTCATCGGCTCGAAGGTCTTCCTGGCCGACATGCTGGGTCTTGCCAAGATCCCGCCGGCGGTGTCGCTTTCGATAACGCTTGGCATCCTGCTGACGGGTATCTTCGCGTCGCTCTGGGTGACCCGCAAGGAAGAGCGCGAAGAGGCACCTGCCGCCGATTCGCCGGAAGCCAACCCGGCCGAGAATTTCGGCCGCTAAGCGGACGCGAGATCATCGAAAACAGGAAGGGCGCGGCCTCTGGCTGCGCCCTTTTTCCGTTGCCGGTCAGGCGCTGATGGCGAAGCGGCGAAGGCGCAGCGCGTTGGCAAGCACGAAGACGCTGGAAAGCGCCATGGCCCCGGCCGCCAGGATCGGCGAAAGCAATATCCCGAAAGCCGGGTAAAGCGCGCCCGCGGCAACGGGGATGAGCGCTGCATTGTAGGCAAATGCCCAGAACAGGTTCTCGCGGATGTTGCGCATCGTTGCCCGAGACAGGGCAATCGCGGTCGGAACGCCCGTGAGACGGCCCGAGACCAGAACAACATCGGCGGCCTCGATCGCGATGTCCGAGCCGGTGCCGATCGCAATGCCCACATCCGCCTCGGCGAGCGCCGGCGCATCGTTGATCCCGTCGCCGACATAGGCAACACGTTCGCCGCCGGCTTTCAGTCTGCGGACCGCCTCCACCTTGCCGTCCGGCAGGACTTCGGCGACCACGTCGTCGATACCGAGTTGCCGCGCGACCGTTTCGGCGGTCCTGCGGTTGTCGCCGGTGATCATAACCACCTTCAGCCCCAGCGCGTGCATCGCGCGGATCGCACCGGGCGTCGACGGCTTGATCGGGTCTGCCACTGCCACGATTGCCGCCAGCCGCCTGTCGATCGCGGCATAGAGTGGGCTCTTCCCTTCACCGGCAAGCCGGCCGGCGATTTCGGCGAACTGCCCCACGTCGAGCCCGAGGCTCGCCATGAACCGATCGGCGCCGATTTCGACGCGGCGCCCTCCCGCAACGGCGCGGACTCCGAAGCCGGTGACACTCTCGAAGGACGCGACCGCTGGCAGTTGTAGCTCTTCCGCTTCGGCGGCCTCCACGATGGCACGCGCGATCGGATGCTCCGACCGCGCTTCGACCGCTGCGATGAGAGACAGGATTTCACTACGTGCGAACCCATCGGCTGTCTGAAGATCGGTAAGCGCGGGCCTGCCCTCGGTCAGCGTGCCGGTCTTGTCGAGCGCGACAACGCGGGCGTCCTTCAGGCTTTGCAGTGCCTCGCCCTGCCGGAAGAGAACGCCGAGTTCCGCCCCCCTGCCCGTGCCGACCATGATGGAGGTGGGCGTGGCCAGGCCCATGGCGCAGGGACATGCGATGATGAGCACCGCGACCGCATTGACCAGCGCGAAACTCGTGGCCGGCTCAGGCCCGAAGATCAGCCAGACCAGAAATGTCAGCGCCGCGGCGAGCATCACTGCCGGCACGAACCAGAGCGTGACGCGGTCGACCAGAGCCTGGATCGGCAGCTTGGAGCCCTGCGCCTCTTGCACCATGCGGATGATCTGCGCGAGCATCGTGTCGCGACCGATCGCCGTGGCGCGCACCGTCAGGGCGCCCGTCTGGTTGATGGTACCGCCCACCACGGCGTCTCCCGGTTTCTTTGCGACCGGCACGGGCTCGCCGGTCAGCATCGATTCGTCGACGAAGGAGCCGCCTTCGACCACCTTGCCATCGACAGCGAGCCGTTCGCCGGGCCGCACCTCGACGAGGTCGCCGAGGCGAATTTCGGAGGCATCCAGTTCAACCGTCTTGCCGTCGCGACGGATCCGCGCCGTCTTCGGCTGCAGGCCGACGAGCCGCTTGATGGCATCCGACGTCCGGCCCTTGGCGCGCGCTTCCAGATAGCGGCCAGTGAGGACCAGCGTGACGATGACGGCGGCGGCTTCGAAATAGACGTTGACGGTGCCGGCCGGTAAGAGCTGCGGCGCGAGTGTCGCGACGAGCGAATAGGAGAAGGCGGCAAACGTGCCGACGGCGACCAGCGAATTCATGTCCGGCGCGCCCTTGAAAAGCACAGGCAGGCCGATGCGGTAGAAGCGCAGGCCGGGCCAGAAGAGCACGATGGCGGTCAGCACAAGCTGGATCTGCCAGCTCGCCTGCATGCCGATCGTCCCCGTCACCCAATCGTGGATGGCCGGCACCGTGTGGGAGCCCATCTCCAGGACAAACACCGGGAGCGTCAGCGCTGCCGCAATCAACAAGTCACGCTTCAGGGCAAGCCGCTCCACATCGCGACGTGCCGCGTGGTCTTCGGCATCCGTGTCACCTTGCAGCAGATGCGCCTCGTAACCGGCCCCATCGATGGCGGCGATCAGGTCCTCGGTTCGTACGGTTGGATCGGCTGTAACAGCGGCCCGCTCGCTGGCGAGATTGACGGAAGCTGCCCGAACGCCGGGCAGGACGGTGAGCGCCCGTTCGACCCGCGCGACGCAGGAGGCGCATGTCATGCCGTCGACGGCAAGTTCATGCCGTGCGACAGGCACCTCGTAGCCTGCATCCTCGATGGCTGCGACCAAGGCTCCGCGATCGACTTGGCCCTGCAGCGATATATCGGCGCGTTCGGTCGCCAAATTCACATGGGCTGCGGTCACGCCTTCGACACGGGCGAGCGCTTTTTCGACACGGCCCACACAAGAGGCGCAGGTCATGCCGACGACGGGGATCGTCAATTTCTGCACCGACGCTCCGTTCGCTGCGGTGGCGCGCAATTCCTGCAACGCGGACATGATGCCTGCTCCTTCTGGAAACTCGATTGCTCCCTATGTGGGGTTTCCAGTCGATGGAAGGTCAAGGACCAACGGCCGAAATACCCTGCCGACGAACGTGCTTGACCTTCCACCCGCTGGAAGCTGCATCTTGCACATCAACGCGATCGCTGACGGAGGCAGATCATGAAGTTCGAAATCGAGGCCATGCATTGCGGCGGTTGCGCCAGGGGCGTGACGAAGGCGATCCAGTCGGTCGACCCGGCAGCATCCGTCAATGTCGACCTCGACAAGCGTCATGTCACGGTCGATTCCAGCGCCGACCCCGCCGCAATTACAGCCAAGCTCGATGCGGCTGGTTTTCCACCAAGACAACTGGACTGAGGACGAAACATGCGTTTCACATCGATATTCCCTGCTGTCGCGGTTCTTGCCCTCGCCGGGGGCATACCCGCCCTGGCGCAGTACGCCGAATTCAAGTTGCCCACACAGTGCGTCGAAGCGCAGGACCATGCACATATGGACCACAGCGCAGACCATGACATGGATATGAGCGGTATGGAGCCGCAGTCGCTGGAAGGCATGCCCGAACATGTCCAGGAAAACATGCAGCGCATGGCGATCACGATGCCCGCCATGCAGCAGGGCATGATGAACGAAGACGCCGATGTGGCCTTCGCTTGCGGGATGATCGCCCATCACCAGGGCGCAATCGACATGGCCGAAGTGCTACTCGAAAATGGCGAAGACGCCGAGATGCGCGCGCTGGCCGAAACCATCATCGCCGCGCAGCAAGCCGAGATCGCCGAAATGACCCAGTGGCTGGCTGAAAACGCCGATTGAGCGCAGTCTGCCGCTTGCCGGGAGAAAGATCCATGAACATCGGTGCCGCCGCCAGACAGTCGAAACTACCGACGAAAACGATCCGCTATTATGAGGAGATCGGTCTCCTGAAGGCCGATCGCGCCGCCAACGGCTATCGCGATTATTCGGAGGACGACATCCATCGGCTCCGCTTCGTCCAGCGTGCGCGCAGTCTCGGCTTTTCCGTCGACGAATGCCGGCAGTTGCTGTCGCTCTATTCCGATCGCGAGCGGGCCAGCGCCGACGTGAAGGCCATTGCTCTGGAAAAGCTCGGCGAGATCGACCGCAAGATCGCGGAGTTGACGGCGCTGCGGAAGACGCTCGGTCATCTCGTAAAAACCTGCCACGGTGATAACCGTCCCGAATGCCCGATCATCGACGGTCTTTCGGGCAAGTCGGCGAGCGATCACTAAGCTAAATGTTCCGAGCACGCTGGCTTTCAATCTCGGCAACGTGCCGAGTTGGAAAGGTCGCCGCGGCGATCCGCCGTGCCGGCACAATGCAACACGCGACGTGATGGAAAGCGTAACGAGTGCCCGACAGGCGTGGTCGTCAGAGACCGAGCTCGCTGAGCCCGGGGTGATCCGCCGGGCGAATGCCCCGCGGCCAGTGGAATTTCCGTTCTTCGCTCGAAATAGCATGATCGTTGATGGACGCGATGCGCCGCTGCATCAGGCCTTCGGGCGAGAACTCCCAGTTCTCGTTGCCGTAGGAGCGAAACCAGTTGCCGCTATCGTCATGCCATTCATAGGCAAAGCGCACCGCGATACGGCTTTCATGATGCGCCCAGACCTCCTTGATGAGGCGATAGTCGAGCTCGCGCGCCCATTTGCGCTCAAGAAAGGCGTGGACGGCGTCACGCCCCTGCAGAAACTCGGCGCGGTTTCGCCAGATCGTGTCCTGCGTATAGGCCAGCACGACCTTTCCCGGATCGCGGGTGTTCCAGGCATCTTCCGCCATGCGTGCCTTCTGGGCGGCAGTCTCTGCTGTAAAAGGGGGCAAGGGCGGTCGCGACATCGTTCACGTCTCCGGGCAAAGCCTCGATGCGGCTAGGGCAAGGACGCTTCGCGCCCTGCCCGCGCCGTTGGTCAGATCACCAGGCGTTGTAGGCCAGGTATTTGCCTCGCATCTTGAGCTCAACCCGATCGCCCTTGGGACTCGGAATGCGGTCGATCTCCATGTCGAAATCGATCGCACTCATGATGCCGTTGCCGAACTTCTCGTTGATCAGTTCCTTGATCGTGTCGCCGTAGACGGCAACGATCTCGTAGAGACGGTAGACGCACGGGTCGGTGGGGACCGCCTGCGAAAAGATCTTCGTGGGGAATTCGGCAAGGACGAGCGCCGCTTCCTGCGGCAGTCCCAGGTTGCGCACCAAGAGATCGGCCTTGTCGCGTGGGAATGCGTTCATGCCCAGGCAGGCGGAGGTCGTGAACACTTCCGACATGCCGATATCCGCCGCGATCTTTTCCCAGGTGAGACCTGCGGTGCGCTTCTTTTCGATGATCATTTCCGTGACGTCGATTTTCTTCATCATGGTCGGCGTTTCCTCGTGATGGTTATGGGGTCGAAACGTCCAGCTCAGCCGGCGAGCGAGACGAGATGGGGACGGACGCGCTCGGCGTCCGGGGTCGGTTTTTCATCGTCCGCACCGGGGCGAACGGTCAGCGGCTGGCGCCGCCCACCGCTGGGCTCGCGTGGGCTCGCCGCGATCTCGCCGGAGCGTCGGGACAGAAAATCGACGAGGTGGTTGCGGATCTTGTAGTAGGCCGGATGGTGGATCATCTCGGCACGCTTGCGCGGCCGGGGAATATCGATGACCACGCTTTCGGCAACTTCGGCGAACGGCCCGTTGCTCATCAGCAGGATGCGGTCGGCGAGAAGGATCGCCTCGTCGACGTCATGGGTGATCATGAACACCGTCTGGCCGCTGTCCTGCCAGATCTTCAAAAGCTCGTCCTGGATGGTGCCGCGCGTCAGGGCATCCAGCGCCCCAAACGGCTCGTCGAGCAGCAAAAGCTTCGGCTGCGTCGCGAAGGCGCGGGCGATGGAGACGCGCTGGCGCATGCCGCCCGAAAGCTGCGACGGCTTGCGATGCTCGGCCCCGTTGGTCAGGCCGACCATGCGTAGATATTCGTAGCTGTGCTCCTCGACCTTTTCCTTGGACCAGGCGGGAAAGCGCGCCTTGACGCCGAACATCACGTTCTTCAGCGCCGTCAGCCAGGGCAGCAGCGAATAGTTCTGGAAGACGACGCCGCGATCGAGGCTCGGGCCCGATACTTCCCGGCCATCCATGGTCACCACGCCTTCGGTGGGCTCGTCCAGCCCGGCGAGAACGTTCATGATGGTAGACTTGCCGCAGCCGGAATGGCCGATGATGCAGACGAACTCGCCCTTCTGGATGTCGAAGTTGACGTTTTCGAAAACGGTGAGCTGTTCGTCCTTGCTGCCCGGAAACCGCTTGGCCAGCCCGTCGATCTCGAGGAATGGTCTTGTCATGACGATCTCCTATTCGGTGTAGGTGACGGCGCGCTGCAGGCGGCCGAATGCGGCATCAAGCGCCATGCCGACGACGCCGATCATCAGGATCGAGAAAATCACGCTGGTGAGATCGAGATTGTTCCACTCGTTCCAGACGTAGTAGCCAATGCCCGTGCCACCGACGAGCATCTCGGCGGCGACGATCACGAGCCAGGCGATGCCGATCGAGATGCGCATGCCCGTCACGATGGTCGGTGCAGCGGCCGGCAAGATCACCTGAAAAGCCGTCTTCACCGGCCCGAGCTCGTGGGTACGGGCGACATTGACCCAATCCTTGCGCACTGAGGCGACGCCGAACGCCGTGTTGATCAGCATCGGCCAGATGGAGCAGATGAAGATCACGAAGATCGACGAGGCCTCGCTGTCCTGGATGATGAAGAGCGCAAGCGGCATCCAAGCGAGCGGCGAAATCGGCCGCAGCACCTGGATGAAGGGATCGAGGGCCCGGAACATCAGCGGCGACATGCCGATCAGGAAGCCCACCGGCAGAGCGATGATGGCTGCAAGCGCGTAGCCGGTCAGAACCCGCATCAGCGAATAGGCGATCTGGATGCCGATGCCCTTGTCGTTGGCGCCGGTGTTGTGGAAGGGATCGGAAAGCTCCTCCCACGCCTTCTGCATCACCGCAGAAGGCGCAGGAACGCCGGCATTCTGGCTGCCGCCGCCCATCAGCCGCTCATACTCGGTCATCTCGCCGGCGCCCGGCAGGATTTCCGTGTTCGTCGACAGTTCCCAGGCGCCGAGCGCGACGATCAGGATGACGATCGTGAGTGCGAGTGCCCTGAAGTCGTAGGAGCGCGTCATGTCACGTCCTCCGGATCGCGAAGCTTTCGACATAGGCTTCGGGTTCGGTCGGATCGAAGGTCTTGCCCATGATCATGTGCGACTTATAGGTCTCGGTCGGCACTTCGAGACCAAGATCCGCCATGACCTTCCCGCAATCGGCAGCGAGATAGACCTGCTCGGCAACGGCTGCGTAGTCGATATCGCCCTCGATGTAGCCCCAGCGCTTCATCTGGGTCAGGATCCAGACACCCATGGAGTGCCAGGGGAACGGATCGAAATCGATCCGGTCCGGCTCGTCGCGCACATTGCCGAGACCGTCGGCGAAGCGACCGGTCAGCACCTGCTCGATGACCGGCACCGGCTGATTGAGATAGTTCGTCGGCGCAATGGCCTCGGCGATCTCGGATCGGTTGGCGCTGTCGCTGGCGTACTGGGTGGCGTCGATGATCGCCTTGAGAAGATTGCCGTAGGTATTGGGATAGGTTTCGGCGAATTCCTGCGAGCAGGCGAAGGCGCAGCAGGGGTGGCCTTCCCAGATGTCCTTGGTGAGGATGTGGATGAAGCCGATCTCTTCCCAGACGGCGCGCTGGTTGAATGGGTCGGGCGACAGGAAGCCATCAATGTTGCCGGCACGCAGGTTCGCGACCATTTCCGGCGGCGGGACGACGCGAATCTGGATGTCGCGATCCGGATCGAGACCGGCTTCCGCCACGTAGTAGCGCAGCAGGAAGTTGTGCATGGAATATTCGAACGGCACACCTAAGATCAGGCCACGCCAGCTTGAGACGTCCTCGTGCTTGTCGCGGTGATCATTGTGCAGGACGATAGCCTGGCCGTTGATGTTTTCAACGGCGGGCATCAGGAACGGCGTTGCCGTCGAACCGGCGCCGAGTGTGATCGCGAGCGGCATCGGCGTCAGCATGTGCGACGCGTCGTATTCGCCATTCAGCGACTTGTCGCGGGCCACGGCCCAGCCGGCCGTCTTCACGACTTCGACGTTCAGGCCATAGCGCTGATAGAAGCCGAGCGGCTCCGCCATGATGATCGGCGTGGCGCAGGTGATTGGCACGAAGCCAACGGAGAGGTCGGTTTTTTCCGGTGTCCCGATTTCGTCGAGGATCGCAGCCTTCACCTTGTCGATGGGCAGAACCGATGCGAGTGCTGCGGCGAGCGTCGTTCCGCCGAGCATCTTCGCGAATGAGCGGCGCGACAGCTCGTTGTGACCGAACATGGAGCGTACGACGGCGCTCTCCACGGCTCTATCGAGCATGTCTTCAGTCGACATCCGCACGCGCTGGTCTCTTGCCGAGACCGCTTTCATTCGGTGGCCTGCATCGTCCACGCAATCGCTGCAGGTACAGGCAAGACCATGGCGAAGGTCGACATCGCCGTCATATGGATTACCCAAGGACTTGATCGTCATCTGCTGAACCCCTTTTTTTGACAGCGCATCCGGTTGCCGCAGCTGCGCCAGCCTCCACGTCTGACGTAAAGCAATGGCCGTGCCAGATGCTCGCCACCGACCAAAAGCCCGCGCCAACAGGCGTCAAAAGGGCGCGCGGACACCACCGGTTTTTACGAACATTCGTAATTTACAGATTCTCGTAATGGCGTTATGAGATTTCGTAAAACGGAGTGTGGATGGCAGAGGATCTGTTGCTAAAGGAATTCGCCCATTCAGACGAAGCTGATGGAACGGTGCTCTTCGCCGATGCGTTCGATACCGACATTGAGGCTCTGCTGTTGGTTCGCCCCGAGGCCAATCGGATCGTACGAGCGAATGCGGCTGCGGTACGCCTATTCGAACGGCCGTTGGATGTGTTGCGCGAGACGCGCGTTACGGCACTCTACGAGGATGCGATCGGCGCATTGCATGTCCTGACGGAAGAGGCGCTGGAACGCGGGCATGCCTATAGCCGCGACATTGCCATTCCGCGGGCAAAGGGTGAGCCGCTGGAAGTGGAACACAGCGCGCTCGCACTCAAGACCGCCGGCGAATTCCATATCCTCATCCGCATCAGCGATCTGGACGCAAGACGGCGGCGCTCGATCGACGAAGAGGCCAACAACTACCATCGCCAGGGATTGGAGGAATGGCGCCGCGCCGAGCGCTTCTTCCGTGAGATCGAACGGGAAAATCAGCTCATTCTGGCGGCAGCGGGAGAAGGCATCTACGGCGTGAACGCCGATGGCGTGACGACGTTCGTCAACCCGGCCGCCGAGGCGATGCTCGGCTACAGCGCGACCGAACTCGTCGGTCACGACATGCACAGCATGGTGCACTACAAGCATCCGGACGGCAGCCACTACCATTCGTCCGACTGCCCGATCTACAAGGCGTTTCGCCAGGGCACGATCAACACGGTGGACGACGAGGTCTTCTGGCACAAGGACGGCCATCCCGTGCGCGTCGAATACACCTCGACGCCGATCAGCGACAACGGCGCGCATGTGGGCGCGGTGATCGTCTTTCGCGATATCTCCGAGCGCAAGCGCAACGAAGAGAAGCTTCGGTCTGCTTTGGAAGAGAATGCCCGCCTGCGCGAGCGGCTCGAAATGGAAAATGCCTATCTGCAAGAGGAAATCCTCACCCAGGCGAACCATTACGACATCATCGGCAACACCGGTCCCATCCACAAAATCCTGCAGCAGATCGATCTGGTCGCGCCGACCGATGCCAATGTGCTAATCACCGGCGAGAGCGGGACGGGCAAAGAGCTCGTCGCGCGCGCGATCCATCAGGCCTCCAGGCGCCGCGACCGGCCCTTGATCCGCGTCAATTGCGCAGCGATCCCCCGCGAGCTTTTCGAAAGCGAATTCTTCGGCCACGTCAAAGGCGCCTTCACCGGTGCGGTCCGCGACCGCATCGGCCGCTTCGAGTTGGCAGATGGGGGGACGATCTTCCTGGACGAGGTGGGAGAAATTCCGCTCGACCTTCAATCGAAGCTTTTGCGGGTCCTGCAGGATCGGCGCTTCGAGCGGATCGGCGAAGAAAAGACACGCGAGGTGGACATCCGGTTGATCGCCGCGACCAACCGCGATCTCAAGTCGGAAGCTGGCAAAGGGCGGTTCCGGGAAGATCTGTATTTCCGCCTCAACGTCTTCCCCATCGAATGCCTGCCGTTGCGCGCCCGGCGGGAGGACATCCCGTTGCTCGCCCAGCATTTCCTGAAGATCGTGTGCGCCCGGCTCAACATCGATGAGCCGCTGATGACGCGGGCGAATATTGCCGAACTCAAAAGCTATTCATGGCCCGGTAACGCCCGCGAATTGCAGAACATCATCGAGCGCGCCGCCATTCTCGCGCGCAACGGACGGATGGAATTTCACCTTCAGGGTCAGGCGGAAAGGCCCGTCGAGGAACGCCGTCAGACCCCGGTGAAAGACGCCAAGGTCGATGCCGCCGGTCCGATCCTCACGGCTCTCGAAATGCGGAACTTCGAGGCGGCGAATATTCAACGGGCACTCGAAGGTGCGCATGGTCGCGTTTCCGGCAAGGACGGCGCGGCCGCCCTGCTCGGGATGAAACCGACCACGCTCTATTCCAAGATCAAGGCGCTTGGTCTCGACCGCGAGAACTGATCTTCAGCCGGCAATCGCACGTTTCAATGCCGGAGCAGCCTGGGAGAGATGGTCGCACAGATGGCTGACGACGTAGTCGGCATCCTTCGCGACGCTGAGGAACCGACCGGAACCCCATGTCCAGAGCCACGGCAATCCGAGCACATACACGCCGGGGACTTGGGTCACGCCGCGCCTTTGCATCGGATATCCCGTGCCGTCGAAGATCGGAACTCCGACATAGCCCCAGTCCGGCGTAAAGCCCGTCGCCCACAGGACGTTCGTGATGCCGGCGGCGTGGAGATCGAGCTCGGTCGTCTCCTCCGCTGGCTCCCAGACGGGCGCGTAGACGGAGGGAGGAGGAGCGTCGATGCTCTTTTCGGCGATGTGCTTGTCGATCAGGGCATTGATGCCGTTATAGACCCGGTCGGCATCGTCGAGATGGCGCTTCAGGTTCGGCTTGAAATGCATCACCGGGCCATCGGCCGCGATGAAACGGCCGTAAAGTTGCATGCCTTCCAGCGCGAATTTTCGCAGGTCGATGTCGCGGCCGCCGTCCCGACCGGTCAGATAGTGATTGGTGTCGTGCTTCTTCTTGGTCATGCCATCATGGTCGATGGTGATGTCGTATTGGCCGATGTCCGTCAGCCAATCGACCACGTCGCGGCCACGGTAAAAGCGTGCGCATCTTGGCGCGTTGCCGGTCACCAGATGCACCTTGCGTCCGGCGAGGTGCAGATCCTCGGCGATCTGGGCGCCCGACTGGCCCGAGCCGACAACCATCACGGCGCCGTCCGGCAGGCTCTCCGAATTGCGGTAGTCGGCGGTATGGAGTTGGAGGATGTCGCGCGGCAGACGCTCGGCTGCGCGCGGCACGAAGCGATCGGCATAAAGGCTCGTGGCGAGGATCACGCTGTCGCACGTCATGGTGCCGGCTGCGCTCTCGACGCGGAACCCCGTCGATGTCTGCTCCACGAGCCGCACCTCGGTGTTCTCGAAAAGCGGCGCGCCGACCTTTTCGACGAAGTGATTGAGATAGGCGAGGATTTCGTCCTTGCGCATGAAGCCGTTCGGATCCGGGCCGTCATAGGGGTGATCCGGCAGCAGGCACTGATTGTTGGGCGTTACGAGACAGAAGGAATCCCAGCGCTGCTCCCGCCATTTGTGCGCGGCGGTGCGCTTTTCGAATACCACATGGTCGATGCCGGCCTTCGTGAGGTAATGGCTGGCGGACAATCCCGCCTGACCACCGCCAACGACCACGGCGGAATAATGCTTCGCCAAAATTGCGGTGCCCATGGCAAGACCTTTCACAGGATGAACCGTTTGACGTGAACGTCGCCGCCCGTAGCGACGAGATCGGCGGCGCGCCGTTCGATGGCGGAGAGCTGGCCAAGGGCAAGCGAGCAGGAGAATCCGTAGCGCGCCTTGACCCGGTCGCTCGCGATCGTCAGCGCCTCACGGCTGCGCGCGAGAAAATCGTCGAGTGGATAGGCACGCCCCTCCTCGAAATAATCGCGGATGACGAGCGACGGCGAATAGCAGTCCTGTTCCTGTCCGTCGGGCCAGGCGACGACGAAACGCATCTCAGGCATCGAGCAACTCCTTTGAGGCGCTGACAGCGAAATAGGTGGGCAGATGGGCCGTGGCGACGCGCTGCCAATCATGAGCGGCCGCGACGTCGGAACCCGCGGTGACAAGCTTCGACGAGACGCCGGGCTGAAGGACGCGGCGCATGGCATCGGCGATCGAAGCCGGATCGTGCGGGTCGCACCAGCAGGCGGCATCGTGCGGCACATATTCGGTGAAGGGCGGGATGTCGGACAGCACCACCGGCAACCCGCTCGCCATCGCTTCCAGCACGACGAGACCGAACCCTTCCTTGACCGATGCGAAGACGAGCGCATCTGCCAGCCGGAACAGCGCCGGCATGTCTCGGTCCGGTACGGCGCCGATCAGATGGACGTTTCGCGCCTCAGTCTCCGGCAATCGCGCCAGCGTCTCTGCGAAGCGAGCCTGATAGGCCGCATGATCGAGAAGCGAGACGCCGCCGGCGATGACGAGTTGCGCCGATGGCTCGGTCTTCGCCATCGCGGAGAAAGCCTCTAGAATGGCCAAGGTATTCTTGCGCGCCTCGACGCCACCGACCGCGAGGAAGATCGGCCCTGCCCCAAGATCGAGCCGTTCGGCAAGCGGACCGTCGCTCGCGTCAAACGTCGGGGAGAAGCGGCCGCGATCAACGCCGTTGCCGACAGTCACGGCGTCACGGCCGAGCGTTGCGAAATGCTTCGACCAGTGGTCGCTGACGGTGAAGAGCGCATCGGCCGCATCGATCGAACGGGCCTGCAGCACCATCAGCCTCGGATCCGCGAAACTGTCGAGATGATGGACTGTGCGCGCAAAGCGCTTGATCCGCCCGCGCTGCTTCAGAGTTGCAAGCGCGTTGCCCGAAATGCCGTCATGGGCATGGAACACGTCGAAGTCGCGAAGGTCGCGGCTCTCCAGAAAGGCGATGTAGTCGCCGATGCGCTGCTCCACCATCGCCGTCATGCCCGCCGCTGCAGGCGCAACTTCAAAGGCCTCGGCCTTGATCGTCGGCGCGCGAAAGAACCCCTTCCCGGATGCATCGGGCGCGAAGAGCGTCACGTCGTAACCGAGATCGCCGAGCGCTTCTGCAACCTGCATCGCATGGACGACGCCGCCGCGCGGGTTGGTGGAGTGTGCCAGCATCGCGATGCGCAGCTTGCCCGTCATGCCGGTGCACCGAGGCCGAGTTGCATCAGAGGTTCATCGCTCAGGTCGCGGACAAGCGCGGTCGCGCCCGCCATCGAGACCCGCACCGAGTTGCCGGTCGTGATCGTGCCGATCACTGCAGCGCTGATGTCCCGCTCCTCGAACAGGTCGATGACCGCGTCACATGCCTTGTCCGGAACTGACAGAATGAACCCGAAGCTCGGAAAGGTCGCGAGCCAGCGCGACAGCGCCACGCCCGAAGGAACCGGGATCGCGCAGAGATCGATGTCGATGCCGACCCGCGAACATTCGGCCAGCATGATTGCGGTGCCGATAATCCCGCCCTGGCTGATATCCTTGGCCGACTTTGCCAGACCGCCTTCGGCGATCTCGGGCAAGAGGGTGTAGTCGCCGCGCAAGCGGTCCGGCGGTGCATCCGTCGCGGCTTCCCAATTGTTGAAGGGTTCGCGGTAGCGGCCGCGGTGGTCGATGGCCGCGATCAGCCGCTCGCCCGGTTGCGCATCGAAGCTCGTCAGAAGCTGCTTTGCGCGCCCGAGGATCGCGACGGACAACTGGCCTCGGTCGGTCTTGAGGTTGGTATGGCCCCCGACGATCGGAATGCCGAAACGGTCGGACGCCTGCTTCAGACCTTCGAGCACAGGAGACGCATTCTCCACGCCCTCGGCCCACACGGCATCGACGATGGCTATCGGGCGACCGCCCATGGCGGCGATATCCGACAAATTGACCATCACGCCGCACCAGCCGGCAAACCAGGGATCGGCTGCCACGAACTCGTTCATGAACCCTTCGATGGCGAAGAGCAGATAGCCTTCACCATCGGGCAAGGCCGCGCAGTCGTCGCCGACGGGAACCGCCTGGCCGCGCAGATCGAGTGCCCGCGCTGCGACTGAAATGTCGCGCTTGGCGCCGATGCCCGAACTGGCACGCAGCATCGCCACGATGGCCTCGAACGCATCGCCGGTCATGGTTACGCAGCCTTGCGCAGGAGTGCGTGAAACCCCGCTTCGGGTGACGAACAGGGCGGGTAATGGGCAAGGTCCGCCTGCATGCGCAGATGCGGCTTGCCGTGCAGGTCCACCACCTCCAGCGACTCCCAATGCATGCGCCGGAACAGTTCCTCGTTCTGCACCTGCACATGGGCGAGAAAAGTGTGACATCCCATCGCGTGGGCGGAAGAGACCGCAAGCCGGATCAGCGTTGCTCCGAGCGCCCCGACCCTGCGATAGTCGGCATGGACCGCGAGGCGCGAGCCCCACCACAGGCCGGGCTCTTCCTCGTGAATGCGCACCGTGCCGACGACATCGTCGGCCACCACGCCCAACATCGACAGGGCAACGATCGGAATCGCACGCGCGTCGATCGCATCGCGATCATCACCCGCGAAGATGCCTTGTTCCTCGCAGAAAACGCGCCGTCTGAGATCGTGCGCGCGTTCCCGTTCCCAGGTGCAGGTCGCGAACTTCACCTGGTATTCGGCAGCCCGAAAAGCATGGATCGGTTCGAACATCATGCTGTCAGCTTCCGCTCATAGGTGGACAGTGCCGAGCAGGCGCCGCACTTGCCACACCCCGCCTTGATGTCGGTGGATTTCAGGCCGGCAGCCACGAGCATTCCCGAAAGCGGCTTCAGGATCTGGTGCATGAACTCGGGCGCCGGCGACGGGTGGCTCTCGAGCGGCGTGCCGGAAATCGGCACAAAGGGCACGACGAAGGGATAGACGCCGATTGCGACGAGCCTTTCGCTGATATCGAGGATCGCTTCCCGCGTGTCTCCGAGACCGGCGAGGATATAGGTCGATACCTGTCCCCGCCCGAACACCTCGACGGCGGCCTCGAATGCGCTCATGTATTTCGAGATCGGAACCTGCGCCTTTCCAGGCATGATCCGGGCGCGCACCTCGGGCGTCACGGCCTCGAGATGCATGCCCAGCGCATCGATGCCGGCATCGCGCATGCGCCCAAACCAGGCATCGTCTTCCGGCGGCTCACACTGTCCTTGGATCGGCAGGTCGACCGCGGCCTTGATCGCGGCGGCACTTTCAGCGAGCACCGCCGCGCCACGGTCGTCGCCCTTCGGCGTGCCGGTGGTCATGACCATGTGCTTGACGCCATCGAGCTCGACGGCGGCCTTGGCGACTTCTGCCAGTTGGCCAGGCGTCTTGTGGGCGATCGTTCGGCCCGCGGCCAGCGACTGGCCGATGGCGCAGAACTGGCAGGTCTTCGTGCGGCTCTGGTAGCGAATGCAGGTCTGCAGCACGGTGGTCGCGAGAACGTCGCGGCCATGCAGCACGGCGATCTGCGAATAGGGGATTCCGTCGGCCGTGCTCAGATCGTAAAATCGCGGCCGAAGCGGAAAACTGACCTCACCCAGGACCTTGCCGTCCCGGCTGATGCGGCTCTTGCCGGCCTCGTCCGGCTTCTCGACGAGATAGGGACTTTCAAAGGCCGGCGCGGTATGCACCGGCACCATCACCGTCATGCCGTCGATCGTCAGCGCCTTGTGGTCGGAAGGACCGGCACCCCCCCGGCGGCTTTCGTGGCCGGCCTTCGGATCGACGAGCCTAGCGCCGTAGGATTGCAACTCGTTGATCAGCGTTTCGGTCGTCTGGGATCGCTGCAGCGTATCCATCAGGCTCACTCCCGGTTTTCTCGGAGGGATGTTCGGCGAAGGTGCGTGTCACCATCGGCGCGGTCGGGCGGTCGTCGAGTACGAGCGACAGCAGTTCCGGCCGGGCGTAATGGCCAACCGAATCCATCATGCGCTTGCGCTTGGTGATGAGGCTCATATCGAGATCGGCGACGAGAAGCCCCTCGCCTTCGGTGATCGGTGGTGCGAGATGCTTGCCTTCCGGCGAGATGATCGCCGTCATGCATCCGCCGCGCAGCGTGTTCTGCAGCGTCTCGTCTGGCGTGATCGAGCGGATCTGCTCATCGGTCAGCCAGCCGGTCGCGTTGACGACGAAACATCCGCTTTCCAGCGCGTGATGGCGAATGGTCACTTCCATCTGCTCGGCGAAGATCGGCCCGACCATGGAGCCGGGAAACTGCGCGACGTGGATGTCTTCGTGCTGCGCCATCAGCGCATAGCGGGCAAGCGGGTTGTAATGCTCCCAACAGGCAAGCGCGCCGACCCTTCCGACCGCGCTTTCGACGACCTTGAGGCCCGAACCGTCGCCTTGGCCCCAGATCATGCGCTCATGGAATGTCGGCGTGATCTTGCGGCGCTTGAGGATCAGAGACCCATCGGCGTCGAACAGAAGCTGGGTGTTGTAGAGCGAGCCGTGATCGCGCTCGTTGACGCCGAGCGCGATCACCATTCCGGCCTCTCGGGCGGCAGCCGCGACGGCCCGCGTGGCGTCCGAAGGGACGGCGACGGCTTCCTCATAAAGCCGCAGATGTTCTTTGCCGGACAGAACGGGCGGAAGCACGAAGGAGAAATAAGGGTACCAGGGGACGAAGGTCTCCGGGAAAACAATCAACTTGACGCCCTGCGTGGCAGCAGTGCGGATCGTCTCCAGCACCTTCGCGAGCGTCTTTTCCCGCGACGCGAGATCAGGCGCGATCTGGGCGGCGGCAACTTTTACAACCGACTTGTTCACGCGCGCTATCTCCGCTTGATCGAATGGGCGTCGGACGCAGGCGCAGAAACCGCGTCCGACATGGCCATCACAGCGTCCAGGTATCCAGGATGAAGGCGTTGTCGCGCCGGTGGATCAGGATCAGGTCGAGCACGTCGAGCGGGCTGATGGGCTTGATCCCGGGGATCAGCGAGGGTTCGCCGTGCCCGTAGAGCGCCTGAAGGGCGAAACGGCAGGCATAGACGCTGCCGCCTTCTTCCATGAAGCCCTTGATCTGATTGTTGAAGTTCAGGTGGCCAGGGAAGGCCTCGTCGCCGAGTTTCGGAAAGCCGCGCTGGACGCCGAGCGTCACGCCGGGGCCATAGAGCAGAACCGACGTCTCGAAACCCTTTCGCTTCAGGCGCTTGGCTTGCAGCAGATTGACGAGACCGATCGAGCCCTCGAAGGCGACCGTGTGGAACGTGATCAGCGCTTTCTCACCCGGTTGCGCCTGAACGTCTTCGAAGACCTTCTCTTCGTAATCGACCAGAAAGTCTCCGGTTTCATGGGCGGGCTTTGTGACTGCAGGCATCCGACGCTCCTGTGCTTTGACGACGTGCTCCCCCTCATGGGGCCAGCTTCAGTCTTGCAACGCCCGTGCCAGATGCCGATCCAGTCAAATCCGACTAATCCTTGTGCAATTCCATTCAATTTACCAGTCAATCGCGCGACGTCGGGAGGTTTGCGCTTTCAGCGAGATCAGAGGTGTTGCTCAATCGATGACCGCCCTGCCCGATCTCTGATCCCGTCAATGTCCATTCGCCCAGGCTTTTAGAGAGTCGCTCGACATTTGATGAGAGGCCCGGCGGTGAGGCACCCGACACAGCCTGATTATCTTCACACGCAGAGCTGAACGGCGGTGACAAATATTGATCGGATCACTATACAGTCAATTCATCCATCAAAGCGGGGCGAGCGATGAGCGACTGGAGTCCGGACCTTCGGCGGAGCGACAGCCCGCGCTATCTTGCGATTGCCGATCTGATCGAACTGGATCTTCGAAGCGGGGTTCTGCTGATCGGTGATCGCCTGCCGCCGCAGCGCGCTTTGGCCAAGCGGCTGGGCCTCGATTTCACGACCGTCGCCCGGGGCTATGTAGAGGCCAAGAAGCGCGGCCTGATCGATACGCATGTGGGCCGAGGCACCTTCGTCACCGGCGGCCAGGACCGCGAACGGCGTGGCTTCGCGCTCGATGCCGCGCCCGACCCACGGCGCATTCAGGCCGCAGACTATTCGATGAACATGCCGCCCGAGCCGAACGATCCGGTGCTGGTCGAGCGAATGCGCGAGGGACTGTGCGCCGTGGCGTCGTCGATCGTGCCGCTTTTGCGCTACCAAGGGTTCGGCGGCGCCGAGATGGACCGCGATGCGGCGGCGGCCTGGCTCGGGCGCCGCGCTCTCGTTCCCTCGCAAGAGCGCATCTTCGTCACGCCTGGCGCCCACCCTGCCCTTCTTGCGATCCTGACCCTTCTGACCAAGCCCGGCCAACTGATCCTCTCGGAATCCTTGACCTATCCCGGCATTCGCTCGATCGCCGCCCAGCTGCGTCTCAGCATGCTCGGCCTACCCATGGACGCGCACGGCATCCTGCCGGACGCATTGGCGGACGCCTGCAAGACGCGTTCGCCCAAGGCGCTCTATCTCAACCCGACGCTCCAGAACCCGACGACGCTGACGATCCCGGTCGAGCGGCGCGAGGAGCTTTGCAGCGTGGCGCGGCGGTATCACCTGCCGATCATCGAGGACGACGCCTACGGCTTCATACCGCTGCACGCGCCGCCGCCGCTTGCGTCCATGGCACCGGATCTCACTTGGCATATCGGTGGACTTGCCAAGTGCATCGGCGCCGGGCTTCGGCTCGCCTTCGTCGTCGCGCCGGATACGAAGTCCGCCTGGCCGTTTGCCGCGGCGATGCGGGCAAATACGGTCATGGCGTCGCCGCTGAACGCGGCGCTCGCCACACGCTGGATCGAAGACGGGACGGCGGACATGATCCTGCGCTTCATCCGCAGCGAGACGGAAGCGCGGCAAAAGATCGTTGCCAAGCATCTCGCCCCCGGCAGCTACAGGGCCGACCCGATCAGCTTCAACATCTGGCTGCCCCTGAACGAAGGCTGGACCCGATCGAGCTTCGCCGCCTACATGCGCAACAGCGGGCTCGGCATCGTCACGAGCGACGCCTTCACGGTGGATGCCATCGCTCCGGAAGCCGTGCGCATCTGCCTCGGCGGACCGATCAGCCGCGAGCGGCTGGCCAGTGCGTTCGACTTCATGGCGCACGCTCTCGAAGGGCGCCCGGAACTGACGTCGTCCTTCTTCTGAAGAATGCTTGGTCTGGATCTCACGTTGCCATCGGCGCTGTAAGTTAGGAGTATTGCCGCGCACCCAAGTCGGACGCGCGGCAAGTGTGGATCAGAATTCCTGGACGGTCGGGCGCAGGACAATCTCGTTGATGTCGACATCAGCCGGTTGGCCGATGGCATAGGCGATGGCGCGTGCCACGCTTTCTGCGGGGATTGCCTGCTTGTAGAAATCCTTCACGAACTCGGAACTCGCCGCGTGGCTTGATCCGAACTTCAGTTCCGAATCGACCGCACCCGGCTCGATCGTCGTCGTGCGGATACCGCCGCCGGCTTCTACGCGAAGCCCTTCACTAATGGCGCGGACGGCATATTTCGTCCCGGAATAGACGCTGCCGCCAGGCGCGAACACCTTGATGCCGGCGACCGAGGCGATGTTGACGAAATGGCCGGAGCCCTGTTTGCGGAAGATCGGAAGCGCGGCGGCGATGCCGTAAAGCACGCCCTTCACGTTGATGTCGATCATGGCCTCCCACTCGTCGACCTTGCCTTCGTCCAGCGGAGCGATCGCCATCAGTCCCGCATTGTTGACGAGCACGTCGACGCGGCCGAACACCTGCTGCGCGTGGCTGACGAGCGCCTCGACATCTGCGCGCTGCGTGACGTCCGTCTCCACGAATTCGACCTCAGCGCCTGCCGCGCGCAGATCCGTCGCGATTGCTTCGAGCCGATCTTTGCGGCGGGCCCCGAGAACGAGCTTCGCCCCTTCGGTCGCGAGATGGCGCGCGGTGGCTTCGCCGAGCCCGCTGCTGGCTCCCGTAATGATGACAACCTTGCCCTTGATCTCTGACATGTCCGTATCCTTGTTGATGCTCGCCCGTTATGGCGGCCTGTGGGACTGCATAGATAATGGCGCCCTTTGCCTCTAGAACGCCTGATAGTGCCAGTTACTTGCCTGATTCTGCTTTCTGTGATTAGGAAGCCGCATGACCATTCATCAGCACTTCGCCCCGGAAGACGCCGTCCTGAGCGCGATCGCCGCCCATGCCGAAGCGCAGCCCGCGGGGCTTGCCGCAACCGGCATACCGGGTGTTCGGCTTTTCTGGGCCCATGCGCCCGGTGCGGCATCGCCACTTCTATATGACCGCGGGATCGTGGTTATTTTCCAGGGCCGCAAAATCGGCTTTCTGGGCGATCGCCGGTTCGTCTACGATCGCGACAATTATCTCGCGCTGACGATGCCGGTCCCGTTCGCCTGCGCAACGGAAGCGAGCATGCGTGAGCCGCTTTGCGGCCTCTTCCTCGATGTCAGCCGCGAGGATCTGGCAATGATCCTGCCGCTGATCGAGGACGAACCGTCGGTCCAGGCACGTCGCGCATCGAGTGCGGTCACGCCTGTCCCGTGCGACGAGCCGATGCGAAGCGCTTCATTACGCCTTCTGGAGTCGCTCACCGATCCGGTCGCAAAGCGGCTCTTCGGGGAGTCGCTGAGGCGCGAGGTAATCCTCGCTGCCTTGCGAGGCCCGATGGGAGGTGCGCTGGCCGGCCTCATGGAACGTCAAAGCGACGACCGGCCGCTCGACCCTGCCATCGATCTCATGCGGACAAACCTCGCCGCGCCACACAGGATCGAGGATCTCGCGGAAGCCTGCGGCATGAGCGTGTCGGCGTTTCACCGGGCGTTTCGTGCACGCACGGACCAGACGCCGCTTCAATATCTCAAGCGCCTTCGCCTGCATGTGGCGCGGCGCATGATCGCGTTCGAAAACGTTCAGGTCAGCATTGCGGCGCATCGCGTCGGCTACGAGAGCGCCTCGCAGTTCAGCCGAGAGTACAAACGCCTTTTCCGCGAAGTCCCGGCAGCCGCACGCCATCGGGCCGTGGTCGACCCGGTAGCGTACGCCGACCCCTATCAGGACACCGTGATGGCCTGAGCGACGGGGACTATTCCCACTCGATCGTGCCGGGGGGCTTCGACGTGATGTCGTAGACGACGCGGTTGATGCCTTTGACCTCGTTGATGATGCGGGTCGCGGCGCGGCCGAGGAAGTCCATGTCGTAGTGGTAGAAATCGGCGGTCATGCCGTCGACCGAGGTGACGGCGCGCAGTGCGCAGACGAACTCGTAGGTCCGGCCGTCACCCATGACGCCCACGGTCTGGACCGGGAGGAGCACGGCGAAGGCCTGCCAGATGGCGTCGTAGAGTCCTGCCTTGCGGATTTCGTCGAGATAGATTGCGTCGGCTTCGCGCAGGATCTCCAGCTTTTCGCGCGTGATGCCACCCGGGCAACGGATCGCAAGCCCGGGGCCCGGAAAGGGATGGCGGCCGATGAAGCTGTCCGGCAGACCCAGTTCCTTGCCGAGCACGCGGACCTCGTCCTTGAACAGCTCGCGCAGCGGCTCGACGAGCTTCATGTTCATGCGCTCGGGCAGACCGCCGACATTGTGGTGGGACTTGATGGTGACCGAAGGACCGCCCGTGAAGGAGACGCTTTCGATAACGTCCGGATAGAGCGTTCCCTGCGCGAGGAAATCGGCGCCGCCGAGCTTGCCTGCTTCTTCTTCGAAGATCTCGATGAAGAGGCGCCCGATCGTCTTGCGCTTGGTTTCCGGGTCGCTTTCGCCTTCCAGCGCGCCGATGAAACGGTCCGATGCGTCGACGAGGATCAGCGACAGATTGTAGTGCTCGCGGAACATCGCAACCACTTCCGCCGCCTCGTTCTTGCGCATGAGGCCATGGTCGACAAGGATGCAGGTGAGTTGGTCGCCGACCGCTTCGTGGATGAGCAATGCGGCAACGGAGCTGTCGACGCCGCCCGAAAGCGCGCAGATCACCTTGCCATCGCCCACCTGGTCTCGGATCGTCTGCACGGCCTGCTCGTGATAGGCCGCCATGGTCCAGTCGCCGGCAAGACCGGCGATCTTGTGTACAAAGTTGGAGAGAAGCTTGGCGCCGTCTGGTGTATGGATCACCTCCGGGTGGAATTGCACGGCATAGAAGCGCCGCTTCTCGTCGGCAATCGCCGCAAAGGGCGCGCCGGTGGAGGTGCCGATCACCTCGAAGCCTTCGGGAAGAGCCGTCACCCGGTCGCCATGGCTCATCCACACCTGGTGGCGGCTGCCGACTTCCCAGATACCGTCGAACAGTGCGCTCTCCTGGCGAATATCCAGGAAGGCGCGTCCGAATTCGCGGTGATGGCCGCCCTCGACGGCGCCGCCGAGCTGGGCGCACATCAGCTGCTCGCCGTAGCAGATGCCGAGCACGGGCAGCCCGCTTTCGAAGATCACCTGGGGCGCACGGGGGCTGCCGATATCGGTCGTCGATGCCGGGCCGCCGGACAGGATGACAGCTTTCGGCGAAAGCCTGTGAAACGCGTCTTCGGCGGCCTGGAACGGCACGATTTCCGAGTAGACGCCGGCTTCGCGCACGCGTCTGGCGATGAGCTGCGTGACCTGACTGCCGAAATCGACAATGAGGACGGTGTCGGGGTGGGCGGCGATGGATTGTGTCATGGCGAGGCTCTAGTCAAAACGCGAAGCCGTTGCAACGGCGTTCAAAGGTTTGCCGACGCTTTTGAACCTATGCCGGTCAACGCTCCGGCTTCGAGCGCCTCCGCAAGGAGATCGACCGACGCTGCGAGCTTCTCGTCGATGACATGCAGGTACTCGGTCCAGTTGTCGACATGGGTCAGTTCGGCCGCGCCGTCCGAAATACCTCGCAGCACGATCAGCGGGACGGCGAACATGCGACAAGCACGGGCGATGGCATAGCTTTCCATGTCGACCATGTCGGCGTCGATCGCATCATATGCGGCGCCCGAGACGATGTTCGCGCCGGTGGACAGGCGCGCCGTCTCGATGCCCGGCACGCGGTGCGGGAGTGCGATTTCGGCGGGCTCGCCGAGAAACGGTGTGACGCCTTTGGCGAAACCGAGCGGCGATGCGTCCATGTCGCGATAGGAAACGCTTGTCGCCTGGTAGATGCCGGTCTGCTCCAGGACGCGCGAGCCTGCAGAGCCCAGGGAGACAACGAGATCGGGCACCCGGCCGGCAGCCGTGCAGTTGGCGAGCGTTGCGCCCATCACCACGCCGGCTTCGACCGGGCCGACGCCCGTCATGAGCGGCTCAAAGCGCAGTTGCAGATGACGGCCATACTCCGCAGACGCAGCCATGACGAAAAGCACGGAATGGCCGGCCATGCGGCTCATCGCTACTGGAGAAGTGCGTACGCCCGGAGCCGACGTCATCGACTGCGTCCCATTCATCCGGACAGCCCGTCCCGGCCCTGCACGACCATCATCGTGCCGGTCATCGAGGCGATCAGCTTGGGTGGTTCGGCGCCACCGATCGCATAGGCCCGGCCATCGGAGACGATGATCGTGGAACCGGGCTTGGTGACTTCGCCGCGAAAGATGAAACGCTCGCCGCGCCCGGGTGACAGGAGATTGATCTTGAATTCGATGGTCAGCACGGCCGCGTCGGCCGGCATGATCGAATAGGCCGCGTAGCCGCAGGCGGAGTCCAGCGCAGTTGAGATGATGCCTGCATGGAGAAACCCGTGCTGCTGCGTCAGCTTCTCGTCGAACGGCACTTCGATCTCGATCGTGCCGTGCTCCACCGTGATGAGCTCGGCGCCGATCGTCATCATCGCCTTCTGGCGGGCGAAGCTGTCGCGCACGCGGGTTTTGAAATCGGGATTGATCTGTTCGGCGTTCATGGCCGAAACCTCTCTTTTCGCATCTGCGAAATAAGCATGCGGCGTGTGGCCCGGCAAGGGGCGCAATTTCGTCGCGGCGGCTTCAGTGCTCTAAGCGTTAAGACGCCATATCTCGAAATTGAGCGCCGTCGCGAAGCCGACCCATGCGGCGTAAGGAACGAAGAAGAGGCTCGATAGCCGATCGCGCCGCCAGGTGAGCGCGATGAACACGAGGATCGAAAGCAGAAGCGGAACGATCACCACGAGCGCAAGGTCGGGGCGCTGCGCCGTGAAGAACACCGGCGTCCAGGCGAAGTTGAGTGCCATCTGCACGAACCAGACGATCATGGCCGCCGATCCCGCACCGCGCGCCCAAGTGCGCGCGCCGGCGATGCCGATCAGAACGTAAAGCGCGCTCCAGACAGGGCCGAACACCCAGTTCGGCGGATTGAACGGCGGTTTGGCCAAGCTTTCGTACCACTCCCCGGGCGCATTGGAGAGGCCGATGAGAATGCCGCCGCCGAGCGAGAGCGCGACGAACAGGACGAGCAGGCGAAGGTTACGCATGGAAGGCCTTGTGGTGGATCAGAAAATGACATGGCGCAACGCGCCAGGCTTTCCAGAGTTGCGAACCGCTCAGGACATTCGGCGCATGACGGAGACGAAGAAGCCGTCCGTTGCCGTGGTCGCCGGGGTGAGTGTCACCATTCCGTTCTCGGGATCCGCATGGGCAGGAAGCGCTTTTCCGAACGTGCTTTCCCAACGCGCCGCAATCTCGACCGGCTGAAATTCCGGATGGCGCTCACGGAAACGGGCGACCTGCCCTGCATTCTCCGACGGCAGCAGCGAACACGTTACGTAGACGAGCTCGCCGCCGGGCTTCACGAAGCGGTGGGCAGCCTCAAGCACGGTTTCCTGCTCCGCCATCCTCTGCGCCAGCGTTTCAGGCGTGAGGCGCCACTTCGTATCGGGCCGGCGGCGCCAGGTCCCCGTTCCTGTGCAGGGAGCGTCGATGAGCACACGGTCGCAACGCCCTTCGAGTGACTCCAGCTGCGTTGCCTGGTCATGCACCTGCACGTTGCGAGTCCCGGCGCGCTTCAGCCGCTCCACGATGGGCGCAAGCCGGTGGCGATCGGCGTCATAGGCGTGGATCTGCCCCTTGTTGCCCATGAGCGCGGCGAGCGCCAAGGTCTTGCCGCCGCCCCCGGCGCAATAATCGAGCACCTGGCCACCGCCCGCTCCGGTCAGCAACGCGGCGATCTGGCTGCCTTCATCCTGCACCTCGAACCAGCCTTTCGCGAAGGAAAGCTCGGCCGTTACGTTCGGGTGGCGTCCCGATCCCTCGACAGGCGCGACGCGGATGCCGTCGGGGGCGATTTCGGTCGGTACGGCACCCGTGCGCGCAAGCGCCTTCAGCACCTTGTCGCGGTTCGCCTTCAGCCTGTTGACGCGCAGATCGAGCGGCGGACGTCCATTCAGCCCTTTGGCCTCGGTGATCCAGTGCTCGCCAAACGCCGCTTCGAATTCGCTCTGCAGCCATTCCGGCAGATCGGCCTGCACATGCGGCGGCGCCTCGCTGAGATCGCGCGCTGCGAACGTCTCGAACACATCAGAACCCGGTGCGGCGGGTGCGAAAGTGTCGCCCTCGAGTTCCGCCGTCAGGCCTTCCACCGTGTAACCCCATTGGCGCAAAAGCACGGCAAAGCCCAGCGCTGCCGGTTCCTCGCTTTGCATCAGCCATTGATGGCTGAGCTTCAGCCTGAGCGCGTCATAGACGATGTTGCCGATCGCGGCGCGATCACCGGAACCCGCAAATCTATGCGACAGGCCCCAGTCCTTGAGCGCTTCGGCAACAGGACGGTGGCGCGTCTCGATATCGGATAGAATGTCGATGGCTGCCGAGAGCCTTCCACCAAGTCGCATGGCAAGGTCCTTCGCGGGAACTGAGAAGTCGGTCGCGCTTGCAGGCGACCGTCAGGCGATCGCCAGCCGATAGGCGAAATAAACCCAGAGCAGACCGTTGATGAAGAAGCCGACGATGAAGGCCGCGCGGCGCTGCATCAGGGCATTCGTCGTCACATGAATGGCCGCATGCACGATGCGGCTGATGACGAAGGCCCATGCGAGCACCAGGACGACGATGTTGACCGCCGAGATCAGGTAGAACGCGAAGCAGACGAAGATGAACAGCATCGGCAGTTCGAACTGGTTCACCAGGCTGCGGATCGCCGTTGCGCTCTGTGCGGGCTCGTTGATCGGAACCAGGAATTCCTTCGCCTGCACCTCGCCACGCTTCACGGCGCCGACGCGTCGCTGCGATGTGATGAGGTAGATCACGTAAATGAGCGCGACCTGGACGATGACGGGCCAGAAGATGGAAATCGAATTCATCGCTCAGTTCCCGCCGCCAGGATAATTCGGGCTTTCGCGCGTGATCGTCACGTCGTGGGCATGGCTCTCGCGCAGACCCGCGTTCGAAATGCGCACGAAGGTCGCCCGGTCGTGGAACTGCTGGAGATCGGCAGCACCGACGTAGCCCATGGCGGCGCGCAGGCCGCCGGCCAGCTGGTGAAGGACGCCGGAGACCGGGCCCTTGTACGGAACCTGCCCCTCGATGCCTTCCGGAACGAGCTTCAGCGTATCGCGCACTTCCGCCTGGAAGTAGCGGTCGGCCGAGCCGCGCGCCATGGCGCCGACCGAGCCCATGCCCCGGTAGGCTTTGAAGGAGCGGCCCTGGTGGAGATAGACTTCGCCGGGGCTCTCGTCCGTGCCAGCAAGCAGCGAACCGATCATCACGGCATCCGCGCCGGCTGCCATCGCCTTGGCGAGGTCGCCGGAGTATTTGATGCCGCCATCGGCGATGACGGGGATGCCCGCGCTGCGCGCGACGTCCACCGCATTCATGATCGCCGAAAGCTGTGGCACGCCAACGCCGGCCACGATGCGTGTTGTGCAGATCGAGCCCGGGCCGATGCCGACTTTGATGGCGTCGGCGCCTGCATCCATCAGCGCCTTTGTGCCGTCGCCCGTAGCCACGTTGCCGGCCATGACCCGCACAGAGTTGGAGAGCAGCTTGACCCGCGCGACCGCATCCAGAACGCGCTGCGAATGACCGTGTGCCGTATCGACGACGATCAGGTCGACGCCGGCATCGATCAGGCGCTCGGCACGTTCGAAGCCGTCATCGCCGACGCTGGTCGCGGCGGCAACGCGCAGCCGCCCTTGCGCATCCTTCGAGGCGTTCGGGTTAAGCTGCGACATTTCGATGTCCTTGACGGTGATGAGGCCGACGCAATTGCGATCGGCATCGACCACCAGCAGCTTTTCAATTCGGTGATGGTGCAAAAGCCGCTTGGCTTCGTCCTGGCTGACGCTTTCCTGAACCGTGATCAGGTTATCCTTCGTCATCAGTTCGTGGATCTTCTGCGCCGGATCGGAGGCGAAGCGCACGTCGCGGTTGGTGAGGATGCCTACCAGCTTGCCCGTGGTCTGGCCGCCATTGCCGGCGCTTTCGACTACTGGAATGCCCGAAATCCCATGCGCCTTCATCAGGGCCTGGGCATCGCCGAGCGTCGCGTCCGGCCCGATCGTGACCGGATTTACGACCATGCCGCTTTCGAACTTCTTGACCTGTCGGACCTGTTCGGCCTGCTCGATCGGCGAAAGATTGCGGTGGATGACGCCGATGCCGCCGGACTGCGCCATGGCGATCGCCAGGCGCCATTCGGTGACCGTGTCCATGGCCGAGGAAAGAATCGGAAGGTTGAGCTCGATGCCGTCGGCAATGCGCGTGGCGATCGTCGTTTGCCCCGGCATGACCTCCGAATGTCCGGGCTGCAACAGCACGTCGTCGAATGTCAGCGCCATGGCGCCGGTTGAGGAATCAATGATCTTCGCCATGGCCAACCTTCGTCTCTGATATGAACCATCCCGCTTCGCCGAGCGAAACGGGATGTGATCGTTCAATCCTCAGAGTGAGTTCGCTTTTCTTGGAAAGGCTCAATCACTCTGAAATTTTGATGTGTCGCGTTTCCGGACGGTGAACCGGCATCCACTTCACCTGGAAACGCTTTATGATTGGCGAGGGCTGGTACCATGGCCTGCCGCCAATGAAAAGACATGGACCGTCGCGTGCGACGATCAGGCGTCGACGTCGAACTGATAGCTCTTCGGCACGAAGCGGTAGCCGGTATCGAGCTTCTCGACGAAACCCACACCCGGGAAAGGCATGTGGTAGCCGATAAAGGCCGTGCGATCGGTCGCCAACATGTCGAACACCCGCTTGCGGGTCTCGGCAGCAGCCGCCTTGTCCATGTCGTAGACGACCTCCCAGTCCGGGCGCTGCAGCGATAGGACGAAATGGTTGGCGGTATCGGCGGTGAGCACGACGCGCTGGTCGTCCGATTCGATCATGTAGATCATGTGGCCGGGCGTGTGCCCGAAGGCGGCCATGCCGGTCACGCCGGAGACGACTTCGTCGCCATCGCCGATGAACGTCATCTGTTCGGCAAGCGGTGCGACGCGGCTCAACACTGCGCCGTGGTTGCCCTCGGCGGGCGTTCCGGCGCGGGCGTCATCCGTCCAGAAATCGAATTCCTGCTGGCCGGTCACGTACCGGGCATTGGCAAAGGTCGGCGCTCCGCCTTCCATCAGGCCGTTGATGTGATCGCCATGGAGATGGGTAAGCACGACGATGGTCACGTCTTCCGGCTGGTATCCCGACGCGCGCAGCGAAGCGAGCATCTGGCCGGCGCCCGCTTCGCGCGCGGCCTCGCCATTGCCGGTGTCGAACAGCACGAGGTCGGATCCGGTCTGGATCAGCGTCGGCGTGAACGTGTTGCGCATCCGCGCGGCCGGCAGGAAATTCTCTTCCAGAAGTGCTGCAACGTCTTCCTGTGGCTGGTTTGCGCCAAAGATCGTATGCGGATCGTCGCTGATCCGACCACCGTCGCTAAGCGTCGTGATCTCGAAGCTGCCAAGCTGGAAGCGATTGAACTGTCCCATCGCGTCGTCCTGCGTCGTTGTTTCTGTCTGCGCGAACGCCGCCCGCGTCATGATCTGGGGCGCAGCCAAGCCGGCGGCGACGAGCCCTGCGGCTTTAAACACATCGCGACGCGAAGCGCCAAGCACCGATTTCTGACGGAGTGTCATGCAAATCTCCCGGGATTTTTGATGGTCAGGGCCTCGACCGCCCCGACGCGTTTCATGGCAAATGTCGACAGCGGCTAAACTGGCACAGCAAGCCGGGATGACAATTGCCGAGACTCCCCATGGTACCTCACCTCACGGCATCGTGAGGATCAAGCTTCTTCCGCGTCCTCGGTGATTTCCTCTTCCACGCGGCCCTTGAAGCCCTTGGCCAGCACGAACATCTCGACCGATTCCTGCCTGGACGACGGCGGCTTGATGTGGATGACGCTGCGGAAATTCTTTTTCAGCATCGTCAGCAGATCGTGGCCGGTGCCACCTTGAAAAGTCTTTGCCAGAAAATGCCCGCCGGGCCGCAGGACATCGACCGCGAAATGGGCGGCAGCCTCACTGAGATGCATGGTGCGCAGATGGTCCGTTCGCTTGTGGCCTGTCGTCGGCGCAGCCATGTCGGAAATCACGACATCCGGCTGGCCGCCGCAGGCCTCGACCAGTTTGGCAGGCGCGTCATCATCCAGGAAATCCATCAGCAGGATGTGCACGCCGGGGATCGTGTCCATCTCCAGGAAGTCGATGGCAGCGACGCGTGGCGAATCGTCCAGCGACCCGGTCACCTTGGCGGCGATCTGCGACCAGCCACCCGGTGCGGCCCCCAGATCGATGATGCGATGGGCGCCCTTCAGGATCTTGTGCTTCTCGTCGATCTCCAGAAGCTTGTAGGCCGCGCGCGAGCGATAGCCTTCGAGCTGCGCCCGTTGCACATAGGGATCGTTGATGTGCCGCTCGATCCATCGCCGCGACGATGCCTTGAGCTTGCCCTTCTTGACCTTCTGGCCGAGCTTGCGCCCGCTCTTAATCGGCCCCGTCAACTCGTGCCCTCCCCGCCCTTGCGGCCTTGTTCGCTGCGCCCATCGAAGCGCGATCGGTTTCGGTCGGTGGCCGGAAAGCGCGACCGGCGCCGCCGCCAGACGCCATCGGCCGCCATCATGTCGGTCAGCAGTCCTTCACGCAGGCCGCGATCGGCCACGCGCAGGCGTTCGGCCGGCCAACGGCGGCGAATGCCCTGCAGGATCGCGCAACCCGCCAATACCAGATCGGCGCGGTCGGCGCCTATGCAGGGGTTCGCCGAACGCTGGTCGAAATCCCAGGAGAGGATCCGGTCGAGCATGCGATCGACCTCTTCGCTGGTCAGCCAAAGTCCGTCCACGCGCCGTCGGTCGTAGCGCGGCAAGCCGAGATGGACGCCGGCGAGCGTCGTCACCGTCCCCGACGTGCCGATCAGGTGGAAATTGCCGCCGGCGCCACCGCCCATGCCCGGAAGGTCGGGCGCCAGGAAGGACGACAGCATGACCTCCACGTCGGCGACCATTGCTTCGAACGTGTCCGGCGTTACGTCGCGGCCGCCGAAGCGTTCCGACAAGGTGACGACGCCCACCGGCAACGATGTCCATGCGCGAATGTGGTTGGCCAGCCGGCCGGACCTCTCACGCGGCAGATCGATCACCGCGATCTCGGACGACCCGCCGCCGATGTCGAAGAGCACGACCGAATCCGTTCCCTGCTCGACGAGCGACGAGCAGCCGGACACGGCAAGCCGCGCTTCGGTCTCGCGGTCGACGATTTCGAGTTCGAGACCCGTCTCGCGCTGGACCCGCTGCAGAAACTCAGCGCCGTTCTCGGCCGCGCGGCAGGCTTCCGTTGCAATCAGGCGCGCCTTGCGGATGGGTTTATCGGCCAGTTTCGAAGCGCAGACCTTCAGGGCATCCACGGCCCGGTCCATGGCCCGGTCCGAAAGGCGGCCCGATGCGGCCAGGCCCTCGCCAAGCCGCACGATGCGCGAGAAGGCATCGACCACGCGGAACTGGCCCGGCCGGGTCGGCGAGGCGACCAGGAGGCGGCAATTGTTCGTTCCAAGATCGAGCGCAGCATAGAGCGGTGCCGCGGCCGCGTTGCGCCGCTCGTCGGCGTCGGCTTTCGCAGAGGCCGCCATGGTGTCGTTTCCGATGGCATGCGCCGCGGCCAAGGAACGCTCAGCGACGCTAGCGTCAACAGGCCGGGCTGCGATGTTCGCGGTAGAACCAGTCCTGCCATTTGCGTCGGCCACGACGGAAGCGACGACTCCCCCGACACATCCCCCGGAGCGCATCGTCTTGGCGCGCTTGGCGCGTTGACGGCGTTTGCGTGATTTCGAGCGCGTTGCACCGGGATGATGGTCTCCAGGCCTATGATCGCCCGGGCGGTGATCCCCGCCGCGCTGCTCCTTTCCGGCGCGCGAGGCAGCGTCCGCTCGGCCCTCGCCGGTATCGAGCACCTGACCATCGGATGACCCATCGGCGATCGGGCCCCGGTTCTCCGTGTGATGCCCGGCATCGCGTTCTGATCGCTGTGCTGAAATCAACACGGCATTGCCGCCATTGGCTGATTCGGCATGGCTCGATTGCGTGTGGGCGGTCGCAGTTCCGCCTTTGCGGCGCCGCCGGCGGCGCCTCTTGCCGTCCTTGGCGCGGGCGGCGTCGCCGAGCGTATCGGCAGCGATCGTATCCGGGCGCGTTTCGCCGTCCAGGCGCGAGGCCTGGCCGGACGCTAGAGCATCACCTGTCGGCGCCTGGCCAGCCGATGCCGAACCAGTCGGGCCGCGATCGGAACGGCCGCTCTTTGAGCGGTTTTTTCCGGTTCGGCTGGACGGTTGGCCGGTTGGCGCATGGCGTTTTCCGCGATCCTCGTCTGGCGCCCCTCTTGCCGGCACATCGGTGCCGCTTTCGGGGTTCTTCACGTCAGTTCCTGTCGGCGCGTCGCGGGCGGCAGCAGGAATGCGCCACCGCGAAAAGCGCTCGTCTGTCATCGTTGGGCAAAGCCTATCAGCCGGAACGCATTTGACAAAATGCTTTTTGACCCCTCCCCGGCGCACCGCCTCCATCAATGGCCTGGCAGAGCTTGGTCACAACGCATTAGACCAGCGCGACCCGTCCACGGGCACCGCCGCCGAACCGTCCGCCCGAATTCTGCCAGGAGGCTTCCAACAGGGTCTTGATCGACAGGTCGAATATGCTACAACGCGGCCTCGAAACAGCGGCAGACGGCCTTACCGAGCCGACCTTCACACGATTGCAACCGGTGTTTCGAAAGCGCTCGCGCTTCCTCGGCTTTGGGGAATAGGTTAACGGTAGACCCACGGACTCTGACTCCGTTAGTCCTGGTTCGAATCCAGGTTCCCCAGCCAACGTCCCGTTTTCGTTCATTTTTATCCCGCTTCGACGATCCTCAACCGCCGCTTGAGCCTGCGGCCCAAGACTGAGGCCCGTCACTGATGCCCAAAACCGGTCTGCACAGCAAAGCTGTGCATGCAAGCAAATCGGGGTCTGCAACGCTCTTAAGCGGCAGAACCGTGCGACATCGCGTTGAAAATTTGACCCGCCGCGGCAATGTCTTTTATTGGAGAGCTCGCGTTCCAAGCGCATTCAGGCGCATCGGACTCGGCCAGCGATTGTCGATGAGCCTGTTGGTCTCAGATCATCAAAAAGCCGGACTTATGGCCCGCCGCCTGAATACGTTGCTCGCGACACTTGCCCAGACGCCGGATGCCATGACCACGACCAAGGAAAAACTTGCAGCCTTTTGCCAAGCGGAACGGGATCGCATGGCCGAGTACCTGGATGACGCGGCGATGGTTGCTCGCCGGTCAGGCCGAGTTCGAGATAGCGACGACATCGCACATGATGTCGTCGCTGGCTGGTCATTTCGACTGATGGAGCATTTCGGCTTTAGGCACGACCTCACATTTGAGGACGATTGCCCTGCCCTCAATTATCTGAAGGCGGAAGGGATCGCGCACAAAGGTGTCATCGACGAGATAAAGGCCAATTTCAATAGCGATCGTCGTGGATACCAAGCCAAAGCGTTTGATCGGGAAATGTCGGCGGCGCTGAACAGCCATCAAATCGAAGACACGGCTCCGAACCGCGAACGTGCCAAGGTCGCCTATCTCAAGGGCCGCGCCGACGCGTTGATGGACTTCGCGTCACGATACGCCCTGCCGCACGAAAGCCCCGCCGATCTCATCAAGCGCGCTTTGGATTCATTTGAGGAGACCCCATCGCTTGGGCGTTTCGGTGACAACGCCGCTCTCGCCTGTGGTCCCGAGGTTGACGGAAACTCGTCGGGATCAGAGCCCGACGCCGGGCAGATCGAAAGGGTGACTGGACCGATCGACGCTGTCGCAGCGACCGACCCAACGCCCGCAATTGTTGGCGACGACAGACCGGCAATTGGCGTGGGTGAAGAGACTGGATCACAGAGCCCAGTGAGCCATGGAGAGACGGCCGCAACCGCACCAGTCCCGTTCGTGGACACCGCGCCGGAGGATGAGTGGGACCCATCGTTCTTCGAGGATACAACCAGTGATCTTCGTCTCGACGGCGCAGAACACAGGGAGTCCGCTCTGCCGATTGCCGAGTTCGACGGCTTCGTTGAGAAGATTATTGCCAATCGACGCGAGCACTGGACCAAAGAGACCGCCGCCGACTTCCGTGCGGCTGTCAATCTCTTCTCCTCAATCCTCGTGGAGCATAGCGTTGCCGATAGTGGAGAGATCAGGCAACGACATCTTGGCGCTTACAGAGATCACCTCAACTCAATCCCGATTCACTGGGGTAAGAGCCCGCGCATGAAGCAGATGTCCGCTCCTGACCTGCGTCAGGAAGGTGCCATCCTAATTCGCAAAGCCGAGGAGAAAAGTGCGGCGGAAGCCGGCACAAAAAAGCTCGTGGGCCTGCACGCAAACACCATCCGCAAGCATTTTGGCAACATTAAGCACTTGCTTGAGGGGCTTCACGGCTATGGATATCGGCTGACCAAGATGACCTTCCGAGGTCTTCGTCCTCCAAAGCCGAAGAAGGGAGAGAATCGGTTCAAGACGGTCAAGGTCAGAGCAGATGATCTTATTCCGATCTTTCAGTCGCCACTTTACACCGGATGCAGCGCTTACATGGGCGACGCCCGTGTAACGGCGGGGCCGCTGGTCTTCCATGACAGCATGTACTGGCTGCCGATGCTCTACATTTATCTCGGCGCGCGTCGCAGCGAACTGGCGTATCTCATGACGGACGATATCGAACATGATCCGACAGATGGCTGGATCATGCATATCCGCCCGAACAAATACCGCGGACTGAAGAACACTCAAACGCATCGGGCCATGCCTCTGCCGGATGAGGTCATCCGGCTCGGGTTCCTCGACTATCGTGCCGCCATCGTGCAGACCGGCTCTGACCTGCTGTTCCCCGATCTGCGCAGCGCGTCCATGACCAACAATCAGGGTGATGCATTTTACAAGGATTTCCAGGCTTTTCTGGCCGTAACGCTTGATGAGCACCGATGGGATCGAGCAATCCATGCCCTGCGGCATGGCTTTGCCAACATGCTAAAACAGTCGGGCGTGTCGACCGAGCAGATTGATGAACTGTCTGGACGAATGGGTGACACCGAGACGTCGACCCGTTACACGGCCCCACAAGAAATTCAGCTGCAGCGGAAACTTCTCGCCAACTTGCCGAATGTGACGGCTCACCTTGACCCTATGCCAGTGCGGCTTGCCCCTTGGGTTGAAGACGGTTCAGTAAGGCCGCGGATTGGGCGCGTTCCCAGAAAGATGGACGCCGCCATTTAGATCGATCTCCCGGGAATGCAACCATCAGACAGTTAAGGGTGACGGTGACGGTGACGGATGGAGCCTCTATCGGAGGGTGTCATCACTATAAATACCGCTCTCGAACGAAGCACAATGGTCAGTGTGGCAGTGAAGCGAGAGCCTGGAAATCAATCAAACCTCGATTCGCTCCAACAAGATCTTCGTGCTGTTAACCATTCGGGCAAGAGAATATGCAGAAGAGCGTTATCGCCTTGATTTTTCAGATCTATCGCATAATCTAAATGTCTCTCATCGTGAGAGACGGCCTCCGCCCGTGCTTGCAACACGGACGAAGGCCTGACCCGCCAACCTCCGTAGAAGGTCCAACAGGCTATGAACATCACTATCCAGATTTCCCCGTCCTGCCTAGAACTGAGAACGAGCACCCACAACCGTGTGGGTTCGCCGATAGCGCCGCTGCGTCGCCTAACTTGCGCGACCTCGGCATAGCCAGTCGTCCGCTTTAGACCCGGCCGCAACTGTTCCTTCACCTCAGTTCATTTTCTGCATCCCGTCGCCCAGGTTGCTGATCAGTCGCATCGCCTCTTCCAGCGCTTCCCCTGCGCCGGAGCTGACGCAGCTTGACTTGCACTTGCCTTGCGTCTGATGCGCCAATTCCCAGGATGGAATTCATCATGTCATTATCCAATGGCGTGCGCCTTGCCGCGTCCGCAAACCAAGCTTCCTTTTCAACGCCGTCATCGACCGTGTCGTCACATACAATCGACCCACAGCATCAACTGGTCGTCGACGATGCCATTCGGCAGCTTCGATCCTGCTATTCCGCGAGCGGCGATGCGCACTGGCAGTCGGCTGGCCTCATCGCCTTGGCCGCGCAAGTCGCGGCAGCTGAAGGACGGATGCTCGAACAGCTTCTCCGCGAGAAGGTATCCTCTGAAGCTCGGTTCAAAGTGCTCGATAGCGGCATTGATCTACCCGTGCTCGACGACGCCGAGCGGATGCTGGCGCTGAACGAGTGGTCCTCGTTGTCGAGCTTGGCTGTGGACCCAGATCGACGCGCGACGCGTCATTATCGTCCCGACCTGATCGTCATCGAGAGAGCGACCAGCCGCGCGATCATTGTCGACGTCAAACGGTCTCTCTCGTCTTACTCCGGCAAAAGGCAGCTCAATCAATTGAAGAACAGGATGTTGGCCGCAGCGTTGGTCGCGCCGCAGATCCTCTACACCGAACACCAGCGAACCATGGTGACCCGTACCGAGATCGCCATCCTTGATCTGGCTGACAGTCGCTCTTCGTACGGGGACGGCATTTTTGGTCTCTGTCATTTGGATGCTTTGCTCGGCATGCCAGGCCTCGCGGCTGATCTGCAGCAATGCCGCGTTGTCTATCGTGCGGCGGTCGACGCGCTTTTAAGAGAGATTGCTGTCGGCACTTTCAGCCTGTTGCAGTTTGGGCAGAGGATCGGTTCAGATTTGGCCTCCGGCGACGCCACATTCACCGATGTGGATGACGAAGACGATCCTGGTGACGGCAAGGCCCGAATATCATCACGCCGTCGGGCCGCGACCATGGCCCCGGTCGGTCTCGCGCGACTGCACCCAGTCAGCGTCAGCGACTGAGGCGCAGGGGCTCGCCCCCTGCCCTCCGCTAATCATCCTCTCATCATCCTTTGAACTGCGCCGCGCCCCGAGCGAGCAGCGGCAGCAGCGGAGTTTTGTCATGCCAAAATCTATCAACCATCCTGTCAGAACAGCCTCCGGAGACGGGTCCGATGAACGCCATTCCCATCCCGTTCGGCAAGCCTCTTCTCGGTCATCCACTGGATCGCCGTGCCCACGTGGCGAATCTGGCGATCAGGTCGTCAGGCAAGCGTATCCCGCAGCTCTGAATGCGCCTTGCATTTCTGAGCTGTCAGATTCAGCCGTACTCATCGGACTCGCGATGCAATTTGCACGGATGGGCAATTTCCGCCCAGGTTTTGTTCCCAATGTCATCCTGATGCAGTTGGGGCAATGCGGGCTGGCGGGCGACCGTGCAGCACTTCTCGTCCTCAGGCACATTTACAGCCGTGCGCTTCTGCACATCACCGGTCCAGATGGACGCATCCGGCTCAAGCCGACCACCAACAGTGCGATCGGAGGTGCAGCATGAAAGTTTACGGAACGTTTCCTCGACGCATCACCGAGCAGTCGCAACGGCAAGAGCACAAGAGCTTCATGAGCCTTGCGCGATTCCTGCGCCGCGCCATGATCGTCCGCGCCCTTCGCAATGAAGCGGCTTTCCGCTCCGGCCAACCGGGAAGGTTCATCCTGCTCGTGCCGCCGACCTTTGAGCCCAAAGCACTGGCCAGCTCTGCGAGGCGGGTGCTGTCTGAATGCAAGGCCGATTTAAAGGACCTCTATGAGTATGATGTCGACCCGGTGGATACAGAGACGTCGTCTATTTGGCTTGAGGATCTGCCCGTCCGGCTGATGGAGATGCCGAGGTATCTGCTGCTGACGCATAGCCTCGATTTTATCCCCCACAGGTGCCGTCTTGGTTTTGATGCTGTCCTCCAAATGCATCCTCCGACGCCCGCTCACTGGCGGGCGGCGCTGAAAGTCTGTCTCGGTCTTACCGCGACAAATTCAGAAATCGACCACATCTCACGCCTGCCGATCGATCTCGTCGCGCTTGCCACGGGTCGGCGTGGATCAGTCAGCGAGATCATCGATGAGGTCGAAGCGGCCATCGCGGAGGACGATGCGAAAGAGGCTCGGTCAAAGGAACCCAGAGCATCATCACGGCAGCCACGCTCGATGACGCTTCAGGAACTCTCTGGCTACGGCCCCGCGCAGACATGGGGCCTCGACCTCGCATCGGACCTGGCGGCCTGGAAAGCCGGAGAGCTCGCTTGGGCTGATGTCGATCGAGGCGTGCTTTTGTGCGGACCACCAGGAACAGGCAAAACGACCTTTGCCGCGGCATTGGCAAAGAGCTGCGAAGCCCATCTCGTCGCGGCGTCCGTGGCTCGGTGGCAAGCGACCGGGCATTTGGGCGACCTTCTGAAAGCAATGCGCAAAGACTTTGCGGAAGCCCGCAAGAACGCGCCCAGCATTCTGTTCATCGACGAGTTTGACTCGATCGGTGATCGAGCTCGGTTCAGTGATCATCACGCGAGTTACTCGATTCAGGTCGTCAATGGTCTGTTGGAGTGCATCGATGGGCTCGACGATCGCGAGGGCGTCATCATCGTCGGAGCCTGCAACCAGTCCGAGGGGATCGACCCGGCACTTCTGCGCTCCGGACGGCTAGATCGGCAGATCGACATCCCGCTCCCTGATGAGACTGCGAGACGAGGGATTTTGCGTGTTCATCAGCCAGATGCCTTGGCCGATGACGTCGTCGAGAAGATCGCGTCCGTGACCGATGGCTGGTCGGGGGCTGACCTTGAAGCGCTCTGTCGCCGAGCAAGGAGGCGCGCGCGCAAAAAGCGCCGGGCCGTGATGCTGGATGACTTCATGGCGGAGCTTCCCGAAGAGATCGCGGTGCCTGACGATCTCGTTGAGGTCATGGCAATCCATGAAGCCGGACATGCCGTGGTAGCGTCTGCACTCGGACGCGGCGTCGAGTTGATTGAGATCAACCGCACCATCAGTCGCGAACATGCTGGGCTAGGCGGCCATGTTACAATTCAGCAGCAGCCGCTGAAGCGACGATCGCGTACAAGTTACATGGAAGAGGTCACCATTCTGATGGCGGGCATCGCTGCGGAGACTGTGGTTTATGGCGAGCATGCCGACGGCGCGGGAGCCGTGCCCGGCAGCGATTTGCATCGGGCGACCGATCTCGCAACGATGATGGAAGCGTGTCTGGGATTTGGGCCATCTTTGGTCTTCCATGACGCACAAGACGCGTTCTCTTTGGATAGACTTCGTCGCTCCGATCTCAAACTCAAAGAGCGCGTGGATGCCGTCCTGAAGACCAGCCTGAAGACCGCAACAGATTTGATCGCTGGTGATCGGCAGTCCGTGGAGTCGATCGCAAGGCATCTGATCCGCCGTGGATCGATGCAAGGTCATGAAGTGAGGCCACTCATCATCGGCAACGGAAGGCCGGAAACCGAAGGGCGGCGATTAAAGCTGTAAACGCGCCATGATTGAGACCCGAGGAGTAAGGCATCGACAGCAGATCACAGCTCTTTGGTTGCTCCTCGCCGCCCTGTCCATAGGCAGCGCCTTGAGATTTTTGATTCATGGATGAACGGCGTTTACAGGCCCGGCAAAGTCGACCGCAAGAATGCGAAATGTTGACATGAAGGCACAACCGACCTTTGCCGAGGGGCCTTTATCCGACACGTCGGTCCCTGCCCGATGCCTCTACTAACGCGAAGGCTTGTCCCACACAGCATGGCTATGAAGGCGTTTCGATTTGGGTGCGGGGCAGGATCAGTTGAGGTGATGTCTCCGCACATCTTCTCAATGCGTGCTTCGGCGATTCAAAGATCGATATCCGCGATTCTCTTTGCGACAAATCCGATTCATACGCGAACGGCGTTTGCTCATGCCCCGGCATTGACGTGCGGCGGGAAGCTGCCCGAAGGAAGCCAAGCAAGTCCGTTCGGACGAAGGGCATGTGTATCCGTTCGTTCGTCTGGATGGTCAGTTTCGCCCAACATCCAACCGACATGCCCGAGCCAGGACGTCAGTGACGGGATACCGGCTGTTGCAGCTCCCGACAGCGATGATTCACAACGTGACTTTGGTGATTCTTCGATGAACGCCGTTTACAGGCTGACCGACGGATTCGCCTAACGGCGTCGGTGTTGACATCACGGCCGAATATTCACCTCCTGAGGATCACGGCTCTTGGGACCGAAAGCCATTTTTGGTCGCTCGCGGCCTGAGCCGACCGACGACAGCAGCTCGCTCAGGCTTTCTCGCCGGAAGGCATTTCGATTTGCGGGCACATTCAGACACATCGATCTGATTTTTTACGATTTGTATTGCTGTCGATATTTTTGATTCCAGCTTCGACAAAACCGATTCACGGAATGGACGCCGTTTGCTGTGAGTGGCTGTTGCAGCACCGCGAGGGTCCTTCACGGTTTCCGGCAAGCGCAGTCCCTGATCCAAATCGATGGCCCTCGGCATTGCGCCGATGGAATTTTCGACACACCATTTTTGCAGGGGCATCCCGCCCCTCGTGCTTGCCAATGATAAACCCACTCATCCTGATCGCGACCGCTTTCAGCTCCCACCACTGCCGAACCGCACGTGCCTGCCATGATCGGCGCACTCCAATTTCCGTCTGCCCCCATGTCAACATTGGCAAGGGTGGACTGCCCACATGACGAGAACTCCTGGAACACGGCCGAACGGCACTCGCCAAGCCGTATTTCGGTGACTGTTTGCTAATGAAACGAAGCAAAAAGTACTGATACCTCGATGGCAGATTGACGATTCTGAGCTCCTGCGCCTTCTTTCGAGGATATGGCCCTGCCAGACGACCCATCTTCAGCGCCTGCCACACCTTCGAAAGGGATGGTCGAGACCGACGTTTTCTGTTGACGCGCATAAGCTTCCCGCTGGGCTGTGCTTTGGTTGGATTAGAAATGCCTCAACTGAGTAAGGAGGCAAAGTGCGTCGCTCAGCCAAAGCTTTTTTTAACCAAGCCTCGGTGGCAGCTAAGCGCCCAATCGTAATCAGGGGCCTTGATCAACAGCCGACCAGTTCGTCGTAGATCGTCTTCGGGTCGAGATGCTCTGCCTTATTGGTTCCTGGCCAAATACTGCGGCCTTCGTTGCCGGGAGAAACTGCCGGCAGGCCAGGTCGAGTTGGCCGCAAATCAGTATGTCGCGCCGTGAGATCGCCGACAATTTGGGCATGATGCGGATCGTCAGCCGTGCCGGATCTCAGCTGAAATGCGGGGTCTGATCGAGGCGCACCGGACGAGCCGTATTGTTATCAAGGACCTCTGCCGGTTGTGCTAGCTTATCGTCATGCACTGATAGCCTGCGTTTTTTGATCCAGCGCAAAATTTATCGTACCGTAGCAACTACCAAACAGCACGATTGGCCTCCTAAGCGTCTCCCTCGGAGAATAGAATGCCGGACACTTCCAGGCGCCCCTTCCATCTTTCAATATCGAGCGTTGCCATTCTGTGGCTGGGGCTGCTGCTCGGCGTCTCCTTCATCGCCACGCCGGCCAAGTTCGCCGCGCCGACCCTGACCCTGCCTGTGGCGCTTGATGTCGGGCGAGTGACCTTCTCCCTGTTCTCCAAAATCGAATGGGTGATGGCCGCGCTTCTCTTGCTCAACGTCTTTATCGCAAAGCCTTCAAAAACGATCGCAGGCGCAACCTTGATCGCCGGCCTGATCGTGCTCTTCCAGGCGCTCTATTTGCTGCCTATGCTCGATGAGCGCATGACAGCAGCTATCGCTGGATCGCCGCAGCCGTCGAGCGTGCACCACGCGATCTATGTCTGGCTCGAAGCCACCAAAGCGCTGCTTCTGGCTACGATCGCGGCCATGGCTATCTTGGGAGCGATCAGACAACCCGCAGATCCATCAGCTTCGTACCGCAGCCGGGTGACAGCATGAACGTGACGGACCGCATGATTGGCCAACTGACATTGGGCGAGCGCGAAGCGGCGCTCGCTATCTGTGGTGTGACAGCATTGGCAGGCGCCGCCCTCGGCCTTGCCGGCCGCCATGATGTCGTTGGCTGGCACGGGCTTCTGATCCTGCTCTTTGCTGGATGTCTGGGCTTCCTGCTTATGTTGCGTCTCGAACTGTCCGAGCCAACCGAAGACCGCGAAGCATCCTACTACGATGATCCGATCAAGGCAGGCATCGCGCTCGCCATGGCATGGGCTGTTTTCGGAATGTTCATGGGGGTCTGGGTCGCGGCACAGCTCGCATGGCCAGATCTCCAATTCGACAATGGCTGGTCAACCTTTGGCAGGCTGCGCCCGACGCACACGACCGGCGTTATCTTCGGTTTCGGCGGGAATGCGCTGATTGCGACTTCCTTTCATGTCGTCCAGCGCACCTCGCGGGCGCGGCTTGCTGGTCAGGTCAGCCCCTGGTTCGTGCTCCTCGGATACAACCTATTCTGCCTTCTCGCCGTCTCCGGCTATCTACTCGGCATCACCCAATCGAAGGAATATGCCGAGGCCGAATGGTATGCGGACCTCTGGCTTGTCATCGTCTGGGTTACCTACTTCGTGCTTTATCTGCGCACGATAGCGAGGCGCCGCGAGCCGCACATTTATGTAGCCAACTGGTACTTCATGGCCTTTATCGTGGTCGTGGCGATCCTGCACATCGTCAATAATCTGGCGCTGCCGGTCTCGTGGGGCCACGCGAAGAGCTACACGGTCTGGCCCGGCGTCCAGGATGCGATGGTTCAGTGGTGGTACGGCCACAACGCGGTGGCGTTCTTCCTGACGGCGGGCTTTCTTGGCATGCTTTATTATTATCTGCCGGTGCGAGCCGAGCGGCCGATCTTCTCCTACCGCCTGTCGATCCTCAGCTTCTGGGGCATCACCTTCTTCTACATGTGGGCGGGTTCGCACCATTTGCATTACACGGCGTTGCCGCATTGGGTGCAGACGCTCGGCATGACCTTCTCCGTTATGTTGCTCGTGCCGTCATGGGCTTCCGCCGGTAATGCGCTCCTGACGCTCAATGGCGCCTGGCACCGGGTACGCGATGACGCGACGCTACGCTTTATGATGGCGGCGGCGGTGTTCTACGGCATATCCACCTTCGAGGGTTCTTTTCTCGCCATCCGACCGGTTAACGCGCTTAGTCACTACACCGATTGGACCGTCGGCCACGTCCATGCGGGCGCCCTCGGCTGGGTGGCGCTGATCACCTTCGGCTCGTTTTATACGCTGGTGCCGCGCTTGTGGAAGCGCGAGCGGATGTATTCGGCGGGGCTGGTCGAGGTCCATTTCTGGCTCTCGATTGCCGGCACACTGATCTACGTCTTCGCGATGTGGAATTCCGGGATCATTCAGGGGCTGATGTGGCGGACTTATACGGAAGACGGCGCGCTCGCCTATTCCTTCGTCGATTCACTGGTCGCCATGTACCCCTACTACATTGCACGTGCTTTCGGCGGGCTCCTCTTCCTCATCGGCGCGATCGTCGGTTGCTACAATATGTGGATGACGGTGCGCGCCATTCCGGAGGCGACGCACCGGGCCGCGGATGAACCCGTTGCTGCTGTAGTGCCCGGAGAATGACCGATGCCTGAATTTTTTCATCGCAAGCTGGAGCGCTCAGCCATCGGTTTCGTGCTCGCCATCATCGCTGCCGCGAGCGTCGGCGGCATCGTCGAGATTGCGCCGCTTTTCACCATCGATGAAACAGTCGAGGAGGCGCCGGACATGCGGGTCTATACGCCGCTGGAACTCGCAGGCCGCAACATCTATGTCCGCGAGGGCTGCTATGCCTGTCACAGCCAGATGATCCGCACGCTCCGCGACGAGGTCGAGCGCTACGGTCCGTATTCGCTTGCCGTCGAGTCGCAATATGACCGGCCGATGCTGTGGGGGTCGAAACGGACCGGGCCGGACCTCGCCCGCGTCGGCGGCAAATATTCGGACTTTTGGCATGTCGCCCATCTCGTCAATCCCCGCGACGTGGTGCCGGAATCCAACATGCCGTCTTACGCCTTCCTGGCGCGCAACCGCTTACGCACCGACGATCTGACCGACCATCTGCGGGCGCAGCAGGGACTCGGCGTGCCCTATACGGACGACATGATCGAAAACGCCGCACGCGACGCGTATGGCCAAGCAGCGCCTGACAGTGCCGCGGCACCCGTCGTCAGCGAGCGTTACGGCCCGGCGACGACGGTAAGTGCCTTTGACGGCTTGGCGACGCAACTGACCGAAATGGACGCCTTGGTCGCCTATCTGCAGGTACTCGGGCGGCTGACCGATGCCGCCTATCGCGACACAGCTGCGCTAGAAGAAGCGCCGAATCCGGCAGAATGAGGCAGCCATGATCGATCTCGACCACCAAGCCGTCGTCGCCTTCTCCAAGACCTGGGGTCTTTTTTATCTAATGGGCTTTTTTCTTTGCGTCGTCGTTTACGCGTTCTGGCCGTCGAACCGCAAAACCTTCAACCGCGCTGCGACTAGCATCCTCGACCGGGACGACAAGCCATGGAAGTGAAGGAACGCGATCCCGTCACTGGACGGCAAACGACCGGGCACGAATGGAACGGCATCAAAGAACTCGACACGCCCGTACCGCGCGGAGTGCTGATCTTCCTGATCGTTACCCATATTTGGGCGATCGCCTGGTGGTTCCTGGTTCCGGCATGGCCGATTGGTACAACCTATACGAAAGGGTTTTTGGGCATCGACCAGCGCACCACCGTTGAGCAAAGCATCGTCCAGGGCCAAGCCGATCGTGCACCCTGGACCGAGCGCGTCGTGGCGGAACCGTATGCTGCGATCCTTGCCGACACAGCGCTGATGCAAACGGTTCGCAGCGCCGGCGGCCAGCTCTTCGGCGATAATTGCGCGGCTTGCCACGGCCGTGATGCGAGCGGGCGCGCGGGCTATCCGGATCTAACCGACGACGACTGGCTGTGGGGCGGCAACCCGGAGACCATCGAGCAGACGTTGCGGCTCGGGATCAATGCTGCGCACCCGGAGAGCCGTATCGCGCAGATGCCAGCTTTCGGTCGCGACCAGATGCTTGAGCGCAACCAAATCCACGACGTCGCGAGTTATGTCTTTTCCTTGAGCAATCCGGACTATTCCACCGAGGAGACCGCCGAGCGCATCGCTTCTGGCCGCGAAGTGTTCGCGGCGAGTTGCGCCGCTTGCCACGGAGACGCCGGCGATGGCATCGCCGACGTCGGGGCACCGAACCTGACCGATGCGCGCTGGGTCTATGGCGGCGACATTGAAACGATTATCGCCTCCGTCCATGGTGGCCGGCAGGGTCATATGCCGACCTGGGACGAGCGGATGACCGATGCCGAAATCCGCACGCTGTCTCTCTACGTCCATGACCTTGGGACCAGCCGGCCATGAGCGTGTTTCCCCGCACCCGCACGCAATGGCTTCTCTGGACGTTGATCCCGGCGGCGCTCGCCGTGTTCGCCGCCGCCAATATCCACCTCGTCTATGTGGCCGTGACCTCGCAGCCCGATTGCGTGCCGCATCTGAAGGAAGCCGGCGGGGGCGAAACATATCGAGCGGCGAAGTCGGCCTGTTGAAGAGATTTGTGACATGAACGACACCGACCATTCTTACGGGCTACTCAGCGAAACATCCGGCATCGGCGAAACCCGTGATCTGCGCCTGCAACGCAACCTGCCGGTCTTTGAGGGAGTTCGATGGCTCCGCGCTGGCTGGAGTGACTACCGCACTGCGCCGTTTTCCAGCATTGCCTATGGTGCCGGCGTATTTGTCCTGTCGGTTGCCTTCATCTGGACGCTGATTGCATTCGGCCGCGATTATATCCTCCTGCCGGCGCTCGGTGGCTTCTTGATTGTCGCACCCTTCCTTGCGATCGGGCTCTACGAGAAGAGTCGCGCCATCGAGGAGGGCAGAGCCGTAACACTCGGCAATATGTTGAGCGTGCGGCCGGCGGCGGGAGCGCAAATCTTCTTCGCCGGTCTTCTGCTGATGCTACTGGTGCTCCTGTGGAACCGGGCGGCGGTTCTGATCTGGGCACTGTTTTTCGGCGTGACCGCCTTTCCGGGTCTCGACCATGTCCTCGGTCTTCTCTTCAGCACGGCCTATGGCTGGACGATGATTCTGATCGGCTCGGCGATCGGCGGTCTCTTTGCTGCGTTCGCCTTTGCCGTCAGCGTCTTTTCTGTGCCGATGATGCTCGACCGGCGCATCGACGCGCCGACCGCGATGGGCATGAGCATGAAGCTCGTCTGGAACAATCTGGCGCCGATGATCGCCTGGGGCGCGATGGTCATGGCGCTGTTCGCGCTCTGCGTCGCCACCGGCCTTCTCGGCATGATCGTGATCTTCCCGCTGCTCGGCCACGCGACTTGGCACGCCTATCGCGCAGTCGCCGTTCCGGAGGCATAAGCCATGAGCTGCTGCGCACCCGGCGTGGAAGTCGGACTGATGTCGGGGCCTGGCGCGTTGGTTGCGCCCGAGGAAATCCGACTTGCCAGCCGCGCGCTCGGCGACGGGCTGATGCAGACCGACATCGCGGTTCCCGCGGCCCATTGCGGCGCTTGCATCCTCGCCGTCGAGAATGCTCTGTCGGCACTGCCGGGCGTGGCAAGCGCGCGTCTCAACCTGACCGCCCGACGCGCGGCGGTAAAGTGGCGCGCTGACGGTCCGGTGCCTTCGATGGTCGAGGCGCTGCGCAATGCCGGCTACGAAGCCAGCCTCGCCGATCCGTTCGACGAAGCGGGCGACACCGAGATGAATCGCTTGTTGCGCGCCACGGCCGTCGCCGGCTTCGCGGCAATGAACATCATGCTTCTGTCGGTCTCGGTCTGGTCCGGCGCCGATGCCGAAACGCGCCACGTGTTCCATTTCATCTCGGCTGTGCTGGCTCTGCCGACCGTTGCCTACTCCGGCCGCATATTCTTCAGCTCCGCCTACGGCGCGCTCAGCGCCGGCCGTACCAATATGGACGTGCCTATCAGTGTCGGCATCCTCCTCGCGTTCGGCTTGAGCACCTATGACGCGATGACCGGTGGGCATCACGCCTATTTCGATGCGGTGACGTCGCTCCTGTTCTTTCTTCTGGCAGGGCGCACGCTTGACTACGCTATGCGCAGCCGCGCACGCGAAGCGGTGCGTTCGCTGGCGCGCATGATGCCGCGCGGTGCGACCGTGATCGGCGAAGACGGAAGCCGCCACTATCGCGAAGCGCAAAGTCTCGTCGAGGGCGAGACGGTGTTCGTTGCACCGGGCGAAAGGGTACCGACGGACGGGACGGTGCTGGACGGGCAGGGACTGCTTGATCTTTCGGTCGTCACCGGAGAAATGGCGCCCGATACAGTTGCACCGGGCTCTGCCGTTCTGTCTGGCGCGCTCAGTCTGGACGCCCCGCTCGTCATCCGGGTCGACCGACGACCGCGGGATTCGTTCCTTGCCGACATGGTTCGGCTAATGGAGGCGGCAGAGGGCGCGCGGGCGGGCTATCGCCGGATTTCCGATCGCGCGGCGGCGCTCTATTCGCCGGTCGTCCACCTCGTCGCGCTGGCGACGCTCGTCGGATGGCTGGCTGCCACCGGCGACTTTCATCGCTCATTGACCGTTGCGATCGCGGTTCTGATCATCACCTGTCCCTGCGCGCTCGGCCTTGCCGTGCCGATGGTTCAAGTGGTCGCGGCACGCCGCCTGTTCGCGATGGGCGTGACACTGAAGGACGGCGCCGCGCTAGAGAGGCTGGCCGAGATCGACCATGTGGCGCTCGACAAGACCGGCACTTTGACGACTGGCCGCATGAGCGTTACGGCAAATTCGCTTTCGCGGTCGGATCTTGAAATGGCGGCGACGCTGGCGAAGGCGTCGCGCCATCCCACAGCAGTCGCCATCGCCGCGCTCCAGCCGGATGCCGACGCGCCGATCGAGGACATGCGGGAGATCGCCGGCTTTGGCGTCGAGGGATGGATCGACGGACACTCGTGCCGGCTGGGCCGGCCATCATGGGCCGCTCCGGGGGCGGTCGATGAGGGAACCAGCCTTTCGGTAGATGGCGTCATGCGCGGCACGTTCCGGGTCGCGGATCAGCTGCGACCGCAGGCCCGATCCGCCGTCGACGCTCTTCGCACACTCGGTTTCACTGTTGAAATTCTCTCCGGGGATGCAGAGACGGAAGTCGCACGCGTTGCAACGATCGTCGGTGTCGATTGTCATCGAGGCGGAATGCTGCCCGCTGACAAGGTTGCGCGGCTGGGAAACTTGCGTCATAGCGGCGCCACGGTGCTAATGGTCGGTGACGGGCTCAACGATGCCCCGGCACTTGGTGCCGCTCACGTCTCCATGGCGCCTTCCTCGGCTGCCGATATCGGCCGCAACGCCGCCGATCTCGTCTTCATGGGATCGAGCTTGAAAAGCGTTCCCGCAGCGGTTCACATCGCGCGCAAGGCCATTCGCCTCGTGCGCCAGAACATCGGCTTGTCGATCGCTTACAATGCACTGGCCCTTCCGCTAGCGATAGCGGGTCATGTGACGCCGTTGATTGCAGCTATCGCCATGTCGACATCTTCGATCCTCGTCGTCGCCAATGCGCTGCGTCTTTCATCCGAAGGGAATGCGCGCGAAACCCAGTCGCGCGCCTTGTATCCGGTGCAAGCATGAGCAGCCTTCTCTTATGGTTGGTTCCGATCGCGCTCGGCATGGGGCTGGCCGGGCTATGCGCCTTCCTCTGGTCGCTGAAGAATGGCCAGCTTGAGGATTTGGATGGGGCCGGCGAACGCGTATGCCATCAGCCGGTCGATGCTCCGCTGCCCGCTGAACGCAACGACAACCGCAAGCAATAGGTATCGGGAGGAACTCGATGACGCAGACGGGAGACAGGCCATTCGACTGGGTCGCCGCGCTGGCTTATACCTCGGGGATCGCGGTCGTGGTGGCAAGCTTGGCCGCCCTCGCCATCAGCATAATCGCGGTCTTTTTCGTCTTGTTTTAATGGCCTCATCACTGCGTGGCGGCAGAGCGACGCACGCGTGGACCTGCCTCGATGCGTCCTAGATTTGCGCTGGCGCAATTCAGCGGGCGCGGCAAGCGCTACATTTTGCTTCCCACCGACGGAGGCGAGCGATGCCTGAAGACCAGCGAATGGACGAGCCTCTGGGCGACGTCGAGATCGATGCCGAATTTGCGGCTAGCGCGTTCGGAATTCCCGTCGCGCAATTCGTCGTTGAACTGCGCCGGGGCAACGTCCATGGCCTCGTCGAAGACGGAACCGGGGACGATGCGGGTCGACGGCGGCTGAGGTTGCGCTATCGCGGCCGAGAGCTGCGGATCATTCTCGAAGACGGGTGGATCGTGCAAAGCACCCTCGACGAAAATGCCCCGTCTCCAGAAAAAGACATCCTGACCGAGCGTGTGAGATTGGCGCTCAAGCAGCGCGCGGGCAATGGCGTCCCGGTTGGTATCGCTGCGCTCGCGAAAGAGATCGATCCGCGCGGACGGAAGGCGTCGGCCATCCGCCAGGCGCTCGACGACATCACGCGTGCGGATGCCGCGGCCGGCCGTCCGCTTCTCGCGGCATTGGTGCTCGACGATCCACGCACCGAACTTCCGCCGGAAAGCTTTTTCGGCGTCGCGCGCGACAATGGGCTCTTCTCCGGTCAACCAAGGGGATTGGAAGCCTATGCCTTCCATGCGCAACAGTTTCGCCGCGCTGTGAGCGCTTATGCCCACCCGCAGGGCTGAACGCGACCGATGGGACATATCTTCGATCAGGGCTTTCGCCCCTTTTTCCTGCTCGCCGGACTTTGGGGTGGCCTCACGGTGCCGCTCTGGCTCGCTTCCCATGGCGGCATTGTCGAGATCGCTCCGGCCTATGGCGATCGCAACTGGCACGCACACGAACTCCTGTTCGGATATGCGGCGACGGCGGTTGCCGGGTTCTTGCTGACGGCGATCCCGAACTGGACCGGGCGACTGCCGGTCAAGGGATGGCCGCTCGCCGCGCTTGCCGGAATCTGGGTCGCGGGCAGGGTTGCCATGCTGTCCGCCGGGGCGATCGGCCTTGTCGCCGCAGCGATCAGCGATCTTGCCTTTCTGGGAGCGCTGATCGCGATCGCGATTCGCGAAATCATTCGTGGCCACAACTGGCGCAATTTGGTGGTGATCGGCTTGGTCGTATTGCTGTTCATTGCAAACACGCTCTTCCACGTTTCCGTCGCCACAGGGGCACAGCCCGACTTCGCGCTTCGCATGGCGATTGCGACCTTCATCATGCTTATCGTCCTGATCGGCGGGCGCATCGTGCCGAGCTTCACCCGCAACTGGCTCGCCAAGCGCGGCAGCAAGCCGCCGGCGAGCTTCGGACGGATCGATCGGATCGCGATGGTGGCCTCCGCGCTGGCGCTCGTTACCTGGGTCACCATGCCCTTCGCAACTTCGACTGCAACCTTGGCAGCCGTTGCGTCGCTTGCGCTCCTGCTCAGGTTGGCGCGCTGGCGCGGCTGGGCGACGTTTCGCGAACCGCTGCTCCTCGTCCTCCATCTCGGCTATCTGTTCGTGCCGCTTGGCTTTCTGGCGATTGCCGCCGGTCCTTGGGCAGCGGTGCCGAATGGCAGCGTCATCCATCTCTGGACGGTCGGCGCGATCGGCACGATCACCCTCGCCGTGATGACACGGGCCTCGCTCGGCCATACGGGACGCATGTTGACCGCGTCGTCTGTCACGACCGTACTCTATGCCGCGATGATCGGTGCGGCCCTACTCAGGGCGCTGGCGCCGGTCACGACCATATATGCCGAATTGCTTCTGCTTTCGGCCGCCGCGTGGTCCGCCGCGCTTCTCGGCTTCGCAGTCGCCTTCTGGCCCGTCCTCACCGGACCACGCCGGGTGGCGACTGCCTGATCTTTGCGCCAGCGCAAGCACGGCAACCGCATTTTGGTCACCCTGTTCGAGGTCATTCGTTCGGAGCTCGTTTCATGCGCCTTGATCCCGACCAGTCCGTAGATGCCGCCATCAAGGCCACTCCGGCCCTGCTGCATGTCCTGATCCGCGAGCACATGTCGTGCGTCGGATGCCCTTTGGTGACCTTCTGCTCGCTCGATTACGCGACGGTCATGCACGGCAAGACACTCGCCGACCTCGATCGGCGGCTGACCACGCAGGGGCAGCCAGTATGAACATGAAGAAGGAAGAGGATTTGGGCGAGATCGCCATCGACACGTTGGCTCGCCGGCTCTACGACCGCTGCCATCCCGACGACAGCTTCGACGAGATGAGACAGCGCGCGCGCTTTGCCAAAGAGGATCGCGGGCTCTTGCGGGACTGGCGTGCCGCAGCGCGGTCTGTCGCGCAGCCGCCGGAAAGTGGCGGTCCAGCACAAGCTTTTGCGGGAGCGCAAAAATGACGGTCCGTCACCCGCTACCAATGGCTTGCAAGAGCCGCGAACTGTGAGCCGCGGCAAGACAAGCAAAGGAAAGACCGATGAGACTGCATCCCGCAACTTTTGCCGCCGCAACGATGATGGCCAGCCTTCTGGCCGCTCTGCCGGCGATCGCGGCCGATCACGAGGTCAGAATGCTCAACATGGGCGGCGACGGCCAGCGCATGGTCTTCGAGCCGGCCTATCTGGAAATTGAACCCGGCGACACGGTGACCTTCGTCGCGACCGATCCCTCGCACAATTCGGAGATCATCGCCGGCATGCTGCCGGAGGGCGCGGACGGCTGGAAGGGCCGGATCAACGAGGAAGTATCGGTCACCTTCGATCAGGAAGGCGTCTATGGCTACAAGTGCCTGCCGCACTACGGCATGGGCATGGTCGGCGTCATCAAGGTCGGCGAGGCCGCGCCCAATCTGGAAGATGCCAAAGCGATCCGCCATCCCGGACAAGCGGCCAAGCGCATGGCTGAACTCCTCGACGGGATGGACATCGCCAGCAACTAAACGCGGCTGAGAGGCAACGATCATGACCACGACCCATCCAAACGATGACGCATCAAAAGTACTCGATCACGATCTGACCAGACGCTCCATGCTGGCTGGCACGGCCGGCTTGACCCTCGGCACGCTGACCATCGCTGGCACCGCCCAGGCCGAACATCCGCGCGGCAGTCCCGCCGGCCATTCCGACGTTCATGGAAATCCGGCACGCAGCCTGAGTGAACGGGTCTATCCCGTGCCGCAGGATGCGCTAGCCGACATCGCCCACGATCCAACCGCCATTCCCGGCCCCATCACGCGCCGGGAGCCGGCAACGGTGCGGGTAGATCTGGAGACAGTCGAATTGGAAGCCAAGCTCGACCGGCAGGCGACGTTCCGTTACTGGACTTTCAACGGTACAGTGCCTGGCCCCTTCGTACGCGTGCGGGTCGGCGATACGGTGGAGGTCCACTTAAAGAACCACTCCGAGAGCTGGCATATGCACAATGTCGACTTTCATGCTGCGACCGGGCCGGGCGGCGGGGCGGAGGCCACAAGCGCGGCGCCGGGCGAAGAAAAAGCGTTCCGGTTCAAAGCGCTCAATCCGGGTCTATATGTCTATCACTGCGCCGTACCGCCGGTCGCCATGCACATAGCCAACGGCATGTATGGCATGATCCTCGTAGAGCCAGACGAGGGACTGCCACCGGTCGACCGGGAATTCTACGTTATGCAGGGGGAAATTTATACCACGGAGCCATTTGGCACAGCCGGTCTCCTCACCGAGGACTACGCCAAATTGCTAGACGAGCGGCCAGAATTTTTCGTCCTCAATGGTCATGTTGGCGCGCTGACGGAGCATTTTCCGCTGAAGGCAAATGTCGGCGAGACGATCCGCATCTTTTTCGGCGTCGGTGGGCCGAACTTTACCTCATCGTTTCACGTCATCGGCGAAATTTTCGACCGCGTCTATGTCAATGGTTCGATGACGAGCACTCCGCAAACCGACGTCCAGACTGTCGTCGTTCCCGCCGGCGGTGCCGTGGTCACGGAAATAAAACTGGAGGTGCCCGGTCGCTACGTGCTGGTCGACCACTCGCTGTCGCGCGTCGAACGGGGATTGGCCGGCTGGCTGGACGTGGAAGGCGAGGAGAACCCGGAAATTTTCGCGACCGTCGCGTGAAAAGTGGCAAGCGAAGAAAGAGAATACGGCTCCCTCATCCGGGGGTCGTTTGGCCATCCGCGTCTGCCGATCTATAGTGGAGGAAAGCAATAGAGAGCATCGCCCGATGACCGTGCCGGCCAGACTGCCCCCTCTATCGGAGATGAGCGAGGCGCTCCTGTTCCAGGGGCTCGATTCGATCGCTCTTAAGCGTATTTTTGGCGTTGCCGTCGAGTCTTCGATGCGTGCCAGCGAGACGCTGTTTCATCAGGGCGACGAGGCGAATCGTCTCTATCTTGTCGTAAGCGGCGTCGTGAAATTGAGTCAGGTCACTGCAAACGGGACATCGCATGTTCTGCGATTGATGTCCGCCGGCGATATCATCGGCTGTGTGGCGGTCTTCAACTGTTGTCCCTATCCGGCGACGGCTTTTGTAGAGGAAGACGCCATTTTGATATCATGGGCTGAGCCGCAATTCCGGCGTCTCATGGAAGATCATCCGGATCTAACGGCCAATGCGTTGAGGCTAGTTGGTGCGCGCACGCAGGAGTTCGTCACTCGGCTGGGCGAAATCAATGGTGCCACTGCCGAGCAGAAGATCGCACGCGCCGTGCTGCGATTGGCCCGCCAAGCGGGGGTCAAGGAAACGAATGGTGTGCGCGTCGGTACAACACGGCAGGATCTCGCGGACATGAGCGGCATTACCTATTTCACGGTCAGTCGGATCGTTAGCAACTGGAAACGTCTGGGTCTTGTCGAAGCTGACCGCCGCGAGGTCTTGATCAAGCAACCCCACGCACTGTTGCTTCTTTCCGAAGGAAACTGATCCGTTATTCCGGCCCCAGGAGGTCTTCTGCCCACGGCTGAGAATGTCGTATACTTTTGAAATGATGATGTTGTAGCTGGCGCAAATCGGCGTTTTAGTATGCGACAGATGTCTCCATCCCGAGGGATAAGGGTCGCGGTTCGCCTTTCCGGCCCCTCGGAAGCCGCGCCCCACGACGGCGGAGCTTCATCCGAGCCGACCGACATAAAAGCGCTGCCATCGTCAACGAGGCCCACTACGCCAGCTTCGCCGCTACAGCCTTTGCGTGTTATGCTCAAATGACGTCGTCATTCTAACCGCATCGACTAAGTCTTGGAGGGTCTGGCAGCTGGCGCCAAGCAGAAAGACCTGGGACGCCGCTTCCTAAGTATCGACCACGAGATGACGACCGCGTCGGACGGGCATGTTTTTCGAACTCTCGATGCTCTAGAGTACTGTGATGAACAACTATGACTCAAATTCCCCCGCTGAAGTTTCGTTCCTTTCAGACTCGAGCGCACTTCAAGAAGGATTGCATTTTGGCGGCGTCGGGATATGGCGCTGGAGAATCGATAGCGATCAGCTCCAGTGGACCCGAAACCTCGAAAGCGTCCATCATCTTCCACACAATTCTTTCGACGGGAGCCTTGCCAGTTTCCAGCGAGATTTGCATCCAGCTGACGCTGAGAGAGTCTGGCAACAGATCAAGACAAGTGTCGAGACAGGCACACCGTACCGCGCTGTCTACAGGACAAGTCCGCGAGCAGGCGTCGGAGAACTTTGGATTGAGACCTCAGGTGGTGTCACGACTGACTGCAGCGGGATTCGATACCTAACCGGCGTCTGCCTCGATGTGACGGATCGTATTCAAAATGAGCGGAAACTGGAACGACGTTTAGCCCAGCAGCGTGCGGTAGCACGTTTCGGCTCGCTCGCACTCAGCCATGATGATCTACAGGGCGTTCTCGATGAAGCGGTAAAGATCGCCGCAGACGTTCTGGACGTTCCGTTGTCAAAGGTCCTCCAGTTTGCCGACGTCGCCGATCACCTTGTGCTGCGTGCCGGGCTTGGTTGGAAAGGCGGCTTGGTAGGTAATTGCATTGTGGGGATCGAGCGGTCTTCGCAGGCGGGTTATACGTTGCTCGAAAATAAGCCAATAACTGTTGACGACTTGAAGATCGAACAGCGCTTCGACGGACCTCAATTGCTTCACGACCATGGCGTGCGTAGCGGCATATCGGTGGTGATACCCGGCAGGAAATCCCGTCCCTTCGGCGTGTTCGGCGTTCACACTCGTGATGTTCGACTGTTCGATGAGGCCGATGCCGAGTTTCTTCAGTCACTGGCTCATATCGTTGCTGGCGCAGCACGGCACGCAGAAGCCGCTGACCACAGAATGCTGCTCGTTCGCGAAATGGCTCATAGAGCAGGTAACATGTTGCAACTGGTGAACAGCATTGCTGGTCAGACTTTCGTCGCAACTGCAGACCAAAACCTTGCGAGACAAACCTTCAGCGACCGGCTAAGCGCCTTGGCGCGATCGAACTACGTTATCGCGCGCGGCGGTTGGACAGCTACCCCTTTTGCAGAACTTGTGGCGGAGACACTGAAGCCATTTGGGCACCGAGTTGCAGCCAAAGGAAGAAGCATCCTTCTGCCGCCAGAGCTGTGCTTTGATATGGGGCTGGTGCTTCATGAACTGGCCACCAACTCAGCGAAATATGGAACGCTCGGCCGAGAAACGGGCACCGTCCACATTACCTGGTCTCATGAAACAGGTGCAGACGGGACTTCAATGTTTAAGGTGGACTGGCAGGATCCCCTCAAGTCAAATTCGATATCGGCAAAAGGCACCGGATTCGGTTCAAAGCTTATGTCAGCTCTCATCGAACGCAAGTGGAACGGGACGGCTACAATCGCTCAAGGAGCAACCTTCCAGATCACAATGGAAGTGCCCCTCAGAATTCCAGCGTGATTGTCTGGCGCACAGTTTTTAGACGGCCAATGTCAAAAACGCGACTAGACGAAGATCATCACCGGAACTCTCATACCGCCGGGTTGGCACCTCCTTCTGTTTTCATTCTTCAGTGATTTACCGCCGCACGGTCGTCTCACAATGCCCAGGTATCTAAAAACGGGTTACTGGGGTGCAGGCTATGCCAGATCTTTCGCATAGGCACCTAGCGATGTTGGGGAAATGGGCAGTTTGAGCTACCCCCCGATCCCTGGACAGATTTCGGCGTGACTTAAGCTACTGCCTGCACCTGCTGATCGGTTTCGATGCTGGTGAAGTAGATCACGGCGGGCGGCTGTCCGCCATGGGCGGCGTGTGGCCGCTGGTGGTTGTAGAAGGTGATCCACCGACCGACCCCTGCCTTGGCCTGTGATCCGGTTTCCCANAAAGCCCGAAAGCCCCATCAACAGCACCGTCAAATCCGCAAAAGCGAACTTTCAAGAAATCTCAAAGAACCGCCACATAAGAGCAATCCTAAACCAAATCAAGGGCAACAGTCTCTCGCCGCCAGCGGCGCGCCGCCCTCGTTGGTGAGCGGGTTATAGTCCCCTCCCCGAGCAAACGTCAACACGCAATTTCAGAAAAATCCGCCTCTGCGCGAACTTTTTATGACGGGCAGCCGGAAACCCCAGCGTTTCCAGGACTCTTCAGCCCGCACCGCCAATGATGAGAAACATCGAGGTGTCTGCGGAGCCGCTGGTATGACTTGCAGGCCTGCCGCGTTTCGCCGGATCAGGTCCTATTTTAATAGCACCGGTGCTGAAACGGGATCGGAGACGCTCGTTCAGCGCTCAAGCCCACCCCCTTATAAAGCGCACATTAAGAAAGGGCATTTTCGTGTCCCTTATATAGATGGATAGGTGCGAAGGGCGGTCCACGCTCGACCCGAACGCGATCGCCGCCGCATCCTTGGCACAATCTTCGTAGATTAAGAGTGCTCTGTCCTGTTCGAACCAGGCATCCCGATTCGGCGGCCTCTCAAGCGGCATGGCTCGTCTCAAAGGTTTGACTTCATGCGTTCGAGAAGGCACAGAAGGTTCGATATCAGAAGAGACTTATGGAATGGCCCATCGTGTGGGCCATGGAGCGGGCACGATATCCGGGGATGAGGTCTATAAGACATTCGACGAGCCAGCTCGGCAACGAGCCGCCGCTGATGGCAGACGGGCGCCGCGCACCCGACCGTCGTGAAATATCATTGCGCTGGCTTTCCGGTACCTTCCTTACAGGTGTGACGTCGTGTGCGTTGATGGGGATCGCCCTTTTCGCTGCCGTCAACGGGCGCGAACAGCTGGCGTTGCCGGCGCAGGCCATGGCGCTTACCGCCGACGGCGCCGAGACGGCTCGTCGCGATGTCGCAAAGGGTGGCCGCATCGTCGCGTCGCTGGTGCCGTCGCGCCCGAAAGATCGCTCCATCATGGAAGTCTCTACGATGATCCGCGATGGGGATCGTGAGGTCATCCGACGCAAGCCGTTCGCGCATATCCAGGTGGCATTGGCAGCGAACCACCAGACCCAGGAAGACTATCCACCCTTCGATCCGCTCGCCATCTTCTCGACGGGTACGGCGGAAGACGCTCCCGAGACGTCCGATGCGAGCGTGATCTATGGCGCGCAGGTCGAATCGGAAGTCAGCCTGCGCACCCGCGACTTCCCATTGGGCGATACCGAGCTCGCCTATGGCGTCGGCATGACCGTCGACGAGGCGGAAGAGACGGTGCGCAGCAACGGATCGATCCTGACGGACGGCTCGATCCAGGTGGCCGCATTGCACTATGTCGATCCGCGCCGCTTTGCCACCGAGGGCCTCGATCTCGACTTCAGCGCCAGCCTCAATTCACGCGTCATCACCGAAAATGTCTCCGTCTCCGTTCAGGCGCCGTTCGACGCTTCGGCCGTCGAATATCTGGAGGATGTCATCGCGGTCGGCGAAGAGCGCGAAATCATCGAAGCCATGACGACGGCCGGCTATGACGACAGCCAGGCGACCATGGTTTCCGGCATTTTCGCCAATCTCGCCGCGTCCTCGCGGCTGAGAGAAGGCCATGTGCTCCGGCTCGGCATCGAACAGCGCGGCGAGCAGACACGCATCGTGCGCGCCAGCATCTATGACGGCACCGAGCATCAGTTGACGCTTGCCGAGAACGACCGCGGCTATTTCGTGCGCGCCGTGGAGCCGGCCAATTCCGAGATCGTCGCAGCCGCTCTCGATACGGATGCGGTGCCGATCCAGTCGGGCCGCGAACTTCCGAATGTCTATGACGGGCTCTACCGCGCAGCGCTTTCCTACGGAATGAATGCCGAGTTGACGTCGCAGATCGTCAGGCTGCTTGCGAGCGATATCGATTTCCAAGCGCGGCTACGCCCGACCGACCGGCTCGAGGCCTTCTTCTCGGTCGAGGACGAAAGCGGCGAAGCGGGAGAGGATTCCGAGCTTCTCTTCGTCAACGCGACTTTTGGCGATCGTTCGACGCGGTTCTACCGTTTCCGCAACCCGGAAGACCAGACGATCGACTATTACGACGAGGAAGGCCGCAGCGTTCGGCAGTTCCTGCTGCGCAATCCGGTCCCCAACGGTCGCTTCACGTCCTCCTACGGCATGCGCCGACACCCGATCCTCGGCTATAGCCGTATGCATGCCGGCGTCGATTGGGCCGCGCCGAGTGGCACGCCTATCCTCGCTTCCGGAAATGGCGTGGTTGAAAGTGCCGGTTGGCATTCAGGCGGCTTCGGCCGCCATACCGAGATCCGCCATGCGAATGGCTATGTCAGCACCTACTCGCACCAAAGTGCTATCGCGAAAGGCGTGGAAGCCGGTGCGCGTGTCACTCAAGGCCAGGTAATCGGCTATGTGGGATCGACCGGGCTTTCAACGGGCCCGCACCTGCATTACGAACTGGTCGTCAACGGCTCCAAAGTCGACCCGATGCGCGTGCGTCTTCCGGATGCAAAGTCGCTGGAAGGCGAGATGCTTGCCTCGTTCAATCAGGAACGCGAACGCATCGACCAGCTGATAGAGGCGGATGGGTCAGAATCCGAACTGGCCAGCCGCTGACACCAAGCGGTTCGCTAGCAGGCGAAGCCGACGATCTCTCTGACCGCCGGCTTCAGTTCGTAACAACAGTGATCTTTATTGAATCGGTGGCAAAGCGCCGGGCTGGACCGACGGCTGCAACGGCTGCGGTGCGGTAACCGATGGCTGTGCAACTGTGGCGTCGGCGACCGGCGCCGGTGCCATCGAGGCAGGTGTTTCCGTCTCCGAAAGCAGCATCGGCTGATCGTCGACGAACTCCACCACCACGCCCTGCTCCACCATTCCGGCGAGTTCCCGCGCATCCCAATTTGTCAGGCGGATGCAGCCATTGCTTTCCGTTTTGCCGATTGAGGACGGCTCGGGTGTTCCATGAATCCCATAGGTCGGCTTCGAGAGTGCGATCCATACGGTTCCGACGGGTCCGTTCGGACCCGGCGGAATGGTCAACACCTGATCATTTTCGCCCTGCTTGAAGTTGATGCGCGGATTATAGGTGTAGTTTGGATCAATCGCGATCCGCTCCACCGTGTGGGTGCCGGATGGAGATGGAGTTGCCTGCGATCCGATTGTCGCCGGATACGCCGCGACCAGGCCGCCGCTCGCATCATAGGCAAACACCTGCTTCAAGTTCTTGTCGGCCACGATACGTGTGACCTTTTCCTTCAGATTGCTGCCCGTCTCCATGACCTTGATCACGGTACCAGGAAGCGAGAAATCAGCATTCGGATTGATCGCGCGCAGATAGCCCTCGTCCATGTGAAACCGTTCGGCCAGCATTTCGGCCGGCGAAGTGAACGACATATTGTCCAGAAGCGCCTTTTCCGAATAATCCGTGGGCACCGAGGCAATGAACGGGCCAGCCACATCTTCCTCGGTGATCGCGTATTGCTTGATCGGCAGGCCGCCGGTCGAAACGAGGCGGTTCATGATGGCATCGGTATCGTTCGGGTCGATCCGCTCGCCGGTGGATTGCTCGTAAGCGGCAAGCGCCTTGCGGACGTTCGATCCGATCTGCCCGTCGATCACGCCTGGCGAGAAGCCGGAGCGATCGAGATAGACCTGCAGCGCCGCGACTTCGGGCGAGCCAGCGCGCGACGGTGTCGGCGTGGCGGCAACGGTGCCGTTCGTGCCGGCCGGCGGCGTATAGGGCTGGGGCCCCGAATTCTGAAATCCCGGATTGGAGGGCTGGATCGGCTGGCGATCGACTGCACCGTAATCGGGTTGGGGTGGATAGTACTGGCCAGGATCTTGCCCGGGGTAGGGCTGATAAGCACCGTTGTCATAGCCGTAAGGGTCGCGATAGGGATCGACCCGTCCCTCGAGAACAGGCTGGCCTCCATTGTAAGACCCACCGTTGTAATCCTGCGGAATACTGCCCGTGACAGGCGCACGATCGGCTGGAGGCACGATCGAGACGACCTCACCGTACTCGTTCAGGAAAACGCGGTTGCCCGCATTGTCGATGTATTCGCGCAACTCAGGCAACGCAGGCTGCCCGTAAGGGTCGTAATACTGAGCGGCGACAGGGGCAGCTGACAGCATCAGCGCCGTTGCGACACAGGAAGAGACGAGCTTCGACACTCCGGTTCCCTCTTATCTTGCGATGGCCTCGTGGCCATTCAGCCGTCTCTGAAACGGCGATCCCCAGTTCAACGCGGCAGGCGGCGAATCGGTTCGCGCGCATGCAAATATCTACGAGCCGTAGCGTTAATAGTTTGCGCGAAGATGGCGGTTTGAAGATGAACGGTTGCTGAAGCGCCGTGCGTAAAAGAAGAAAGGCGCCCCGTTGGAGCGCCTTTTCCGCTTTTTCGAGCCACAGATCAGGCGGCGATGTCGGCACCCTGGGTCATGCCAGAGGCGCGGAACTGGAGCCGATCGGTCCCAGCAGTCACCTTGATGCGGCTGCCATCGGCGATCTCGCCCATCAGGATCTTCTCGGCAAGCGGATCCTGAACCTCCTTCTGGATCACCCGCTTCAATGGGCGCGCGCCATAGGCCGGGTCGTAGCCCTTGTTGGCCAGGAACGCCCTCGCTTCCTCGTCGAGCTCGATTGTGATCTTGCGGTCGGCCAGCAGACGCATCAGGCGCTGCAGCTGGATTTCCACGATCTTGCCCATCTCTTGGCGATGCAGGCGATGGAACAGGATGATCTCGTCGACACGGTTCAGGAATTCCGGCCGGAACGATGCCCGAACGACGTTCATGACGCTGTCGCGCACCTTATCGACATCCTCATCGTCGCCGAGACTGACGAGGTATTCCGAACCGAGGTTCGACGTCATGATGATCATCGTGTTGCGGAAATCGACGGTGCGACCCTGACCATCGGTCAGGCGGCCGTCGTCCAGCACCTGCAGCAGGACGTTGAAGACATCCGGATGCGCCTTCTCGATCTCGTCGAATAGGACGACCTGATAGGGGCGCCGGCGGACGGCTTCGGTCAGCGCGCCGCCTTCCTCGTAGCCGACATAGCCGGGAGGCGCACCGATCAGTCGTGAAACCGAGTGCTTCTCCATGAACTCAGACATGTCGATCCGCACCATCGCCTGGTCGTCATCGAACAGGAAATCGGCAAGCGCCTTGGTCAGCTCCGTTTTGCCGACGCCCGTGGGGCCGAGGAAGATGAACGAGCCGAGCGGCCGGTTAGGGTCCTGAAGCCCGGCGCGCGCACGGCGCACGGCTTTCGAAACCGCCTGCACTGCTTCGCCTTGGCCGACGACGCGCTTGGCAAGCTCGTCTTCCATGCGCATGAGCTTGTCTCGTTGGCCTTCCAGCATCTTGTCGACGGGAACGCCTGTCCAGCGCGATACGATGTGGGCGATGTGATCCGGAGTGACCGTCTCTTCCATCATGCCCGCAGCGAGCGTGTCGCCCTTGGCTTCCGCCTCGATCAGTTGCTTTTCGAGTTCCGGGATACGACCATAGGCAAGCTCGCCGGCGCGCTGGAACTCACCATTGCGCTGCGCGATCGCCAACTCGTTACGGGCTTCATCCAGTTCCCGCTTCAGGTCGGCGGCAAGCCCAAGCTTCTGCTTTTCGGCCTGCCAGCGCGCCGTCAGGGAGTCGGACTTTTCTTCCAGATCGGCAAGATCCTTCTCCAGCCGCTCGAGCCGGTCGCGGGATGCCTGATCGGTTTCCTTGCGCAGGGCTTCCCGCTCGATCTTGAGCTGGATGATCCGGCGGTCGAGTTCGTCGAGCTCTTCCGGCTTGGAGTCCACCTGCATGCGCAGCCGGGCCGCCGACTCGTCGACGAGGTCGATGGCCTTATCTGGCAGGAAGCGGTCGGTGATGTAGCGGTTGGACAAGGTCGCGGCGGAGACCAAGGCGCTGTCGGAAATGCGCACCCGGTGATGCTGCTCGTATTTCTCCTTGAGACCACGCAGGATGGAGATGGTGTCTTCCACCGTCGGCTCGCTGACGAAGACCGGCTGGAAACGCCGCGCGAGCGCTGCGTCCTTCTCCACGTGCTTGCGGTATTCGTCGAGCGTCGTCGCCCCGACGCAGTGGAGTTCGCCACGCGCGAGAGCGGGCTTCAGGAGGTTCGACGCATCCATCGCGCCTTCGGTTTTCCCGGCGCCGACGAGCGTGTGCATCTCGTCGATGAAAAGAATAATGTCGCCGTTCGCCGACTGCACCTCGGTCAGGATGGCCTTCAGGCGCTCCTCGAACTCGCCGCGATATTTCGCGCCCGCGATCAGCGCGCCCATGTCGAGCGCCAGCAACCGCTTGTCCTTCAGCGATTCCGGCACATCGCCATTGACGATGCGCAACGCCAGACCCTCGGCGATTGCGGTCTTGCCCACACCGGGCTCACCGATGAGCACCGGGTTGTTCTTGGTGCGGCGCGACAGGACCTGGATTGTGCGACGGATTTCGTCGTCGCGGCCGATCACCGGATCGAGCTTGCCTTCGCGGGCATTGGCCGTCAGATCGAGCGTGTATTTCTTCAGCGCCTCGAAGCTGTCTTCAGCCGAGGCGCTGTCGGCCTTGCGGCCCTTGCGGGCATCGTTGATGACGTCGTTCAACGCTTTCGCGGTGACGCCAGCCTGTTTCAGAATGTCTGCGGTCTTGGCACTGGTCTCGATCGCCATGGCCAGAAGAAGACGCTCGACGGTGACGAAGCTATCGCCGGCCTTCTTGGCGGCGTCTTCCGCCGTCTGGAATATCTTGGCGAGCGGCTGGGCCAGATAGACCTGCCCATTGCCACCGGTGACCTTCGGCAGTTTGGCCAGCGCGGCTTCAACCGCCAGACGCGCGTCCTTGGGGCGGCCGCCGGCGCGTTCGATCAAAGCCGACGCCATGCCTTCGCTGTCGTCCAGAAGAACCTTCAGGACATGTTCGGGGGTGAATTGCTGGTGGCCTTCGGCCAAGGCATAGGTCTGGGCGGACTGCAGAAAGCCGCGGACCCGTTCCGTATACTTTTCGACGTTCATGTACGCATCTCCATTGTCGACCTCGCCTTTTCGAAGCACGAGGAAGCGGTTTGCGAGCGGCTCCCGGATCGGCAAGCCGTGTCCTGATGCATATGGGAAGCCAGCGACCACGCTAAAAGAGGGTGTGGCCCTGCAAAATGACGTCGATCAAGTGGGCATGAAAAAGCCGCCGGAACAGGTCCGGCGGCTCATGATGGTCGAAGATGCAGCGGCGATTATTCGCCGGGGACTGCCTCGGCTTCCGCAGCGCCGGCGTCCGACGCATCGCCGCTGTCGTCAGCCTTGGCGCGCACCCGCTTCGGACGGGCTGCAGCAACACGACGGCGCGGAGCGCGCTTCGGGGCTGCGCCTTCGGCGCTCTCGTCGTCGATCGATACTTCGGCCGGCGTTCCTTCGATCTCCGGTTGAGGACCAGTACCGGCGACGACGGCTTCCACCCGGATCTTCGGCGTTTCGTCCGTGGGCTGGCTGCTTGCCTCATCGGGCTGCGCTACCGCAGTCTCGCGACGCTCACGACGTCCATCCCCGTCTTGCTGGCCCTCGCCGCGCTCGCGACGCGGGCCGCGCTCACCACGCTCGGGGCGCTGTGCAGCGGGCTGGCGACTTTCGCGGCCGTCCTGCCCTTCGCGCACTTCACGACCCTCACGATTGTCGCGACCTTCGCGGTTGTCGCGACCATCGCGATTTTCACGGCCTTCGCGGTTGTCGCGCTGCTCGCGTCCATCGCGATTGTCCCGATTTTGCTGCGGTTGGGCCTGGGGTTGCCGATCGTCCTGATCGTTTTCACGATAGCCGCCCATCTGGGGCTGATCATCGTCGTCGTCACGGTCGTTGTTGCCGTCGCCGCCGAAGTCGCGCTCGTTGCGCTGGAAGCGTTCCTGCATCTGCGCCTGCGCCGCCGCAATCATGCGGTTGTAATGCTCGGCATGCTGGAAATAGTTTTCAGCCATCACGTTGTCGCCAACGCTTTGCGCGTCGCGGGCCAGCGTCGAGTACTTCTCGGCAATGTGCTGCGCCGTACCGCGAATCTTCACATCTGGGCCGGTGCTGTCATAGGAACGCGAGAGCGGGTTGCCCCCTTTGCGGTTGTTATTATTGCCGCCGTTATTGCCGCCGCCACCGCCGCCGCCACCATTGTTGCGGCCGCGTCCGCGCTGCTTCTGCTGTCCTGACCTCATGAGTGGATTCCGATTTCCCTTGGTTGGCTGGTCTTTGCGCCATCGTGCATGTCGGCACTATGGCGCGCCGATGCACTGAGCGCCGCGATCAAGGCGCGTCACATCCGCGAACTTGTCGACGATTGGGGTTAAACAGATTCAAGCACCAGAGGTCCTGCGACGATCGCACCTGCGATACCGGGAACGCGCCCATTACGGGCTGGCCCTTGACCGAGACCTGCTGCCTAATGCTGGTCCGAACCTATAGTGCTTTGTATGCGATTCCAAGCCCTTTCTCAGCGCGGCGGCAATTCTGCGGGTGGTTCATACGGCTGGTCGGGCGAAGATCAGCGCGCGATCGTTGCCACCGAGATCCTGGACTGCGCGGAGCCGCGTCAGACCCGCGTCCTCGAAAAGCGCAGTCACCTCGTCCCGCTGGTCGAAGCCGATTTCCAGGCCGACGATCCCGCCCGGCGCCAGATGGTCTACCGCTCCCGCCGCGATGGCACGGTAGGCGTCGAGCCCATCCACACCGCCATCAAGTGCTAGATGCGGATCATGGTCACGCACTTCGACGGAGAGTTCAGCGATCACAGACGTCCTGATATAGGGTGGATTTGACACGATGATGTCGAACAGCCCTTCGACCGAGGCGAACCAGCTGCCGTAGAACGCAGCGAAACGGTTGCCCAGTCCCAGAGCCGCCGCATTGGCGCCGGCGGTCTCAAGCGCATTCCCCGAGACGTCGGTCGCCACGGCGCTCGCCCGCGCTTCGATGGAGAGCAGAGCCAGCGCCAACGCGCCGGTTCCGGTCCCGAGATCGAGGATACGGCAAGCGCCCTTTTCCTCTGCGATCCGGCGCAGATTTGGAGCCAGCGCTTCGACAAGCACTTCGGTATCGGGTCGGGGCTCCAGCGTTCCGGCCGAAAGGCCGAGTTGAAGGCCGTAGAATTCGCGATGCCCGAGAATGCGGTGAACCGGCTCTCCACGCAGCCGGCGCTCCATCCGCTCCCGAACCGACTCAAGCCCTGCGGCGTCCACCTGCTGGTCGGGACGCGTGACGAGATCGGTCAAGCTGAGACCCAAGGTCTCGAGCAGAAGAAGTCTCGCGTCGTCGCGCGGCGTTGAAAGCCCCGCCGCCTCGAACCTTTCGCGCATCAGCTTCTGCAGGGCGGAAAGCGTCATCGCGGCGGTTTCGACCATCGGTCAGTTCGCTTCGCTCAGCGACGCCAGCTGGCCGGCCTGATAGTCGGAGATCAGCGCGTCCACGATCTCGTCGATCTCGCCGATCATCATGCGATCGAGCTTGTAAAGCGTCAGATTGATGCGGTGATCCGTCACCCGGCCTTGCGGAAAGTTGTAGGTCCGGATGCGTTCGGATCGGTCACCCGATCCAACCTGGCTCTTGCGCGAGGCGGAGCGTTCCTGATCGGCGCGCTGGCGCTCCATGTCGTAGAGCCTCGCCTTCAGCACCTGCATGGCCTTGGCGCGGTTCTGGTGCTGCGACTTTTCCGACGACGTGACGACGATGCCGGTCGGCAGGTGCGTGATACGCACAGCAGAATCGGTCGTGTTGACGTGCTGGCCGCCGGCACCTGACGAGCGCATGGTGTCGATGCGGATGTCTTCGTTGCGGACTTCGATGTCGATGTCCTCGGCTTCCGGCAGCACGGCGACAGTCGCGGCGGAGGTGTGGATGCGCCCGCCGGATTCCGTTTCGGGAACGCGCTGGACGCGATGGACGCCGGATTCGAATTTGAGACGCGAAAACACGCCGCGGCCGGAGATCGTCGCGATGATTTCCTTGTACCCGCCGGCTTCGCCTTCGCTTGCCGACAGCACTTCCACCTTCCAGTTGTGGTCGGCGGCATAGCGCTCATACATGCGGAAAAGATCGCCCGCGAAGAGCGCGGCCTCCGAGCCGCCGGTGCCGGCGCGAATTTCCAGAATGGCGCTCTTTTCGTCCGCCGCATCTTTCGGCAGCAGCATGATCTGCATGTCGGCCGACAGCGCTTCGATACGATCGCGCACTTCCGGATAGTCCAGTTCGGCCATTTCCCGCATGTCGCGGTCGGTCGCCTTGTCAGCGAGCAGCGTGTCGAGATCCTCGAGCTCGGCCGTCGCCTTCTCGTATTCACGAATCTTCGCCACGACCGGCCCTAGCTCGGCATATTCGGAAGCGAGCTTCACATAGACGTCGGAGTCCGGGCCCGCCGCCATGCGCGCCTCGATCTCGCTGTAACGGCGCTCGAGCTCGCGCATTTTCTCGATCGGCAAAACTGCCATCAGTCACCCTAATTCGGTCAAAGCGGGATCGCGTTGTTTTCGGCGAACTCGGTGAGGAGCTCGCGCATCGGGCGCGTGTCGGGCCCGCTCTCGTCCAGCGCCTTCGACATTTCCGTCTGCAGCTGGCCCGCATCGAGCGCCAGCAGCATCGACTTCACCGGGCCGATGCCGGCCGGCGACATGGATATGGAGCGGAAGCCGAGCCCGATCAATGCCATTGCGCCGAGTGGTTTGGCCGCCATCTCGCCGCAGAGCGTGACGGCCGTGTCGTGCCGGTCGGCAGCGGTGACGATCTGGCGAAGCACGCGCAGGAAAGGGCGGCCGAGATTGTCGAAACGATCCGATACGCGTGCGTTGCCGCGATCCACCGCGAAGGTGAACTGGAAAAGATCGTTGGAGCCTACCGACACGAAATCGACCGTCGCCATCAGCTCGTCGAGCTGCCAGAGCAGGCTCGGCACCTCCAGCATGGCGCCGAATCGCAGCTTGCGCGGAAGATCATGGCCGAAGCGCGAGAGATGGCGCACTTCGCGGTTTAGAAGCTCGCGCGCCTCGCGGATTTCGCGGACTTCGGTCACCATCGGGATCATCAGCCGCAATTCGCGACCCGCGGCAGCCCGCAAAAGCGCCCTGAACTGCGTGCGCAGAAGTCCGGGGCGGTCGAGCGACAAGCGGATGGCGCGCCAGCCCAGCGCCGGATTTTCCTCTTCGGCGCCACGGAAATAGGGAACGACCTTGTCGCCGCCGATATCGAGCGTGCGGAACGTGACCGGCTTGTCGCCCGACTGGCGCAACACGTTGGTGTAGAACCGCTCCTGATCGTCGGCCTTCGGCATCGTCGACGAGATCATGAACTGCAACTCGGTCCGGAAAAGGCCGATGCCACCGGCACCCGAATCCTCGATCTGCGGCAGATCGACGAGCAGGCCGGCATTCATCATCAGGTCGATGCGGGTGCCGTCCTTCGTGACCGGCTCGACGGCACGCAGCTCGCGGAACCGCTCCTGCCGCTTGGCGCGGAAGCGGACCTTCTCTGCGTAGGCCTTTTCGAGATCCGGGATGGGGCGCAGATGCACCTTGCCGTCTTCGCCGTCGACGATGATCGCATCGCCGTTTTCGGCAAGCGAGACGACACCGGTCGCCTGGCCGACCACCGGGATGCCCATGGCGCGCGCGACGATCACCACGTGGCTCGTGATCGCACCGTCTTCCAGCACCAGGCCACGGATCTTGGAGCGCGTGTAATCGAGGAGTTCCGCCGCGCCCATGCCGCGCGCCACGATGATCGCGTCGTCCGGAAACCCGTCGGCCGTAGACGGGCCCGAGCGACCGATCAGCTGGCGCAGGAGACGGTTCGCGAGATCGTCGAAATCATGCAGGCGCTCGCGCAGATAGGGATCGGAGAGGTGCATCATCCGCGCGCGGGTGTCGCTCTGCACCTTTTCGACCGCCGCCTCGGCCGTCAGGCCGTTGCGGATCGCTTCTTCCATCTTCCGCACCCAGCCCCGATCATGGGCGAACATGCGATAGGCTTCGAGCACTTCACGGTGCTCGCCTTCCATGGAAACGTCTCGGCGCGACAGCATGTCGTCGATGGAAATGCGCAGCGAGCCAAGTGCCTCCTCAAGGCGCTTCAGCTCCAGATCCATATCGTCGTTCAGGAGGTTGGTGACCACGACGCGCGGCTCGTGAAGCACGACATAGCCAAGCCCGATCCCATCGCCATAGGCATCGCCTTCGATGGAGATCGGCCTGGACAGATCCAGTTCCATCCCCGGACGGGTGATCTTCTTCAGTTCGCCGGTGGCGACCATCTCGGCGAGAACCATCGCCGTCGTTTCGAGCGCCTCGACCTCGTCGTCGCGATAGTTGCGCCGGGCCTTGTTCTGCACGACGAGGACGCCGAGCGAGCGCCCGGCTCTCAGGATCGGCACGCCCATGAAGGAATGATAGACCTCTTCACCCGTTTCCGGCAGATAGGCGAAGGCCGGGTGAGACTGGGCGTCGGAGAGATTGAGTGGGCGAGCGCTTGCTGCAATCGTGCCGACAAGACCCTGGCCCATCTTCAACTGGGCAAGGTGGACGGCATCAGGATTGAGGCCTTCGGTGGCGTAGAGTTCCAGCACGCCATCGGCGCGCAACACGTAAAAAGAGCACACCTCGGCGACCATGTTCTGCGCGATCTGGCGCACGATCTGGTTCAGCCGTTCCTGCGGGCCAAGCGGCTCCGCCATCAGTTCGCGCAGCCGCCGCAACAGAACGCGCGGACCCGCAGACAGGTCTCTCATTGCGTGTTGGCTCCCACTCTCCATGGCGCCGCCCGTGGCGCGCCACCCCGGCGCGCCCTATCGATACCGCGTGGCCGCGGCCTCACCTCCAGCACGAATCCCCATATGCTGTCTTTAACCTTTATCGAGACCGTAGACCGAATGCAAAGTCCGCACGGCCAGCTCGGCATAGGGGCTGTCGATGAGAATGGAGATCTTGATCTCGGACGTGGTGATCGCCTTGATGTTGATGCCCTTCTCGGCCAGCGCGCGGAATGCCGTTGCCGCCACGCCGGCATGGCTGCGCATGCCGATGCCGATGACCGACACCTTGACCAAACCCGCTTCGCTCTGGATCGCGTCGTAACCGATCTTCGCCCGTTCCCGCTCGAGCACGGCCAGCGCCTTGTCGATATCGCCGGTCGGCACCGTGAACGTCATGTCGGTGCGTGAACCGTCCTCGGAGATGTTCTGGACGATCATGTCCACATTGATATGGCTTTCGGCGAGCGGCCCGAAAATGGCGGCAGAGACGCCCGGACGGTCGGCAAGCCTTCTCAGTGAGATCTGCGCTTCATCCTTGGCATAAGCGATACCGGTGACGACTTCCTGTTCCACGATTTCTTCCTCGTCGCAAATCAGCGTACCGGGTGGATTGTCGAAATCGCCCATGCCCGGTGCATCGGGGTCATCGAAACTGGAGCGCACGAAGGTGCGCACCTTGTGGACCATGGCCAGCTCGACGGAGCGGACCTGCAGAACCTTGGCGCCGAGCGATGCCATTTCCAGCATTTCCTCGAACGCGATCTTCTTCATCCGCCGGGCTTTCGGCTCGACTCGCGGATCGGTCGTGTAGACACCATCCACGTCGGTATAGATATCGCAGCGGTCGGCCTTGATGGCAGCGGCGATGGCGACGGCGCTTGTATCGGATCCGCCGCGCCCGAGCGTGGCAATGCGATTGTCCGGACCGATGCCCTGGAAGCCTGCGATGACGGCAACCTGGCCCTCGCCGAAGCGGCGGATGAGTTCCGTGCCGTCGATCTCCATGATCCGCGCGGCGCCATGGGCGTTGTCGGTGCGGATCGGGATCTGCCAGCCCATCCAGGAGCGCGCATTGACGTCCATGGACTGCAGGGTGATCGCCAGGAGACCGGCTGTCACCTGTTCGCCGGACGCAACGACCGCGTCGTATTCACGAGCATCGTGCATGGGCGATGCGCCGCGCGTCCAGGCGACGAGTTCGTTTGTCTTGCCGGCCATGGCGGAGACGACCACTGCCACATCGTGGCCCGCGTCGACTTCGCGCTTCACGTGGCGCGCCACGTTGCGGATGCGGTCGAGATCGGCAACGGATGTTCCGCCGAACTTCATGACGATACGTGCCATCGGCGGTATCCGAGCTCCGATTGAGGATCAGGGGAAGGGTTCTTTCGAGAGCGACCTCTCCCGCCAAGGTCGCCTGAAAACGCGGCTCTCATAACGCAAGTGCAGACGTCCCGCAACGGGCGAGCAGCCTTCGAACGGGCTTAACCCAAGCATTCGAAGCGCGCGGAGCTTGACATCTTCCCATGCGCGCCCGACTTGGCACTCAAGCACAAGGAGAACGCGCCATGACGATCGCAGCCGAGGGCAGCAACGGCGGTAGCCGTCAATCCAGCATCGACCAGGCCGAGGTCGACCGCTTCTCGGCGCTCGCGCGTGAATGGTGGAACCCGACCGGCAAGTTCAAGCCACTGCACAAGTTCAACCCCGTGCGCCTCACCTATATCCGCGACCAGGCGAGCCTCCATTTCGGGCGCGATGCGCGCTCGCCAAAGCCGCTCGACGGACTGCGCGTGCTCGATATCGGCTGCGGCGGCGGGCTTCTGTCCGAACCGATGGCGCGCATGGGCGCTGAGGTCGTCGGCGCCGATGCTTCGGAAACGAACATCGAAGTCGCCAAGATCCACGCGGCTCAAAGCGGCGTCACGGTCGACTACCGCGCGGTCACAGCCGAGCATCTTGCCGCCGAAGGCGAGAAGTTCGACATCATCCTCAACATGGAAGTCGTCGAGCACGTCTCGGACGTGAATTTCTTCATGACGACCTGCGCCTCGATGGTGCGGCCGGGTGGACTGATGTTCGTCGCCACCATCAACCGGACGCTCAAGGCCGGAGCGCTTGCGATCGTCGGCGCCGAATATGTGCTGCGCTGGTTGCCGAAGGGAACGCACCAGTATGAAAAGCTCGTGCGGCCAGAAGAATTGCAGCGCCCGATCGAGGCATCCGGGATGAACCTCATCGACCGGACCGGCGTCTTCTATAGCCCGATCAGCGACAGCTGGAACCTGTCGCGCGACATGGATGTCAACTACATGGTGCTGGCCGAGCGGCCGAAAACTGCAGCGGCTCCAGCGACTTAGAGTGATTTCGCTTTTCTTCGAATTGCTCGATCACTCTCAGTTTTGATTCGTCGCGTTTCCGAGCGCGCACCGGTTTCCACTTCACCTGGAAACGCTTTAGTTTGCGTCATCGGGGAAATGGGGAAGAGGCGCGACGGCGATCCCCTCCTCGAGAAGCGCCCGCGCCTCGTCGGGCGCGGCCCTCCCGATGATGCCGCGCTCCTCGGTTTCGCCATAGTGGATCTTGCGGGCTTCCTCGGGAAAGCGGTCACCCACGTCCTCGGACGATGACCGGATCGCGCTGACCATCTCGCGGATTTTCTTCAGCTTCTCGGCCTGATCGGCGCTCATCGCCAGCGGCTGCATCGCGCTGCCGGCCTTGCGCGTGCCCGTGACCGCCGGCGCCATCAGGGCCTTCGTCACCGTCTTGGAGCCACATTGCGGGCACGAGACGAGATTGCGTGCCGACTGGTCGTCGAAATCGGCGCTCTTGGCGAACCACGCCTCGAATGCGTGGCCCCGTTCGCAGCTCAAGGCAAATTTGATCATGCGGTCTGCCGCTGTTCAGCCAAATCGGTCGCGGCTGCGTTCGCATAGCCGCGCGCGTTCTTGAGATTGGGGATCTTCGCCCGGGCCGCCGCAACGTCTGCGGTATCGATCTCGGCGACGATGACAGCCGGTTCGTCATGATCGGCCTCCGCGATCACGCGGCCCCAGGGGTCGATGATCAGCGAGTGGCCATAGGTCTCCCGGCCGTCTTCGTGGAGACCGCCCTGCGCCGCAGATATCACATAGGCGCCGTTTTCGATGGCGCGGGCGCGCTGGAGCACGTGCCAGTGCGCTTCGCCCGTCTGGCGCGTGAAGGCGGCAGGTGCGGTAAGCACATCCGCCCCTGCCAGCGCCAAATCCCGGAACAGATGCGGGAAGCGGATATCGTAGCAGACTGCGAGCCCGATGCGCGCGAACGGCAGATCGACCAGGCAGCTTGCCTCGCCCGGTCGATAGACCGCGCTTTCCCGCCAGCTCTCGCCATTGTCGAGATCGACGTCGAACATGTGGATCTTGTCGTACCGTGCTGTGATCGAGCCATCCGGTGCGAAGACGAACGCGCGGTTGGCGACCTTGCCGTCACCCAAAGCAATCGCGGTTGAACCGATGTGCAGATGCACCGCATGACGCTTTGCAAGCTCGCGGCCTGCGGCAACGACATCGTCTTCGGTCTCAGGCTTCAGCTGCTCGAAAAGACGCGCCCGATCCTTCTGGATCATGCCGGTCATTTCAGGGGTCTGCACGTAGGTCGCACCTGCGTCTGCCGCCTCCCCCACCAGACGCCTCAGCGTCTCGATGTTGGCGCCGGGCTCCGTGCCCGAACGCATCTGGATGGCGGCGGCCTTGAAACGTGCCATGGGATCAGCCTGCCTTCAGCATCGGGTCGAGCTTGCCGTCGCTTTCCAGCGCATGAAGATCATCGCTGCCGCCGACATGGACATCGCCGATGAAAATCTGCGGAAAGGTGGCGCGCCCGTTGGCCTTCTGCATCATTTCAGCCCGAAGCTCCTTCGAGAACGTCGCATCGCGCTCTTCGAAGGCCACGTTCTTGCTCTCCAGCAACCGCTTGGCGGCACTGCAGAAGCCACAGAACTGGCGGGTATAGATGACGACTGGCGGCATGATGCACTCCGGCTTTTCTTGCGTGTCTTTATCGATATAGGGGCCAGCCGCCCCGCACTGCAAGGTGCCGACGCAAGGCTTTAGGGGTCGGGAACGCGCGCAAAGGTCAGAACCGTGACATCGGCCACGCCGGCACGCTTCAGCGCGCGTGCAGCCGCGTTAACCGTGGCACCCGTCGTGTAGACGTCGTCGACTAGGAGAACGCGCTTTCCGACGAAATCCGCTTTGCTCGCTTCCGGCACGACGAAGGCACCCCGCACGTTGCGCTGACGCGCCTTTTCGCCGAGGCCCACCTGCTGCCGGGTCTGGCGGCGGCGCACGAGCAAGCCGACGCCGTGGGGCTTTCCCGTGAGCCTGGCCAAAGCTCGCGAGAGTTCCGCCGACTGGTTGTAGCGTCGTGACAGCAACCGGATGCGATGCAGGGGGACCGGCACGATGACGTCCGCCGTCTCGACCAGCCCATCCCCGGCGCGCACCATCCACGCGGCCATGATGGATGCGAGATCGAGGCGGTCATTGTATTTCAGCCGATGCACGAGGCTCGCAGCGATATCCCCATAGAGCATCACGGCCCGCGCCCGGTGATAATCCGGCGGATCGGCGAACGCTGCCGGCGACACCGCGCCCTCCCCTTGATCGTGAGCAAAAGGCACGCCGAGGATTTCGCAGAAAGGTCGCTCGATGAATTCGGCGCTCGACCAGCATGTGGCACACAAACCGCCGTGGCGGGCCATGATGACCGAGCAGCCGAGGCAGACCGGCGGATAGACGAGCGACACCAAACGGGACCAGAGCGCGCCAGCGTGTTTGCGCAGCACTGGAACCTGGCCTGAAGGATCGATCGTCACCATCTTTTCAAGATAGCGAAACGGCGACACGCGGTATACGGGGGTTGCCTCGAGCAAGTGCAACCTGAGACAGGCAACGGATGACCGACCAATCCCTATTCGATCAAGCGTTCTTGTCGCTGCAGCGCCGCCGGGCCCATGCCCGAGCGACAGAGGGTGCCGATTTCCTGCTGAGACACGTCGCCGAGGATCTGGCCGAACGGCTGGCGACCGTGAGCCGCCGCTTCCCTGTCGCCGTCGAACTGCATGGCCATACGGGGATTGTCGGCGAACGGCTTATGGCGGGCGGCAGCATCGACCGGCTCATCCGCGTCGAAACAGATACGGGTCTGATCGGCGTTTCGGACGGGAAGGTCGCCTCGCTGGAAACGGTTCCCCTCGAGCCGGAGACGGCCGACCTGATCGTTTCGCCGCTCGCGCTGCATCTCACGCAGGATACTCCAGGCGTTCTCATCCAGATCAACCGTGCCCTGAAGCCCGACGGCCTGTTTCTGGGCGCCATGCCGGGCGCCGGTACGCTCGGCGAGTTGCGCGAGTCGCTCATTGCAGCGGAAAGCGAGCTTTCAGGCGGCGCCGCGCCGCGCGTGATCCCGTTTCCGGACATCCGCGACGCGGGCGCACTCATGCAACGCGCGGGCTTTGCGCTGCCCGTGACGGATGTGGACACGCTGACTGTGCGCTATTCCGACATGTTCGGGCTGATGCGGGATTTGAGGGCGATGGGCATGGCGAACCCGCTTTCGGGGAGAAGCCGTCGTCCCGCTTCGCGGGCGCTGTTCCTGCGCGCAGCCGAACTTTACGCGGAGCGGTTTTCAGATCCGGACGGGCGCATCCGCGCGACATTTCGCATCATTCACATGTCCGGCTGGCGCCCGCACGAAAGCCAGCAGAAGCCTGCCCGCCGGGGATCGGCGACGGTCAGTCTCGCGGATGTCCTGAAATCGTCGTCTGGGGAAGGATGAAGCCGAGCTATTCGCCGCTCATGGCTTCGGACACATCGTTGGCGACGTTGCCATAGAGGTTGTGGACGCTAAACCCTGTTCCGGTGACACCGCCGACAATGGCGATGGAAATGAGACCGGCGATCAATCCATACTCGATCGCCGTCGCGCCACTTCGCTCGCTCCAGAAACGCTTGAGGATCGTCATGTCAGCTCGGCCTCTTGGCATGGCCTGTCGGTGGACCGGCCTGGATCATACCGGACGAGATTAAAGCGCAATTGTTACACAACAGCTAAATTGTGTGTGCGTATTTGCTCAACAACGACTGCCGGTATCGCCAAAATGGAGAATACAGACGGAGCCGGGTTCCTGGGCGATGCTGCGACGAAGCGTATACTGCCTGGACCCACGATCGCCGTTCGGGATCGAACCCGTCGCCATCGTGTCGATACCGGGATTATAGGCCGTCATGCGCGACCCGCCGTTCAGAACCGGCGGCAGCAAAAGCGCCATCGCGACTGCGACCGTGCCGAACAAGAGCGCGACGCGGACCGGGCCAACGCTGGCCCGCTTCTGCTTGCGGTCAGCGTCGGTGGAGACGGAAAGCCAAAACTCGCTATTGCTCATCGTTCTGCCCTGTTCTGCCTGCCTTCGACGAATCCTCGACGACAAGGTGTATCTCAATCCAGCTGCCCGACCAAAGTTTGACCACATATGTGGCATCCCGGTTCACGCGCATTCTTGCGAAAGCGGCTAAAGGATTGATTAATGATACATGGCCGCGACCATCAATTGCGGCAGGGAGCGATCACGTTGTCTTAATTGCTGTCGCAGTTGGGATCATTCAGCCGAGCAGATCGATCAAGGTCGGGATCAGCGGCGCGTCGGCGGGCGGCATCGGATAATCGCGCAACGCCTTGGCGCGAACCCATTTGACCGCCTGGCCTTCCAATCCGCGGGCGATGCCCTCATAGCGCCTGCAGATGTAGAGCGGCATCAGAAGGTGAAAGTCGTCGTAGCTGTGGCTGGCGAAGGTCAACGGAGCGAGACAGGCGACCTGGGTGACGATGCCCAGTTCTTCCGCGAGTTCACGGATCAGGGTTTCCTCCGGTGTCTCGCCCGGTTCGACCTTGCCGCCGGGAAATTCCCACAGTCCGGCAAGCGCCTTACCCTCCGGCCTCTGCGCGATGAGGATGCGGCCATCCGCATCGACGAGCGCACAGGCGGAAACGAGAAGCATGCGACTCCCCTGTCGCTCAGAGCTCTCCGAAGCCTTTTCAACCATGGCTGCGCTGCCGGTAGACATAGCGATAGACCTCCGCAAAGCCGAGCGACCGATAGAGCGCGACGGCAGGATCATTGACGGCTTCGACCTGCAGAAATGCCCTGCGGGCGCCACGCAGACGCGCCCAGCGCAGAGCGCTTTTGATCAGGCTGCGGGCATGGCCGCGACGGCGATCGTCGGGCCGCGTCGCCACGTCGAACAATCCGGCAAGGTCGTTGTCGTGGACGCAAAGCAGCGCCGAAAGCGGCGATCCGGCCGCGTCTTCAGCGACGAACATGCCCTTGGAGGGTCGGATTGCGTTCAGGACTTCGCTCAGTCCGGCCTTGCGGCCAGGATCTGAATCCAGAAGTGCCAGCGAGGCATCGACGTAGCGCCCGACATCGTGGAGCGGCAACTGGTCCAACGCATCGGAAAGGTCGACGTTCTCCATCGACGCCGCCATCACCAGCGTCTCGCCCGCCTCTTCCCAGCCGTTGGCGGCCAGGTAGTCATCCAGGGCGGCAGGAGAAAGCGGTGACAGGCGAAAGACCGCGGGGCGGCCATACGCGTCGAACAAACGCGCGGCATTGGAGACGCGGGCCTCGATGTTCCGGTGGTCGGACGGATCGAGAGGATTGACCGAATTCAGCCGCCTGGAGGGATGGCCGGCGGTGAGCCGGATCTGCCAGGCGCCATCGAAACGCACCGACGCGGCAGGCCAGGCCCGGAAGCTGACAGCCTCCAGCCTGCGTACCGTCGCCAGATCGGGTTCAACTGCGGTAGTCGCCATTGATCGCGACATACTCCTTGGTGAGATCGCAGGTCCAGACGGTTGCGCGCCCTTCGCCGATGCCGAGTTCTACCCGGATTGAAATATCTTCCTGGCGCATGACGGCGGTGGCCGCCGCTTCCGAATAGGCGGGATCGCGTTCGCCGTCGACGGCGACGCGAATATCGCCGAACCAGATCGCGAGGCGGTCTCGATCAGCCTGTTCGCCGGCCTTACCAACGGCCATCACGATACGACCCCAATTGGCGTCCTCGCCGGCGATCGCCGTCTTCACGAGCGGCGAATTGGCGATGGAAAAGGCGATGCGCTTGGCAGCAGCATCGGTTTCGGCGCCTTCGACGGTGATCTCCACCATCTTGCGCGCGCCCTCGCCGTCACGCACGACCTGCAGGGCGAGATCGGCCATGAGCTGGCGGAACGCCTCCTGGAAATCGACGAGCCGAGGATCGTCCGCGCTCTCGATGCGGGGCCCGCCCGAAGCGCCCGTAGCAAAGGCAAGCAGCGTGTCCGATGTGGAGGTGTCGCTGTCGACCGTCACGGCATTGAACGTCGCGCCCACATGATCGGAGAGGATCTTCTGCAGAGCAGCAGGAGCGATGTCGGCATCGGTCGCGATGAAGGAGAGCATCGTCGCCATGTCTGGGGCGATCATGCCCGCGCCTTTCGCCATGCCGTTGATCGTCACCAGCACGCCGCCGAGTTCGGCCGTGCGGGTTGCAACCTTCGGATAGGTGTCGGTGGTCATGATGGCCTTGGCAGCCCCAAGCCACCCATCGGCGCTTGCGCGCTCTGCCATATCCCCGAGCACGCCGGCGAATTTCGTCGCATCGAGCGGCTCGCCGATCACGCCGGTCGAGGCCAGATAAACGTCCGTTTCGGCGCAGCCGACGGCATCGATCGCAGCGCTGGCCGTAAGGCGTGTGGCCTCGCGGCCCTTCTTGCCGGTAAAGGCATTCGCGTTGCCGGAATTGACGACCAGAATGCGGGCGGTCCCATGGGACAGGTTCTGCCGGCAGAACTCCACCGGCGCGGACGGGCATTTCGATGTCGTGAATACGCCGGCAACCGAAGCCGGACGATCGAACACCATCACCATCACATCGGTGCGGTCGCGGTATTTGATGCCAGCCGCAGCGGTCGCGAGCCTTGCGCCTGCGATCGGGGGCAATTCGGCATAGACCTTGGGCGCCAGGGGCGAGATCGTCGTGCTCATCGAAACTGTCCGGGATGCTGAAATTCGACTGCGGAACGTGAGAAAGAGCCCGCGGGCGCAGCAGCGCCTACGGGCTCTATCCGATTGCTATTTACTGAGCGGCCGGCGCTTCTTCAGCTGCGGGTTCCTCAGCGGCCGGTTCTTCAGTTGCCGGTTCCTCAGTTGCAGGGGCCTCTTCACCACCGGCCGGCTCGCCAGCAGGCGCGTTGGCGGCTGCGTAGGCTTCGGCAAGCGCCGGATCGGCGATCTCGACGGCGCCTGAACCGCGTGCCTCCTCGAGAATCTCGAGGTAACGCTCGCGCAGCACGACCTGACGAACCTGGTCGGCGACCTGCTCGAATGCCGGCGGCTCGGCATCACGACGGTCTTCGACCTTGATCACGTGCCAGCCGAACTGGCTCTGGACCGGTTCAGCCGTATAGGCGCCGGGCTCGAGCGCGAAGGCTGCTTCTTCGAAGGGCGGCACCATCTGGCCGCGCTGGAAGTAGCCGAGATCGCCGCCGTTTGCTGCCGAGCCATCGCTCGAGTTCTCGGTTGCGAGTTCGGCGAAGTCGGCGCCGCCATCGAGCTCCTCGATCAAAGCCGTCGCTGCTTCCTCGCTTTCGACGAGGATGTGGCGGGCATTGATTTCCTCGGCCGGGTCCATCGCTTCGATCTCCTGATCGTAGCGTGCGCGGACTTGTTCTTCGGTGATGCCGTTCAGGATTTCTTCCTGGAAGTAGGCATTGTGCAGGGCGCGGTCACGCAGGAAATCGATCCGGCGCTGGAATTCCTCGCCCTCGCCGAGACCGGACTCTTCGGCCTGGCGCGCAAGAAGCTTGATGTCGATCAGCGCGGCAAGCGCTGCGACGCGACGCTGCTCGGGCGGCAGCTGCTCGAACTGCGGATCGAGGTCCGACATCGCATATTCGAGTTCGGATTCGTAAATGTCCTGACCATCGACCGTGGCAATAACCGTATCGGGCGCAGGCGCCGCATCGGCCGCAGGCGCTTGGGCTTCGCCCTCGACGGCAGGCGTCTCCGTTTGCGCAAACGAAGGCGACGAAAGTGCCGTTCCGGCGCTCAAGGCCGCGAGAAGGGCGAGTGAGAGATAACGCTTCATTGAACCAGGCCTCTTTCCTGTGATATTGATTGATCGTCCAATGGCCATGAAAACGCACCGTTTTGAGGCACGGCCGCCTGTGGCGGCGCCGTTGACATCGATTAACCCCCCTCTTATCTGTCACGAAACCGCGCGTCCAGTTCCCGCCGGGAGAAGCCGTGCCTGTCGCTATGACCTGGAACCCCACTGCTTCGGACCCGCCGGCCTTCTAAGACGCCGCGCCAAGAAAACAACGGAAAGGACCATCTTCATGGTCAGCTTCGGCGGCCTTGCCCGCAAACTTTTCGGCTCCTCCAGCGATCGCAGGGTCAAGGGATTTCAAGGGCGGGTCGATCAGATCAACGCCCTCGAAGACGGGCTCAAGACCCTTTCCGACGAGGAATTGCGTGGCCGCACCGATAGCCTCAGGCAGGAACTCGCCGACGGCAAGACGCTCGACGACGTTCTCGTCCCTGCCTTCGCGGTAGCCCGAGAAGGTGCTCGCCGTGCTCTCGGCATGCGCCCCTTCGACGTGCAGCTGATCGGCGGCATGATCCTTCACGAGCGCGCCATCGCCGAAATGAAGACCGGCGAAGGCAAGACGCTGGTTGCCACGCTGCCCACCTATCTCAATGCGCTGTCCGGCAAGGGCGTGCATGTGGTGACGGTCAACGACTACCTCGCCAAACGCGACTCCGAGTGGATGGGCCGGCTTTACCGCTTCCTCGGCCTCAGCGTCGGCGTCATCGTCCATGACATGAACGACGACCAGCGCCGCGAGGCTTACGCCTGCGACATCACCTACGCGACAAACAACGAGCTCGGCTTCGACTATCTGCGCGACAACATGAAGTATGATCGCAAGCAGATGGTCCAGCGTGGACACAATTTCGCGATTGTCGACGAAGTCGACTCCATCCTGATCGACGAGGCACGCACGCCTCTCATCATTTCCGGTCCGCTCGACGACCGCTCGGACCTCTATGCGCAGATCGATACGTTCATTCCGCAGTTGACGGATGAGGACTTCGAGCTCGACGAGAAGCAGCGTTCGGTCACGTTCACCGAAGCCGGCACCGAGAAGCTGGAGCAGGTCCTTGCCGAAGCCGGCCTGTTGAAGGGCGCCGGCCTCTACGACATCGAGAACGTCTCGATCGTTCACCATCTGAACAACGCGCTCAAAGCACACAAGCTCTTCCAGCGCGATAAGGACTATATCGTCCGCAACGACGAAGTCGTGATCATCGACGAGTTCACCGGACGCATGATGCCGGGCCGCCGCTACTCGGAAGGCCAGCACCAGGCGCTGGAAGCCAAGGAAAAGGTGAAGATCCACCCCGAGAACCAGACGCTGGCCTCGATCACCTTCCAGAACTATTTCCGTATGTATTCCAAGCTCGGCGGCATGACCGGTACGGCAAACACCGAGGCCGAGGAATTCGCCAACATCTATGGCCTGTCGGTCATCGAAGTCCCGACCAATTTGCCGATCCAGCGTCTCGATGAGGACGATGAGGTCTACCGGACCTTCGAGGAGAAGTTCCAGGCGATCGTCACCGAGATCAAGGCTGCGCGCGAACGCAACCAGCCGGTTCTGGTCGGCACCACGTCGATCGAAAAGTCCGAACTTCTCGCCGAACTCCTCAAGAAGGAGGGGCTGAAGGAATTCCAGGTTCTCAACGCCCGCTATCACGAGCAGGAAGCCTACATCGTTTCGCAGGCCGGCAAACCGGGCGCCGTCACGATCGCCACCAACATGGCCGGTCGCGGCACCGACATCCAGCTCGGCGGCAATCTCGACATGCGCATTCAGCACGAGCTTGCCGACATGCCGGAAGGACCGGAGCGCACCCGCCGCGAGGAAGAAATCAAGGCCGAAGTCGCAAAGCTCAAGGAAGCGGCACTTGAAGCCGGCGGCCTCTACGTGCTTGCAACCGAACGCCACGAAAGCCGCCGCATCGACAACCAGCTGCGCGGACGCTCAGGCCGTCAGGGCGACCCGGGGCGTTCGAAGTTCTACCTGTCGCTGCAAGACGATCTGATGCGCATTTTCGGCTCCGACCGGATGGAAGGCATGCTGACGAAGCTCGGCCTGCAGGAGGGCGAGGCGATCGTCCACCCCTGGATCAACAAGGCGCTGGAGCGGGCGCAGAAGAAGGTCGAAGCGCGAAACTTCGACATCCGCAAAAACCTTCTGAAATACGACGACGTGATGAATGACCAGCGCAAGGTCATCTTCGAACAGCGTCTGGAACTGATGGACGCACCCGATGTCGCCGAGACGGTGACGGACATGCGCCACGACGTGATCGACGATCTCGTCAACAAGTACATTCCGGAAAATGCCTATGCTGAGCAGTGGGATACGGCAGCGCTCAAGGAAGATGTGCGCAAGCAGCTCAATCTCGACCTGCCCGTCGACGCCTGGGCGGCCGAAGAAGGCATCGCCGAAGACGACATCCGCGAGCGGCTGATCGAAGCGGCCGACAAGGCAGCGGCCGACCGTACCGAGCGGTTCGGCGTCGATGTCATGCGCTATGTCGAGAAGTCGATCGTCCTGCAGACGCTCGACAATCTCTGGCGCGAGCATCTCGTCAATCTCGACCATTTGCGCTCGGTCATCGGCTTCCGAGGCTACGCCCAGCGTGATCCACTGCAGGAATACAAGCAGGAAGCCTTCGAACTCTTCCAGGCACTGCTCGGCAACCTCCGCCAGGCGGTGACGTCGCAGATGATGCGCGTCGAAATTCGCCGCGAGGAGCCGCGCGAGACGCCGCAGGTTCCCGAAGGCCGGGCCCGTCACGTCGACGCGACGACCGGCGAAGACGAATTCGGCGGTGACGATCTCGGCTATGTCCCGCCGGAAAACCGCAACCCCGACGACCCGGAAAGCTGGGGCAAGGTTGCGCGCAACGAGCCCTGCCCGTGCGGATCCGGCAAGAAATACAAGCATTGCCACGGAACATTTGCACAGGCGACCGTCGCCTGATCCCTCGCAGAATCGTGATCTTTTCAAACGGCGCATCCTCCGATGCGCCGTTTCGTTTTCGGCCACATCCAAGCAATCCGATAGGGCCTGCGGAACCGATCCTTAACGTGTCGCATGCGATGGAAAAGGCCGACCAGAAACGTCACCGGATCCGCGATTGACATGACCGTCATCACCAGTGCCGAGAAATGGCTGCCGCCGCGCGTGACCGCGCGGCTCGCGCCAGCGCTGGATCGTGCGGAAGCGATCGTGACGCGGCGCGACGATCAGTCGGCTGCGGAATATATGGCGCTCGTCGCATTCGCGATCCGGGTCTTGAGCGCAGCCATCGCGTTTTCGTCGCAGATCATCCTCGCGCGCTTCATGGGCGAGTTTCAGTACGGCATCTTCGTGTTCGTCTGGGCGATCGCCGTCATTTTCGGCAACCTCTCCTGCTTCGGTTTCCACACGGCGATCATCCGCTTTCTGCCCGGCTATCGGGACCAGAAAGCGCATGCGGAGATCCTCGGGCTAACGCAGACCGCGCGTCGTTTCGCCGTCGGTTCGGCGACGTTGATCGCGACGCTCGGCCTCGCCGGGCTGGCGATCTTCGGCAAGAGCGTCGACCAATACTATCTCGTGCCCTTCTACCTAGCGGCCTTCACGCTGCCCATGATCGCGCTCGGCGACGTGCTGGACGGCACGGCGCGCGCCAACAACTGGCCCTTCTTCGGCCATGGCGCCACGTTCCTTCTGCGCCCCACCCTGATCATCATCTTGATGGTGACGGCGGTAACACTGGGCTACGAACCGACCGCGGTAACCGCGCTCGCCTCGGCACTGGTGGCGACCTATCTGACGACGCTCGGCCAGTATCTCGCCGTCACCATGCGGGTGCGCCGCAGCTTCGCCTCGCCGACCAAGAGCATCACCTTCGCGCGCTGGTTCGTCGTCGCGCTGCCGATCTTCTTCATCGAAGGCTTCTATTTTCTGTTGACGAATTCCGATGTCATCATCGTCGGCTTCTTCGTTTCTCCGGACCAGGTCGCAGTCTATTTCGCGGCCGCCAAGACCATGGCACTCGTCCATTTCGTCTATTACGCGGTCAAGGCCGGGGCATCGCCCCGCTTCTCACAGCTGGTCAGTGCCGGCGATACGGTCGGCATCGCCAATTTCGCCTCGCGCACTGCGGCCTGGACATTCTGGCCTTCGCTGTTGCTCGGCTCGGCGGTGCTTCTGGCCGGACCGTTCCTGCTGTCGCTGTTCGGCCCGGCTTTCGCGGATGGTCAGATCCTGATGGCGATTCTCTTCGCCGGCATCCTTGCCAAGGCGATGATCGGCCCGGGTGAAGTGCTGTTGACGATGGCCGGTCACCAGATGATCTGCGCCTTCATCTATCTTCTGGTCTTGATCACCCATCTCTGCCTCTCCGTATCGCTCATTCCCCATTACGGGCTTCAGGGTGCTGCGGCGGCCACTGCGACGGCGATGACGGTCGAAGCCATCATGTTGTTTCTCGTCGTCCGCCACCGGATCGGCATTGCGATGTTCGTCTTCGCGCCGCGCCGGCAAACGCATGAAGAGGATCTCGGCTGATGGCGTCCAATCCGTTCTTCGAAGGCGACATCGGTGGGCAGGCTTCGACGCTGATCGATGCGCTGGCCGAGACGCCGATCACGCGTCCCCCGCCGGAACTCGCGATCGACATCGGACGGCCCGGCCGCCAGATGTGCGTCTATCCCGCGCGTGCCGGCTACGATCTCCAGACGGAGCTCGATTTTCTCGCCAATCGGATGATCGAGCCGAACGTCTTCTTCACCGGCCGTTTCCTCGCGCCGGCCATGCCGCGGCTCGATGACCGTCAGGTGCGGCTGCTGCTCATTCGGGATGAAGCACCGGGGCGCAGTCGCTTGCGCATGGTCATGCCTTTTTCGATCGAACGTCCCGGCTTTTCCGTCGGTCCCTCGATCATCCGCGCCTGGTCGCATCCGTTCGGCCCCCTCGGCACACCGCTGATCGACGCGGAAGGTGCTGCGGAAACGCTCGACAATTTCCTGGAAGCCTTGGCCGGCGAAGACACGCAGATGCCGAACGTGCTGGTTTTGCCGGACATGCGCATCGATGGTCCGGCGGCCGAACTGCTGCGCGCCGTTGCGCTCGCTCGCGGGCTGACGGTGGAAACGACCGAAGCGGTCGACCGTCCGGTGCTGCGTTCGAGCGAAGAGCCGGAGCGCTATCTGCGCGGCGCGATCAGCGGCCGGCACTTGAAGGACATGCGTCGGCAGTGGCGCCATCTTGCTGCGCAGGGCACGCTCGTCCACAAGGTCGCGCGCCAGCCCCTGGATGTGCGCATCGGGCTCGAACAGTTTCTCGCACTCGAAGCTAGCGGCTGGAAAGGCCAGCGGCGGAGCGCGATGGTGTCGGATCGCTACCGGGCGGCTTTCGCGCGGGAGGCCGTGACCAACCAGGCCGAAAACGACAATGCACGCATCCACGTGCTCGAATTCGATGGCCGGGCCATTGCCGTGATGGTCGTGTTCGTGATCGCCGGCCAGGCTTTCACCTGGAAGACTGCCTATGACGAGCGGTTCGCTGCGTCTTCGCCGGGCAAGCTTCTCTTCTGGAAGCTGACCGAACAGCACCTCGACGACCCGAACATTCAGATGACGGATTCCTGCGCGGTGCCGGATCATCCGATTGCCAGCAGGCTCTGGGAAGAGCGCGAGCGCATGGCGACGATGATCATCGGGCTCGATGGACGAGCCGACCGCCAGGTTCGCCAGGTCGCGCGCCAGCTGCACCTCTACCGAAACACCCGCAACGTCGCCCGCATCCTGCGGGAGCGCGTGCGCGCGCTCGCCCGCCGCAAGTCCGCCGCAAAGCGCTAGGGCATTTTCGCCATTCCGAACGGTGACCGCTTCGCATGGAAACGCTCTAGAGCGTGCGATCAGGCGCCGGCAGCCGCTTCCTCGATCGCTCTTTGGCGCAACTCGCGTCGAATGACCTTGCCGGTCGTCGTCAGCGGCAGGCTGTCCACGAACGCGACTTCGCGCGGGTATTCATGGGCCGACAGCCGGGTCTTGACCCAAGCGGTGATCTCGCTCGCGAGCTTCTCCGAGGCTTCGAAGCCGGGTTTTAAAACGACATAGGCCTTCACGGCTTCCGTGCGGATCGGGTCCGGCTTGCCGACGGCTGCGGCCAGCGCGATCGCCTCGTGCGCGTGGAGGCAATCCTCCACCTCGCCGGGGCCGATGCGATAGCCGGCCGATGTGATGACGTCGTCGTCGCGGCCGAAGAACTCGACATAGCCGTCCTCGCTCATCACGCCCTGGTCGCCGGTCGTCATCCAGTCGCCGATGAATTTGCGTTCCGTCGCCGCCTCGTCGTTCCAGTAGCCGAGGAACATGACCGGGTCCGGCCGCATGATCGCAATCTGGCCGGGCGTGCCGGGCGCGCAAGGGTTGCCATCCGCATCGATGACGGCGACGCGGTGCCCCGGCACGGTTTTGCCGATCGCGCCGGACCGCGAAATCCCGATCCTGGCGCAGGAGGCGAGCACGAGATTGCACTCGGTCTGGCCGTAGAATTCGTTGATCGTCACGCCGAGTTCGCGCCTGCCCCATTCGAACGTTTCGCGGCCGAGCGATTCACCGCCCGAGCCGATTGTCCTCAGGTTCAGGCTGTATGTCTCGGCCGGGCGCACCACGCTGCGCAGCATTCGGAGCGCCGTCGGCGGAATGAAGGCGTTGCGCACGTCGAGGTCCGCCATGATGCGGAACGCCAGATCGGGATCGAATTTCTGCGCCGGCGTCGACACCACCGGAACACCGAAATAAAGCCCCGGCAAGAGCACGTTGAGCAGGCCACCCGCCCAGGCCCAATCGGCCGGGGTCCACAGACGGTCGCCGGGCTGAGGCAAGAATTCATGGTGCATTTGCACGCCCGGCAGATGCCCGATCAGGACGCGGTGCCCGTGCAGCGCGCCTTTGGGCGGCCCTGTCGTGCCGGAGGTGAACACCATCAGTGCCGGCGTATCGCCCGTTGTCGGCTCGTCGACGGGCGCTCCATCCCGATGCGCCTTCAAGAGTTCGTCGAAGCTGAGCGCCGGGCTTTCGACCGCATCGCCGGTCACGATCACGGTCTTGAGATCGGGCAAGGCGTCGCGCAGCGGCTCGAGCTTTGCGACACCCATCGCGTTCGTCACGATCGCGCGCGCACCGCAGGCGGCAAGACGATAGCTGAGCGCATCCTGCCCAAACAACAGCGCCAACGGCACGGCGATCGCCGCCATCTTGTAGATTGCGACATGGGCGATCGCGGTCTCGAAGCTCTGCGGCAGAAGAATTGCGACGCGGTCCCCGCGCGAGACGCCGTTCGCTTTCAAAGCCCGCGCCAGCGCCGATGCCCGCTCATCGAGTTCCGCATAGGTCAACGCTGCGTGGTTACCGCCGATATCGAAATGCTGGAGGCAGACCCGCTCCGGCTCGCTGCGCGCCCACCGCGCGGACACGTATTCGGCAATGTTGAAATCGTCTGGCACATGCCATTCAAAGCCGGTCACGGCCTCTTCGTAGGTTTGGCCTTCGTCGAGCATTTCAGTCGTCCGCCTTAATTTTGGGCAGCAGCTTAAACGCTCAAAGACGGCGGATGGCAAGGGCGGGTTCAGGCCGCGCCGATCGCCTCCGCATTGCCCTCGCGCTGATAGGCGACGAGATAGGCGGAGAGATCATCCCCGGACATCGGGCGCGCGAACACGTGACCCTGAAGAGAGCTGCAGCCGAGCCGGCGCAGGATGGATACGTGCTCCATGGTTTCCACGCCTTCCGCCACGACCTCGATCTGCAGCGACTGCCCGATATCGATCATCGACGACACGAGATTGCGGGCCGTCTCGGACTTCGTGATCGGCATGATGAGCTGGCGGTCGATCTTGAAGCGTTTCGGCTTGAGATTGACGAGGCTGACGATCGAGGCATAGCCCGTGCCGAAATCGTCGATCTCGATGTCGATGCCCAGATCCTTGAGGCCTGCGATGTTTCTCGCGACGATCTCCTTGCCATCGTCCAGAAAGGTCGATTCCAGAAGCTCGAAGGCGAGATCGCCAGGCTGGAAGTTCAATTGCTTCAGCCCTTCGATCAGATTCTCGTCATGCAGTCGTGCCGACGAGACATTGACCGAGATGCGCGGCACCGCGATGTCCTGCGCGCGCCAGCGAAGCAGTTGGAACATCGCCTGATCCAGCACGCGCTGATCGATCGCGGCCATGACGTTGATGTCTTCGGCGGTGTCGAGGAAGGCAGCCGGCGGGAGGATGCCCCGTTCCGGATGGCGCCAGCGCACGAGTACCTCGGCGCCGACCACAGCAAGTGAGGTTGCGTCGAACTGGGGCTGATACCAGGCCACGAACTCGTCGCGTTCCAGGCCGCGCAGGATTTCGTCGGCCGTCTTCTTGCCGGCAATGACGGCCGTCTGCAGCGCTTCGGTGAAGAATTCATACCGGTTGCGGCCACGGCTCTTGGCTTCGTAAAGCGCGATATCGGCATTGACCAGCAATTGCCGGCCATTCCGATCCCCGGGCGCCGCAAGCGCGATGCCAGCGCTCACACCCGCACGGCAGTCCTGCGACTGGTACGTGAAAGGCTGCCGCATCGCCTCGATGATCGACATCGCCAAGGCCGCGAGGCACGCGGCGCTCGTCGGGCCCATGGTGACGACAACGAATTCATCGCCGCCGATGCGGGCCACGAAATCCTGCTCGCGGACATTCGCCCTGAGAATGCCGGCCGCGTGGCGCAGAGTCTCATCGCCCGCCGCATGGCCGAGCGTGTCGTTGATCTGCTTGAACCGGTCGAGGTCGAGGTGGATCAGCGCCGATGGCAATCGTCCGCCATCGCCGCCTTCGCTCAGGATCCGGTCAAGATAGCGCCGGTTCGGGAGCCCGGTCAGTGGATCGTGGTTGGCGTTGTGCTCCATCTGCGCCTTGGCTTCCTCGAGCGCGGAGGTGCGCGCTTCGGCGAGGTCGCGGGCGAGCTTCAGGCGGGCGTTCAATTCCAGATCGGCCGAAACGTCCCAGTTGACGCCGACGATGCGCCTTCCGCCATTGGAGTGGATATAGGCCGAGCCGATCGCCCGGATGTGGCGGCAATAGCTGACCGACTGCCCGGACCGGAATTCGGATTCGTAGCGCTCGCCCCCGTCGAGCACGCGCCGGAATGCTGCCGTCGCCTGCTCCAGATCGTCGGGATGGATGCAGTCGAGCCAGCGCTCGAAATCGTTGATGTCGTCTTCCGGCCGGACCCCGTAAAGCTCCTTCATCCGGTCGTCCCAGTAGAGTTCGCCCGTCTTCGCATCGATCTCCCAGATGCCGATCTTGGAGGCGTCGAGCGCGAGTTCGAGGCGGTGGGACAGACGCTCCATCTCCTCCTCGCGTCGCCGCATCTCCTGGATGTGGCGCTGACGTTCGTCGACGAGGCGGCCCGACATCACGATCGGCACGACGATCAGGATCGATGCAGCCGCGAAGATGGCGCGAATGATCCAGGTGTTGGGCGGCGTGGTGGCCCATCCATCGTTGGGTATGGCGGAAATCACCCAGGCGCCGGTCGGCAGCACGACCGACATGGTCTCCGGCTGCTGGGACAGGATTTCCGGATTCCCGTAGAAGAGGTCGCCCTGTTCGCCGAGCCCGTCCTTGCCGCGGATGGCGATGTCGATCGGCAAGTCGGCCGTCAGCCCGCTGGCCGTATAGAGCGCCTCGAGATCGAGCACCGCGGCGACGATGCCCCAGAAGCGGCGGCGGCCATTGTCGTCCCGGATGAAAACCGGGTAGCGGCCGATGAGACCCTGTCCGCCTTGAACAAGATCGACCGGGCCGGCGAGAACGAGGCCGCCGGTATCGCGGGCGCGCAGCGCGGCATCTCGTTGGGCAGGCATGGTGCGATAATCGAGACCGATCGCCTTTTCGTTGCCGCGCACGGGATGCATCAGCTTGACGACGAGATCCGGCGCGGCGGCGATGTTGCGCACCTGCGAGTTGTCATCGATCAGTTCGCTGGCCAGTTGTGCGAAGCGGGTCTGATCCATGTCCGGCTCGCTGGTGATGACCGCGACGAGGCCGCGCACGAGCTGGGTATTGGCATTGATGCCGCCTTCGAGCTTTGCGCGGACCACGGACAGCCGCTCGGCCACCTCGGCGCGCTGCTTCTGCATGAAGACGACGTTGTTCTGGTGTTCGGCATAAATGCCGGCCGCGATGAGGACCGCAAACGCAACGATTGCGGCAAACTGACTGGATTTCACGCGGTAGCCGACCGCTCTCCAAGCCCCCATGATGCTGTCCCGCGAATGCCCGGACATCCAGCGGCGAATGTCCCCATGGAGAGAGACTAGGGGCGAGAACTTAATACTTTGAAACGTCGGAGAGGGAAGAACTGGCCACGTGTCATATCGTGCAAGTCTTGGGACAACGGTGGTGCGGGTGGTCGGACTCGAACCGACAATCCTTTCGGAACCGGATTTTGAGTCCGGCGCGTCTACCAATTCCACCACACCCGCATCGCGTGACGAGGCGATATCTGCCACGAGCGACGCAGCCAGTCCAGTCCCAATTCGATGCCGTGAGGGGTGATTTGGATCCTGTCGGCACGTTTGCCTGCGGCATCGATGGGTGCTTCGATTTTCGGCCATCGGCATGTTAGAAGGCGGCAATCAACGATGCGGATCGGCACGAAATGGCACACGGAAATCCACTCGACAGGCGCATGGGGCGAGATATGCGCCCGATACTGGCGGGCGCACTCGCACTGGGCATGGCGCTTGTCGTCGGCGGCGCCCTCGCCTTCGAGCATATCGGCGGCTTCATCCCTTGCGCGCTCTGCCTGCAGCAGCGCACGCCCTATTACGTCGGCATTCCCATCGCGCTGCTTACCCTTCTGTCGGCGACGATGCGCTGGCCGGCGATGGTGACGCGGGCGCTGTTCCTGGTCGCTGCTGCATTGATGGCTTACGGCGCCGGGTTGGGCGCCTATCACTCCGGCGTCGAGTGGGGATGGTGGGCAGGTCCCGTGGCGTGCGGCGGCGGTGCCGTGAGCATGGATGCAGGCAGCCTGCTGAACGACCTGAACTCCTTGCGCCCACCGTCATGCGCCGACGCTGCTTTGCGCGTGCTCGGTCTTTCCTTTGCGGGCTGGAACGTCATCGCCAGCATCGGGCTCTTCGCCATCGCGCTCAAAGGCGCCTTCGTCCGGGCGCGCTGAGCAAAGACCGCCTGTCCTCCTGGCTTCACCGGTGAAAGGTCCACGGCAAGAACGATGAAGGCAGCAACCGGTGCAACGCCGCTCAAGGCACTCGATGCCATCGTATTCGACAGCGAGACCACCGGCCTCGACACCAAAGTTGCGCGCATCGTACAAATGGCCGCCATCGGCGTATCGGGCGGTGCGATCATTGAAGACGACCGCTATGAAAGCCTGGTGGATCCCCGCATGGCGATCCCTTCCAGTTCCACCGCGATCCACGGCATCAGCGACAGCATGGTCAGGGATGCGCCGGTTTTCGCCGTCGCCCTCGGCCATCTGGAAGCCTACCGCAGCGAGCGGCCGATCATCGGCTATTCCATCGGCTTCGATCTCGCCATCATGGCCAAGGAAGCGAGCCGCACCGGCCTGACCTGGCGGCGGCCGCGCTCGCTCTGCGTGCGAACGCTTGCGGCCTTTGCCAATCCCAATCTGCCCGACCATGCACTGGAAACGATCGCCACCTGGCTCGGCGTCGAGATCGTCGGGCGCCACAGTGCTATCGGCGATGCGCGAGCGGCGGCGGCCATCTTCATTGCCCTTCTGCCCAAGCTCGCCGATCAGGGTGTCCGCACGCTTGCCGAGGCGGAGCGGGCAAGCCTCGGCCTCAACGAGCAGATGACGTCGCATGACCGCGCCGGCTGGACGCGCCCGGTGATGGAACCGGGCGACCATCCTTCGCTCGCGGCGGTCGACCCCTATGCCTACCGGCATCGCGTCGGCCAGATCGCTTCCGCAGAGCTTGTCATCGTCGCCGGCGATCAGCGGGTGGATTTTGCCATGACGCTAATGGCGGAGCGCAAGATCAGCTCCGTCCTCGTCTCCCCGGAGGGCAAGCCCGGCGGCACGGTCCAGGAATATGGCATCGTCACCGAGCGCGACATGCTCCGCCTCGTGGTCACCCACGGCGCGGCTGCGCTCGAGATGCCCATCGATGCCATCGCGACGCGCCCGTTGATCTCGGTTGCCGAGGAATCGTTCGTCTATCGCGCCATCGGCCGCATGGAACGCCAACAAATCCGGCATCTGGCGGTGCGCAATCATGAAGATCGGCTGACGGGCATCATTTCCGCGCGCGATCTCCTGAAGCTGCGCGGCAGTGCCGCCATCCGGCTCGACGATGCGATCGAAGCGGCCAACAATGCCGCCGACATCGCCAAAGCCTGGGCAATGTTGCCCGGCGTCACCAACCGCCTGCTCGCCGAAGACATCGATCCGCGCATCCTCGCCGGCATCGTTTCGGAGGAGCTCCGCATCGTCACGCGCCGCGCCGCCGTTCTGGCGGAAGCAGAGATGCTGGAGGAAGGTCTCGGCGCTCCGCCGACGCCCTACGCGTTTCTCGTGCTGGGATCGGGCGGCCGGGGTGAAAGCCTGCTTGCTGCCGATCAGGACAATGCGATCGTCTATCAGCAGGGCGAACCAGGTGGCCCGGAAGACGAATGGTTTGCCGAGCTGGGCGAAAGGGTCGCCAAGACGCTCGACACGGCCGGTATCGTCTATTGCAAGGGCGGCGTCATGGCTAAGAACCCGCAATGGCGCGGTTCGCTCGCCGCCTGGCACCGAAGGGTCGCGCACTGGATCGGACGTTCGGAGCCGGAAGATCTGCTCAATGTGGATATCTTCTTCGACATGCGCGCGGTCCACGGCAGCCAGCCGCTTGCCGCGCGGCTTCTCGACGATGCGCTGACCTCCGCCCATGAGCACCGACCCTTCGCCAAGCTTCTCGGCGACCAGCTCGGCGAGTTCACACCCGTGTTCGGGATGTTCGGGCGGCTGAAGTCGATCGATGGCCGGATCGACCTCAAGAAGCACGGGCTGTTCCCGATCGTGACCCTTGCCCGGGCGTTGGCCATCCGCCACGATATCCGCCACCGCCGCACCGAATTGCGTTTGGAGGGTCTGATCGCTCGCGGCATCGGCTCGGAAGAACAGCTGACCGCGCTCCTTGATGCGCACCGGTTCATTCTCGGCTTGATGCTCGCCCAGCAATCGCGGGATCTTGCAGACGGCATTCCCGTTTCGAACAAGGTCGTGGTCGATCGCCTCACGCCGTCTCAGGCTGCGCGGCTGAAGGCAGCGCTGAAGCTGGTGGAGAGCGTCCCCAATATATTCCGAGGGCTGGTCACTGCCCAGCCCCGCTGACGTCGCGACGACGAAGCCGGATCAGGGCTGCAATTCGACATCCCAGTAGAGATAATCCATCCAGCTTTCATGCAAATGGTTCGGCGGGAAAAGCCGGCCATTGTTGTGAAGGTCGTGGACGGAGGGCTGGAACGGCGTCTGGCGCGGGAACATGTGGGCATCCCGAGGCATCTGCCCGCCCTTTTTGAGATTGCAGGGCGAACAGGCCGCCACGACGTTCTCCCAGGTCGTCTGGCCACCGCAACGGCGTGGGATGACGTGGTCGAAGGTCAAATCGTCTGGCGAGCCACAATATTGGCACTCGAAGCGATCGCGCAGGAAGACGTTGAACCGCGTAAAGGCTGGATGTCGGGACGGCTTGATGTAGCTTTTCAGGCAGACGACACTCGGGATCTTCATCGAGAAACTCGGTGAGGACACCGCGTGTTCGTATTCGGCCACGATATTCACGCGGTCGAGAAACACCGCCTTGATGGCGTCCTGCCAGGACCACAAGGAAAGCGGATAGTAACTCAAGGGCCGGAAGTCGGCGTTCAATACAAGCGCCGGCAAAGACTCCGGTGAAACTGCAATCGTCAAGTAGCTGCTCCTGACCGACTCGTACGCTAAGTCACATATATTAGGCACCATGTTGCAGGAATGTGAAGCTGCGTCAGAGTTTCAGCGACTTTGTCGCGCGGACTTATCCTCAGCTTCCCACCGGAGCCACCGTACGGCGGATCTCCGTTCCATAATAGGCCCACAAAAGCCTCGCGGCGATCCCCCTGAAGGGCGACCACTGCTCGGCAATTATACGCAGGTCGCGCGCGTTCGGACGCGTTGCCAGGGAAAGCGCGTGAGCGGCCGCCGCTTGCAGCGCCACGTCGCCGGCCGGAAAGATATCCGGATGGCCGCCGCAAAAGAGCAGATAGACTTCCGCGGTCCACGGCCCGATGCCTGGAAGGTCCGTCAGATCGGCGATCGCCTGTTCGGCCGGGAGATGGCGCACTGCTTCGAGATCGATCGTTCCGTCCAACACGGCCCGGGCAACTCCCAGCAATGCCGCCTGCTTGGCGCGCGACAGGCCGATCTGCCGGAAATCGTCTTCACCGAGCGAAAGAACGCCCGCTGGCGTGATCTCTCCCAGCCTGGACAGGAGCCGCGCATGGATGGCGTCGGCACTCGCGCGGGACACCATCTGCGACACGACGATGCCGGCAAGCCCCGCATAGCCCGGCGGCTGAAGGCGCAGCGGCACGGGCCCTGCCTTGTCGATCACCGGACGCAGGCGGGGATCGGCAACGGCGAGTTCCGTCAGGGCCGCCTCGATCTGCTCCAGCGTTGCGATGGGCTGCATGGACGTTGACCTCGGTCCGGGACAGATGGCACGGGACATAGTTCTGAATTGTCGCGTTCCCGACGGTGAACCGGTATCCACTTCACTTGGGAACGCTCTAGCAGATCACTCGACGCGGAACCAACCATGAGCGAACTGCCGCAAAAACCTGTCTTCCGCTTTGCGCCGAGCCCCAACGGCGCCCTGCATCTCGGCCACGCCTATTCGGCGCTTTTGAACGAGCAACTGGCGCGGAAGACCGATGGCCGGTTGCTGCTGCGCATCGAGGACATCGACCAGACGCGCTGTACGCCCGCGCTCGAAGCGCAGATGATCTCCGATCTGGCCTGGCTCGGCCTGGATTTCGCACCACCCCATCGGCGCCAGTCGGATCATTTCGAGGACTACCGGCAGGCTCTCGATCAACTGATCGGGCGCGGACTGGCCTATCCCGCCTTCATGAGCCGTGGCGACATTCGAGCGTGGATCGGTGACCAGGAGCGTGAGACGGGCAAGCCATGGCCGCGCGATCCGGACGGAGCACCGATCTACCCTGCCTTGGATCGTCACCTCTCCGCTTCCGCAAGAGAAGCCCGGATCGCCTCAGGTGAACCTTTCGCGTGGCGGCTCGATATGGAAGCCGCGCTCGCCATGGTGGGCGAGGAACTGAGCTGGTTGGAGACCGGTGAAGGCCCTTCAGGCGCGCACGATATCATTGCCGCCGAACCGGCCGTATGGGGCGATGTGATGCTGGCACGTCGGGACACGCCGACCAGCTATCATCTGTCCGTGGTCGTCGACGACGCGCTGCAGGGCGTCACCGACGTCGTGCGCGGTCGAGATCTCTTTTTTGCCACGGCGATCCACCGCCTGTTGCAGCACCTGCTCTCGCTGGCCGCGCCGCGCTACCACCATCATCGGCTGATCCTCGGCGACGACGGGACGAAACTGTCGAAGAGCAAAGGCGACACGGGGATCGCGGCCCTGCGCGATGCAGGCATCGATCCCGTCACGATCCGCATTAAGCTCGGATTTCGCTAGAAATCCATGCGCATGAGAATGCGCTTCACCACAGCCAGGAAGAACAGCGATCCGAAGCCGCCTGCGATGCCGGCAGCAAACCGGATCTCCGTCGCGTCCATCGGCATGCGCATCGCTTCATAGGCCATCAGACCGAGATAGAAGCCGGCAGCGAGCACGATCATGTTGCCGAGGGCACCAAAGCCCTGCCTGCCCATGACGGCATCCATCGCCTGCCCGACCAGAAATCCACCCATCAGCGCAAGGATCGCAAAAATGGTGGACCATTCGACCGAAAGATCCCCGAGCATCATGCTCGCACCTCCAACGCTTCACCCATTGCTAAAATACCACTGGCCGCTGTCGGCTGCGATGGGATTGTGGAGATTGGGTAAACGGCGTCCTAGCGGCACACCGACAATTAGGCGTCGTCCTTGTGGATCGACCGGTAGCGCAGGATCGCGGCATTCACTTCGGCGCCGAGAATGAAGATCGCGGCCACGATGTAGAGGAAGAACAGCGCGATCACGATCGAGGCGAGGCCCGCATAGGTCGACACATAAGTCGCGAAACGCTTCAGATAGGACGCAAAAAGGCTTGCGGCGACCAGCCAGCAGAAGATCGTCAGTCCGACACCCGGCAGGACCTCGGTCAGCTTGCGCCGGCCGGCTGGCAGCCAGAGATGCGATATCGCAAGGCCGATGATGAGGACGGATACGGCCACAACGATGCGCCAATTGTCGATCATCGACGTCGTTGCATCCATCCAGGGCAGCCAGTCCCGCGCCAGACGAACGGCGAGCGGGGCAAGGACGAGCAGGAAGCTGATCGCCATGAAGACGAAGGATGCGATGAAAACGAAGCCGAGGCTTTGCGCACGCGTCAGGTACCAGGGCCGCCGATCGGCCACGCGATAGGCACGGTTGAGCGAGATGCGCAGCGCCTCGACGCCATTCGATGCGAAAAACGCCGCCGCCAGGACACCGATCGTCAAGAGATCGAAGCGATCCTGCGTCAGCACGTTTTCGACTTCGCGCGCGATAGGCTCGGCGATGGTCTGCGGCCAGGTGTCGAAGATCAGGTGGACAGCCGTTTCGGAAAACGCGTCGGCGCCCAGATAACTCGCCAGCGCCGTCCCGAAGATCATGAAGGGAAAGATCGCCATGATCGTCGAAAGCGCGACATGGCTCGCCATCGCCCAGCCATCTTCGTCATTGAAGTGGTTGAAGGCGTCGAGCGCTATCCGGTAGGTCTTCTTGTAGACGCCCATTCTCGTAAAGTCGCACTTCAGCCCAGGCGGTTCGGCAACGCGCACCGTTCCGCGCCCATCTCATCAAGCGGTGCATCAAGCATGACACAAATACGTTCCATTCTCTTAACCGGATGCTCATCCGGTATCGGCGCCCATTGCGCACGGGCGTTGCAGGCCGAAGGCTGGCGCGTGCTGGCGACCGCGCGCACTGAGGCCGACCTTGCTGCACTTTTGGCCGATGGGATCGAGGCGTTCCCGCTCGACTACCGCGACGGGACATCGATCGCGGCACTTTTCGATACCGTGATGGCTGCGACGGGCGGTACGCTCGACGCGATCTTCAACAATGGCGCCTATAGCCAGCCCGGCGCGGTGGAAGACCTGCCGGTCGAAGCCCTGCGCGAGCAATTCGAGGCAAATGTCTTCGGCTGGCACGATCTCACGCGGCGCATCGTGCCGGTCATGCGCGCTCAGGGGCATGGGCGCATCGTCCAGTGTTCGTCCATCCTCGGTCTCGTTCCGATGCCCTATCGCGGCGCCTACAATGCGTCGAAACATGCGATCGAGGCGCTCAGCCTCACCATGCGCATGGAACTGAGGGGCACCGGCATTCATGTCAGCCTGATCGAACCCGGCCCGATCGAATCCAAGATCGCGATCAACGCACTTCGCTACGTGGAAAAATACATCGATATCGAAAACTCGGTGCATCGCGCAGCTTATGAAAAGCAGCTTGCGCGGCTGCGACAAGGCGGCGTGAAGTCCAAGAACAAGCTGGGGCCGGAAGCCGTACATGCAGTTCTGCACCACGCGCTGAATTCGCCGAAGCCACGGCCGCACTATGCCGTGACGCGTCCGGCAAAACTCGGCATCGCGATGAAGCGGATTTTGCCGTCAGCCTTTTTCTACGACATGCTCGCTCGGCAGGACCCTTGAAGCGCCGCCATCGCGACACTCTGTCCGCGAACGAAGTGCGGCGTGGCAATAACGGCGCGATGCACTATGTGTGGTGCTCTCACAGGCCAAAGTGCAAGCGGTAAGCCGACATGGAAAACATCACCTACGCCCTCGCCATCATCGTCATGGCGGCCGTCGCGGTCGTTCTCGTGCGCGGCCTTTTCCATATGATGCGAGGCGGCGACGGCATCACGTCGAACAAGCTGATGCAGATGCGCATCTTTCTGCAGTTCATCGCGATCGTTCTCATCGTCGTCACCCTGCTCTTGACCAATGGCGGGCGCTGATCGCGCCAAGACAATGCGGGGGGACGACATATGGTTCGACTGAACAAGATCTACACGCGCACCGGAGACGATGGCACCACCGGCCTCGTCAGTGGTGATCGCCGCGCCAAGGACGACGCGCGCATCGAGGCATTCGGCACCGTCGACGAGGCCAATTGCACCATCGGCATGGCGCGGCTCCACACATCGGGCAGCGAACTCGATGCGGTGCTCTCGCGCATCCAGAACGATTTCTTCGATCTCGGCGCCGATCTCGCCACGCCGCATACGGACGAGAAGCTGGAATACGAGCCGTTGCGCATCGTTGGCGCCCAGGTCGACTGGCTGGAGACACAGATCGACCGTCTCAATGCCGATCTCGAGCCGTTGAAATCCTTCGTGCTGCCGGCCGGCACGGCACTGGCCACCCACCTCCACCTCGCGCGGACGATTGCACGACGGGCAGAACGTGCGATGGTGACGCTTGCGGCCAACGAGACGATCAATCCCGACGCGCTGCGTTACATCAACCGCGTCTCGGACTTCCTGTTCGTCGCAGCCCGCCACGCCAACGCCAAGGGCGAAGGCGACGTCCTGTGGGTCCCGGGCAAGAACCGCTGACGCCATCAACCGGCCATCGGGGGTGGCGATGTTCGTTCCGATCCACGACGCCAACGATCTTCGTCACATCCGGCTGCAGGTAGTCACGCTCGGGCTGATCGCCGCCAACGTCCTCATCTATTTCACGACGGCGCTGGACGGTCTCGACAGCGAGGCCGTGCTCGCGACGGTCTACGGTCTCGGCTACATTCCAGCGGTCGCAAACGGCCACCTCGATCTCGCGCCGGCGCTGACGATCGTGCCCGATGCGGCGACCTACATCACCTACGCCTTCCTGCATGGCGGCCTCCTGCACCTTGCCGGCAACATGGCCTTTCTCTGGGTGTTCGGCGACAATGTCGAGGATGCGATGGGGCATGTTCGCTTCCTCCTCTTCTACCTGCTCTGCGCTGCGGCCGCCGCGATGGCGCATGGACTTCTCTATCCGTTTTCCGAAGTGCCGTTGATCGGGGCCTCAGGCGCGGCATCGGGCGTGGTTGCGGCCTATCTCCTGCTCCATCCGCGCGTTCGCTTGTGGGTGCTCGTCTTCGGCCGCATTCCCGTTCCCGTGCCCGCCTATCTCGCTTTGATCGCCTGGATCGCATACCAGTTCGGCATGCTCGTCATCGATCTCGGCGGCGAAGTGTCCTGGGCGGCGCATGCGGGCGGCATCGTTGCGGGGCTTGTGCTGCTGCCCCTGATGAAGCGCCGCGACGTGCCGCTTTTCGACCGCCGGATCGTGCGCCCGCGGGCCGTGACGGTCGTGCCCGCCATCCGTCGCGACATTTGACTTTTACGTAAGCGTAAGTTACCTCTCGACCGATGTCGAGCGGTCCTGGACGCGATTGAAATCCGCGGGGAATGGCGTATGCATGTCGCGAATTGGCCGCCTTGCCGGCTTCCCGGTGAGGCAAACCAACCCCGTCCGCGTCCAAGTCCGCGTTCTAGAAAGGGAAGAGAATGAAGATCCTCGTGCCGGTAAAAAGGGTGGTCGACTACAACGTGAAGATCCGCGTCAAGGCGGACGGTTCGGGCGTCGAACTGAACAACGTGAAGATGTCGATGAACCCGTTCGATGAGATCGCCGTCGAAGAGGCGCTGCGGCTCAAGGAAGCCGGCAAGGCCGAGGAAGTGGTCGTCGTTTCCGTCGGGCCCGCGAAGGCCGAGGAAACGCTGCGCACCGGTCTCGCCATGGGTGCCGATCGCGCGCTCCTGATCCAGACGGACGACGTCGTCGAGCCACTGGCCGTCGCCAAGCTGCTCAAGGCCGTCGTGGCGGAAGAAAATCCCGATCTCGTCATTCTCGGCAAGCAGGCGATCGACGACGACAGCAACCAGACCGGCCAGATGCTGTCTGCGCTGCTCGGCTGGGGCCAGGGCACCTTTGCCTCCAAGGTCGAACTCGGCGACGGCAAGGTCAACGTGACCCGCGAAGTCGATGGCGGACTGCAGACGGTGGAACTGAAGCTGCCGGCCGTCGTGACAACGGATTTGCGCCTCAACGAGCCGCGCTATGCATCGCTTCCGAACATCATGAAGGCCAAGAAGAAGCCGCTCGACAAGAAGACGCCGGCCGATTTCGGTGTCGATACGACGCCGCGCCTCAAGGTCCTGAAGACCGAGGAACCCGCCGGCCGTTCGGCAGGGGTCAAGGTCGGCTCCGTCGAGGAACTGGTACAGAAGCTCAAGAACGAAGCCGGCGTGCTTTGATGTGATTTTCAGCGTTCGCCTGAGGCTCGGTCGAGAGACCGACATGCCTCGGCCCGCTCAAGGGAGAAACGACAGATGACCATTCTTCTCGTCGCAGAACACGACAATGCAACGCTTTCCGACCAGACGGCGAAGGCGCTTTCCGCCGCTTCAAAGATCGGCGGAGACGTCCACGTCCTCGTCGCCGGCAAGGGCGCGCAGGCTGCCGCCGACGCGGCCTCCAAGCTGCAGGGCGTCGCCAAGGTTCTGCTGGCCGATTCCGAGAGCCTGGAACACCGCCTCGCCGAGCCGACCGCAGCGCTGATCGCAAAGCTTGCAGCCGACTACGACACGGTGATCGCTCCCGCGACCACCATGGGCAAGAACGTGCTGCCGCGCGTCGCCGCACTGCTCGACGTCATGCAGCTGTCCGACATCATCGAAGTCATCGACGCGACGACTTTCAAGCGCCCGATCTATGCCGGCAACGCGCTGCAGACCGTGCAGACCAGCGATGCGAAGAAGGTGATCACCGTGCGCACGGCCTCCTTCCAGGTGGCTGGCGAGGGTGGTTCGGCGAGCGTCGAGACCATCGACGCCGGCGAAAATCCGGGTGTGTCGTCCTTCGTCGGTGAGGCGATTGCCGAAACCGATCGTCCCGAACTCACCTCCGCGCGGATCATCGTGTCCGGCGGCCGTGCGCTCGGCTCCAAGGAAAAGTTCGAGGAGGTGATGCTGCCGCTCGCCGACAAACTCGGTGCCGCGGTCGGCGCTTCGCGCGCTGCAGTCGACGCCGGTTACGCGCCGAACGACTGGCAGGTCGGCCAGACCGGCAAGGTCGTCGCCCCCGATCTCTACATCGCCTGCGGCATCTCCGGCGCGATCCAGCACCTTGCCGGCATGAAGGATTCCAAGGTGATCGTCGCGATCAACAAGGACGAGGAAGCACCGATCTTCCAGGTCGCCGATTACGGCCTGGTCGCGGATCTCTTCACCGCGCTTCCGGAACTCGAAAAAGCGCTTTGATCGCACACCGATTCGTACATTAGAGCGCTGGCCGGGGTGGACGCATGCCACCCGGCCACGCTAGTTTCCCTCACTCTTTCAAGACATGGCGGAAACAGAGGGTCAATGACCAGCACAATTCGTAGCGTCGGCGTGGTGGGCGCGGGACAGATGGGCTGCGGTATCGCCCAGGTGTGTGCCCTCGCCGGATATGACGTCCGTCTTCACGATGTGACGACCGAGCGCATCGAAACGGGGCTTGCGACCATCAACGGCAATCTCGCGCGTCAGGTTTCTTCGGCAAAGCTGCCGGAAGCCGAGCGCAGCAAGGCACTGTCGCTGATCAAGGCCGCTCCCACCATGGACGACCTCGCTTCGATGGATCTCGTGATCGAGGCCGCGACAGAAGACGAAAGCGTCAAGCGCAAGATCTACCAGCAGCTCTGCCCTGTCCTCAATCCCGAGGCGATCCTCGCCACCAACACGTCGTCGCTGTCGATCACGCGTCTCGCCTCGTCGACCGACAGGCCCGAACGCTTTATCGGCATTCACTTCATGAATCCGGTGCCGGTGATGAAGCTCGTCGAACTGGTTCGCGGTATCGCGACGGAAGACGACACGTTCCAGTCCGCCAACAAGTTCGTCGCCTCGCTCGACAAGACGATCACGGTCGCGGAAGACTTCCCGGCGTTCATCGTCAACCGCATTCTGCTGCCGATGATCAACGAGGCGATCTACACGCTCTACGAAGGTGTCGGCACGGTCGAAGCGATCGACACCGCAATGAAGCTCGGCGCCAACCACCCGATGGGCCCGCTGCAGCTCGCCGACTTCATCGGCCTCGACACGTGCCTGTCGATCATGCAGGTCCTCTATGACGGCCTCGCCGACAGCAAATACCGCCCCTGCCCGCTCCTCGTGAAATACGTTGAAGCCGGTTGGCTCGGCCGCAAGTCCGGCCGCGGGTTCTACGATTATCGCGGCGAAGTGCCCGTCCCGACGCGGTAAAACGGCGTCGGCTGTCCTATCTTCAAATCCCCTTTGCCGTCTTCACCAGCTTGATGGCGTCGTCGCCGGCCCAGGCGGCGGGGCCGTTCATGGCGGCCAGGAGGCAGGAGTTTTCGTCGATGAGGAGTGTCACCGGCAGGCCGAAGGCGAGGCCCTGGGACTTGAGGTCGTTGAAGATATCCATGGACGCATCGCGGTAAAGGGCGAGATTGTCGACGCCGATCTCTTCCAGGAAGGCGCGCGGCTTTTCCTCGTCGCCGAGGTCGATATTGACCGTCACGACCTCGAAGTCGGCATCGCCGAGACGCTCCTGAAGTTCGGCGAGGTCGGGCATTTCTTCCCGGCATGGGGCGCACCATGTGGCCCAGAGATTGACCAGCAGCGTCTTGCCGTCGAAATCGCCGAGCGTCATCGGCTCGCCGTCAGGACCATTGAAACCGAGCGAGGCGAGCGAAACCGGCGTTTCCGTCGGAGACATCGCCGCAACAGCGCCGGTGGCGACCGGCGTGAGCGCCGCGACGCGGTCATCGGTGGCCGGGCAGCTTGCCGCATCGGTCGCGCCTTGAAGCGAAACGGCCGCCACCTCGTTCATCGGCGGCGTGCGGTCATTGCCAGACGGACTGCCCTTCACGTATACCGCCCCGGCACCAGCCAGGACACCAAGAACGACGGCGGCGATTGCCAGTTTCGCGGTGGACAGGCTCTGCATTATCGCGATCCCTCTCAATCAGACCGTTGGACTCAACATGTCGGACAACACTGCCGAAGGCAAATCGTCGAACCAGATGTGGGGCGGACGTTTCGCGTCCGGTCCGGCTGCGATCATGGAAGAAATCAACGCTTCCATCGACTTCGACCGCAAGCTGTACCGTCAGGATATCGCCGGCTCCCTCGCCCACGCGGCGATGCTCTCAGATAAGGGCATTATTTCGTCTGAGGATCGCGACAAGATCGCGCAGGGCCTGAAAACGATTCTGGGCGAGATCGAGCAGGGACAGTTTCAGTTCTCCCGCCGGCTCGAAGATATTCACATGAACATCGAGGCGCGGCTGGCCGATCTCATCGGCCCGGCGGCGGGCCGCTTGCACACCGCCCGGTCGCGCAACGACCAAGTGGCGCTGGATTTCAGGCTGTGGGTCAAGGAAGAATTGCAGCGCACGGACACGGCGCTGACGGGCCTGATCGCGGCATTTCTCGAGCGCGCCGGCGAGCATGCCGAAACCGTCATGCCGGGCTTCACGCATCTGCAATCGGCACAGCCCGTGACATTCGGTCACCATCTCATGGCCTATGTGGAAATGTTCGGCCGCGACCGGTCGCGGGTGCGCGATGCGATCGAGCGGCTCGACGAATCGCCGCTCGGCGCGGCAGCACTTGCCGGCACGGGCTATCCGATCGACCGCCACCAGACCGCCGCTGCGCTCGATTTCCGCGAGCCGACCCGCAATTCCATCGACACGGTGTCGGACCGTGACTTCGCGCTGGAGTTCCTGGCGACGGCTTCGATTGCGGCCACGCATCTGTCGCGGCTTGCCGAGGAGATCGTCATCTGGTCGACGCCGCAGTTCCATTTCGTGACCCTGTCGGATGCATTCTCCACCGGCTCGTCGATTATGCCGCAGAAGAAGAACCCGGATGCGGCCGAACTGGTGCGGGCAAAGACCGGCCGGATCAACGGTTCGCTGGTCGCGTTGCTGACGGTGATGAAGGGTCTGCCGCTCGCCTATTCCAAGGATATGCAGGAAGACAAGGAACAGGTGTTCGACGCAGCCGAGAGCCTGGAACTGAGCATCGCCGCCATGACGGGCATGATCCGCGATCTGAAGGTCAACGAGCAATCGATGCGGGCGGCTGCCGGCTCGGGCCACTCAACCGCCACCGATCTCGCCGACTGGCTGGTCCGCGAAGCCGGCCTGCCCTTCCGCGAAGCACACCACGTGACGGGGCGCGCCGTCGCGCTCGCGGACGAGCGAGGCTGCACCCTTTCGGACCTGCCGCTCGACGCACTGCAGGCGATCCACGCTTCGATCACCGACGATGTCTTCAACGTGCTTTCGGTCGAGGCATCGGTCGCCAGCCGCAAGTCCTTCGGCGGAACGGCTCCCGATCAGGTGCGCAGCCAGATCGCCTGGTGGCGCGAGCGGCTCTAGAGCGTTTCCAGGTGAAGTGGAAAACCGGTTCACCGTTCGGAAACGCGACATCTAAGTTCCCCAAGGCGTGCGTCGTGCTTGCATTGCACATGACGCACGCCATCGGCTAAAAGACGCGGCATCATCCCGGAGACAAGAGACGATGACCGGCCAGAAAACGACCGCCAGCACAACAGCGCGCCTTCTCATCATCACGGTGGCGGCGGGGCTTGCGCTCACGGCCTGCGGTCGCAAGGCGCCGCTCGATCGACCGGCGCTGTCCGGCGCTCCGCAGGCGCAGGCCGAGGTTCAGCAGCCCGACGCGGATGCAAATCGCCTGTCGGGCGTCATTGGCGGTTCGCGCAACAGTTCGGCCGACGTTCCGCCCGCCGAGCCCAACCGCCGCTTCTTCCTCGATCCGCTGCTCGATTAAGGCCAAGGCTCTTGAACCATTTTCGTTATTTGAACGGCGCGCTCCACGCCGAAGACGTCGACGTGGCGGAGATCGCCAAGGCCGTCGGCACGCCGTTCTATTGCTATTCGACGGCAACACTGACGCGCCACTATCAGGTCTTCGCGGAGGCCTTTTCCGACATCGATGCGCTCGTCTGCTATGCGATGAAGGCCAATTCGAACCAGGCGGTTCTGGCGACGCTCGCCCGGCTCGGTTCCGGTGTCGACGTGGTCTCCGAGGGCGAGCTGCGGCGTGCGCTCGCAGCCGGCATCCCGCCGTCAAAAATCATGTTCTCGGGCGTCGGCAAGACGAAGCGCGAGATCGACTTTGCGCTCGCCTCCGGCATCCACTGCTTCAACATCGAATCCGAGCCTGAGCTGGAAGTCGTGAACAGCCGCGCGCTGGCTGCCGGGACGACCGCACCGGTCTCCTTCCGCATCAACCCCGATGTCGATGCGCGCACGCATGCCAAGATCTCGACCGGCAAGAAGGACGACAAGTTCGGAATCTCCTGGCAGGACGCGCGCCGGGTCTATGCCCATGCCGCCACGCTGCCCGGCATCCGCGTCACCGGTATCGACATGCATATCGGCAGCCAGATCACCGATCTGCAGCCCTATGACGACGCCTTCCGGCTTCTGCGCGAACTGGTCGAGACGCTGCGCGCTGACGGGCATACGATTCACCACGTCGATCTCGGCGGTGGCCTCGGCATTCCTTATCGCGACGACAACCAGCCGCCACCGGAACCGCGCGAATATGCAGAAACGGTGAAGGCGCATGTGCGCGATCTTGGCTGCCAGGTGATCTTCGAGCCCGGGCGCATGATCGCCGGCAATGCCGGTATTCTCGTTTCCGAAGTGCTCTACGTGAAGGAAGCCGGCAGCAAGACGTTCGTGATCGTCGACGTCGCGATGAACGACCTGATCCGCCCAACGCTCTATGAGGCGTGGCACGAAATCCGGACGGTGAAAGAAACCCCGGCCGGCGCACCGCGCATCAAGGCCGACATCGTCGGACCCGTCTGCGAGAGCGGCGACTTCATGGCCCGCGACCGGACCATTCCTGTTCTTGAAGCCGGCGACCTTATCGCCATCGGCTCGGCCGGCGCCTATGGCGCCGTACAGTCGGGCACCTACAATTCCCGCCTCCTGGTGCCGGAAGTGCTCGTCAAGGGCGACCGCTTCCATGTGGTGCGCCCGCGCCCGAGCTTCGACGACCTTCTGGCCCTCGATCATGTGCCGGATTGGATCGACGACGCACAGCCAGATCCAGACGTCGCGTAAGCATTGGCGCATTCCTTGTAACTGCCGCAACCGCAGACGGCTCCTGAGAAAGCTCCCCATCACAATCGAGTGGTCGCCCTCGCCAAAGCCACATTTTCCGCTATCCTCCGCCTGAACTCTGGAGCGACCGCGGATGGCAATTTCTACCTTGGCCGAGACGGCGGCGGCATTGGCGGCCAAGCTTTCGCGCAAGCGGGTCACGGCCAGGCTCGTCATCGCGCTGGAACGCCTATGGATCGCTGTCCTTCCTCTCGCGGGGATCGCGGCGATCTATGTCGCGCTGTCGTGGTTCGGCTATTTCCGCGCCGTGCCCGACCCGGTCCGGATCGCGACGCTCGTCGTCCTCGGGCTGGCCACACTCGCGTCGATCTATCTCTTTGCCCGTTTCCGGCTTCCGACGACGAGCGAGGCCGACGACCGGCTTGAGGAACGCAATGCGATCGCGCATCAGGCGGTCCGCGTTCAAAGCGACACGCTTGAGCGCGACAACCCGCTCGCCCGCGCGCTTTGGGAAGAGCACCAGCGGCGCATGAGCGCCAAGCTCGACAAGCTTGCCGTCGGCCTGCCCAATCCCGATACGCCGCGCCGCGATCCCTATGGAATGCGGGCGCTGGTCGTGCTTCTGCTGTTCACGGCGTTCGCCTTTTCATCGTCCAATCGTGCCGGCACGCTGTCGGATGCCTTCGTCTCGCATGCGGTCAGCAATGCGCCTCCGACGCGCATCGACGCCTGGATCACGCCGCCCGCCTATACGGGCCGGGCACCGATATTCCTCAGCACGGCGCAGCTGGGCGAAGGCGCGGTGATCACGCTGCCGGAGCGCAGTGAGGTCGTTGTCCGGATCAGCGGCGGTGCCGGCGGTGAGATCGTCAGCTTCGCGGCGGAACAGGCCGACAGCGCGGTGATGTTGGCGCCGACCGAGCCAGAGGCCGCGCCCTCGCCAACATCGCAACGACCTGAATCCGCTGCGACGGCCGACGCGCGCGGATACCGGATGGAGGCGATGCGCAGCGGAACGCTGGCCGTTTCTGGCGCGCGAGACGGCGACCGTGCATGGCGGCTTGCCGTCGAGTCGGACCAGGCACCGGAAATCACCTTCGCCGAAGACCCTCGCCGCGCCGTCAATGGCGCACTCGAAGTCGCCTTCACCGCTTCCGACGACTACGGCATCGACCGCGCTTTCGCCGAGATCGCTCCCGTCGATGCCGCTGAAGGCGCCCGCCCGCTTTACGAGGCTCCGGAATACCGTCTGAACCTTTCTCGCCGTCAGGGGCTGGAGCAGCAGGGGCGCGCAAGCCACGACCTCACGCAACATCCGTGGTCGGGCACGCTCGTCGACGTGACGCTGGTCGCCGTCGATGCCAGCGGCCAGGAAGGCCGTTCCGGAGCCCATCGCATGCGTTTGCCGGAGCGCAGCTTCTCCGAGCCTCTCGCCCGCGCGCTGGTGGAGCAGCGCCAGATCCTCGCGCTCGACGCGAATGCTGTCGACGAGGTGCTGACACTGAATGATGCGCTTACGATCGCGCCGGAAGAGACGATCCCGAACCTCTCCCATTTCCTGCTTCTGCAGTCGGCGCGGTCGCGCATCGAGCAGGCTTACAATGACGACATGCTGCGCGATGCTGCCGATTATCTCTGGGAAGTGGCGCTCGGCATCGAGGATGGCGATCTGTCGCTTGCCGAACGGCGCCTCAGGGACGCTCAACGCGAAGTTGCCGAGGCACTGGAAAACGGCGCGACGGACGAGGAAATCCAGGCGCTGATGGAAGAGCTGCGCGAGGCGATGCAGGAATATTTGCAGGCGCTTGCACAGGAACTCCAGAATTCCGACCAGGCAATGCAGCTTCCCGACAACGCGATGGACAACTTGCTCCGCCAGGAAGATCTGAACGCCATGCTCGACCAGATCGAGAATCTCGCCCGCCAGGGTGCCACGGAGGAAGCGCAGCAGATGCTGTCCGAACTCCAGCGCATGATGAACAATCTTCAGGCCGGCCGCCAGCCGCAGCAGCAGCAGGGCGACAGCGAGATGCGCCAGCAGATGGACGAGCTCGGCGAACTGATGCGCGAGCAGCAGGAGTTGATGAACGAGACCTTCCGGCTCGACCAGGAACTGGCCGAGCGGATGCAGCAAAGCCTCGATCCCTTCAATCCGGGCCAGCAGGATCAGCAGGGCGGCCAACAGCCGCCGGAAGGCCAAGAGGGCCAGCAGAGCGAGAACGGCCTTTCCGAGATGACGCCTGAGCAGTTGCAGGAGGCTCTGCGCGAATTGCGCGCGCAGCAGGAGGCGCTGCAGGAACAGCTGGGCGCGTTGCAAGAGAGCCTGGAAGGCATGGGCATGGAGCCGAGCGAAGGGTTCGGCCAGGCCGGTGAGGCCATGGGCGATGCCTCACGCTCGCTCGGCGATGGACGCGGGGAGCAGGCGGTCGGGGAGCAGGGCCGAGCCCTCGAAGCGCTGCGCCAGGGCGCCCAGGACATGATGAACCAGATGATGCAGCAGATGGGCCAGGGTGAGGGCCAAGGCGAAGGCCAGGGCCAGAACCAGATGCGCCGGTCCGACACCGACCCCCTCGGGCGCCCGCGCTCCACCGAAGGACCGGATTTCGGCGACACGGTGCGGGTGCCGGACGAAATCGACATCCAGCGTGCCCGGGAAATCCTGGAAGCGATCCGCAACAGGCTCGGAAATGCACTGAGCCCGCAGCTGGAGCGGCAATATCTGGAACGACTGCTCGAGATGCGCTGAGGCGCGCGCGCCTCTCGCTATGGATCTCAGGCTGCGAGCGCGCGGGTGACGGCGGCGCGGATTTCCGGCAGGCTGAAGGGCTTGGAGACGACATCCACGATGATGGCGGCGAGATTGTCCGCACGTTCGCGTTGCTCGGCATAGCCGGTCATCAGCAGGATCTTCATGGTCGGGTGCATGGCGGATGCCTGGTGTGCGAGCTCGATGCCATCCATGGCCGGCATGCGGATGTCGGACAGAAGCAGATCGTAGCGCTCTCCGGCGCCCAGCCTGTCGATACCCTCGGCGCCGTCGCCGACTTCCTCGACCTGGTGGCCGTCGAGCTTCAGTGCCCTCGCCACGAACGAGCGGAGCGCCGTCTCGTCTTCCGCGATCAGAATTTTCGCCATTGCCGTCTCCGCTTTCGTCAGCGCACCGCAATCGGTTGCTGCGGGTTTCTCTGCCCAGCCCTCACGCCAACAAACCATTGATTGGTTTGCTTTGCGTAAAGAGCCGACGTTCGCGGGCAGGTCGAGGGGAGAAATGGAGCGACGAAATCAGCTCGGCTCGATCAGAGCCTTGATGCGCTCCGTCAGCTGCTCGAGCGCGAAGGGCTTGGTCATCACATGCATTCCATGGTCCAGATGGCCATGGCCAACGACCGCGTTTTCGGCGTAACCGGTAATGAACAGCACCTTCAGATCAGGGCGTGTCTGGCGCCCGGCATCGGCCATCTGACGGCCGTTCATGCCCCCGGGAAGGCCGACATCCGTAATGAGAAGATCCAGCCTCGCATCGGATTGCAGTATCTTGAGGCCCGAGGGCCCATCGCCCGCCTCGATTGCCGTGAAGCCCAATTCCTCAAGCACCTCGACCACCAGCAGCCTGATCAAGGGCTCGTCGTCGACGACGAGAACCGTCTGTCCTGCCGCCTCGGGCGCGGGCGCGATCGGCTCGGCCTGGATGACCTGATCGATCACGTCGCCCAGATGGCGCGGCAGATAGAGACACACCATCGTGCCGTGACCAACCTCAGAATATATCCGCGTCTGCCCGCCGGACTGGCGCGTGAAGCCGTAGATCATCGACAGGCCGAGCCCGGTGCCCTGGCCGATAGGCTTGGTGGTGAAGAACGGATCGAATGCCTTGGCGACGACCTCCGGCGGCATGCCGGCGCCATTGTCCGACACACACATGGAAATGTACTGGCCCGGGGGAATTTCGCGTTCCCGGGCGGCGCGCTCGTCCATCCAGCGGTTGGCGGTCTCGATCGTCAGCTTGCCGCCATCCGGCATCGCGTCGCGTGCATTGATGCAGAGATTGAGAAGCGCGTTCTCGAGCTGGTTCGGGTCGACGAGCGTCGCCCAGAGACCTGCCGCTGCCACCACCTCTACCGCGATCTGCGGCCCCATGGTGCGGCGGACCATGTCATCCATGCCGGCGACCAGTCGATTGACGTCGGTCGGCTTGGGATCGAGCGTCTGGCGGCGGGAAAATGCCAGCAGGCGATGGGTCAGTGCGGTCGCGCGCTTTGCTGCCCCCTGCGCAGCGCTGAGATAACGGCCGGCCTCGTCGACGCGCCCTTGTGCGATCCGCCGCTCGGCCAGCTCCAGGCTGCCCGTGATGCCGGCGAGAAGATTGTTGAAGTCGTGGGCGATGCCGCCCGTCAGCTGCCCGACAGCCTCCATCTTCTGGGACTGGCGCAGCGCCTCTTCCGCCGCCATCAGTTCGCCGGTGCGCTCCTGGACCTGGTGCTCCAGCGTCGCGTTCAGATCGGCAAGCTCGGCGGCTTGGCGGCGGCTGTTCTCGATATCTGTGTTGGTTCCGATCCAGTTGACGATCGTGCCGTCGTCGCCCCGAACGGGCTCGGCGCGGACCAGGAACCAGCGATAGGCTCCGTCATGGCGGCGAATGCGGAACTCCGTCTCGTAGACTGATCCCGACGTCAAAGCGTGTCCCCAGGCGGCAGCTGCCTTCTCGATGTCTTCGGGATGGACGATCTTCGTCCACTCCACTCCTTCCAGCTCGCTGGTCGAGGCTCCCGCATATTCGGAAACGCGGTTGTTGAACCAGTAGAGCAAACCGTCCGTCTTTGCGGCCCAGACGTGATTGGGAACTGTCTGCGCGAAGACGCGAAATTGCTCTTCACTGTCGCGGAGTGCCTTTTCCGCCTGCTTGCGGGCGGTGACGTCCTGAAACAGCACCGCGACCTGGCGGCGGCTTGGCGGCTCGACCCGAACGGCGGCGAGCTCCAGATGGCGACCGGTCGCAATCAGTTCCTGCTCGAAGCGGATCTGCTGGCCGGTGCGAAGCACCTCACCGTAGCGCGCCACCCAGTCGTCGGCCTCGGCGGGCACCATCTCCCGCAACTTCTGGCCAACGACGTTCGGAATGCCGGCGTGGCGGGCATAGGCTTCATTGGCTTCGATGTGGATATAATCGCTGGCCGGGCCATGCGGACCATCCAGAAACTCGATGATGCAGAAGCCCTGGTCGATCGCGTCGAACAGCATCCGATAGCGTTCTTCGCTTTCACGGAGAAGTTCGGTGCCGATCGTCCGGTCGGTGACATCGGCGCCCTCGACGAAGATACCGGTGATCTGGCCGTCCCTGCCGCGCAGTGGCTGATAGACGAAATCGACGTAGCACTCGTTGATCGGCCCACCGGGCACAGGCTGGACCGCGTATTTGAAGCCGTCGGCCCGAAACGGCTTGCCGCTTTGGTAGACGTCGTCCAGCAGCTTGAGAAAGCCTTGCTCCACGGCATCCGGCAGCGCTTCGGCAACCGTCTTGCCGAGCACTTCGCGGTCGCCGACGATCTTCATATAGCTGGGGTTGGCGAGTTCGAATCGGTGCTCCGGCCCGCTCAGAAGCGCCATGAAGGTCGGCGCCTGCTCGAACATCGCAGCCAGCTGATCGCGCTCGAGCACGACGTTTTGAAAGGAAGCCTGATCGGAATTCTCGTTGCTACCCAAGAGGTCGTCCCAGCCACGGTGTTGCACGCTCGACCGCCTGCCTGTCACCACCATTCCATGGTGACAGGCTTTTTGGCATATCATCCGTCAGGTTTTACACCGAGACGTTGAAAACGCGATAGGATTTCCGCCTAAAGCAACCGAATTGCTGTGACGCTCAAGCGTCGCCCTGCACCACGCCCACGAAAGGCAGTTCGCGGAAGGCGTAAGCGACATCCATGCCATAGCCGACGACGAAGTAGTCGGGGCATTCGAATCCGACATGGTCGGCCTCGAGCTGGCCCTCGCGCTTGGAGCGCTTGTCGAGCAGAACGGCGATCGAGACGTTCGAGGCACCGCGCTCATACATCAGATCACGGGCAAAGCGCAGCGTGCGGCCCGATTCCAGAATATCGTCGATGAGAAGCACATCCCTGTCTTTGACGAGACTGTCGATGTCCTTGATGATCTTCACGCCCTGGCTCGTCGTGCCCTTGCCGTAGCTGGAGAGCGTGATGAATTCCACTTCGGGTGCCAGGCCGACATCGTGCATGGCGCGGATCAGATCGGCTGCGAAGATGAACGAGCCCTTCAGGATAGCGACCACCAGGAGATCGCGCCGCGGGGTAGCCGCGATTTCGGCCGCGATCGTGTGATTGCGTTCCGCGATCGCTTCGGCGGAAAACAAGGGTTCGATGGTCTTTCCGCGCACGACTGGCATATCTCGATCTTTCCTGCGGCAGTGGCTTTCAAACCGCCGCTTTAGCGCAGTTGCGCGCCGAGCGAAACGATCGGCTCGGCGCTGCACCTTGAAGAACGAGGCTTGTTTGCGGCGTGATGCGGAAATGCATCGCCGCGGTCGATGGTCAGCGCTTCAGCAACTGGAAGGAAGGGGGGACATCGACGAGATCGGCGCGCGGGATACGCGCCTCGAAGCGGACCGAGCCACCGGCGGCCAGCCGTTCCGTGCCGGCAATCAGATCGGCAAGCGCGAAGGTGTCGCCGACATTCACGTGGACCTGCGGCAGGCTGATGGCGCGGTCCCCGCCGTTTTCGACGCGGCCGGTGATGAAGAGGACATCGCCGAGCCGCGTGGCCACGATATGGGAATTGACGTCGGTCACCTGGATCTGCGGGCCGTAGCCGGTGAGCTTCGCCAGCGCATGGCCGCCAGATATCCAGAAGGTTGCAGCAGACAGCAGAACCAGCGCGGTCCAAAAGGCGGCATCGCCGCGTCCGCGGCGCCTCGGGGCAGCCGACAGTTCGATCTCCGGAGACATGGCGGCAGCGCGGGCAACTTCCCGGAAGCGCACACCCGTCTCGGCGACCGAATCAATGTCGATGAATTCCGCGTCGACCACGCGCGGATCGCCGATCAGGGCACCGCGAGGCGCCTGCCGGGTAAAATTCTGAGGCGGAATCACATCGATCGACATCGAAGATGTTGCCTTGCTCTTAGCCGTTTGCCGTCCAAACATCGGACACTCCCTAAGGACCGGACATGGTCGCCCTGCCGCGATGTCCGGGCATCAGTGCCCAGGGCGCGGCTATCGGGGAAAACAGTTGGCAAATCGTGAAGCAGACTGGTTAACTTTTGCCTAACATCCGTGCCGACGTCATGCGAATTGCAGCGAAGCGCATATCGCGATAACCCTCCGCACACGCAATCATCACCTGAACCGGCGTGATTGAGGATAGCAGGCATTGATTCGCTTTGAAAATGTCGGACTACGCTACGGCATGGGTCCGGAAATCCTGCGCGACCTTACCTTCGATATTCCGAAGCGGTCGTTCCAGTTCCTGACGGGGCCTTCGGGCGCCGGCAAGACGACGTTGCTGCGCCTGTTGTTCATGTCGCTGCAGCCCACGCGCGGGCTGATCAATGTCTTCAATCGGGACATCGCAACCATTCCCCGGGACGAGTTGCCCCTCTTGCGTCGGCGAATCGGGATCGTCTTCCAGGACTTCCGCCTGCTCGATCATTTGACGACGTTCGAGAACGTTGCCCTGCCGCTCAGGGTGCGCGGCAAGGAGGAATCGAGCTACCGGCGCGATGTGTTGGAGCTTTTGAACTGGGTCGGGCTCGGCGACCGAATCAATGTCCTGCCGTCCGTTCTGTCGGGCGGCGAGAAGCAGCGCGTCGCCATCGCGCGCGCGATCATCGACCAGCCGCAGCTTCTGCTGGCCGACGAGCCGACCGGCAACGTCGACCCGCCGATGGCCCTGCGGCTTCTGCGCCTCTTCATGGAACTGAACCGGCTCGGTACGGCCGTCGTCATCGCAACCCACGACCTTTCGCTGATGGAGCAGGTCGACGCGCGTCGCATGATTCTGTCGGAAGGGCGGCTCGACATCTATGACTGAGCGCACGCGCAAACCAGCGCCGGCTCGGCTATCCAAGCCGGACACGGAGCAGGAAAAGCAGCAGCCGAAGCCGCAGCTTCAGGTGCGCCCGATGGCGCCCATCGTGCCGCCGGCCAATGTTTCCGCCAGTGCCCTCTCCGTCGTGATCGCGATCATGGCGTTCCTCGCATGCCTGACGCTCGGAGCCGTTTCCATGGTCTCCGATACCGCTTCGAGCTGGCAAAGCCAGATTTCGCGTGAGATCACCATCCAGATCAAGCCGGAAGACGGCCTCGACATGCAGACGGCGCTCGAACGCGCGCGCGATACGGCGCTATCGATCGCGGGCGCGAGCACAGCGTCGATCGTCGGCGACACGGAAACGGCTCGTCTGCTGGAGCCTTGGCTTGGCGAAAATGCGGATCTCGACGAGTTGCCGGTGCCGCGCCTCGTGATCGTGACCATCGACGAAAACAATCCGCCCGATTTCGCAGCCATGCGCGCGCGCCTTGCCGAAACGGTGCCGGAAGCCTTCCTCGACGATCACCGCACCTGGGTCGACCGGCTCGTTGCCATGGCACGGACGACCGTCATCATCGGCCTCTTCGTGCTGAGTCTCGTCTTCACCGCAACCGTACTGACCGTGATCTTCGCCACGCGCGGCGCGCTCACGGGAAACAGGCATATCGTCGAAGTGCTGCATTTCGTCGGAGCGGAAGCGCCTTTTGTCGCCCGACAATTCCAGAATCATTTCCTCCTTATCGGCATCAAGGGGGCCGTGGCCGGCGGTATCGCAGCAGCGCTGACCTTTGCAGCGGCCAATATCTGGACCGGCTTCGCCGCCGCCACGCCGGAGAGCGATCAGGCCACGGCGCTGTTCGGGGCTTTCCGAATCGGATTTCGCGGCTATTTCGGCATTCTGGCCATCATTGCGGTTATTGGGCTTCTGACAGCGCTCACGACGCGCCTGACGGTCATCCGAACGATCCGTGAAATCGATGTGGTGCGCTCCGATCCATCGCGCATGGAATAGAAGCATGCGCGCTTTCCGGCACGATCGGAGTCAAACTTCGCTTTCGCGTCTAGCCCTCGCCCCAATCTGCGGATAATTCTGTAATCATGGTGGAAGTGTCGACGAATGGGACGACGCCTCCCGCACACGATACGGCGCCACCAAGGGACCACCCTCAGGAGACACCGGTTCGCGCAAGGGGCAGGGCGGACAAATGGGCACGGCGATTCGTATCGCTGATCCTGTTCGTGTTTGCGGCCGTTTCCGTGCTGTCGATCGGCGGTTTCCTGCAATTTGCCGACCAGGTCGCGGCGCTCCAACCTCCCGAGCAGATCGAAACAACCGACGCGATCGTGGTGCTGACGGGTGGCTCCCAGCGAATCGATCATGGTGTCTCGCTCTTCAATGAAGGCGTCGGCAAACGCATGCTGATCTCGGGCGTCAATCCCCGCACCAGCGGCGCGACGCTGAAGAGCATGACGGCAGGATCCGACGAGCTTTTCGATTGCTGCGTCGATATCGGCTACGACGCCATCGACACGATAGGCAACGCCAACGAAACCGCTCGCTGGATTGCCGCCCACGGCTTTTCGCGCGTGCTCATCGTCACCAGCAACTACCATGTGCCTCGCAGCCTTCTCGAACTGCGCCGCGCCGACCCCGTGACCGCATTCGACGTCTATCCAGTGACCCTGGCCGATCTGCGCGGCGAAGACTGGCTCCTCAAGCCCGAAGTGATGCGCGTGATGATCGGCGAGTACGCCAAATACGCGTGGGCCTGGGTACGCGCAACGGCCGGCACCAAGACCGCTACCGGCCTGCGCACCGACCAAGCCGGCGCCGACCTGTCGGAGGAAGACGGCATCGTCAGCGCCGGAGCGGCCGCTCACTGATATCGCGCATCTTTTGTAGGCGCAGGCGACCTCATGGTGTAGATGGCCATGAACCTCGTCGCCTGTCCTCGTGAGAAAGACCCTCGCCCGGCATGATTGTCCTGCGCTCCGTTCTCTTCAACACCGCTTTCTATCTGAATCTCATCCTGCGCATGATCGTGCTGTCGCCCTACTACTTTCTGGCGTCACACGAGAACGCCTGGTCGGTGCCGAAGAATTGGGTGAGGGCCAACCACTGGCTCCTGGAGAAGATCGTCGGCACACGCTTTACGATCGAGGGTCTCGAAAACATTCCCGACGGCGGCTACATCTTGGCGCCGAAGCACCAATCGTTCTGGGACGCCTATGCGTTGCTGCCATGGGTGCGCGACGCCGTCTACATTCTGAAGCGCGAGCTGATGTGGATCCCGCTGTTCGGCTGGTATGTCGGCAAGATGCGGATGATCCCCGTCAATCGTGGCGCACGCGGCAAGGTCATGGCCGCAGTGCTTGATCGCACTCGCGAGGAAATGGCCAAGGGCCGCCAACTCATTATCTACCCGGAAGGCACGCGCCGGCCGCCTGGTGCCGAGCCGGATTACAAATACGGGATCGCCCGCCTTTATGGCAGCATCAACGTACCTGTCGTTCCCGTCGTCATGCATCCAGGGCTCTTCTGGCCGCGCCGCAAGTTCCTGCGCTTTCCCGGCCATTTCAAGGTGCGCATCCTGCCACCGATCCCGCCGGGGCTCGATCCGGACGTGTTCCTGCAAAAGCTGATCGACGTGATGGAAACGGAAAGCGACCGGCTGCTCGTCGAAACGATCGAGGCAAATCCGCATCTGCCGCTGCCGCCTACCGCGGCCAAGCGCTATCTCGAGCTGACGTCCGGAGCGCGTGCGCCGTCGTCGCTGCCACCCGTGCCACCGTCCGGGCCGGCGACCTGACGGGCAACCTGCTCAAGCCAGTGATCGGAAATCTGCATCTGCCGCAGGTGGTTCACGGTGTTGATCACGTAATCCTCGTTCGGCCCCGACTGGCCGACGGCGCCCCGGACGATCGACGCCGCCTCGCCGGACGAGAGATCGCCCGCATACTGAACATGTGCACGGTCGACGACATAGGCGACCGCATGGACGCGCCGGCCGGAGCGCAGCGCGATCGGCACGCGACGCTCCTTGTAGACATGGGTCACGAGTTCGCGCGAGCGCAGATAGTCGAGCACCTGATCGGCCTTCTCGCCGGCCACGGAAAAGGCGATCCCGCGGCAGGATCCGCCGCGATCGAGACCGAGGACGAGCCCCGGCCGCTCGGGCGTTCCACGATGCACGTGGGATTTCACGCAGAGTGCGCGGTGATAGCCGAAGAGACGCGCATGGCTTGCGTCGATAAAGTCGAAGCCCGGTCGCCACATCAGCGAGCCGTAGCCAAACACCCAAAATTCGTCCATATCGCCGCCGAAGGCTTCCTTTTGAAATCACGCGAGAATTGGAGATAGGTGTGGAGAGGTCAAGCGCCAAGCGCGGGATGCGTCCATCCACGAAGATCGTTCTGCTCGCGGTTTTCGCAGTCGTCGGAATGGGCGTCTATTCGGCCGGCTGGTACTATCTCGCGGGCCAGCTTGCCGGGCGCGTTGAAGGCTTGATCGCAAGCCTCTCGGAGGACGGCGTCTCGCTCAGCTGCGACAATCTCGACGTGCGCGGCTACCCGTTCCGTCTCGGCGTCTTCTGCGATGGCATCACCGCTTCGGATACGACCAGCGGCGATATGAACGTCACGACGGCCGCATTCCGCTCCGCCGCCCAGATCTACCGGCCGAATCACGTGGTGTCGGAACTCGAAGCGCCGGTGCGCGCCGTTCTCGCCAATGGGGAAAGCCTCGCGCTCGACTGGCAGGCGCTGCAATCGAGCACCGTTTTCGGCACGTCTGGCCTGTCGCGCGCATCGCTGCAGGGAAACGCCCTCGTGGCGCAGGTCGAGGGTGGCGCGATCGATGCCACCGCCGACACGCTGCAGCTTCACACGCGGCGTAACGGTGAGGATCTCGAACTCGCATTCATGCTGGAAGGCGCGCGTCTCGGCGGGCTTGTCGCGCCCACAAACTTGCCGTCCTTCGATTTCGTGGCCGAGGCGATCTTCAGCGATGGTGCGGGATTCCTGGCCGGCCGGCGTCTGGCCGCGGAAGAATTGCGTGGCACGTCCGGTGTTCTCAGCAACGCGACGGCAGCCATCGACGGTGGCGGGCGCGCGGTGCTCAACGGCCCCTTCGAGATCGCCGAGGACGGCCTGATCAGCGGTGCGTTCGATCTCAGGATTGAGCGGCTGTCGGATTGGCAGGCGCTGATCGCCGCGCAGATGCCGGGTGCCGAAGGCACGATCGAAACAGCAACCGGCTTTTTGCGTGCCTTCGGAGGCGGCGGCGACACGGTCAGCGTGACGCTTCAGGTGAGCGACGGGCGGGTGGCCCTCGGCATCATTCCGATCGGCCGCATCCCGCCCATCTGACCCTTTCGAAATTCCGCTGTTTTTGGAAACGCTATTCGCCCGGCAGACGCGTCGCCTGGCGGCCGAAATCCACGGCATCCACGTCCTGGCCCGCCTCAACGATCGATCGGCGCACGGCACGCGTGCGGCTGAAGAGATCGAACAGCTTGTCGCCATCGCCCCACCGGATCGCCCGCTGCAGTGACGCGAGATCTTCCGAAAAGCGCGACAGCATTTCCAGGATCGCATCGCGATTGTGCAGGCAGACATCGCGCCACATGGTCGGGTCGGATGCGGCAAGACGCGTGAAATCGCGGAAACCGGACGCCGAGTATTTGATGACTTCCGACTTCGTCACGGCTTCCAGATCATCGGCCGTGCCGACGATGTTGTAGGCGATGATGTGCGGCAGGTGCGACACGATGGCGAGCACCATGTCGTGATGGGCCGGGTCCATGGCTTCGACGGTCGACCCGCAGGCCTGCCAGAAACGCGTCAGTCGCGCCAGCGCGTCCCCATCGGTGTCTTCGAGCGGCGTCAGGATACACCAGCGGCCTTCGAACAGCTCCGGAAAGCCGGCCGAAGGACCGGAACGCTCGGTGCCTGCAATCGGGTGGCCGGGGATGAAGTGGACGCCGGCTGGCATATGCGGACGCATCTGCTCGATGACCGATGCCTTGGTCGAGCCGACATCCGTGACGATTGCGCCGGGCTTCAGGTGGGCGGCAATGTCTTGAGCCACCGCGGCGGACGAACCGACCGGAACCGAAACGATCACGAGATCGGCGTCGGCGACCGCTTCGGCATTCGATGTCGTGTAGCTGTCGCCGAGACCGAGGTCTCGTGCTTCCTGCAGGGTCTCCGGCGAGCGCGTCGCAACCACGATGTGGCCGGCGAGGCCGTTGCGGCGGATGATGCGTGCCAGCGATGAGCCGATCAGGCCGATGCCGATCAGCGCGATTTTTTCGAACTTTGTCTCTTCCATTGTCTCATTCAATTCCGCGTCGTCGCGGCGTGACGCTTGCGCGCGCCGGGCGAGACGCTATCTCAGAAATTCTTTCAGGGCGTTGAGCACGCCTTCGTTGGCTTCGGCGCTTCCGATGGTCATACGCAGCGCATCTGGGAGGCCGTAGCCCGCGACGCGCCTGAGAATATAACCACGCGCCGTCAGATAGGCGTCTGCCGCTTCCGCCGTGTGCGCGCCGTCCTTCGGGAAATGGATGAGCACGAAATTGCCGACCGAAGGCGTGACCTCGAGGCCGAGTTCGGTCAGCGCATCGCTCACGCGACGCAGCCACTCGTCATTGTGGGCGATGGCCCGATCGACCAAGGCGCGGTCGCGGATCGCCGCCGCACCGGCGGCGATCGCCGCGGCATTGACGTTGAACGGGCCACGCACGCGGTTGACCGCGTCGACGATGGGGGCCGGCGCATACATCCAGCCGATGCGGAGCGCGGCCAGACCATAAATTTTCGAGAAGGTGCGCGTCATCACGACATTGCGGTTCGCCGAAACGAGCTCGATGCCGGACTCGTAGTCGTTGCGGCGCACATATTCCGCGTAGGCGGCGTCCAGAACCAGAACGACGTGCGGTGGCAGCCCGGCATGCAGGCGGCGCACCTCGTCGGCCGGCATGTATGTGCCGGTCGGATTGTTGGGGTTGGCCAGGAACACGATCTTGGTGCGTTCGGTCACGCGTTCGAGGATCGCATCGACATCGGCCTTGAGGCCCGTTTCCGGTGCGATCACGGGCGTCGCGCCCGCCGCCATGATCTGGATCTTGTAGACCAGGAAGCCGTGCTCGGTGAAAATGCCTTCGTCGCCGGCACCGAGATAGGTTTGGCAGAGAAGGCAGAGCAGTTCGTCCGAGCCGTTGCTGCAGAGGATGTTGGCCGAGTTCAGGCCGTGAACTTCTGCAATGGCATCGCGCAGCTTCGTCGCCGAGCCGTCCGGATAGATTTCCAAATGCTGCAGCACGTTTTCCAACGCCTCGCGCACCTTCGGGCTCGGTCCGAGCGGCGTCTCGTTGGACGACAGCTTGTAGACCTTCGCCACGCCCGGCGCGCTCTCCTTGCCCGGCACATAGGCAGCGATGTCCATCACACCGGGATTCGGGTTCGGGGCATCCTTGGCAAATTGCATGGTCATGGGTCTGGCGCTCAGGTCTTCGAGGGCGATGGAAACCCGGCTGCCATAGCTTCCCGCCACGCAAAAGTCGAGAGCGCCAAGAGCCGCGGGGATTGACACCCGGCCGTTCGCAACCCTACCTCACCTCGCCGCGCGACGTGGCGGCATGAGAGATCTGGGACGAATGACCGTGGCCACCGAACCGCTCGAAAGTCTGACGACCAATGCCGGCTCGGAAGCCGTCAATCCGTCCAGCGACGTGCTGCGGTTCGGCGCCGACAAGCCGCTCCAGCTGGATGCCGGAACGCTGCTTTCTCCCTTCCAGATCGCCTATCGTACCTACGGCACGCTGAACGCCGACAAGTCGAATGCCATCCTGATCTGCCACGCCCTGACGGGCGACCAGCATTGTGCCAGCACCAATCCGGTGACCGGTAAGCCCGGCTGGTGGGAAAATCTGATCGGCCCCGGCAAGCCGGTCGATACCGACCGCTTCTTCGTCATCTGCTCGAATGTCATCGGCGGGTGCATGGGCTCGACGGGCCCCGCATCGCCCAATCCAGAGACGGGACAACCTTTCGCGCTCGATCTTCCGGTGATCACCATCCGCGACATGGTGCGAGCGCAGGCGATGCTCGTCGATCATTTCGGCATCGACCAGCTGTTCTCCGTGATCGGCGGCTCGATGGGCGGCATGCAGGTGCTGCAATGGGCATCGAGCTATCCGGAGCGCGTCTTCACGGCGATCGCGCTTGCGACCGGCGCGCGGCATACGTCGCAGAACATCGCTTTTCACGAGGTCGGCCGCCAGGCGGTGATCGCCGATCCGGAATGGCAGCACGGGCGCTATCTGGAAAAAGGCACGCGCCCGTCGAAGGGCCTCGCCGTCGCGCGCATGGCGGCCCATGTCACCTATCTGTCCGAGGCTGCTTTGCACCGCAAGTTCGGCCGAAACCTGCAGGATCGCGAAGTGCCGAGCTTCGGCTTCGATGCGGATTTTCAGATCGAAAGCTATCTGCGCCATCAGGGGCTGACCTTCGTCGACCGCTTCGACGCCAATTCCTATCTCTACATGACGCGTGCGATGGACTATTTCGACCTCGCCGCCGACCATGAGGGCCAGCTCGCCGAAGCCTTCCGCGGAACGCGCACGCGCTTCTGCCTCGTTTCCTTCACGAGCGACTGGCTGTTCCCCACCTTCGAGAACCGGGCGATCGTGCATGCGCTCAACGCCACGGGCGCTTCCGTGTCTTTCGTGGAGGTGGAAAGCGACAAGGGCCACGACGCCTTCCTTCTCGACGAACCGGTCATGACGGCGACGATCAACGGCTTCATCATGTCCGCCGCAAAATCGCGGGGACTTGCCCAATGACGGTCAATTCCACGAACCGGATCGATTTCGAGGTCATCGCCAGCCTGGTCGCCGACGGCGCGCGCGTCCTCGACATCGGCTCTGGCGACGGAACCCTGCTGGAAATCCTGCAGGAGCGCCGCAACATCGACGGGCGCGGCATCGAGCTCTCGCAACGAGGCGTCAACGAATGCGTCGCGCGCGGACTCTCCGTCATCCAGGGCGATGCGGACCACGATCTCATCCACTACCCGGACCAGAGCTTCGACTACGTAATCCTGTCGCAGACCATCCAGGCGACGCACAATCCGAAGATCGTGCTCGACGAACTGCTGCGCATAGGCCGCCACGCAATCGTGTCTTTCCCGAACTTCGGCTATTGGCGCGTGCGCGCCTCGCTGATGTTTCAGGGCCGCATGCCCGTGACGCGTGACCTGCCCTATTCCTGGTACGACACGCCCAACATCCATTTCTGTACGATGCGCGACTTCGTTTCGCTGACGAAGGAAGTCGGCGCGACGATCGATCGCGCCGAAGCCCTGAACGGCGCTGGCCAGAAACTCGCCGTCAGCATGCCGTGGTCGCTCTGGAACCTCTTCGGCCAGCAGGCGGTGTTTCTGCTACGGCGGTGACCCGGCCGGCGCGCACGCCTTGTGGCGCGAGCACTGGGACGAAAACGCGGCGCGAGGCGCGGGTGGCGACCGGCAGGCCCTGGTAGAGCCGCTTCTGGGCTTCCACGACGATGACACCGGAAAAGACCGGCCAGGCCTTTCGACCGATCCGCTCCATCAGATTGCGCAGCCTTAGGATCGAGCGTCGCTTGGAAGGCGGAAAGAACAGCGCCTCGCCGGATGCGCCCGGCGTGAAGTTCGTTTCGCGCAGAAGCCGCGTCAGCTGTCCGCGCGAATAGGGTCTGCCCGCACCGAAAGGCGTGTTGTCGAAGCGGGCCCAGATGCCTCGACGATTGGGCACGACGATGATCAACCGGCCGGCGGGCGCCAGCACGCGCCACATTTCCTTCAGCGTTTCCCGGGGGTTTTCGGCGAATTCGAGCGAGTGGACCATGAGGATGCGATCGAGCGCGGCATCCGGCAGCGGCAGTTCCTCGTCGAACACGAGCGCGGCCGCGGACGGTTCTCCTGCCGGCCAGCTCACTGCGCCCTGCCCCGCCGTCATGAACGCGAAGCTGCGTTCGGTGTCGGTGCGGAACCGGTCGAGATAGGGCAGCGCATAGCCCAGCCCCATCAGGCGCTCATTGGCGATCGGTTGCCAGATGGCGGACAGCGCCATGCCGATTGCCTGCTCGGCCGCCAACCCCAGGCGAGCGTGATAGAACTGGCGCAGATCCACGATATCGACGTTCATAGATCGAGCCTATCGCATCGGTGTTTCATGGGAAATGGCGGGGTGTCAGCGGCCCCCAATGATCTTCGTCAATCTGTAAGGCGGCGCCTGCCTTCAACTGGCCTCGCCTTCACCATGGTCCCGGCCACATTTCGGCCGAATGAGCGCTCATCAAGGTCAGGAAGGGAACACCGACGAATCAACAGAGGCCAAGGAGCCCGCACTCATGATCAAGCCGATTCTCATCGTGAAACACGGCGAAGAAGACATCGCGGCTGCGTTCTATGTCCGCGCCTTCGGTGCTTCCATCATTCATGTTCACCGGCTGCGCAGCGGCACGCCCTTTTCCTTCGAGCTGCGCATCGGCGAGCAGATGTTCGGTGTTTCCGGCGCCAATCCGCGTCGCGATGCCGATGAAATTCCGAGCGGCCCAAAGTCGCCTGATTTCGTTGGCACCTCCACGTGCCTTATGACGCTTGCCGTCGACAATGTGCACTCGGTGACCGAAAAGGCCGAGGTCGCCGGCGCAACCGTTCGCCTGCGCCCGACGATGTCCAGCCATGGCGGGATCGCGAGTTCGATCATCGATCCGTTCGGCCATCTCTGGAACATCTACCAGGCACTTGAGATGAAGCCGAGCAAGACCGCGATCGCCGCCTGATCGAACGACGTCCGAGTCTTCAGCGCTTGCTGACCGTTTGTCCCTCTTGAACCCGCAGGCCCGATGGTCACATTGGGTCTCACGGCAAGCAAAGCGAGGACACACGGCCCATGGCACATTTGATCATCGACCAGTTCATGAGCCGCGACGACAATTTCGCGGTTCTCGTCCACGATCCCGAAAGCGGCGAGACGGCCTCGATCGATGCGCCGGAAGAAGAGCCGATCCGCATCAAGCTGAACGAGCATGGCTGGGCGCTGACGCATATTCTGACGACGCATCGTCATGCCGATCATGTCGAGGGCAACATCAATCTGAAACAGCGTTTCGGGCCGACGATCATCGGCCCCGAAGCCGAAGCGGATCGCATTCCGGGCATCGACCAGAGCGTGAAGGATGGCGACCGGATCACCTTCGCGGGCCGGCCCGTCAACGTCATCGCGACGCCCGGCCATACGATGGGCCATGTCTGCTATCACTTCCCCGAGGATCGACTGCTCTTTGCCGCCGATACGCTTTTCGTGCTCGGATGCGGACGGCTTTTCGAGGGGAGCCCTGCGGATATGTGGGCGTCGCTGCAGAAGCTCATGGCGCTGCCCGACGACACCGCCGTCTATTGCGGCCATGAATACACGCTTTCCAACGCGCGTTTCGCCGTTACCGTCGACCCCGACAATGCAGAACTGGCCGAGCGCCTGAAGGAGATCGAGGCGCTTCGAGCGGACGGCAAGCCGACCGCACCGACCACCATCGGCCGTGAAAAGGCGACGAACCCGTTCCTGCGCCCGCACGATCCTGCAATTCGCCGCACGCTCGGTATGGACAATGCCAGCGATACGGAGGTCTTCGCCGAAATTCGGCAGCGGAAAGACCGCTTCTGATGTTCGGGCAAGGCTTCGATCCGGCCGAGACGCCCTACCCCGCGACCGCGCGCCAGATCATCGAGGCGTTGTCGCTGAAGCGCCATCCCGAAGGCGGCTGGTATTCGGAGACGTTTCGCGATGGCGCGTCCGGCGAACGGGGCCACTCGACCGCGATCTACTATCTCCTGGAAACCGGCGATTGTTCCGAATGGCACCGGGTCAAGGATGCAGCCGAGGTCTGGCACTTCTATGCCGGTGCGCCGCTTTCCATCACGCTGTCGCCCAACGGCCACGACGCGGAAAGCCATCGGCTCGGTCCCGATATCCTGATGGGCCAGCGTCCGCAGATCATTGTGCCGGCAGGCTGGTGGCAGACCGCCTGCTCGCTCGGCGAATACACGCTGGTCGGCTGCACGGTGGCACCGGGCTTCGTGTTCGATCAGTTCGAGATGGCGGAGCCGGACTGGCGGCCGACGCCCCGTCCATCCTCAGGCGGTTGAGGCAGGGCGCCTGCGTGTAATCAGGTCCTTTGCCGCGAGGGCCGCACCGCCCGTGATGAGCAGGCAGGCGATCCCGATGCGCCAAGTCAATTCGCCGTAGCCCGCCGCGATCAGGATCAGCGTCGACAGGAGCGGCGCGGCATAGCTTGAGGCACCGAGCACCTGGATGTCGCCGTGCTTCACGCCGTAATCCCAGACATAGAACGCGCCGCCCACCGGCATCAGGCCGAGCCCCACGACGGCCAGCCATTGCAGCGTCGTTTGCGGCCAGACCGTCTCCTCAAGGCCGAGATGGCAGACCACCGAGAGTGCCGCGGTCGCAAGGCAGAAGCCAGTCACCACATCCGTCGGCACGACGCCGAAGCGGCGCGACAGCAGCGAATAGGCCGACCAGGTGAAGGCGCACAGAAACGCCATGGCGTAGCCGAAAAGATAACCTCCTTCGAAAGCGATGCCCTGCCTGGAGATGATCAGCACTGTGCCGGCAAGACCGGCCGCACAGCCCGCTAGGTGATGCCAGCCGAGGCGCTCGCCGGGCAGCATTGCCGAGCCGACGACGATGAGAAGCGGCCAGAGATAGGCGATCAGGCCGGCCTCGACCGCCGGGGCGTTTCTCAAAGCCGTGAAATAGAGAAAGTGATAGCCGAAAAGGCCCCCGATACCGAGCGCCCAGACCGGCCATGGCTGCCTGAAGGCCTTCCAACGCCTCGGATCGCGGAGAAGGAAAACGATGCCGATCAAACCACCAATCGTGAAACAGATGGCAGAAAGCTGAAAAGGCGGCACTTCGCCCGATGCGGCGGTGAAGAGTGCGAGCAGCGACCACATGAGGATCGCAGAGAACCCGATCGCCGTCGCCCGTGCCTTCACCTGTCTGCCCCCTGAGCCCGACATTTGTGGGCCGACGGCTCAAGCGTTATCGGGGGAAGGCGCGACGGGTCAAGAACCGAAATGGGTCGCCGTAATCGTCACCGGCCCGAGCTTCGTTGGCACGCGCGCATAGACAGGCGCGTAGATACCAGCCTCTTGGTTATGGGCGAACCAGACTTCGACATTCATCTCGCGCATGTACTGGATGGAGCTGTTCTTGGCGTGGTAGCCGGATTTCGGCTCGGCGCGGGCCGAACAGACCGTCGCCTCGACCTCGAAGGGTACGCCATCATAGCTTTCGGCCCGGAAAAGCTGCGTGCCAGCGTCGTAGAGATGGATGTCGTAGCGCGTTTCGCCATCGAAGATCGGCAATGTGCGATCGCAGACATTGCTTCCTTCCGGGATCATGACGCCTGCGATCGGATCGAGTACGGCCCGCATGTCGCTTTCCGGCACGGGTACCCAGTCCTCGCGCGTGCGCTTCTTCTCCGGCGTCAGGATCGCCGAGGTGACCGAACCGTTGTCGAAATCGACCTCCATGCGCTGTTCGTCGTCACCGGAAGAATACGCAACGACATAGCGCTCGGCCTGCATGCGATCGTCCGCCTTGACGCCGGAAACCGTCGTTGAGCCTGTGGTGCGGCCGACGATGTTGGCGACGCCCGCCGACTGCATCTCGCCGGCGACGGTGAACCGATCGCCATCGAAGACGGTGGTGAAGGTGGCGCGCGCGACCGGCAGGCCGATATAGGCCACGCGATAGTCGGCGCGGTGGGTGGACGGGTCGGCTGCGGCGACGTTGGCGCCAAGCAGGATTGTCACAACGGCGCATGGTGCGATGACGACATGACGGCTTTTCAAGGCTTTTGCTCCTTGTGCTCAAGTCTTTCTCGGTCCATTCATAGCGTTCGAATAGCGATCATTTTGTGGGCGTGGCCGGGCAAGTCTGGGGCGGGTCTCCGGAAAGCGTGCGATGTGCCACTCAAATTGGCCGTTTCGCTTGACGGCAGCGCGCTCGCTGACTATAGAACCGCGACTTTTCCGATAACGGGCGGCGACGTGCGGCGGGTATGCAATCCGGCAACGCATCCGCTTTGAAGGCCCGACGACGAACTCAGACCGATTAAGAATGAAGGTGCACCCATGTCCCGCAGTTGCGAATTGACCGGCAAGGCCGTCCAGTCGGGCAACAATGTGAGCCACGCGAACAACAAGACGCGCCGCCGCTTTCTGCCCAATCTCTGCAGCGTCACGCTGATCTCCGACGCGCTCGGCCAGAGCTACCGTCTGCGCGTTTCCGCGCATGCGCTGCGTTCGGTCGAGCATCGCGGCGGCCTCGACGCGTTCCTGCTGAAGGCGAAGGAAGGCGAGCTTTCCATGCGCGCCCGCCTGCTGAAGCGCCAGATCGCCAAGAAGAACGTCGGCGAGACTGCGGCGGCAGCCTAAGCTTTCAAGCATAGACATGAGGGCGCGGCGGTCATCGTCCGCGCCCTTTCATTTCAACTGGTGGCATCACCCAGGATAAAAAAATGCAGGCTCTCAAGCAGCACGCACCCTTCATTGCGGCCATGGCGCTCGTCGTCGCGGCATCGAATTTCCTTGTCCAGTTTCCGGTCCAGGCGACCATCGGCGGGTACGATCTCGCCGATCTTCTGACCTGGGGCGCCTTCACCTACCCTGTCGCCTTTCTGGTCACCGACCTCACGAACCGCCGCTACGGCCCGCAGGCAGCTCGCCGGGTCGTCCTGGTGGGCTTCGCGGTCGCGGTGGTGCTGTCTGTCTGGCTGGCCACCCCGCGCATCGCGATCGCATCCGGTTCCGCCTTCCTCGTCGCCCAGTTGCTCGACGTGTCGATCTTCGACCGTCTGCGCCGCGCCGCCTGGTGGAAGGCACCGCTGATCTCAAGCGTGATCGGATCGATCGTCGATACCATCATCTTCTTCTCGCTGGCCTTTGCGCCCGTGTTCGGCGTCCTTGGCGCCAATGACGCGTTCGCGATCGCATCCGCGCCGCTGCTCGGGCTGATCGCTCTGGAGGCGCCGCGCTGGCTCTCCTGGGCGCTTGGGGATCTCGGGGTGAAGCTGGTCGTATCCATGGTGATGCTCGCGCCCTACGGCGCGCTGCTGGCGCTCATGCGCAACGATGGCCAGCCCCGGCCGGCCTGATCATTCGACCAGTTCGAATTCCAGCATCAGGTTTCGCTGAAGGAACAGGTGGTTGTCGTCCGAGACGAGGATGACGCTGATCCGTCCATCCGCATGCTCGATGACGTCGAGCCCCTCCATATTGTCGATCTGATCGCCGAAACTGGCATCGAGCACGACGTCACCATCGACGACTGCACCGGGCCGGATGTCGGCCACCGCGATCCTGCGGATGCGCATGCCGATGCCTTCGCTCAGCGAAAAACGGCGCTCCAGCAGGAGAATGTCGCCATCCGGCAGAAACGCGCCATCGGTTATGTCGAAGGGAGGGTGCCGCTTGACGAAGAATACGCCCTCCTGCGGGCCCGAAAGAACCGCCGCGTAGATGTCGCCATCGGCATTGACGCTGCGCTCGCTGACCAACACCGGCGCACCGGCCAGCGGCCCATCCTCGGGCGCGACCATCACCGTCTCGATGCCGGCGTTGCGGCGAAGTTCGGCGCGCGGCATGACCATCGACATCGAACCTTCCGGCGGCGCAGGCGGGAAGCTCGAACGATCGAAGATTTCGACGCGATGATTGTGCTCGAAGCCGACGATCAGACGGTCGCCGTCGAGAGCCAACCCCTCGGCATCTGCCTGAGACTTGCGCTCGTGGGGGACGCCCGCATCGCTGAGGATAGGCGCCATGCGAAAATCGGAGAGCCCGCGCATGCGGCCGTCGTCGTCGCGCAGAATGCGGCCGCGATACCAGTTGCCGGTGTCCATCACGCCGATGAAGGCATCGGCGCTACCGTCATAGCGGATCGCGGACATGCCGCCCACGACGCCGCCTGCGGATGAAAACTCCAGCCCGCCGCGAAATTCGAATGCGCCGAAGCGCGTTTGATCGGACCCGATGCGAAACGTGTCGATGGATTGGGCGTTGATCGGAATTGGCGCGTCGCTTTCGGCATCCTGCGCGCGTGCACAGCCGGCGGCGAAGATCGTGACGGCCAGGAGCAGGCCGCAGCGTGTGAGCGTCAACCGGCCCTGCGCATTGCCGGGCCGCGCCTCCCTGCGGAGGGCCCCTGCTCTTCCTCGAACAGGCTTGCCAGCTGTTCGGTCATGGCGCCTGCCAGTTCCTCGGCATCGATGATCGTGACCGCGCGCCGATAGTAGCGCGTGACGTCATGGCCGATGCCGATGGCGAGAAGCTCGACCGGCGAGCGGGTCTCGATTTCCTCGATCACAGCGCGCAGATGGCGCTCCAGATAGTTGCCCGGATTGACCGAAAGCGTCGAATCGTCGACCGGCGCTCCATCGGAGATCATCATCAGGATGCGGCGCTGCTCGGGGCGGCTCAGCAGACGGTTGTGCGCCCAGATCAGCGCCTCGCCGTCGATGTTTTCCTTGAGCAGGCCTTCGCGCATCATCAGGCCGAGGTTGCGGCGCGCGCGGCGCCATGGGGCATCGGCGGACTTGTAGACGATGTGGCGCAGATCGTTGAGACGGCCGGGGCTCGTCGGCTTGCCTTCCGCAAGCCACTTCTCGCGTGCCTGCCCGCCCTTCCAGGCCTTGGTGGTGAAACCGAGGATCTCGACCTTCACACCGCAGCGCTCGAGCGTGCGGGCAAGAATGTCGGCGCAGGTGGCGGCGACGGTGATCGGGCGGCCGCGCATAGAGCCGGAATTGTCGATGAGCAGCGTGACCACCGTGTCGCGGAAATTCGTATCCCGCTCCATCTTGAAGGAGAGCGGCTGCATCGGGTCCATGATCAGCCGCGACAGGCGCGCCGGATCGAGATAGCCTTCTTCCAGATCGAAATCCCAGGCGCGGTTCTGCTGCGCCATCAGGCGGCGCTGCAGGCGATTGGCCAGACGGCCGACGACGCCCTGCAAATGGGCGAGTTGCTTATCGAGGAATGCGCGCAGCCGATCGAGTTCTGCCTCGTCGCAGAGATCGGACGATGCGACCTCCTCGTCGAAGGTCTCGGTGAAGACGCGGTAGTCGACCTTCTCGTTGATGTCGGACAGCGGCACGTTCGGCCGGCGGGTCTCGCCCGGCGAATCCGCTTCCTCGTCCATGTCCTCGTCGAAGTCCTGCTCTGAGACTTCCGCGCCGTCCATCTCGCCCTGTTCGGACTGGTCGTCGGCGCTGTCGTTGTCTTCCGAAGGCGCGCTGTCGGAGCCTGCGGCCTCGTCGGCGCTGTCTTCCTTGTCTTCGTTGGAGCGCGGCTGCTCCTCGTTGTCGTCCTCGTTGTCTTCGCTCTGCTGGTCCTCGTCCTCGCCGTAGTCCTCGGCCATTTCCATGGAGGAAAGCATGTTCCGCATGGCGCGGGCGAAAGCCTGCTGGTCGTCAACGGCGTTTACGAGATTGTCGAGGTCACCGGCGGCCTTGTCCTCGATCCAGCTGCGCCAGAGGTCGACGACCTTGCCGGCCGTTTCCGGCACTGCGCGGCCCGTCAGGCGCTCGCGCACCAGAAGCGCAACGGCTTCCTCGAGCGGCGCATCCTCCTGGTTGGTGATGCCCTTGTAGTTCGCCTTGGCGTATTTGTCGGAGAGCATGGAGGCGATGTTGTCGCCGACGCCGGACATGCGCCTCGTGCCGATCGCCTCGACGCGGGCCTGTTCGACCGCATCGTAGATCGCGCGGGCATCGGAACCGGCAGGCGCCATCGTCGTGTGGACACGGCTGTCGTGGCAGGCCTTGCGCAGCGCCATGGAGTCGCCGATGCCACGCGTCACGGCAAGATCATGACGGGTTGGACGCTTCGGCAGGTCGGGAAGGCGGGCGCGTTCGCCCGTCAGGCCCGGCCGTTCATTGGCATAGACGACCTCGAGCTCGTGGTCGCCGGCGATCGAACGGATGCAGCCGGCAAGCGCGCGCTTGAACGGTTCGGTATCGACCGGGCCGCCGGGCTTTCCCTTCGAATTATCGCCGCGTCCTGCCATGCTCGCTCCGCGCCTTTCAGCTATTGGCATCCAGAACGATGTTGGCGGCGCTTTCCTTCAGTTCCTCGCCGAAGGCGCGCTGATACTGCTCAGCAACCAGCGTGCGCTCCAGTTCGTCGCACTTGTTGAGGAAGGTGACCCTGAAAGCAAAGGAGATGTCGCCGAAGATGCGGGCGTTTTCCGCCCAGGTGATGACCGTGCGCGGGCTCATGACGGTCGACAGATCGCCGTTCATGAAGGCCGACCGCGTCATGTCGGCCAGACGCACCATGCGCGAGACCGTATCGCGGCCCTTTTCCGTGTCGAAGCTCTTCACCTTGGCCAACACGATGCCGACTTCGTTGTCATGCGGCAGGTAGTTCAACGTCGTCACGATGGACCAGCGGTCCATCTGCGCCTGGTTGATCTGCTGGGTGCCGTGATAGAGGCCGGTCGTATCGCCAAGGCCGACCGTGTTGGCCGTCGCGAAGAGGCGGAACGCAGGGTGCGGCCTGATGACGCGGCTCTGGTCGAGCAGCGTCAGACGGCCCGACGATTCGAGCACGCGCTGGATGACGAACATCACATCCGGACGACCGGCGTCGTACTCGTCGAAGACGAGCGCGACATTGTGCTGGTAGGCCCAGGGCAGAATGCCGTCCTTGAATTCGGTGATCTGCAGACCGTCCTTGATGACGATCGCATCCTTGCCGACGAGGTCGATACGGCTGACATGGCTGTCGAGGTTGACGCGCACGCAGGGCCATCTCAGCCGTGCAGCGACCTGCTCGATATGGGTCGACTTGCCCGTACCGTGGTAGCCGGAGACCATGACGCGCCGGTTATGCGCAAAGCCCGCCAGGATCGCGAGCGTCGTATCGCGGTCGAAGAGATAGTCCGGATCTAGCTCCGGTACATAGGCATCGACGGACGAATAGGCCGGCACATCCATATCGCTGTCGATACGGAACGTCTCGCGGACCGACACCGTCGTGTCGGGAAGGTTCTCAATGGCAATGTCGATCTTGTTCATCATGTCATCCGCCTGGCAGCGGCTTCTTTTTTAAGAGGATGCCGAGGGAGGCACGATGTCCCGTCGACTTGATTGGCTCTAACAGAAACCAGACTGCTTTAACAATTGATAGGCCTGCACCACGGCGCGAAATCGTTCTTCCGACGATCGATCGCCGCCATTGGCATCGGGGTGGTGTTTCTTCACGAGCGCCTTGTAGCGCGTCTTGATATCTTCGGAGCCGGCGGAACCATCGAGCCCCAGCGTCTCGAAGGCCTTGGTCTCAAGCGTCTTCAACTTGCGCTGGCGAGGTTCGCCTCGGCGCGCGCGGGTTCGCGCCTCGCCGAAAAAGCCGAAGGGATCGCGCATGCGCGCTTGCGAGGCCGCGCTGCCCGAGCGGGCCTGGCTTTGCGTGGGGCTGGCCTTGGCCGCCTTGTTGACGCCGACCGTCCAGGTCGGGCGGTGGCCGGTCAGCGCCTCTTTCTGGTAGCGCGCGATCTCAGTGTCGGAGAGACCGGAAAAGTAGTTGTAGCCCTTGTTGTACTGCCGCACGTGATCGACGCAGAACATGAAATAGGCGCCCTCCGCCTCGCGTCCGACGGGCGCGCGGTGGGTGCCTTTCTCGTTGCATCCGTCCCATTGGCACACGGGCGTGGTCGGCTCGGGACGTGCCCTTGCCTTGCCCTTGACCCTGATGCGGTCAAAATATTTCGAATCCAGTTTCATCGTCTGACATTATGGGGCGCCGCAGGGGCACGAACAAGGATTGACAATTGGCGATCTGGCTCCCTATGCGGCAACGCATCACCTGCTGCAACCAAAGCTGAACGAGGGCGACCATGAGCATGGAAGAAACGATCGAGCGCAAGCTGCGGGACGCGTTTCAGCCCGAGCGGCTGGACGTCATCAATGAAAGCCATCTGCATGCGGGCCACCGCGAGTTCGACGGCACGGGAGAAACCCATTTCCGCGTCCGTATTGTCGCGCCCGCCTTCGCCGGCAAATCCCGGATCGAGCGCCACCGCGCACTGAACGAGCTTCTCGCGCCGGAAATCGAAGCCGGCGTTCATGCCCTGGCGCTGGAGCCGGCCGCTCCCGGTGAAACGACCCGCTGGTAAGACGCGTCAGGCGACCACGTCTTCCAGCGGCTTGATGCGCAGACGCGTTATGCGGTTCTTCTCGCGCTTCATCACCGTGAAGCGCTTGCCGTGGAACGTGAAGGCCTGGCGCTCGTCCGGAATGATCTGACTTTCGTGGATGACGAGCCCGGCGATCGTCGTCGCCTCTTCGTCCGGCAGATTCCAGTCGAGCGCACGGTTGAGATCGCGGATCGGCACCTGGCCGTCCACGACGACAGATCCGTCGGCCTCCTGGTGCACGCCCTGCATGTCGATATCGTGCTCGTCGGCAATCTCGCCGACGATCTCCTCGAGAATGTCTTCGAGCGTCACCAGTCCTTCGACCTCGCCGTACTCGTCGACGACGATGGCGAAGTGGGTCTTGCGGCGAAGAAACGCGTTCAGCTGATCCTTCAGGTTGGTCGTGTCCGGCACGAACCATGGCTTCTGCGCGATCTTGGCGATATCGATGCGTGCCGGGTCGTTGCCGACATCGGCGAGCGCGCGTAGCAGGTCCTTGGCATGAACAACCCCGATGATGTTGTCGGTCTGGCCGCGCCAAACAGGCATCCGGGTGTGGGGGCTGTCCAAGATCGTGCGGACGACCGCTTCCGGCGTGTCGTCCGCGCTCACCATACGCATCGAGGTCCGGTGAACCATGATGTCGGACACTTCGAGTTCGTCGAGATCGAGCACGCCGCCCAGGCGGTCGCGGTCCGCCTTGATCACCGATCCCTCGCGGTGCAACAGGTCGACGGCACCGCGAAGCTCTTCGTGGGCCGTCAGCATCGATGTTCCGGCCGATAGCGTAACCCCGAACACGCCAAGGATCTTCCGCACGATCCAGTTCACCACCGAAGACAGTGGACCGAAGACCTTGACGAAGATCCGCACCGGATTGGAAACAGCCAGTGCGAAGCGATCCGGACCGGAGATCGCCCAGCTTTTCGGCAATACCTCGGCGAAGATCACGAGCAGCACCGTCATCGCGATGGTCGCCACGGCCACGCCGGAATCGCCGAAAATGCCGAGCAACAGGCTGGTCGCCAAGGACGATGCAAGAATGTTGACGAGGTTGTTGCCGATGAGCAACGCCCCGATCAGCCGGTCGCGGCGATCGATCAACGTGCCGACTACGCCGGCGCGCGGATCGCCATTGGTCTCGAGCGTGTGCATGCGCGAGCGGGAGGCGGCCGTCAGCGCCGTCTCCGATCCGGAGAAGAAGGCAGATGCGCAGATCAGGCCGAGGATCGCCAGTGCGGTCAGCCAGTAATCCGAGATGAAGCTTGCGAAAGCATCTGCTGTCATTGCGCCAGCTTCTCCTTGAGAAATGCGAGAACTTCCGCCGGCGGTACGTCGTCGGCGATGAAGGATTGGCCGATCCCGCGCGTCAGGATGAAGGTCAGCCGGCCGCGGACGACCTTCTTGTCCTGCCCCATCAGATCGAGAAGGCGTTCGGCAGGCGGCAGGTCGCCCGGAATATCGGAGAGCCGCGTCGGCAGCCCGACCTCTTTCAGATGCGCCGAGACGCGGGCGGCATCGTCGGCGCTGGCGAGGTTCATGCGGTTGGAAAATGCGTGCGCCAGCACAATGCCTATGGCGACGCCCTCGCCATGCACCAGACGACGGCCGTCATAGGCGGTCGCGGCTTCCAGTGCGTGGCCGAATGTATGACCGAGATTGAGCAATGCCCGACGGCCGCTCTCGCGTTCGTCGGCGACGACTACCTCCGCCTTGGCCTCGCAGCTGACCGCGATCGCCTCGACGCGCTCGGGTCCACCTTCGAACACACGTCGCCAGTTCTTCTCCAGCCAGGCGAAGAAGTCGGGCTTGTCGATCAGTCCGTATTTAGCGACCTCGGCGTAGCCTGCGCGAAACTCGCGGGGCGATAGCGTATCGAGCACGGCCGTATCGGCGATGACCAGCGACGGCTGATGGAAGACGCCGACCAGGTTCTTGCCATGGGTTGAATTGATGCCCGTCTTGCCGCCGACGGAACTATCGACCTGCGCGAGCAGCGAGGTCGGGATCTGGATGAAATGCATGCCCCGGCGCACGATGCCGGCTGCAAAACCGGCAAGATCGCCAATGACACCACCGCCAAGAGCGACGATCGCGTCGCCACGCTCGAGCCGTGCGGCGAGCACCGCGTCGACGACGTCGATCAGATGCTCGAAGCTCTTGGTCTTCTCGCCGGCTGGCAGCGTGATCGTCTCATGGCCGATCCCGGCCTCGTCGAGTGCGGATTGGAGCAAGCCGAGATGGAAACCGGCGACGGTCGCATCGGTGACGATCGCCACACGCGCCTTCGGAAGTCGTTTGGCGATCAGCGCACCCGCGGTCCGCAAAGCTCCGGGTTCGATGACGATCTCATACGCGCGATCGCCCAGCGGAACCTGGACGCGCCGACCGGCGCCGGCTTCGACCTGATGCATGCTCATGAAATCGCTGCCTCTCCGGCGCGGGCAGCAAGGGCGGCGATCGTTTCCTCGACGATCACTTCCTTGCGGACATTTCGGGAATTGATGGTGATGTCGGCTTCCGCATAGATCGGATAGCGCTTCTCCATCAAGGTCTTGAGCGTCTGCTCAGGCTCGGCGGTCTTGAGGAGCGGCCGTGTGTCGCGCTTCTTCACACGCTCCCACAGAACGTCGAGGTCCGCCTTCAGCCAGATCGAAACGGCTTCTTCCTTGATCAGGGCGCGCGATTTCTCGTTGATGAAGGCGCCGCCTCCGGTGGACAGAACGCGCGGGCCCGATTTGAGCAGGCGTTCGATCACACGCGCCTCGAGCGCCCGAAATTCCGGCTCGCCGTAGAGATCGAAGAGTTCGGCGATGGTCATCTGGGAGACGCGCTCGATCTCGGCATCGGAATCGACGAAAGGCAATTCAAGCGCCGTCGCAACCATCTTGCCGATCACAGACTTGCCGGCGCCCATCAGGCCGACGAAGACGAGATTGCGCGCGCCAAAGGCTTCGCGCGCAACGCGGCGGAGATCTTGCCGGCTCGCTTCGCTTGCCGCTGTCATCGCAGGGTCCCATCCTTGAGGTACGGCACCTCCTATCGCGAAATGGGTCCGGACCGTCAAGGCTCGCGGGCCCAGAGGACGCCCTGCGCTTGCTTCGAATCGGCCGGTCGCCCATAAAGGGCACCCGAACAGTGGACTGCAACCGATGCCCTCGCTCATTCGATTTCTGGTGTTTTGCGGCGTCGTCGTCGGTCTGGTCTATGGCGCGATGCTCGCGCTCGTGATCTTCGTGGAGCCGAACCCGCGCGAGATCACCGTCAGAGTTCCCACAGAGCGGATCAACCAGCCGGCAGGCGGAGCCGCCACGGGTGACACTGCCCCGACGATCGGGCAATCGGACTGACCCGGTCAGTCACGAGCCACCAGCATTCGACCACCCGCCTTCGGAGAACCCATGGCTGATCTCAGCGCGGCCCACCTGGAGGCCTTCATCGAAATGATGGGCGTGGAGCGCGGAGCTGCCGACAACACGCTGACCTCCTATGCACGGGATCTGGACGACGCCTTCGCCTTTCTCCGCGACCACAAATCCTCGCTGACAGCGGCGACCGGGCCGGACCTCGATGCCTATCTCGCCAACATCCATGGCCGGGGCTTCGCGCCCGCATCGCAGGCGCGGCGGTTGTCGACGCTGCGGCAGTTCTACGGGTTCCTCTATTCCGAGGGTATCCGGACCGACGATCCGACTGCGAACCTGCAGGCGCCCGCGAAAAGCCAGACCTTGCCGAAGACGATGTCGATGGCCGATGTCGACCGGCTCATCGAACAGGCGGAGATGGAAGCGGGAGAAACCGGCCAAACGCCGTTCGAGACCTGTCGCCGGCTGCGGCTGCTGGCGCTTCTGGAACTGCTCTACGCCACGGGCATGCGCGTCAGCGAACTTGTCGCGCTTCCCGCGAGCGTGGTGGCGACGCGCAGCGACATGCTGGTGATCCGCGGCAAAGGCAACAAGGAGCGCCTCGTGCCGTTGACCGGCCGGGCGCAGCGCGCGGCTGAGCGCTACAGGGCGGCCCTCCAAGCGACGCGCGTTGATGAGCCTCGCATCGGCGGAGCGCCTGACGAACGCTGGCTGTTTCCCGCCGATTCCGAAAGCGGCTATCTCGCGCGGCAGGTGTTCGCCCGCGATCTGAAGGCACTGGCCGGACGAGCCGGGCTCGATACCGCGCTCGTCTCGCCGCACGTGCTGCGTCACGCGTTTGCCAGCCATCTGCTCGCCAATGGCGCGGATCTGCGCGTCGTGCAGGAACTGCTCGGCCATGCCGACATCTCCACCACTCAGATCTATACTCACGTGCTGGAAGAGCGGCTGCATCGGCTTGTGCAGGACCATCACCCCCTTGCAAAGCGCGGCAAAAAACAGGAAGAGAACGCCTGAAAGCGCGGCCAGTCCGCCGCGTGCCGCCTTACCGACACGATCTTCACGCAGGTGTCGGCCGTCGCCATCATTCAACCGACCGGGCCCATGCATAATTATCTCGAATTCGAAAAGCCGATCTCCGATCTCGAGGGCAAGATCCACGAGCTGAAGAAACTGGGCGAAGAGGACGAGAGCGTCGACACGGCCGATGAAATCGCACGGCTCGAGGCGCGCGCACGCGATGCAATGGCGGACATCTACGCGAAGCTCACGCCGTGGCAGAAGACGCAGGTCGCCCGTCACCCGGCGCGGCCACACTTCTTCGACTACGCGAAATCGCTCTTCACCGAATTCACGCCGCTCGCCGGCGACCGCAAATTCTCGGAGGACGCTGCGATTCAGGCGGGCCTCGCCCGCTTTCGTGGCACGCCCGTTGCTCTGATCGGTCAGGAAAAGGGCCACGACACCAAATCCCGCATCCGGCACAATTTCGGCAGCGCGAAGCCCGAAGGGTATCGCAAGGCGATCCGCATCATGGAAATGGCGGACCGCTTCGGTCTGCCGATCGTGACACTGATCGATACGGCGGGCGCCTATCCGGGCGTCGGGGCAGAAGAGCGCGGCCAGGCGGAAGCCATCGCTCGGTCCACCGAAATGTGCCTCAAGGTGAAAGTGCCGATCGTTTCGGTCATCATCGGCGAAGGCGGGTCGGGCGGCGCTATCGCGATCGCCACGGGCAACCGCGTCTATATGCTCGAGCACTCGATCTACAGCGTCATTTCGCCCGAAGGCGCCGCCTCGATCCTATGGCGCGACTCGACCAAGGCCAAGGACGCGGCAACCAGCATGCGGATCACGGCCGAAGACCTCAAGGATCTCGGCATCGTCGACGGCATCATTCCGGAGCCTGTCGGCGGCGCGCATCGCGAGCCGGAAAAGGCGATGGCCGCCACCGGCAGCGTGATTGCCGATGCGTTGAAGGACCTCTCGGCGCTCGACGGCGCCGGGTTGGTCAAGGATCGCCGCCAGAAATATCTGGCGATAGGCCGCCAGCACTGACGGCCAAACATCTCCCGAACCTTCGCCTTTAAGCGAACGCCTCAGAGAACGGCGGTCGCTTCGATCTCGACTTTCGCACGATCCTCGACCAGCGCCGTGACCTGCACCATCGTCATGGCCGGGAAATTGCGGCCCATGACATCGCGGTAGACGCGGCCGAGGTCCTTGAGACCGGCGAGATATTCCTGCTTGTCGGTGACGAACCAGGTCAGGCGCACGAGATGCTCGGGGCCGGCGCCACCTTCTTCCAGAACGGCGCGGATGTTTTTCAACGCCTGCTCGCACTGGCCGACGAAGTCATCCGTTTCGAACACCTGATCCGCCGTCCAGCCGATCTGGCCTCCGACGAAGATCATCGTTCCTGTCGCCTTCATGCCATTCGCGTAGCCCTTGGCGGGCGCCCAGCCTTCAGGGTGGAGTGTGGTCACGCTCATACGTCTTCTTTCCGTCTTGTCGTTCAGTGGCCGGCGCGCAGCCTGAAGCGCTGGATCTTGCCGGTCTGGGTCTTCGGGAGTTCGTCCACGAAACGGACGAGGCGGGGATATTTGTAAGGGGCGATGACCGCCTTCACGTGGTCCTGCAGGCGCTTTGCCGTGACGGTGTCCGTTTCGACACCCGACGTCACGACCACATAGGCGCAGACGACCGTGCCGCGCTCCTCGTCCGGAACGCCGATGACAGCGCATTCGGCGACATCGTCATGTGCGAGCAGCGCCGCTTCCACCTCAGGCCCCGCGATGTTGTAACCGGCCGAGACGATCATGTCGTCGGAGCGGGCGGCAAAGTGGAAATAGCCCTCTTCGTCCTGGGTGAAGCTGTCGCCGGTGACGTTCCAGCCGTCGCGCACGTAATCGCGCTGGCGGTCGTCGGCGAGATAACGGCAGCCCGTCGGGCCCTTCACGGCAAGCTTGCCCACTGTGCCGCGCGGAACTTCATGCATGTTCTCGTCGACCACGATCGCCGAATAGCCGGTCACCGGGCGCCCGGTCGATCCCGCGCGCGCATCGTCGAAGCGGTTGGTGATGAAGATGTGCAGGAGCTCGGTCGATCCGATGCCGTCGAGCATCGGCTTGCCGGTCTTCTTGACCCACGCATCGAAGACGGGAGCCGGAAGCGTCTCGCCGGCCGACACCGCCGCGCGGAGCGAGGACAGATCGGCACCCTCCTCCATGGCCGCCAGCATGGCGCGATAGGCCGTTGGCGCCGTGAAGCAGACGGTCGCGCGGTACTTCTGGATGATCTCGATCATGTTCGGCGGCGCTGCCTTCTCGAGCAGCGTCGCGGCAGCGCCGAAGCGCAGCGGAAACACGGCCAGCCCGCCAAGGCCGAAAGTGAAGGCAAGCGGCGGCGAACCGACGAAAATGTCGTCCGGCGTGACGTTCAGGACTTCGCGCGCGTAGCCGTCGGCGACGATCAACAGATCGCGGTGGAAATGCATGGTGGCCTTCGGCTCACCCGTGGTGCCCGAGGTGAAGCCGAGGAGCGCCACGTCGTCACGGCCCGTCTTCACCGCATCGAAGCGCACCGGCTTGTCGAGCGCGACCCGGTCCAGTTCCGCATCGAAATTGGCAGTGCCGTCGAAACCGACGACCTTCTGCAGAAACGTGCTGTCCTTGGCGCAGGCGACGAGTTCGTCCATCAGCCGAGTATCGCAAAGCGCCAGCGAAACTTCCGCCTTGTCGACGATCTTAGCCAGCTCGCCGGCGCGCAGCATCGGCATCGTGTTGACGACGACGGCGCCGGCTTTCGTCGCGGCAAGCCAGCAGGCCACCATGGCGGGGTTGTTGGCCGAGCGGATCAGCACGCGGTTGCCGGGACGGACGCCGTAATCCTCGGTCAGCGCATGCGCCAGGCGGTTCGTCCAGTCCGACAGTTCCTTGTAGGTGCGGCGGCGACCGTTGCCGATCAGCGCGACATTGTCGCCGAAGCCTTTTTCGACCAGGCGATCGGTGAGCTCGACGCCGGCATTCAGATAATCCGGATAATCGAAGCCGGAGAAATCGATCTCAGGCCATTGATCGAAGGGGGGCAGGTTGTCGCGGGCGAAGGTATCGGTGTGGCCCGTCGGTCCCAATTGCATGTCTCTCTCCCAAAACCTCGCGCCAAAAACTTAGGCCCAAAACACTCAGGCCCAAAACACTCAGGCCCAAAACACTCAGGCCATGACCTGTCTGGCAATGACGACCTTCTGCACGTCGGACGCCCCCTCGTAGATTCGCAGCGCACGAATCTCGCGGTAGAGGCTTTCGACGATCGAGCCCTTGCGCACGCCGTCTCCGCCATGGATCTGCACGGCCTTGTCGATCACCGATTGCGCCCGGTCGGTGGCGTAAAGCTTGGCCATCGCCGCTTCCCGCGTTACCCGCGGCGCGCCCATGTCCTTGGTCCAGGCGGCGCGGTAGATGAGGAGCGCCGCCGCATCGACGTCGAGCGCCATGTCGGCGATGTGGCCCTGCACCATCTGCAGATCACCCAGCGGTGCGCCGAAAAGTTCGCGCTCGCGGGCGCGCTTCACCGTTTCGTCCAGCGCCCGGCGTGCAAAGCCGAGTGCCGCCGCGCCAACGGTCGAACGGAAGACATCGAGCACCGACATGGCGATCTTGAAGCCATCGCCCGGCTTGCCGATCAGTGCGGCGGCGGGGATGCGGCAGTTCTCGAATTTCAGGCGGGCCAATGGATGCGGCGCGATGACGTCGATCCGCTCGGCGATGGTGAGGCCCGGCGTGTCGGCCGGCACGACGAAGGCCGAAATGCCTCTTGCGCCCGGTGCCTCGCCGGTGCGCGCGAAGACGCAATAGAGATCGGCGATGCCGCCGTTGGAAATCCAGGTCTTCTCGCCGTCGAGCACATAGGCGTCGCCGTCATGGCGCGCCGTCATGTCCATGTTGGCGACGTCCGAGCCCGACTTCGGCTCCGAAAGGGCGAAGGCGGAGATCGCGTCGCCCGCGCGGGTTTTCGAAAGCCAGGCCTTCTGCTCGGGCGTGCCGAACAGCGAGATCGCGCCGGTGCCGAGGCCCTGCATCGCAAAGGCGAAATCGGCGAGACCGTCGTGGCGTGCCAGCGTTTCGCGGATGATGGCGAGCGAGCGCACGTCGAGCGGACCATCGCCCTCAGGATCGATGGCCGAGTGGCGCAGGAAGCCGGCGGCCCCGAGTGCCTTGACCAGCGCCTTGCAGGCGCCGTCCACATCGTGATGATCGACGGGCAGGTGCTTTTCGCACCAAGCTTCGAGTTCGGCTGCGAGCGCGCGGTGCCGGTCCTCGAAGAACGGCCAGGAGAGGAAGGACTGGTCGGCCATCAATTGCCCTCGAACACGGGCTTCTGCTTCGCCACGAAGGCATGGTAGGCGCGGTGGAAATCCTGTGTCTGCATGCAGATCGCCTGCGCCTGGGCCTCCGCCTCGATCGCCTGCTCCAACCCCATCGACCATTCGTGGTTCAGCTGGGTCTTGGTGATCGAGTGCGCGAAATTGGGGCCGGCTGCAATGCGTGACGCGATGTCCATTGCATCCTTTTCGAGATCGGCGGCAGCCACGAGGCGGTTGTAATAGCCCCAGCGTTCGCCTTCGTCCGCGCTCATCGAACGGCCCGTATAGAGCAGTTCGGCGGCGCGGCCCTGGCCGATCTGGCGGGGCAGCATGGCGCAAGCGCCCATGTCGCAACCGGCGAGCCCGACTTTCGTGAACAGAAACGCCGTCTTCGCCTCGGGCGTCGCGATGCGGATATCGGACGCCATCGTGATGATCGCGCCGGCGCCGACGGCCACGCCATCGACTGCAGAGATGATCGGCTTGCCACAGTTCAGCATCGCCTTGACCAGGTCGCCGGTCATGCGCGTGAAGTTCAACAGGCCCTTCATGTCCATGCCGGTCAGCGGGCCGATGATGTCGTGCACGTCACCGCCGGAGCAGAAATTGCCGCCATTCGGGAGGAAGACGACAACGTCGACATCGTCGGCATAGGTCAGGGCGCGGAAGGTGTCGCGCAGTTCGGCATAGCTTTCGAAGGTCAGCGGGTTCTTGCGCTCGGGGCGCGACAGGCGAATGCGCGCGATGGTGCCGTCCACCTCCCATTCGAAGTGCTGCGGCTTCAAATCCTTCATCGCGGTCATTCAGTCTCTCCCAATTTCGGTTCGGCGGCGCCCAGAAGCGCCATCAGCTGGCGGGCAGCGTCGTCGTCCAGCCCGCCGAGCAATTCGTTCACCCAGCCGCGGTGGACGCCGGCCATGGATGCGAAGTCCTCCTGCCCCTTGCGCGTCAGCCGCACTAGCATGGCGCGGCGGTCGTTTTCGACGGAGACCCGCACGACGAGCCCATCGGCGACAAGGCGTTCGATAATCCCCGTCACGTTGCCGTTGGAGACCATCAGTTCGGACGACAATTCGCTCATCTTCATGCCCTTTTCGGCACGGTAGAGCGCGGCCAGCACATCGAAGCGGGGCAGCGTCGTGTTATATTCCACCCGCAGCCGCTCGCGCAGAACGGCCTCGATCTGGCGCTGCGTTTTCAAAAGCTTCAGCCAGACCCGCAGCCGTTGGCGCGCGGCATCGGGCTTTGCGATTTCCAGAGAATCTAAGGCCTTGGCGGTTTCCTGGTCACTCATATCTCGCCCCCCGAAATCGAGATCGCCTGCCCGGTGACCGAGCCGGCATCGGCGCCGCAAAGCCACGTCACGGCATCGGCAATCTCGCGCGGCTGGATGAAGCGGCCCATCGGGTTGTTGACGGTCAGCGCCGCGGCAGCATCGTCGCGCCCCTTGCCGGTCTTTTCCATGATGTTCTCGATCGAGCGCTCCAGAAGCGGTGTCTCGGTGAAGCCCGGGCAGATGGCGTTGACCGTCACGCCCGTCTTTGCCGTTTCGAGCGCGAGCGCCCGCGTCAGGCCGATGACGCCATGCTTGGCGGCGCAGTAGTGCGAAACGTAAGGGTAGCCTTTCAGGCCGGCGGTCGAGGCAATTGCGATCAGCCGCCCGAAGCGTGCATCGCGCATCGCCGGCAGCGCGTGGCGAAACGTCGTGAACACGCCGGTGAGGTTGACCGCCAGCATGCGGTTCCAGCCGTCGATGTCCATCTTGTGGAACGGTACGCTGTCGGCTGCACCGGCATTGGCGACGACGATGGAAAGCGGACCGCATTCAGCAACGGCTCTTCCAAACGCATCCGCCAAGGAGCGTTCATCCGTCACGTCGCCTTCGACCGCGAAAATGCGCTCATGCGCGCCGGCAACATCCTCAAGCGCCGAAAGCCGGCGGCCGAGAATCGTGACGGAAGCGCCGCGGGCTGCGAGCGTCTCGGCGATCACGGCACCGACGCCGGTCCCGCCGCCGGTCACGAGCGCATGGCGCCCGGTGAGATCGAGGCCGCTCATCAGACAGCCGTCAGGTTTTCGCCGCGCTCCGAGAGGCGATAGAGCTGGTCGCGACCCGGCCAGTAAGGGGCGGGCCAGGTTTCGTTTCGATCACCCAGGCCAGCTGCGGCGTGCAGCATCCAGTACGGGTCGGCAAGGTGCGGCCGGGCAAGACAGACGAGATCGGCGCGGCCGGCCATCAGGATCGAGTTGACGTGGTCAGGCTCGTAGATGTTGCCGACAGCCATTGTCGCCATGCCCGTTTCGTTGCGGATGCGGTCCGAGAACGGCGTCTGGAACATGCGGCCGTAGACGGGCCGAGCGCGCTTCGAGGTCTGGCCGGCCGAGACGTCGCAGATATCAACGCCCGCTGCCTGCAGCATGCGGGCGATTTCCACCGCTTCGCCGGGACCAACGCCCTCGCCGTCTACCCAGTCATTGGCGGAAATGCGCACCGAGATCGGCTTGTTCTGGGGCCAGACGGCACGAACCGCGTGGAAGATTTCCAGCGGATAGCGCATGCGGTTTTCGAGGCTGCCGCCATACTCATCGGTGCGGCGGTTGGTCAGCGGCGTGATGAAGGCCGACAGCAGGTAGCCATGTGCCATATGGATTTCGAGCATGTCGAACCCGGCGCGATCGGCCATCTCGGCGGAAGCGACGAACTGGTCACGCACCTTGTCCATGTCGGCGCGGTCCATTTCCTTCGGAGCCGCGTTCTTGTCCGACCAAGGCACGACGGAGGGTGCGAGAAGCTCCCAATTGTCCTCACGCAGAGGCGCGTCCATTTCTTCCCATCCAACCTGCGTCGAACCCTTGGCACCGGCATGGCCGATCTGGGCGCAGATCTTCGCATCCGTTTCGGCATGGACGAAATCGACGATGCGCTTCCACGCAGCCTCGTGCTCGGGCTTGTAAAGCCCCGGGCAGCCGGGCGTGATGCGGCCTTCAGGCGATACGCAGGTCATCTCGACATAAAGCAGGCCGGCACCGCCCTTGGCGCGCTCGCCATAGTGCACGAGATGCCAATCGGTCGGGGTACCGTCCACGGCTTTGTACTGGGCCATGGGCGAGACGACGACGCGGTTCTTCAGCGTCATTTCGCGCAACTTGAAGGGCGCGAACATCGGGCGGCGAACCGGGGAGTTGCCGTTGACGCCGGATTCCTTCTGGAACCAGCCTTCTGCACTCTCCAGCCAGTCCGCATCGCGCATGCGCAGATTTTCGTGGCTGATGCGCTGCGAACGGGTGAGCAGCGAATAGTTGAACTGCACCGGATCGAGATCGAGATACCGCTCGACGTCCTCGAACCAGGCGAGCGAGTTCTTGGCGGCCGACTGCAGGCGCAGCACTTCCAGCCGTCGCGCTTCCTCGTATTTGGCGAATGCCGCCTCAAGCGTCGGCTCGGAATGGAGATATTCGGCCATGGCGATCGCGCTTTCCAGCGCGAGCTTGGTGCCGGAGCCAATGGAGAAATGCGCAGAGGCCGCCGCGTCGCCCATCAGCGCCAGGTTTTCATAGGACCAGCGCTCGCAGAGCACGCGCGGGAAGTTGATCCAGGCCGAACCACGGATATGGCCGGCATTGGTCATCAGGCTGTGGCCGCCAAGGTGATCCTTGAAGATCTCCTCGCAGACGGCGATGGATTCCTGCTGGCTCATATCGCCGAAGCCGAACTTGTCCCAGGTTTCCTGGCTGCATTCGACGATGAACGTCGCCGTGTCCGGGTCGAACTGGTAGGCATGGGCCCAGACCCAGCCATGCTCGGTCTTCTCGAAGATGAAGGTGAAGGCATCGTCGAATTTCTGGTGAGTCCCGAGCCAGACGAACTTGCACTTGCGGGTGTCGATGTCGGGCTTGAAGACGTCTTCGAACGTCCTGCGCGCCTTGGAATTCAGACCATCCGACGCGATGACCAGATCATACTCGGCCATATAGGTGCGGACGTCTTCGATTTCCGTTTCGAAACGGAGTTCGACGCCCAGTTCACGTGCCCTGCCCTGCAGCAATTCGAGCAGCTTCTTGCGGCCGATACCGCAGAAGCCGTGACCGGTCGAGACCGTGCGCGTGTCCTTGTAGACCACAGCGATATCGTCCCAGTAGGCGAAATGCTCGCGGATCGCTTCGGCGCTCTTGGCGTCGTTTTCCTTAAGATTGTCGAGCGTCTCGTCCGACAGGACGACGCCCCAGCCGAACGTGTCGTTCGGGCGGTTGCGCTCGATCACGACCGCCTCATGGGATGGGTCACGCAGCTTCATGCTGATCGCAAAATAGAGACCGGCCGGACCGCCACCAAGACATGCAACGCGCATCGCTTCACTCCCTCATGTTCGACAGGGAGAGTGTCAGAGCGGAATGCTTTTTTCAAGCATGAAACTTCAAGCCTAAAGTTTCTGATTTCGATGGCTTGAAGAATGCGATTGCTGCTCCACACACAGCAGAGATCACGCTACGGCACGGCAACGGGGACGTTGTCGATCAACCGGACATCTCCCAACCAGACTGCCGCCAACAGGCGCGCTGGTCGAGCGAGGGCGTTCACCGGCGACAAATCGTCCTCATGGCGCAGTTCGAGATATTCGAACCGTGCCTCCGGGATGGATTTCAGCCGTACGGTCGCCGCCTCGAGCGTCTCTGTGATATCGGCGCCTGCGGCCAGACTTTCGGCTGCCTCGCGCAAAGCCGCCGCGATGGCCGAGGCATTCGATCGATCGCCAGCCGACAACCGCTCGTTTCGGGAAGAAAGAGCCAAACCGTCGGCATCCCGCACCGTCGGGCAGCCCACCACTTCTATCGGAATGTCGAGGTCCCGCGCCATGCGCCGCACCACGTGCAATTGCTGGAAATCCTTCTCGCCGAAGAACGCCCTGTCGGCACCGGCCTGAAGGAAAAGCTTGGAAACCACGGTCGCGACGCCATCGAAATGCCCCGTTCGTCCCGCACCGCAAAGGCCCTCCGAGACACCGGAGACCGACACCTTGGTCTGGAAGCCGGAGGGGTACATTTCAGCGGCGCTTGGCGCGTAAAGCACGTGCGCGCCAAGCGGTTTCAGCTTTTGCGCGTCGCTCTCCTCGGTGCGTGGGTAGGCGTCAAGGTCAGACGCATCGTTGAACTGCTTGGGATTGACGAAAAGCGTCACGATGACCCTGTCCGTTTCCGCCAATGCGCGACGCACCAGACTGAGATGGCCTTCATGGAGCGCGCCCATGGTCGGCACGACGCCGACGGTCCGGCCCTCCCGGCGCCAGGTCCCGACCTCTTCGCGCAGCTCAGCCACCGTCCTGATGATCTTCATGGCTCACTCCCCTTCTCGCCCAATCGGCAGATGCCACAAATTTGCGCGGATATCGACTGCCTCTTCCGGCCCCGACACCGGCTCAGCCCTTGCAGCCCAGTCGGATTGATTTGCATGCTACCCATAACGTCGGCGGCCGGTTACGGTGCGGCAAAAGCAGGCCGCATCCGGGACGAGACGCGGCGTTGATCGCCTGAAGGAGGAGCACGTCGTGTCCATGGTATTTTATGGCTATTTCCGATCGTCGGCAGCCTATCGCTGCCGCATCGCCTTCAATCTGAAGGGCCTCAGCCCTGAAAACCGCTACGTGCATCTGCGCAACCGTGGCGGCGAGCAGAAGATGCCGGCCTTTACCGCTCTCAACCCTCAGGGACTCGTACCGGCTCTGGAAATCGAGGGCGCCGTCCTCACGCAGTCGCTGGCCATCATCGAATGGCTGGAGGAAACGCACGACGGGCCAGCTCTTCTGCCGAGTGACCCACTGGAGCGCGCGGAGGTGCGCGCATTCGCGCAAGTCATCGCTTGCGACACTCACCCGCTGCAGAACCTGCGGGTGCTCGATTACCTGAAAGGCCCACTCGGGCTCAGCCAGGCGCAGGCGGACGACTGGTGTCGGGAGTGGATCGGGCGCGGGCTTTCAGCCTGCGAGGCCCTGCTGGAGCGCAGGGATACCGAAACCACCTTCTGTTTCGGCGAGACACCCGGGCTTGCCGACATCTGCCTGGTGCCGCAGATGTTTTCCGCGGCCCGCTTCGGCGTCGATCTCACTGCCATGCCGCGCCTTCGGGCGATCGAGCGGACTTGCAACGCGCTCGAGGCATTTGCGGATGCACATCCCTCGCGCCAACCCGACACCGAAGCCTGATCATAAAAAAATGCCGCGGCGCGAGCCACGGCATTTTCGTCTGCTGAAAGCACTGACCGATCAGGCCGAAGGCTGCTTCGTCTTGCGCAGATAGGGCAGCACGCGCTCGAACGAGCCGAAACGCTTTTCGGCATCCTCGTCGGAGACGCCGGCGGTGATGATGACATCCTCGCCCTGCTTCCACTGCGCCGGCGTTGCCACCTGGTGCTTGGCCGTCAGCTGGATGGAATCGATCGCCCGCAAAATCTCATCGAAGTTGCGGCCCGTCGTCATCGGATAGGTGAGGATCAGCTTTACCTTCTTGTCCGGCCCAATGACGAAAACCGAACGAACCGTCGCATTGTCGGCAGGCGTCCGGCCTTCGGAGCTGTCGCCAGCTTCTGCCGGCAGCATGTCGTAGAGCTTCGCGACCTTGAGGTCCTTGTCGCCGATCAGCGGGTACTCGACAGAGTGGCCGGTCGCGATCTTGATGTCTTCCTTCCACTTGCCGTGGCTTTCGACCGGATCGACCGAGATGCCGATGATCTTTGCATTGCGCTTCTCGAACTCGCCGGCGAGGCCCGCCATGTAGCCAAGCTCCGTGGTGCAGACCGGTGTGAAGTTCTTCGGGTGCGAAAAGAGAATGGCCCACCCGTCTCCGATCCACTCGTGAAAATTGATCGTCCCTTGAGTGGTTTCGGCGGTGAAATCGGGCGCCGTGTCGTTGATGCGAAGACCCATAGCCGTCTCCCTTTCGATTGGATTGTCCTGTTGCCCTAACATAATGATGCCGATCGCTCCTTGCGACCGACAGGCGCTCCAAACTTGGCCGTGCACCCAATCGGGCGTTCCGGCATCGGCACTATTCTTGAAAAATCATTCCGCCGGGGATTTGGGCAGCCCGCGCAAATCCTGCGACCACGGCAAGGCGGACCCGCACCAGATCTGCCTGGATGGCGCCAGCTCGGCACGCTGGACAAGCGTGCCTACCCGCAGCCCCAACGGGCTGTCTGCATTGTCTGCGTCTGCCGACCATAGCGGCGAGCCGCATGCCGCACAGAACGCCTGCTCGCGACGATTGCCGCTTTCGGCCATTTTCACGTAACGCTGAGGCTGGCCGCGCAACAGAGCAAAATCGGCCCGCCGCGTCGAGACCGAGATGCGATAAGCGGTGCCCGTCAGGCGCTGGCAGTCGGTGCAATGACAAATCGTGACGCGGTCGGGGTCGATCTCGGCCGTAAAGGCGATTGCTCCGCAATGACAGGTGCCGTCGACTTTCACCGCGTGTCTCCTCGATCAGATGGCGAGCTTTTCCGCGATCAGATTGGCCAGTCGTTCGGCCACCTCGTCCTTGTCCATATCCGGCCAGGGCTCCGTGCCTTCCGCCGTCAGGATATGAACTTTGTTGCGGGTGCCGCCCATGACGCCCGTCCCCGACCCGACATCGTTCGCGACGATGAGGTCGGCGCCCTTGCGGGCAAGCTTGGCGCGCCCGTTCTGTTCGACATCGTCGGTTTCCGCGGCAAATCCCACAACCAGTTTGGGTCGCTGTGCGTGGTGGCCGATCGTCTTCAGGATATCCGGGTTTTCGACCAGTTGCAGCGCAGGCGGGGCGGCATTCGCCTGCTTCTTGATCTTATGGCCCTCGTCGGTGACCGTGCGCCAATCGGCTACCGCTGCAACCATCACGGCGATATCGGCTGGCAATGCCGCTTCCACGGCTGTCATCATCTGGCGCGCCGTCTCGACATGGATCGTGTCGACACCCGCGGGATCCGCGATCGTCACGGGACCCGTGACAAGCGTGACGGAACAGCCGAGGCGGGCGAGCGCGGCGGCGATGGCATGGCCCTGCCGACCGCTGGAACGATTGGCAATATACCGGACGGGATCGATCGGTTCATGGGTCGGTCCGGATGTGACGATCGCATGCCGGCCGGTGAGCGGCTTGGGCGCTTCGTCCAGCAATGCTTCTGCGGCAGCCACGATGGCGAGCGGTTCACTCATGCGCCCGCGGCCCGCCTCCCCGCTTTCCGCCATCTCCCCGGTCTCGGGGCCGACGAAATGGATGCCGTCATTTCTCAGTTGCGCGACATTGCGCGACGTCGCCTTGTGGGTCCACATGGCAGGGTTCATGGCGGGAGCGAGCAAAACCTTGCGATGCGTCGCGAGCAGGACGGTCGATGCGAGATCGTTGGCCAATCCGGCGACCATCTTCGCCATCAGATCCGCCGTCGCAGGCGCGACGATGATCAGATCGCAGTCGCGTGCGAGCCGAATATGGCCCACATCCTGCTCGTCTTCACGCGAGAAGAGTTCGGTGAAGACCTTGTCCGCCGCCAGCGCTCCGACGGCCAGCGGCGTGATGAATTCGCAGGCGCCCGCGGTCATGATCGGTCGGACGGCAGCGCCGCGCTCGCGCAGACGGCGGATCAGATCGAGGCTCTTATAGGCCGCAATGCCGCCGCCGATGATGAGAAGAATGCGCTTGCCGTTCAACGCCATAGCTACCCGCCAGCTTCAATCCGCGGAAAGCGCGGATCGAACGTCGGTATGCCCGAAATCATCGCCCTTGAACAGAAGCGGCACGTTTCGAGCGCAGAACCGTCGATGACGAGGCTCATTGCTCTTCTATGTACGCCCAGAGAGCATCAAACTCGGCCTTTTGGTCGAAATCCGCTCGCGGACGGATGCCGAGTGCGAGAAGGTCCTCGACCCTCGGCTTCTTTCGCTGGCGCTCTCCGCGAACCGACTCGGTCAAAATCCGGCGCGCTTCTTCCTCTATGGATACGCCGTGGGCAGCTGCGCGTTCGCGCAGTGCCTGCTTCGTTTCCTCGTCCAGCTTGCGTACGGTCGGCACGCTCTAACCCCTGCAATCGAGATTACCACGCGTCGTCAAGCGCAAGCATGCTAGCACGATCAGCCGATCTGAAACGCGATCCACACCAGGGTCGCTGCGATGATCCAGAGCGCGACCCGTCCGCTTCGGCTGTGGCGGGCTTCTGCCCGGCCGATCGCTTCCGCCGTTTCGGCGTCGAACCGCAGGCCCTTTTCGGCCATTGCATCGATTTCCCGCGTCAGACGCTCGGTGCGGGCAGCGATCTCGGGCGCCTGCTCGGCCAGCTTGAAGGCGGCGCGCAATCCGTCGCGCGCGTCGCTGACGATGCGGGCCGGCCCAAGATTGCCTCGGATCCATTCGCCGACGACGGGCTCGGCGGCGCGCCACATATTGAACCGCGGATTGAGCGTGCGGGCGACACCCTCGACGACGACCATGGTCTTCTGCAGCATCACGAGTTCAGGCCGCGTCTGCATGTCGAAAAGTTCGGTCACCTCGAACAGAAGCGTCAGCAGCCGGGCCATGGAGATGGTTTCGGCAGACTGGCCGTGGATCGGCTCGCCGATGGCGCGGATGGCCTGCGCGAAACTCGCCACATCGTAGGATCGCGCCACATATCCCGCTTCGAAATGCACTTCTGCAACGCGCATGTAGTCCCGCGTGATGAAGCCGAAGAGAATTTCGGCCAGGAACCTGCGCTCCTTCTTGCCGAGCCTGCCGACGATCCCGAGGTCAACTGCAACGATCGTGCCGTCGGCTTCAACGAACAGATTGCCCTGGTGCATGTCGGCGTGGAAGAAGCCGTCCCGCAACGTGTGGCGCAGGAACGACTGGATCAGAACGTCGGCTAGATGGTCGAGGTCGTGGCCGGCATCGCGCAAAGCGTCCACCTGGGACATCTTGATGCCATCAATCCACTCCATCGTGATGACGTCGCGGCCGGTGCGCTCCCAGTCGACGGTCGGAACACGAAAACCGGGATCTTTCGCGATGTTCTCGCCAAGCTCGGAGAGCGCCGCCGCTTCCAGCCGCAGATCCATCTCGATGCGGGTCGTCTGCTCGAGAATCCGCGTCACCTCTATCGGGCGAAGCCGGCGGGTAAAGGGAATGTGGCGTTCCAGGAGTTCCGACACGAAATAGAAGGTCGCGAGGTCCCGGCGGAAGCGTCCGCGGACGCCGGGACGGGCAACCTTGACGGCAACCTTGTGTTCGGCGCCGTCCTGCAAGACGTAGGCCGGATGGACCTGCGCGATCGACGCGGCTGCGATCGGCGGCTCGATCCGCACATAGGCATCGTTTATCGGACGACCGATCGAAAGGGAGACGCTCTCCATCGCCTGCTCGAGCGGAAAAGTCTCCATCCGATCCTGGAGAAGCGCGAGATCGGCCGCGATGTCGGCACCGACGACATCGGGCCGGGTCGCCAGGAATTGACCGAGCTTGACGTAGGATGGACCGAGCCGAGCAACGGCGCGCGCCAGCCGGTCGCTGCGGCTTGCTTCCTTGGCCTTCGACCGCGCCAGATGGCGGGAAAAGCCGTGCAGGGTGCGCATCAGCGGCGGCAGATCATCGGCAGGCAAGGCCGCGATCACGCCTTCGCGCACGAACACCCAGCCGACACGGACCAGCTGCAGATAGGACGTGATATTGCCCATGCGGCTCAAAGCTTCCAGCCGGAATGCAAGGCCGCGATGCCGCCCGAATAATCGGTCCAGCGGACGCGATCGAAGCCTGCCTGCTCAATCATCCGCGCAAAATCTGCCTGACGCGGGAATTTGCGGATGGATTCGACCAGATACCGGTAGGGTTCGCCGTCACCTGCGATCGCCTTGCCGAGTGCCGGGATGCCATTGAAGGACCAGGCGTCGTAGACCTTGTCGAGGATCGGCATCTGGACCTCGGAGAATTCCAGGACCAGAAGCCTGCCGCCACGCTTCAGGACGCGATGCGCCTCGCCCAACGCCTTGGCGATATCGGGGACGTTTCGAATGCCGAAAGCGATCGTATAGGCGTCGAACTCAGCGTCGCCAAACGGCAGGTCCTCTGCGTTGGCTTCCACGAAATCGACGTTCTCGGACAGGTTTCGCTTCTCGGCGCGCTCCTGGCCGACGCCCAGCATCGATCCATTGATGTCGAGCACGGTTGCATGCGCCTGACGGTGCGAGGCGTCGACGATGCGGAAGGCGATATCGCCGGTGCCGCCGGCCACGTCGAGCACCTTGAAGCCGGCATGCCGCGGCGGGTTGAGCGCCGTCACCATCGCGTCCTTCCAGACGCGGTGCATGCCGGCCGACATCACATCGTTCATGATGTCGTAGCGCCGGGCCACCTGGTGGAAAACGGCATCGACCATGCCCTGTTTTTCGCCGCTGCCGACGGATTTGAATCCGAAGGAAGTATCCATGCCGCCTTGGGCCGTTGCGCGCTCATCGGACATGCAGTGTCTCAATCCTCGTTGCCATCGGCTTTGCCGCACTCGTCGCGAGGTCTTATATGGGCAATCATTCTGAAATCAAAAGCTTCGGCGCAGCTTGGCCGCGAAGCTCATCGAGAAAGCGCGGGGCGCTCAATGCCGGAATTGCCAGAAGTGGAAACGGTGCGGCGCGGCCTGGCGCCCGCCATGGAAGGCCGTACCATCGCACGTGTCGAGCAGCGGCGGCCCGATCTCCGGTTTCCGTTTCCCGAAAACTTCGCCGCACGTCTTCAAGGCCGCCGCATCATTTCGCTCGGGCGGCGGGCGAAATATCTGCTGATCGAACTCGACGACGACGCTGTCGTCGTCGCGCATCTCGGCATGTCGGGGTCGTTCCGGATGGAGGCACCCGGTGCCCATGATCCGGATAAGGACACGCCCGGCAATTTTCATCGCGCGCGCTCGCGCCTCACCCAGCACGATCACGTCGTCTTCCATCTGGCGGACGAAGGGGAGCCGCTCTCCGTCATCTATAATGACCCACGCCGGTTCGGCTTCATGACCCTGATCGAGCGCAAGGCGGACCTGCCGGTTCACCCCCACTTTCTGGGCCTCGGGCGCGAGCCGACCGGCAATGATCTCGATGCAGCCTATCTCGCGTCGCGCTTTGCGGGAAAGACGGCTCCGCTCAAGGCCGCGCTTCTCGACCAGCGTGTCATCGCGGGGCTCGGCAATATCTATGTGTGCGAGGCGCTGTGGCGTTCCCGCCTGTCGCCGCGCCGGGCCGCCGGTTCGCTTGTGACGTCGGGTGGCAAGCCGGGCAAACGGCTTGAGGCGCTGAGCGTCGCCATTCGCAACGTGATCGCCGATGCCATCGCTGCCGGCGGCTCGTCGTTGCGCGATTACATGCAGGCTGACGGGGCGCTCGGCTATTTCCAGCACAGCTTTTCCGTCTACGATCGCGAGGGCGAGCCTTGCCGTCGCGAGGCTTGTGGCGGTACGGTCCGCCGCATCGTCCAAAGCGGGCGATCGACATTCTTCTGCCCCAGCTGCCAGCGGTGATCCCGGGCGGGGCCTTCAAGAGCAAGGGAGGTTTCATGGCCTACGAAACGATCAAGGTGGAGACGCGCGATCGTGTGGCGATCGTGACTTTGAACAGGCCCGATGCCCTCAATGCTTTGAACTCCACCGTAATGACCGAGCTGATCGACGCAACCGAAGGCTTCGATCGCGATGCCGGCATCGGGGCGATCGTCATCACCGGTTCGGAAAAGGCCTTTGCCGCCGGTGCCGACATCAAGGAAATGCAATCGCTCACCTTCGTCGACAATTATCTCGGCGACTTCATCGGTGGCTGGGATGCCATTGCGCGCACCCGCAAGCCGAAGATCGCCGCCGTTTCGGGCTATGCGCTGGGCGGAGGCTGCGAACTGGCCATGCTCTGCGATTTCATCATCGCCTCCGATACCGCCAAATTCGGCCAGCCGGAGATCACGCTCGGGGTCATCCCTGGAATGGGCGGGACACAGCGCCTCACGCGCGCGGTCGGCAAGGCCAAGGCGATGGATCTGTGTTTGACCGGCCGCATGATGGACGCCGAAGAAGCCGAGCGCTCAGGGCTTGTCGCCCGGGTCGTGCCAGCCGGTGATCTTCTCGAGGTGGCGATCAAAGCCGCCCAGAAGATCGCATCCTTTCCGCTGCCGGCCGTGATGATGGCCAAGGAAACGGTCGACCGCGCCTTCGAAAGCACGCTCGGCGAGGGTTTGCGCTTCGAACGCCGGGTGTTCCACTCTCTGTTCGCGACAGAAGATCAGAAGGAAGGCATGGCGGCCTTTAGCGAAAAGCGGAAGCCCGTCTTCAAGAACCGCTAGCGGCCGATCGGGCGGGCGGCTATAAGCGCCTCGGAGAGACGTTTCCAACCGTCTCTCCTGCGTTTTGCGCGTTGACGCGTCCGATCATTCCAGCTATACGCGCCGCACGGATTTGGCAGACCATTGTGTGTCCGCCTGCTCATTTGCTCCCACTCTCGATGATGTCGAAACCTCCTGAGGTTTCTCCGCGGGCAGTGGCGGCACGGAACAAGTTTGTAAGAGAGGCATCGATGGCCAATACCACTTCGGCGAAAAAAGCGACCCGCAAGATGGCGCGCCGCACCCTGATCAACAAGTCGCGCCGCTCGCGCGTTCGCACCTACGTCCGCAAGGTCGAAGAAGCGATCGCTTCCGGCGATCTGCAGGCAGCTGCCGATGCTTTCAAGGCGGCACAGCCCGAGCTGATGCGCGCTGCGACCAAGGGCGTGATGCACAAGAATACGGCATCGCGGAAAGTCTCGCGCCTGGCGGCCCGGGTCAAGGCGATCAGCGCCTAATACGTCCCAGTTCCGGACATGATATGGTTAAGCCTGGCCGTGGCCGGGCTTTTCTGATTCAAGCTTTTCCGAAATGCCACAGTCGCTCGATCGCCCGTCACATCGCTGACACAAGCCTCATCAGCTGACACATTTTATCGTTTCAGAACAAAGAGTTACAAGAGGTAGCTCTTTGTACGCGACTTGTTCTCCCCGCCGCAATTTGGCCAAAAGCCGTCAAGCTCAATTTTATTTTTTTCTCGCCGCCTCTCATATTTTGCAGTGGATTTTTCGAAAAGCGCCTTGCTTCAACGCGTTACCGAAAACGCACTCCTTGCGGCCCTGATGCAGCCGGGCTGTCAAGCGGCCTACCGTTAAAACCGCGTAAATTCTCCGGTTGATATCTCTTAAGGAGACTGCCTTAATACCTTCCACAGGGGGCAGCCAATGAAGAGGTGATGGACCGCATGCGGACCGTTGCTGCCGACATTCAGGTGTCGCGTCAGGCTGTCTCTGCCACATCGTTATGGCGCGGCGTAATCGCGCAATCATTGTCTTGATGACGAGACTGGCGCGCGGATTTGAATCCGCGTGACACCTTTCTTGTTGTCCAATCGAAAGGCCACGGCGTCGGGGCGCTTGTGGGTCACAGCAGGGGGATATTCAGGGTATGCACAGATAGCGGGTCGACATGGCAAAAACCGGCTCTCCTTTGTTGCGAGGCGAAGGGACCGGAGCCGGTAGTCGGTACAGACGCGAGGCCGTACCGACTGATGCGAGTTTCGACATGTCAAAAGAGCGAAACCGCATCTGAAATGGCGCCATCCGATGGGCATGATGTCCGGGATGGGTGGGACAGGCGAACAGAAGTTAAAGGCGGCAAAATATGCAATCGACACCAGCGTCCGTCGCACAAGGCGGCGATTGGAATGCGCGCAAGGATGTGGAGGACACCAGTTCGTCCGACCTCAACCCGCAACAGCGGAACGAAGGCGATGAGATGGTCCATGATGCGCAGTTCGAACGGGTTCGCGCACGCCTCAAGGCGCAGCTCGGCCAGGAAATCTTTGCAAGTTGGTTCGGTCGTCTGAAGGTCGACTCCACGTCAAAGAGCGTCGTGCGGCTTTCCGTGCCGACCACGTTTCTCAAGTCATGGATCCAGAACCGTTATCTGGAGCTCATCTGCAAACTCTATCAAGAAGAGAATGCCGAGATCCTGCGCGTCGAGATCGTCGTGCGTTCCGCCACCCGGGCTTCACGTCCGATAATTGGGCAGAACACCGGAGAGGCCGCGGGCGCCGCGCAGATCGGCAATGCCATGAATCCGGTCCACATCCGCATTCCGTCGGCTGGTCCTGCACCTGCTTCGTCGCGCCGCCCTGCCCCAGGGTCCAATCCCGTGGTCGGTTCTCCGCTCGATGCCCGCTATACGTTTGAATCCTTCATCGAGGGGTCTTCGAACCGCGTGGCTCTTGCGGCGGCAAAGACGATCGCCGAGGCGGGCGCGGGCGCTGTGCGCTTCAATCCTCTCTTCGTTCATTCCAGCGTCGGGCTCGGAAAGACCCACCTGCTGCAGGCAATCGCATCGGCAGCTCTCGCCAGCCCGCGCAATCCGCGCGTGGTCTATCTGACGGCGGAATATTTCATGTGGCGGTTCGCCAGCGCCATTCGCGACAATGACGCGCTGTCTTTCAAGGACGCGTTGCGCAACATCGATCTCCTGATCATCGACGACATGCAGTTCCTGCAGGGCAAGTCGATCCAGAACGAGTTCTGCCATCTTCTCAACATGCTGCTCGACAGCGCCAAGCAGGTTGTCGTTGCCGCCGATCGGGCACCGTGGGAGCTGGAATCGCTGGACGCCCGCGTGCGCTCGCGCCTTCAGGGCGGGGTCGCCATCGAGATGGAAGGGCCTGATTACGAAATGCGCCTGGAAATCCTGCAGCAGCGGCTTGCCGCGGCGCAGGCAGAAGACCCATCCGTCGACATTCCGTTGCCGATCCTCGATCATGTGGCGCGCCACATCACCGCGAGCGGCCGCGAACTGGAAGGTGCCTTCAACCAGCTTCTCTTCCGTCGCTCCTTCGAGCCGAACCTCACGATCGAGCGGGTGGACGAGTTTCTTGGCCATCTGGTCAATGCCGGCGAGCCCAAGCGCGTCCGCATAGAAGACATTCAGAGGGTCGTTGCGCGCCACTACAATGTCTCGCGTCAGGAACTGGTTTCCAATCGCCGTACCCGCGTGATCGTCAAGCCGCGCCAGATCGCGATGTATCTGGCCAAGACGCTGACGCCGCGCTCGTTTCCGGAAATCGGCCGCCGCTTCGGCGGACGTGATCACACGACCGTTCTGCATGCCGTGCGCAAGATCGAAGATCTGATCGGAAAAGACACCAAGCTTTCCCATGAGGTCGAACTTCTGAAGCGTCTGATCAACGAATAGGCTACGCGCTGCCGCCCATTTTCGCCCGCATCGTACAAATCTGCGGACAGGCGGCAGCGTGACCGGAGCCCGGAGAGGGCGGCGGACGGCCGACAGCGGCATTCTGGCTCTTAACAGAGACCGATGCCGCTGCCGGTCGCCTGGTTATTCCAGGCTTTTTCCCCATGATCCACGCTCTTGAGGGGCGCGAGGGGGTCCCTTTGGCCTTGCGCTCAGCCGGCCGAATTGCCAAATTGCCGGTCCACATTTAAGCGAGCCTCCGAACAAGCGATCGCAGTAGGTCCGGCCAGTCGCGGTCGGAGAGGCTGGCCCGCCAGAACGCCCCAAGTAGGCTTGAGAAGACGAGAAACGGTCCCATGCGTGTCACGCTCGAACGGTCGAACCTCTTGAAGTCGCTGAACCACGTTCACCGCGTGGTGGAACGGCGCAACACGATCCCGATCCTGTCGAACGTGCTGCTGCGAGCGGAGGGCGCAAGCCTTTCCATGCGCGCGACGGATCTCGACCTCGAAATCACCGAAGCCGCTCCCGCCATGGTCGAGCAGGCCGGATCGACCACCGTTCCCGCCCATCTTCTCTACGACATCGTGCGCAAGCTGCCGGATGGCGCCGAGGTTTCGCTGTCGATGACGGGCGAAAAGGGACAGATGAGCGTCTCGTCGAGCCGCTCACGCTTTACGCTGCAGTGCCTGCCCGAGACGGATTTTCCGGATCTGACGGCCGGTGCCTTCAGTCACACGTTCCGCCTGCCCGCGGAGACGCTGCGTATGCTGATTGCGCGCACCCAGTTCGCGATCTCGACGGAAGAGACCCGCTACTATCTGAACGGCATCTACATGCACACGGTCGAGGATGGCGACAAGCTCAAGCTGCGCGCCGTCGCGACCGACGGTCACCGGCTGGCGCGGGCCGATATCATTGCGCCCTCGGGCGCCGAGGGCATGCCGGGCATCATCATTCCGCGCAAGACCGTGGGTGAGCTGCAGAAGCTGGTCGACGATCCGGAAGTCGTCGTCACCGTCGAGCTGTCCGATGCCAAAATCCGTTTTACGATCGGCTCGATCGTTTTGACCTCCAAGCTGATCGACGGCACCTTCCCGGACTATCAGCGCGTCATCCCCACCGGGAACGACAAGGAACTGACGATCGACTGCCAATCCTTCGCGCAGGCCGTCGACCGCGTGTCGACGATTTCATCGGAGCGCGGGCGCGCCGTCAAGCTCGCCATCCGCGATGGTCAGCTGGTGCTGACGGTGAACAACCCGGATTCCGGTAGCGCGACGGAAGAGCTGGCCGTCGGCTACGACAACGAGCCGATCGAGATCGGCTTCAATGCGAAATATCTTCTCGATATCACAAGCCAGCTCACCGGCACCGAAGCCGTGTTCATGCTGGCAGATCCCGGTTCGCCGACGCTTGTGCGCGAAACCAGCGATGACGACGCGCTCTACGTTCTGATGCCGATGCGGGTTTGACCGCGCCTTTCGAACGCCCCGAGGCGGCAAGGCTGATGCCGGAAAAAGTGGCCATCGGGCGTCTCAGCCTCACGGACTTTCGCAATTATCGCGAACTGACGCTTCGCTTCGCCGGCAAGCATGTCGTCTTCACCGGTAACAACGGTGCCGGCAAGACGAACCTCATCGAAGCGATTTCGCTCCTTTCGCCCGGCCGCGGCATGCGGCGCATCGTCTATTCGGAAGCCGCGCGCGAAGGATCGGCCGGCGGTTTCACACTGTTTGCCGAAGTCGAGGGCATGGCAGGTCCTGCCACCATCGGCACCACGGCTGGTGATGACGCGGAAGGCGGCCAGCGCCGCGTCCGCATCAATGGGGCAGCCGCGCGCACCAACGAGGCGCTGCTCGACCATCTTCGGATCACCTGGCTGACGCCGGCGATGGACGGGCTCTTCACCGGGCCCGCAGGGGATCGCAGGCGGTTTCTCGACCGCATGGTTCTCGCCGTCGATCCGGGTCACGGCCGGCGGGTTGCGGATTACGAAAAAGCCATGCGCGGACGCAACAGGCTACTTTCGGAGGGCCGGCTCGATCGCGCCTGGCTGGAAGGCATCGAGGCACAGGTGGCCGAGCTTGCCGTGGCGATCGCCGTTGCCCGGCAGGATTTCGTGCGGCTGCTCACGGTTCTTCTGGAACGCGCGCCGAGTGAAGCCGCCAGCCGCTTTCCCAAGGCAGCAATCAAGCTCACGGGTTTCATGGACGACCAGCAGGGCCTCGCGGCCAGCGACATGGAAGCGCGCTTTGCCGCGTCGCTCGCGGAATCCCGCTGGCGAGACGAAGCGGCGGGGCGGATGCTGGAAGGTCCGCACCGGCAGGATCTCGAGGTGGTACATGCGGAGAAATCGATGCCCGCAGCACAATCCTCGACCGGCGAACAGAAGGCGCTGCTGGTGGGTCTCGTTCTTGCCCACGCCCGGCTCGTCGGCGACCTGACGGGAGCCGCGCCGATCCTGCTGCTCGACGAGATCGCCGCGCATCTCGATCCAACGCGCCGCGCCGCGCTCTTCAGCATCATCGACGATCTGGGTGGCCAGGCTTTCATGACGGGCACGGATGCCGCTCTATTTTCCGCCTTGGAGGGACGCGCGCAATTCCTTAGCGTGAATGCCGGCACAGTGACGGAGACCGTTTTCGATGGCTGAACCCGCGCCGCCTCCCCTTTCGCCGGACGAAATTCAACGCTATGCGCGCCACATCGTGCTTCCCGAAGTGGGCGGGCCGGGCCAGCAGAAACTGAAGGCCGCTCGGGTCCTCGTGATCGGCGCCGGCGGTCTGGGTGCTCCCGTCATCGCCTATCTGGCTGCTGCGGGTGTCGGCACGATCGGCATCGTCGACGACGACACGGTTTCCCTTTCGAACCTCCAGCGTCAGGTCATCCACCGCACCGCGTCCATCGGCATGGCAAAGACGGAAAGCGCTGCGCAATCCGTCCAGGCGCTCAACGAACACGTCGAGATCGTCCAGCACCAGACGCGGCTCGATGATGGCAACGCGCGCGCGCTTTTAGCCGGCTATCATCTCGTCATCGACGGTTCGGACAATTTCGAGACCCGCTATCTCGCGGCCGACACGGCCTTGGATATGAAGATCCCTTTGGTGACGGGCGCGGTCGGGCGTTTCGATGGGTCGCTCACGGTCATCCTGCCCGAAGGCGTCGACGCAGAGGGCCGGCCTCACCCGAATTTCCGCGATCTTTTCCCCGAGCCGCCTCCGGCGGGCCTCGTGCCCTCCTGCGCTGAAGCCGGCGTCGTCGGGGCCCTCACCGGCGTGATCGGCACGCTGCAAGCCATGGAAGCGATCAAGTTGATCACCGGGATCGGCGAGCCGCTTGTCGGACGTCTGCTGCTTTATGATGCGCTCGGCGCACGCTTCGATGTGATGCGCTACCGAAAAGCAAAAGAAGCTTAGCCGGCTTTCTCCAGGAAATCGGCGCTGGCGAATGCCATGATGGCGTCGAGCATCAACCCGTCATCGTCGCCCTTCATGCGGCTATGGAGCGCCTGACGCGACATCTTGAAGACCGAGCCGTCCTGCTGCTTGCTCGGATCGAGCCGCTTGAAGCCCATCTGCCACTGCGAGAAGGCCCGCTTTTCGGCGTTGCGCTCGACGAGCACCATGAAATTGCGATGACGCGGGTCTCTCCGGATCACACGCGCGACCTCGCCGACCGTCGCCCGGTCCCCTTCGAGAACCTGGATGAAGGTGTCGTCGGCGTAGAGCAGGACGCCGGTCACATCGCGCGTTTCATTGTTTCGGCGGGAGGAGGCAAGGATATCGTCGAGATCGCTTGGGCTGATCGGACGCGTGGCACCGCTTACGTAAAGCAGTTGGAAGATCGACACGCAGGGTTCTCCGGATGCTCTTGGGAAGGAGCATCCGGTATAACCCACAAGCGTTACTCGACCCTTAAGTCATTATATTAGAAGTACTTTTATCAGAAATACTGAGAATAACTTCAGGCGGCGATGCCGATTTGGTATTCCTTGATCGCGTCGAACTTGATCGCCTTCCAGCGTTCTGCCTCGTAATTCAATGAAAACCCGTCGGACGCCAGGAACACGGGATCGCCGTCGAGATCACGGGCAATGTCGCCACGCTTGACGGTGACGAAGCGTTCGAGCTCGGCCTTGTCCGCCGACGATATCCAGCGGCAGACATTGAACCGCGCGAGTTCGAAGGACACCGGAAGACCGTATTCGGCTTCCAGGCGCGCCTTCAGAACGTCAAGCTGCAGGGCACCGACGACGCCGACGAGCGGTGGCGACCCATCTTCCGGCTGGAAGAGCTGCACGACGCCCTCCTCGGCCATCTGCGCCAGCGCTTCCTTCATCTTCTTCGCCTTCATCGCATCTTCGAGTCGCACACGGCGCAGGATCTCAGGCGCAAAATTCGGCACGCCCTTGAAGACGAGGTGCTCGCCATCGGTCAGCGTGTCGCCGATCCGCAGCGTGCCATGGTTCGGAATGCCGACCACGTCGCCGGCATAGGCTGTGTCGGCAAGCTGGCGCTGGTGGGCAAAGAAGAATTGCGGCGCCGAAAGCGACATCGGCTTTCCGGTGCGGGCAAGCCTAGCTTTCATGCCGCGCTGCAGGCGGCCGGAGCACACGCGCACGAATGCAATGCGGTCGCGGTGGTTGGGATCCATATTGGCCTGGATCTTGAAGACGAAGGCCGACATCTTTTCGTCGGTGGCCGCGACTTTCCTCGTGTCGGCGATCTGGTCGCGCGGGGGCGGCGCGTAGCGGCCGAGCGCATTGATCAGGTCGCGAACGCCGAAATTACGCAGCGCGGAGCCGAAATAGACGGGCGTCAGATGGCCTTCGAGGAAGGCTTGGCTGTCGAACGGCCGGCAGGCTTCCATGGCGAGCGCGCATTCCTCGATGAAGGCCGCACGTTCGTTTTCGGGCAGAAGGCCGGCGACCGCATCGGACTCAGGCCCATTCACCGGCGTCGTGTGTTCCTCGACGTCGCTGCGGCGAATGGTGTTGTCGGCGAGATGATAGGTTCCCGAGAAACTTTTGGCGCGACCGATCGGCCAGGTCATGGGGGCCGTATCGAGCGCCAGCTTCTGCTCGACCTCGTCGAGGATTTCGAACGGGTCGCGGCTTTCGCGGTCCATCTTGTTGATGAAGGTCACGATCGGAATGTCGCGCAAGCGGCAGACCTCGAACAGCTTCAATGTTCGCGGCTCGATGCCCTTAGCCGCGTCGATGACCATGATGGCGGCATCGACAGCGGTCAGCGTGCGATAGGTGTCGTCGGCGAAGTCCTCGTGGCCCGGCGTGTCGAGCAGGTTGAAGACGTGGTCGCCATATTCGAAGGTCATCACCGAGGTGACGACCGAGATGCCGCGTTCGCGCTCGATCTTCATCCAGTCGGATCGCGTGTTCATACGGTCCTTCTTGGCCTTGACCTCGCCGGCAAGCTGGATCGCGCCCCCGAACAGCAGCAGCTTCTCGGTCAGCGTGGTCTTGCCCGCGTCGGGGTGCGAGATGATCGCGAAAGTGCGGCGCCGTGCCACTTCGGCGGCCAGTGGTTCGCTCATGGTGTGGATATCCTGTTGTTGCGCGGTTTCTAGCCGTTCCGCCCGCGTCTTTCAATTGACCGTGACGCGTGGCTTGCGGCAAATGCGGCGATGACGACCCCAGCGACGACCGATGACCCCATCCTTGGCTTGATCCGCCTTCCCCACGGCGAAGGGCTTGCCCTGCCCGGCTACCAGACCGACGGCGCCGCCGGCATGGATCTGCGCGCGGCCGTTGAAGCGGACAAGCCCCGCATGCTCGCCCCCGGCGCACGAATGCTCGTGCCCACCGGCTTCATTTTCGAAATACCCGTGGGCTACGAGGTACAGATACGGCCGCGATCCGGGCTCGCCTATAAAAATGGGGTGACCTGCCTCAATACACCAGGGACGATCGACTGGGATTATCGCGGCGAGGTGCAGGTGCTGCTGATCAACCATGGCGATGCGCCCTTCGAGATCACCCGCGGCTTGCGCATTGCGCAGATGGTGATCGCCCCGGTCGTGCGCGCCGCCGTCGAGGAGCGGCAGCAGGCCGCGGAAACCTCGCGCGGCGCCGGAGGCTTCGGTTCCACGGGTACTGGATAGGCTGTGGATAACCACTGGAAAACCTGTGGGTCGATCGTGGACGAACGACCGACGCCGTTCTGCTAATGTTCAGACGACCAAGACCAGCGCCGCGACACCGCAAACGATCAACGCGCAGCCGGCGAGTTCCATCCGCGTGATGGTTTCCTTGAAGATGAAGACCGACGCAGCGAAGGTGAACAGCATCTCCACCTGTGCCACCGCCTTGACGTAGGCCGCTTGCTGCAGCGTCATCGCGGTAAACCAGCCGAAGGATGCCGTTGCACCCGCCAAACCCACCAGAAGCGCGGGTTTCCAGGCCTTTCGGATGCGCGCGAATTCCTCCGGCTCGCGCAGCGCCATCCAGATCGACATCACGACTGTCTGGAAAACGACCGCGACGGCGAGCGTCGTGCCGGCCTGAATCACCGCATGCGGGCCGCCGAGCGAAACGGACGCCGCGCGGTAGGACACGCCCGAGACGCCGAACAGCGTACCCGAGGCGAGGCCGATGAGCGCCGTGCGGCTGGTGACCGACAGCAAAAGCGCCTTTGTGGAAAACGCCGTGCGCGCCACCGAGATCAGCATGACGCCGAAGACCGAAATCGCGATCGCAATCAGCGTTCCGAGCGTGACGAGTTCGCCCAGGAACAGCAACCCGAACAAGGCCGCCTGGGCCGGCTCGGTCCGCGAATAGGCTGTGCCGACCGTGAAGTTACGAAACGAGAAGAGATGGACGAGCAGTGCCTGTGCGAGGATCTGCGCGATGGACGCGAGAACCACCCAGAGGAAGAAGGTGGGGTGGACCTGTGGGATCGGGAGATTGAGCGCGGCGACCGCAATCGCCAGGAACAACAGTGCGAAGGGCACGCCGAAGCCGAAGCGCACGAAGGTTGCCCCCGTCGTGCCCATCGCGCCCTTGAGATATTTCTGAAGCGCCGAACGGATATTCTGGACGAATGCCGCGGCGAAAGTGATTGCGACCCAAAGTTCCATGTTGGTGGCGTTAGCACGAAGCAATCGCGCTCGGTAGCATCCCCGCTCGGAGAATGATGGCTTTGGCGCCTGCCAATCACCATATTCGGGGTTCTTCCTGTTTCTTTACACCCGGTATGGCATAAAGCGGCGATGGCACCGAAGAATCACACACCTAAACCCGACGATTTCACGCATATCCGCGATTGGGTCTTCGATCTCGACAACACGCTTTACCCGCGCCACACAGATCTGTTCTCGCAGATCGATGCGCGGATGACCGACTTCGTGGCAGAGCTGCTGCAGTTGCCTTCGGACGAAGCGCGCGTGCTGCAGAAGCAATATTACCGCGATCACGGCACCACGCTGAAAGGCTTGATGACCGAGCACCAGATCGACCCGAACGCGTTTCTGGAACGGGTGCACGACATCGATTATTCTTGGGTGAAACCGGATCCGGCGCTCGGCGAAGCGATCAAGTCGCTTCCCGGCCGCAAGTTCATCTTCACCAATGGCGACACGCGCCATGCGCAGCGCACCGCCAAGGCGCTCGGCATTCTCGATCATTTCGACGACATCTTCGACATCGTCGCAGCCGACCTGATGCCGAAGCCGGCCGCCGCCACCTATGACAAGTTCATGGGGCTGCACCGCATCGAGGCGGACCGTGCCGTGATGTTCGAGGACCTGCCCAGGAACCTCACCGTGCCCAAGGCTGTCGGCATGAAGACCGTCCTGATCGTGCCGAACAACATGGAAGGTCCGCTCGGCGACGTCTGGGAGCACGAGGGCTATGACGGCGACCATATCGACTACGTGACCGACGATCTGGCTGCGTTCCTCAAAGCGGCACAGCGCCAGTTGGAGCCGGGCGAATAACGCCCGGCTTGATTATGTTTCAGTCTTAATGCTGGTGCTCTTGCGAGCCGCCCGCTTCCCGGCTACCGGCAGGCAATACGAGCAGATCAAGCGTCACTTCGCCGGCATTCTCGAACTCGAGCGTGACCGATACGGTTTCGCCTTCGACGAAGCCTTCCGACAGATCCTGGAACATCAAGTGATAGCCACCCGGTTCCAGCGCGATGCTTTCGCCTGCGGGAATGGCGATGCCGTCATCCAGCCTGCGCATCGTCATGACGTCGTTCTCGACTGCCATTTCGTGGATTTCCGAGCGCTCGGTCACCGGTGAGGTCACGGCGACCAGGCGGTCGTCGTCGCTTCCCGCATTTTGCACCACCAGATAGCCGCCGCCGACACGCTGGTTCGGCAGCGTCGCGCGGGTCCAGTAACCCGAGATCGTCAGGTCGCCGACCGTCACCGGCTCGGCTTCGGCGCTCATGGCAGCATCGCCGCCATGGGCGTGGTCGCCATGGGCATGGGCTGCGTGGCCATGCGCGTGCTCGCCGCCTTCCGCTTCTGCGGCCACGACGGTCAGCGCCGGTGCAGGATAGTCGAGGCTGTGCGGGTCGACGCCTTCATCGGCAATTTCGACCCAGGCGACTTCTCCGTCGGCGCAGAGCTGCGTGGTCGGGAAGTTGAGGACGGCGCCGGGTTCGACGTTGGAGATGCCGCCGACAACGACGAATTCATCGTAGTGGCCTTCCTGCAGATCACCGCCCGACCATGTCACGGAGCGCACGCCGGAGGTGACTTCGCGGCCGTGCAGATCGTGCGGCTCGGCATAGTCGCCGGTTTCGGTTTCAAGCGTCCAACCGGCCTTCGGCATGGGCTTGGCGTCGATGAAGCCTTCCGGCAGGCCGATCGTCACCGTATGCGTCGCCTGGCCGTCGCAGCCGTGCGGAATGCGCATGACGGCCTTGAAGGAACCGGGCTGGGCCTCTGCCCGCTCGAGCGAAGCGTGGGCGGACGCGTAGGAGATGGGGAATACGGAAAGCGAGGCGAGCATGGTGCCGCCCAGTACGGATGCATGAATGCGCATTTGAATGCCTTTTTCAGATCTAGGAATGCCAGAGGGTCGACCACTTTGTGGTCGCATCGGATCAGATCGAAAAAGGCGGTCCTTGGCCGGGAGGCCCGAAACTGCGGTCCGGGCCAGGAAAGACTGTGACCGACAGGGGTGCGGCACTACCTGCCGCTTGCGGCTGGCCGATGCGTCCAATCTCCGGCTGGGATGGTTCCGGCATAGCCGTCAGCGCGCAGAGTGCGGTGCAGACGCAGTGGTCGATGGCCGACGAGGCGCCGTCACCATCGGTCGCCTCCGCCGGATCGAACGGTCCGTGGACGGTGCAGATGACGCCGGACGTTTCGCCTGCGGCGGCATGCGCCTCGACGAAAGGCTGCAGGAACGGCAGCGCCAGAACGAGCAACGCCACCCGCGCGAACAGCGAGATCTCGCTGCGCAGGCCGACGATCAACCCTTCGTGCCGCCGTTTCCTCATGGCTGCACCTCTTAACGGCTTCGGCCGACAGCGCCAAACGACAAATTGCAGCAGGCCCGGTGCATTGCGCTCCTTGCCACAATCGTGCCTCTTCCTTAGGAGGACGGACATCGTGCGGGCAGCAATGCCCGGCACCACCGATAGTCAGACGAGAGGCCCGCATGACCAGCCATCAAGACCTTGCCCGGATCATCGACACCGCCTTCGAGGGGCGCGACCAGATCACCACGTCCACCAAGGGCGAAGTGCGCGATGCGGTCGAAACCGCGCTCAACCTGCTCGACCAGGGCAAGGCGCGCGTGGCCGAGAAGGGCAGCGACGGCCAGTGGACCGTCAATCAATGGCTGAAGAAGGCCGTGCTTCTCTCCTTCCGCCTGAACCCGATGGACATCATCAAGGGCGGCCCGGGCGACAGCGTCTGGTGGGACAAGGTCGGCTCCAAGTTCGACGGCTGGAGCGGCATCGATTTCGAGAATGCCGGCTTCCGCGCCGTGCCCAACTGCACCGTGCGCCGCTCAGCCTTCATCGGCCGCAACGTTATTCTGATGCCCTCCTTCGTCAATCTGGGCGCCTATGTGGATGAAGGCACCATGGTCGACACGTGGGCGACCGTCGGCTCCTGCGCGCAGATCGGCAAGAACGTGCACCTGTCGGGCGGCGTCGGCATCGGCGGCGTTCTGGAGCCGCTGCAGGCCGGCCCCGTGATCATCGAGGACAACTGCTTCATCGGCGCCCGTTCCGAGGTGGTCGAAGGCTGCATCGTGCGCGAAGGCGCGGTTCTCGGCATGGGCGTCTATATCGGCAAGTCCACCAAGATCGTCGACCGCGAGACCGGCAGCGTCACCTATGGCGAAATCCCGGCCTATTCGGTCGTGGTGGCCGGCAGCATGCCCGGCAAGCCGATGGGCAATGGCGAGCCTGGCCCCGGCCTCTATTGCGCCGTGATCGTCAAGAAAGTGGACGAGAAGACGCGGTCGAAGACATCGATCAACGAGTTGTTGCGGGCATGAGATGAGCGACAGCCAGCCAGGGGCGGACAACGATCCTCACGGCGCCACCGGCGCCACCCTCGGCTGGCTGTTCCTTTCGGGACACGGGCGCATCGGCCGGCGCCTCTTCGTCCTCGGCTGGTTGTTTCTGACAGCGATCAACGGCTTCCTGCTGTCCATCCTCCTCAAGCTCGACGAGGAAAGCGAGACAGTCCTAGTCTGGATCTCCGTCTCGTTCGTCGTCGGGCTCTTCACCCTCGTCGCGTCCGTCATGCTGACGATCAAGCGCCTGCGCGACATCAATGCGGCGAGCGCGTTCGCCGTGCTGATCTTCATTCCCATGCTGTCGCTCATCGTGCTGGGGCTGCTAGCGCTCATTCCGGGACGACCGGAGGGCGAGGAAGTGGACGAACGCGACGAAAGCGATGACACCGACCTCTGAACCGGGCTAATCCTGCGCACATGACCCAAGACACCCTCGCCACAGACCCCGTCGCCAATCTGGCAGCGCTCGTGCGCTGCGCGTCCGTCACGCCGGCAGAAGGCGGGGCGCTCGGCGCGCTCGAAGCCATGCTCGTTCCGCTCGGCTTTTCCGTCGAACGCGTCACCTTCAGCGACGACGATACGGCGGATGTCGAAAACCTTTACGCGCGTCTCGGCAGTGCGGAACCGCATCTGATGTTTGCCGGCCATACCGATGTTGTGCCGCCCGGTGATGTCGCCACCTGGTCGAAGCCGCCCTTCGAGGCGGCCATCGTCGACGACATGATGATCGGCCGCGGCACGGTCGACATGAAGGGCGGAATTGCCGCCTTTGTGGCCGCCTGCGCGAGCTACATCGCTGAAAACGGACCGCCGAAAGGCTCGATCTCCTTCCTCATCACCGGCGACGAGGAAGGGCCCTCGATCAACGGCACCGAGAAGCTGCTGAAACATGCGGATGCGAAGGGCGAGGTCTGGCAGGGCGCGATCGTCGGCGAGCCGACGAACCCGGAAGCCATGGGCGACATGATCAAGATCGGCCGCCGGGGCTCGCTGTCGGGCTTCATCACCGTTCAGGGCGTGCAGGGTCACGTCGCCTATCCGCATCTTGCGGACAACCCGATCCGCGCAATCGTGGCCTTCTGCAATGCGCTGCTCGACACACCGTTTGACCATGGCACGGAAACGTTTCCGGCCACCAATCTCGAAATCACGTCGATCGATGTCGGCAATCCGTCCGTCAATGTGATCCCGAGCAAGGCAACCGCAGCTTTCAACGTGCGTTTCAATGATCGGTGGGACGCGGAAAGCCTGCAGATGGACATTCACAACAGGCTGGACCAGGCGGCGGAGTCCTTAAGAAGCAGCACCGAGCGGCCGCCGGTCGAGTTCGACGTTACCTGGAAGGAGCGTCCGAGCCCTTCCTTCCTGACGCGCGACGAAACGCTGGTCGCCGCCATGCAGCAGGCTGTCGAGAGTGTGACCGGGCGAACGCCAAAGCTTTCCACGACCGGTGGAACGTCCGACGCCCGCTTCATCAAGGATTATTGCCCCGTCGTCGAATTCGGCCTTGTCGGCCAGACCATGCACATGGTCGACGAGCGCGTGGCGCTATCCGATCTCAGAACGCTGACGCAGATCTACCGCCAATTCCTCGACCGCTGGTTCGCCTGATGGTCAGCGGCGGGGAAGTGCAGCGGTATCTGTCCGGCGTGTTCCTGCTGGCACGCAACGATCAGCGCGGCTTTTCCTATCTGGATCTCACTGCGGACGGCTTCTGGCGCTCCTTCGCCGCGATCCTCTACGCCGTGCCCGCCTTCGCGCTGTCCTGGCTCAACTACCGCACGAGCTACATCGCGGCTGCAGGCGACAGCGCTGCGACAGGCCTCGGCTTCTTCCTGCGGCTTGCGATGATCGACGTTCTCAATTGGATCGTCCCTGTGATCATCGTCGCCTTCGTTGCGGCGCCGCTCGGCCTTTCGGCCCATTTCGCCCGTTGGGTCATCGCTACGAACTGGCTGAGCCTGCCCTTCGCCTATCTGATGGCGATCCCGGTTACGCTGATGCTTCTGATGCCCGGCGCCGAGCCCATCGCGGTGATCACCTCGCTCGCCTTCTTCGGCATCGCGATCGCGATCTTCTTCCGCGTAACGCGCATCGCCTTCGAGAACGACATGCCGGTGGCGATCGGCATCACCATCGGTCTCGTCGTTCTCTCTTTCACGATGACGGGCATGCTCCACGCCGCCTTCGGGCTCGCGCTGGAACCGTTGCCGTAAGCACCGCAGCCCGATCAGATGGCGCGCTGGTTGACGCGCTTCGACAGGTCCGAGGCGCTCTCGACACGCTCCGAATAGCGATCGACGAGATAATCGGATCGGTCACGCACCAGCAGCGTGAACTTCATGAGCTCTTCCATCACGTCGACCATGCGATTGTAGAAGGGCGACGGCTTCATGCGGCCGTCATCCTCGAACTCGGTGAACGCCTTCGGGACAGAGGACTGGTTGGGGATCGTCACCATGCGCATCCAGCGCCCGAGGATGCGCAGTTGGTTGACCGTGTTGAAGCTCTGCGAACCGCCGCAGACCTGCATCAGCGCCAGCGTGCGGCCCTGGGTTGGGCGCATGCCGCCGAGCGCAAGCGGCAGCCAGTCGATCTGGGCCTTCATGATGCCGGTCATCGCGCCGTGGCGCTCGGGCGAGCACCAGACATGGGCCTCCGACCAGATCGACAGATCGCGCAGTTCCTGCACCTTCGGATGGTCGGCGGAGGCAGCATCCGGAAGCGGCAGGTCCTTCGGGTCAAAAATCCTCACGTCGGCACCAAAGCGGGTGAGAACCCTGGCCGCCTCCTCGGTCATCAGGCGCGAATAGGATCGTTCGCGCAACGACCCGTACAGCATCAGGACGCGGGGTGGATGCGTCTTGTGAGCGGGCCTCAGCAGCGCGGCCTCGTCAATGAGTCTGAACGCATCTTCGCGCAGTGCCGGGAAATCTTGCGTCATGAAAATGCCTTTGCTGTCGATGGAGGGCTCCGAGGCCTAGAGCAATTTCGCTCTGAACCGCGCGATTGTTCTGGGTTCTGACTATTGCGCGTTTCCGAACGGTGAACCGGTATCCACTTCACCTGGAAACGCTCAAGGCCGCCGGATTACTTCGCCATCTTCCTTCGTAAACTCGATCACCGCGCCTTCGGGAAGCAGATCTAGAACCCGTTCTGAGGGGCGGCAGAGACGCGTGCCCCGCGGGGTGATCACGAACGGTCGATTGATAAGAATCGGGTGCTCCATCATGCGGTCGAGAAGATCATCCTCCGTCAGGCGCGCATCGTCGAGACCGAGCGCGTCGTAGGGCGTACCCTTGCGCCGCAGCGCTTCGCGGACCGTCAGCCCCGCATCGGCGATCATCTGCCTGAGCGTTTCGCGCGTCGGCGGGTCCTTGAGATACTCAATCAGCAGAGGTTCGACGCCGCTTGCCCTGATCATCGCGAGCGCATTGCGCGAGGTGCCGCAGGCGGGATTATGGTAGATCGTCACGCTCACGCGGAACTCCGTAAAGTCATATTTCTAGATTTATCGATATATCGTCCGTTGCCGGGAACTGCAACACCGTCGCGGCTCGACATTGCAGCGCAGCATCTGCCCTCCTACATCATCTGAGACAAAAGAGGGCCCGGGCCATGATCTTCAGCAGCATCCGTCTCGCAATCGCGGACCTACTCGCGCCGGAAAGCCGTTCGGCATTCTGGAAGGTGATCGGCCTGACATTGCTGATGCTCGTCGGGCTGTGGTTCCTCGTTACGGGCGTCTTTTCAGAATGGGCTCTGCCATGGATGCAGGGGTTCTTTCCGGAGATGCCGGAGTGGTCGAGCACGGCCGGTTTCTTCGTCGGCATCCTCGCCTCGATCGCGCTGGCGCTTGGCCTCGCATTTTTGATCGCCCCGATTTCCGTGCTGATCGCCGGCTTGTTTCTCGACGATGTCGCGGAAGCAATCGAGCGGCGGCATTATGGAGATCGGCCGGTTGGTCAGGCGCTGTCGCTGCGGCAGTCCATTCCGCACACGCTCAAGTTCCTCGGCATCGTCATTCTCGGCAACCTTCTGGCGCTGACGCTGCTCTTCATCCCGCTCGTCAATCTGATGGCGTTCTTCGTGGTCAACGCCTATCTGCTGAGCCGTGAGTTCTTCGAATTCGCTGCGATGCGCTACCACACGCCGGCGGACGCCAAGCAACTGCGGTCGCGCCACGGCACCACGGTGTTCTTCGCGGGCATCGCCATCGCGGCATTTCTGGCGATCCCCATCCTCAACCTGCTGACGCCGCTCTTTGCGGCAGCGCTGATGGTGCACCTGCACCAGCGCGTCGTGGCGAAGGATCCGGACTACGCGCTCACCGCTCACGCCGCTGCGCGCTGACGCTCAGGATCAGATCGCTTCTGCCGTCGGGGCGTCGATGTCTTGCGTCAATTCGACGATCGGGGCGGGAATGTCCGTGGTCTTTTCCTTGGACTTGCAGATATCGGCGATGACGCAGCGCTCGCACTCCGGCTTGCGCGCCTTGCAGACATAGCGTCCATGCAGGATCAGCCAGTGGTGCGCGTGATAGAGATAGGGCTGCGGGATCACCCGCATCAGGATCTCCTCCACCTCGTCGGGCGTCTTGCCCGGCGCGAGGCCGATGCGGTTCCCGATGCGGAAGATGTGGGTGTCGACCGCCATCGTCGCCTGACCGAACGCCATTGAGAGCACCACATTCGCGGTCTTCCGGCCGACGCCCGGAAGCGTCACCAGTTCTTCCCGCGTCATCGGCACCTCGCCGCCGAATCCGTCGACGAGCTTCTGGCTGAGCGCGATGACGTTCTTCGCCTTGTTGCGGAAAAGGCCGATCGTCTTGATGTAGTCGCGCACCTTGTCTTCCCCGAGCGCCAGCATCTTCTGCGGCGTGTCGGCCACCTTGAAGAGCGCGCGCGTCGCCTTGTTGACACCGGCATCGGTTGCTTGGGCGGAGAGCGCAACGGCCACGACCAGCGTGAACGGGTTCACATGCTCCAGCTCGCCCTTCGGCTCGGGCCGCTGCAGCTGGAAGCGCCGGAACATCTCCTCCAGTTCTACCTTGGTATAGCGGCTGCGCCGCGTCGGTTTGCGGGGGGTGCGGCTCGCGATTATTTGTCCGGCGGGGGTCTTGGGCTTTTGCATCCGGCCTCTATAATCTGCGTTCATGAGCCAAGGCAACGCGGCCGATGCCGCACCAGACACACCGGTCTTCGAGGCCCTTCTGACGCCGCACCGGTCGCTCGGACGCGGCGGCTTCATCGTGCTGATGACGCTGACCTCGGCGCTGTTCATCGCCCACGGGATCGTGTTCCTGATCGCCGGGGCCTGGCCGATCTTTCTGTTCTTCGGGCTGGATCTCGCGCTGCTCTACGGCGCGTTCTGGCTGAACTACCGTTCGGCACGTGCGCGCGAGATCGTCAGCGTGTCGCGCACATTGCTGTCGGTGCGCAAGATCGCGCCCTCGGGCCGCAGCGCGGAGCACCGGTTCAACCCGTTCTGGGCGCGCTTCCATGTGGCGCGGCATGAGGAGATCGGCATAACCGGCATGGCCGTGGAAGGTGAAGGCCGGCGCACCGATGTGGGATCGTTCCTCAACCCCGACGATCGCGAAAGCTTCGCCCGCGCCTTTTCAGGCGCGCTTGCGTCGGTCAAGCGCTGAGCGACCCTGCCTGATCAACCGCAGAAGCGGCTGGCATCGGCTCGGTAATAATTCACGTATCGCGGGCTGATCGCGGCGCGCGGCAAAACCACCATCACGTCCGTCGTGCCGAAGGCGCGATCGATGACGGCGCCGTCGCCGAAGCGGGCGCCAAGCCTCAGATATCCCTTCACCAGCGGCGGCAGGGCTGCGAGCGCCTCGCGCGGGCGGATTGCCTCGACGGGCATCAGATCGATCTTGCGGTACAGCTCCGGCAGGGCAGACACGGCCCATTCGCCTTGGGCGGCAGCCGAATGATGCAGGAACGACAGCGCAAGCGCATGGGCTTCCGGCCGGCAGCCTCCGAAGGATGCGCAGCCGAACATCACGTCGATGCCATGCTCCAGCGCATAGGCCCAGATGCCCTGCCACAGCAGCTCTACGGTGCGCTTGGTGCGATAAGGCGGCAGGACGCAGGAGCGGCCGAGCTCGAGAAAGCGCTTCTGCGGGTGGCGCGCGATCATGTCCGCAACGCCGAATTCCGAGGTGGAGTAGAAGCCGTGATGGGCCTTTGCCACGCTTTGGCGCAGCAGCCGGTAGGTGCCGACGATCTGGTCCTCGGCGTCGCCGCCAAGGCTGGTGTCCAGCACCAGCAGGTGATCGCAATAGGTGTCGAAACTGTCGACATCGTAGCCCGTCGATGCGGAAGCGGGCGTCATGCGGGCGCCGAACTCTCCTACGAAGACGTTGTGGCGCACGCGTTGCGCGGCACGGATTTCAGAGGGATCTGCGGCAAGGCGGGTGACCAGCGAACCGATGCGGCCGAGGATGGCGCGGTCGGCAACGACATGGGGCGGGATCATCCGGCTCTGGCTGGCGGCAAGCTGTCGAAGCTCTAACGTCATGGGGAATCATCCAAAAAAGGCAACCGTTTCTGCAGCGCCTTTAAACATGACTGTGCAACAGAGCAGTGACAAGGTCGACGGGCAGACGAAACCGTAAGCTGCGGCTTCAGGACGCGATGCGCGAAATCAGGCGCAAAAGGCTCGTCGGATCGATCGGTTTCTCGAGATAAAGGTCTGCGCCGAGCAGCAGGGTCGCTTCGCGCGTCTCGTTCTGGCCGTCGGCGCTCAGCACCACGACCGGGATATGCGGCAGGCGCCGAGCCCGCTGGGTCGCGCGGATTGCGCCGATCGCGGTCGCGCCATCCATCACCGGCATGGCGAGATCGGTGATGAGAAGATCGTGGGCGCATGCGCCGGTAATCGGATCGAAGGTCCTGTCGATCAGTTGCTGGCCATTCTCGACGAGGACCACGGAATGGCCCTCCTTGCGCAGAACGTTGGTGATGAGCAGCGCGTTCACTGGATTGTCCTCGGCGACGAGGATGTTCAGCGAGCGCGTCATCCCGTCCAACACGATGAGACGATCGCCATCGGGATGTGGCACGGTGTCGGGCAAGGCACGGAATTCGCCTCGAAGAACCGAAACGAGGCTCTTGAGGCGGATCGGCGAGATCAACCAGCTGTCGAAACCGCGCTCGGTCAAGCGCTGCAGCGCTTCACGCTCGATGGGGCGGACGAGAAGCGTGCGCCGCGGACCGCCATTCTCGAAAAGCGGCAGGCCGGCGATCGATCCACGGGCGCGGTCGACGATACGGGCATCGACGATGACGTCGGTGATCTCTTCATCTGCGCAGAAGGCAGCGAGATCCCCACTCGGCGTGGCCACGTGCCAGCTGCGCCCACCTTCGGCGGCGATGCGCTTGACGAGCGCATCCGCCGTCTGGCCGCGCGGCACGAGCAGCAGGACGCGGTTTCCGGCAAGCGCCGGCTGCTTGGCAAAGTGATCGATCCCCGAGGGCGACAGCGCCTCGGCGAGCGGCAGGGTCACGATGAACCTGCTGCCGTGCCCGGTCAGGCTCTCGACAGTGATCGTCCCGCCGAGCGCCTTGACGATGCGGTTGGAGATGGACAGTCCGAGGCCGACACCGCCATGGGTGCGCGTCTTGCCGCCGTTTGCCTGTTCGAATTCCTCGAAGATGCGCTGCTGGTCACCACGCGCCAGCCCCGGCCCGGTATCCGCAAAAGTCAGCACCAGGTTGTCGTCGACCCGCGCGACCTCGAGCATGACGCCGCCTGAGTCGGTGAACTTGATGGCGTTGCCGAGGAGATTGAAGACCACCTGCCGGAGTCGGTTGTGGTCGGTGGCGACCATGGTCGGCGTGCCTGCTGCGATCGCTGCGGCGACGTCGATGCCCTTTTCGTGGGCGCGCGGCGCCATCAGTTCGATCGCATCTTCGATCAGATGATGCAGATCGCCGGTCTCGCGCCTTGGTTCGAACTTGCCCGCCTCGATGGCAGAGAAGTCCAGCAGGTCCGCGACGAGATCGAACAGCGCAGTTGCGGAGCGGCGCACGGCTTCGACATAGCTTTCCTGTTCGGCGGAAAGCTGCGTGCGCTCCAGCAGATGGGTCATTCCGAGGATGCCGTTCAGCGGCGTGCGCACTTCGTGGCTCACCATGGCCAGGAAGCGCGATTTGGCACGGCTTGCATCTTCCGCCTTGCGGCGGGCTTCGACGAGTTCGGCCGGCAGCGCCACGGCTTTCTGATCGGGGGCGACAGTTCGTGCCGTGTGACCGGAGACGAATGCGATCGCGGCTGCGCCTGTCAGCCCCACCATAAGGAAAGGCATGCTGGACGGCGCGATGAAGGACACGATGGTTGCAACGAGGAGACCGGCGAGCACGATCCCGGCCTGGGGCTGGTCGGCCAGCCGCCGACGAACGTTGTTCCACCACCCGCCGGAGGCCTGATGGTCGGGCTGGAAGGGTTTCAAGACCCGTGAACGTTCGCTGTCAGGGACAAAGGCCATGGAGCGAGACTACCAGCCTCGCCCTAGGGAAGATTTGAAACCTTCAGTAAGATTTTAGGGAGATCGAGAGGGTGAAGCCCTCAGACCGCCTCGACTTCCCGAACTTCGGGAATGAAGTGCTTCAGAAGGTTCTGGATGCCGTGCTTCAGGGTCGCCGTGGACGACGGGCATCCGGCGCAAGCGCCCTTCATGTTCAGGAAGACCGTGCCTTCCTTGAAGCCACGGAACGTGATGTCGCCGCCATCCTGTGCGACTGCCGGACGGACGCGCGTTTCCAGAAGTTCCTTGATCGTCGCGACGATCGTTTCGTCCTCGTCGTCGAAGAACTCGCCGTCGTCCATGGCGTTGCCGCCGGTGTTGGCAGCCGCCATGACCGGCTGGCCGGCCATGAAGTGTTCCATGATCATACCAAGGACGGCGGGCTTGAGATGCTGCCAGTCGAGACCGTCGGTCTTGGTGATGGTGACGAAGTCATAGCCGAAGAAGACGCCTTCGACGCCGGCGATGGCGAAAAGCTTGCCAGCAAGCGGGGAGGTTTCAGCGGCAGAAGCGGCATCGCGGAAATCCGCAGTGCCCTGCTGCATCACGACCTTGCCCGGCAGAAACTTGAGTGTGGCGGGATTTGGGGTGGCTTCGGTCTGGATGAACATGTTCATTACTCCCTGCAAACCGGGCTTAACCGATTGGAGCGCGATGCGCGCCTCTAATGTGTCGCGTTTCCGAACGATGAACCGGTATCCACTTCACCTGGAAACGCTTCTAGTTTGGAATCTTTCCAAAGAAGATATGGCTTTCCGCGCCCGCGATCAAGCGATCGCTTTGCGATAGTTGACTGGATTTGGAAAGTTTGATGCGCGTCGGCTCAGCTCAGCGCATCGATGTCGTCGTCTGACAGGTCGCTCGGGATAACCGTCACCGGCACCGGGAAGGCGCCCGCACCACGTCCGCCGATCGCCGACACGAGCGGACCGGGGCCATCCTTTGCCGATCCCGCCGCGAGCACGAGGATCGCGATGTCCTTGTCTTCCTCGATCAGCGCATTGATCTCGTCGCGCGTCGACCCCTCGCGCACCACGGTTTCGGCATCGATGCCGATCGTTTCGCGCACGCGGCCGGCAGACTTGGCGAGAAGGCTCTCGGCCTCTTCGAACGCCTCTGCGCGCATGATCTCCTCGACACCCAGCCAGTGCTGGAAATCGGAAGGCTCCACAACGAACAGCAACACGAGGCCGCCGCCGGAGTTCTTGGCGCGCATGGCCGCGTAGCGCACGGCACGTTCGCATTCGGGGGTGTCATCCAGCACCGCCATGAATTTGCGGCGGTGGCCTTCTTCGCGCGATAGTCGTCTTGATACCATGGCGCGGACATTGCCACCGCGCCCATGGCCCGGCAAGAGGCATTCTGAGCGGTTGCTTTTCGCCGCTCAGAGGAAGCCGATGATGTCCTTGACGTCTGCCATCGTCTCTTCGGCGATGACCCTGGCCTTCGCGGCACCCTTCGCCAGAACCGCATCGATATGGCCGGGATCGTCCATCAGACGTCGCATTTCACCGTTCATCGTCGCGAGCTTCTCGACGGCAAGATCGGCGAGCGCCGGCTTGAATTCGGAGAACTGGCGGCCACTGAATTCGGCGATCACCGCTGCCCGGCTCGTTTCAGCCAAGGCCGCGTAGAGCGTGACCAGATTCTCCGCCTCCGGGCGGCCGGCGAGCCCTTCGACTTCGGATGGCAACGCGTCGGGATCGGTCTTGGCCTTGCGGATCTTCTTCAGGATCGTGTCTGCATCGTCCGTCAGGTTGATGCGCGACAGGTCGGACGGATCCGATTTCGACATCTTCTTGGTGCCATCGCGCAGAGACATCACGCGCGGTGCCGGGCCCTCGATCAACGGCTCGGTCAGCGGGAAATAGGCGTCGATGCGCTCTTCTCCCACAATGGTTTCGACCGCGCGGCCGCTCGACGCGATCTTGCCGGAGAAATCGATGTTGAACTTCATCGCGATATCGCGGGTCAATTCGAGATGCTGCTTCTGGTCATCGCCGACCGGCACATGGGTCGCGCGATAGAGCAGGATGTCGGCCGCCATCAGCGACGGATAGGCAAGCAGGCCGAGCGAAGCGCTTTCGCGGTCCTTGCCGGCCTTGTCCTTGAACTGCGTCATGCGGTTCATCCAGCCGATGCGCGCAACGCAATTGAAGATCCAGGCAAGCTCGGCATGGCCCGATACGGCGGACTGGTTGAAGACGATGTGGCGCTCTGGATCGATGCCGGCTGCGAGAAATGCCGCGGTGATGGAGCGCGTCTGGCCTTTCAGGTCCTCATGGACAAGCTGTGCCGTAATCGCATGCAGGTCGACGACGCAATAGATGCAGTCGTAGCTGTCCTGCAGCGCGACGAAGCGCTTGATGGCGCCGAGATAGTTGCCGAGATGGAGGTTGCCGGTGGGCTGAACGCCCGAGAACACCCGCTCCTTGAATTCTGCCATGCGCACTGCCGGGCTTGTGGAGGGCCCGCTCCTTTTTACCGGCCCGATCGGGCCTATTGAAATCGCGGCGGGTTATGCATGGACACCGGCTCTTCCGCAAGAGCCAGCCTTGCGGATCAAGCCGTTGCCTTGTTCCGCTTGAGGAGCCGCATGAGATGACGGCCCTCGATCGCGCCGGTGGCGAGCGTAAATCCGAAATAGACGAGCGCTGCGACACCGATCGTACCGAAAACGGCGATTGCCCTGACCAGCAGCTGCGCATCCATCAGATACGGTTCCAGATAGACGAGCGCCAACCAGAGTACCCCGCCCATGAGGGCGCTACCGGCGATGATCAGAGCGATCCGCCGCAGTGTCACGCTCGATGGCCTGAAGAGGTTGCGGTTCCACAGAACAAAGGCGAGCAGGCCGGCATTTGCCCAGCCGAACAGTGCTGTCGCGATGCCGATGCCGACGACGCCATAAATCGGGAACAGGATGAGGCTCGCCGCAACGTTGACGACGACGCCGACGCCAGCCATCCACATGGGGGTACGCATGTCTTCGCGCGCATAGAAGCCCGGCTGAAAAATCTTGATCAGCACAAAGGCCGGCAAGCCGAGCGCGAAAGCGGCAAGGACGGCGGCGGTGATATCGGTCGTTTCCCGCGTGAACGCGCCACGTTCGAAGAGCAACGCGACAATCGGCGCGGGCAAGATCAGCAGTCCAACCGTCGCGGGCACAGTCAAAGCCAGCCCGAATTCGAGGCTGCGATTTTGCAGCACCGCGGCATCGCCAATATCACCGGCCTTCAGCGAACGGGCCAGTTCCGGCAATAGGACGACGCCGATGGCAACGCCGATCGTCGACAAGGGCAGCTGGAGAATGCGGTCCGCGTAATTCATCACCGCGATGGCGCCATCCTGGCCGGAAGCGATGATCTGGCCGATGAGGAGATTGATCTGCGTGATGCCGCCGGTAATGGCGGCCGGCAGGGCCAGCCACAGCAGGCGCTTGACCGCCGGTGTCGGGCGCGGAACACGAAGGCCGATCTTGAAGTGTTCGCGGCGCACGCCCCAGACGATGGCGCCCAGTTGTACGAACCCGGCGACGACGACGCCCCAGGAAAGCGCGAGCCCAAGTCCCTCTTCGTCCTGGCCAAGCGCCATGGCGATGAGGATCGCTCCGACCATCACGAAATTCAGCAGGATCGGGACGAAGGCTGCCAGGAAATATCGGCGAAACGCGTTCAATATTCCCGAGAACATCGCCACCAGCGACATGGCGGCGAGATACGGGAACATGATCCGCGTCATCGTCACCGTCAGATCGAACTTATCCGGCGTGTCGGCAAAGCGCGGAGCGACGATCGTGCCGACCAGAAACGGCATGAAGATCATCGCAAGCGCAGAGAGCGCGAGCAGGATGAAGATCAGGACCGAGAAGACCTGCTCGGCGAAATCCCTCGCCGCGGCACGCCCCCCGCCTTCAAGCTGCTTTGCGAAGAGCGGGACGAAAGCCGAGTTGAAGGCGCCCTCGGCAAACAGGCGACGAAACAGATTCGGGAAGCGGAACGCCGCATAGAATGCATCGGCGACAGGGCCGGCGCCGAGCGTGCTGGCGATCAAGGCCTCGCGCACGAACCCCATGACGCGGCTGCCCATGGTCGCTCCGCCGACGGTGGCAAATTTGGCAATCAGACCCATGGCGGTTCAGGCTTTCAAGCGGCGCGCCGGCGTGCGGCGTGTCGATGGCGGTGCGACCATTCCGTTCGGCATACGCTCGCGTGCTTCGTCTTCGACATTCGCCATCACCGCCTTCAGCCGCGCGATAATGTTGGCTTGTCGCGTTTCGGAGACGATCTTGTGGCCGACGAGGTCGGTGACGTAAAAATTGTCGATGACTTTTTCGCCGAAGGTCGAGACATGGGCGGACGCGATGTCGAGCGACAGGTCGGACAAGACCGCGGTTATGCCGGCGAGAAGTCCCGTCCGATCCAGCCCTTCCACTTCGATGACGGTAAATTTGTTCGACAGCGAATTCGATATCGTCACCGCCGGCGCTACCCGGAAGGCGTGCGATTTGCGCGGCTGCTTCGATTTCGGCGCGATCACATCGGGAAGACGCTTCTTGCCGGACAGCATGTCCTCGATCAGGCGGCCGATGCTGGTCGCCCGGCGGATTTCGTCGGCATCGTCCTTAAACTCGCGGTTGATCAGGATCGTGTCGAGTGCGCGGCCGTCGGATGTCGTGAAGATCTGCGCGTCGGCGATGTTGGCCCCCGCAGCGGCACAGGCACCGGCGACCAGCGTCAACAGGCGGGGATGGTCGGGCGACAAGACGGTGATTTCGGTGATCGCGTGGAAGGAATGCGTTCGCACCATGGTCGCGAGCACGCGGCCTTCGCGATCGGCCTCGCGTACGAAGTCGGCATGCCGGATCTGGTCGTCGAGTTCGGTCGAAAGAAGATAGGGCTCATAATGCAGGCCGAGATAGCGTTGGCGGTCCGCCTCTTCCCAGGAGGCGAGCGCCTTGGCCAATTGCTCCGACGCAAACAGAGCGCGCTCCCGGCGCGAGACCTCCGAAAAGCCGCCGGACAGCATCAGCTCGGTTTCGTAATAGAGCGTGCGCAGGAGCTGGCCTTTCCAGCCGTTCCAGACGCCGGGGCCGACCGCGCGGATATCGCAGACGGTCAGGATCAGAAGCAGCTTGAGCCGATCGAGCGACTGCACGATCTGCGCGAAATCCTCGATGGTCTTGCGGTCGTTCAGGTCGCGCGCCTGCGCGATCATCGACATCTTGAGATGGACCTCGATCAGCCATGCCACCAGCTCGGTCTGCTTCGGCGAGAGACCGAGCCGCGGACAAAGCTTGCGCGCAACGCGGGCGCCGGCGATGGAATGATCCTCCGGGCGACCCTTGGCGACATCGTGCAGAAATATGGCGACGTAGAGCGCCTGCCGCTCCTCGATATTCGGCATCAGGCTCGATGCCAGGGGATGGGCATCGTTGTCGCGGCCATTATCGATATCGGACAACACGCCGACGGTGCGGATCAGGTGCTCGTCGACCGTGTAATGATGATACATGTTGAACTGCATCATCGCGACGATCTTGCCGAATTCCGGGATGAACCTACCCAGAAGACCTGCTTCGTTCATGCGCCTGAGGATCAGCGCGGGATCACGGCGCGAGGTGAGGATCGACAGGAACAGCCGGTTGGCCTCCGCGTCTTCGCGAAGCTCGTTCTTCACGAGCCGCAGCGACCGCGTGACCCGCTTCAACGCATCGGGATGGAATTCGAGCCCGTTGATATCGGCCAGATGAAAGAGGCGGATCAGGTTCACCGGATCGCGCTTGAACACATCCTTGTCGGCAATGGTGATGCGGCCCCGATCTTCCAGGAAATCCAGCGTGCCGGCAATCTTGCGCGTGCGTGCGGTGAAGCGCGAGATCATCGCCGTGATGCCCGGCGCTTCTTTCGCCTGCTGGTCCTCGAGTTCTGCGCAGAGGATGCGCGTCAGGTCGCCCACATCCTTCGCCACGAGGAAATAGTGCTTCATGAAACGTTCGACGGCGGAGAGGCCCGGATGATCGTGGTAACCGAGTGCCTCGGCGATCTCGCGCTGGATGTCGAAGGCGAGCCGCTCTTCCGCCTTGCCTGTGAGGAAATGCATCTGGCAGCGCACCGCCCAGAGAAAATCCTCTGCCTTCTTGAAGACCTTGAACTCGCCCTTGGACAGGACGCCGAGCTTCACGAGCTCCGCCTCGTCATCGATGCGGTAGAAGTATTTGGCGATCCAGAACAGCGTGTTGAGGTCTCGCAGGCCGCCCTTGCCTTCCTTGACGTTCGGCTCGACAAGGTAACGCGTGTCGCCCGACTTGCGGTGGCGCTGGTCGCGTTCGGCGAGCTTCGCTTCGATGAATTCCGGTGCGGTCGATCGCACCACCTGCGTGTCGAAACGCTCGGTCAGTGCATCGAACAGCGCGGCGGCCCCACAGATGCGGCGCGCTTCGAGGATCGCGGTGCGGATGGTGATGTCGCTGCGCGACAGGCGAATGCATTCGTCGATCGTGCGCGTAGCGTGGCCGACCTTGAAGCCCATGTCCCAAAGCACGTAGAGCACGAACTGGGCGACGTCCTCCTCCCGCCCCGAGCGGCGGTCGGCGAGAATGAAGAGCAGGTCGATGTCGGAGCCCGGCGCCAGAGTGCCGCGGCCATACCCGCCGACGGCTGCCACCGTCATCCCATCGCCGGCGCCCGCACCCGAACTCGGCGTCGGATAGGCATGCGTCGTCGCATAATCAAAGAGCGCGGTGATGATCGTGTCCTGGAGATGCGATATCCGCGCTGCACAGAGCAGGCCGGAGCCATCGTTTTCCAGGAGCGAGCGCGCCTTTTCGCGGCCTTCGCTGCTCACACGACGCATCTCGGCCAGAAGAGCCGCACGTGCCGCCGGCGTCGCGCCACCATGCTCGGCAGCAATGGCCGAAACGGCCCGGGCCAGCGCAGGGGCGTCGACGATTTGCGTGAACTTCATGTCGTGCTGCGTCATGGAATCATGCCGGCCCCAGTTTCCCAGAAGCGCTATAGCCTATCTCGATGCTCGGGCGCCATTGCGGCCTGTCAGGAATAGGTCGCAAGGCGATCCGTCAAAAGATCGAAGAAGCCCGCGGCATCGACGTCACGCATCACTGTGGCGTTCGGCAGCCGGTCGGTGACGTGCCACCAATCGACGACCGTCATGCCGCGCGTCAGCTCAGACGCAGTCTCGATCTCGACATTGCAGACGCGGCCGGAAAAGAGGTCGGGCCGCAGCAGATAAGCGATCACGCAAGGATCATGCAGCGGCGCGCCATCGGAGCCGTATTTCTGCTCGTCGAAACGCTCGAAGAACACCAGCATCTCCGCGAGAGCCTGCGTAGCCTTCGAAGGGAGCGCGGCGATGGCCTCCGTGCGGGCACGGGTGGTGAGAACCTTGTGCGTGACGTCGAGCGGCATCATCACGATCGGCACGCCGGCACGAAAGACCACGTCCGCCGCTTCGGGGTCGACATAGATGTTGAATTCGGCGGCGGGCGTGATGTTGCCGCCTTCGAAGAAACCGCCGCCCATCAGGACGATCTCGGCAATGCGGCCGGCGATCTCCGGTGCCTTTTGAAGCGCCAGCGCCAGATTGGTGAGCGGCCCCAGCGCACAGAGCGTGACCGTGCCGGCCTCCTCGGCGCGCAGCGTGCGGATGATGAAATCGACCGCGCCTTCGTCCTGAAGCTTCAGGACGGGCTCATCGAGTAGCGGACCGTCGAGTCCCGTCTTGCCGTGGACGTGTTCCGCGGTCACCAGCGGCCGCGTCAGTGGTCCATGGGCACCCGCATAAACGGGGATGTCGTCACGCCCTGCCAGTTCACAGATGATCAGCGCGTTGCGGGTCGTCCAGTCGAGTGGAACGTTGCCGGCAACGGTCGTGATGCCGAGAATGTCCAATTCTGGGCTTGCCAGCGCCAGCAGGATCGCCGCCGCGTCGTCCTGCCCCGGGTCGGTGTCGATGATGATCTTGCGCGTCGTGCCACTTTGCATGTCGTTTCAGGTCCAGATCGCTTCTTTCCGGCAACGCCTATCCTCGCCGACGGCTCGCCGCAAGACGCTTGCAGTGCAGCAATCCCCCACCCATATTGAGAGCAACGGAGATGCCGCCTTTAGGGTCTCCGCCTGAATGGTCGCTTCGTGCAAGGACTGGCAGACGATGTCGCGCATAACTCCCTTTTCGAGCCCGCTGCTGCTCGGCTTCGATACGATGGAAAAGACGCTGGAGCGTCTTGCCAAGGCGAGTGATGGCTATCCGCCCTACAATATTGAGCGGATCGCCCCGCGTGACGGCATCGGAGACCGGTTGCGCATCACGGTGGCCGTCGCAGGTTTCAGCGACGACCAGCTGGATGTGACCACCGAAGAGAACCAACTGATCATCCGCGGCCGTCAGGTCGATACCGAAGAGCGCGACTATCTGCATCGCGGCATCGCCGCGCGACAGTTCCAACGCGTTTTTGTGTTGGCGGATGGGATCGAAGTTCTCTCTGCGGAGTTGAACAATGGGCTTCTTTCCATTGATCTTGCCCGTCCGGAACCGCAGCGACTGGTGAAGAAAATTAATATTTCGGTTCGAGACTGAAATATGCAGGGCGCGAGTCGATCTTCGATCGAGCGGCCCGTTTGGAGAAATGCCATGGCTTTCAAGGAATTGACATCGCGAGATGCCGCCGGCGCCGAGCTGGCAGCGAAGATCACCGCGAACGAGCTTGCCGATCTCGGCAATGGCGAGGTCGGCTACATCCGGAAGATGCGGTCGGAAGACGTGTCCAAGAAATTCCCCCAAGCGCCCGACCTTGAGCCCGGGCTCGACCTTTGGGGCCTGTTCGGGGCCGACGGTACGCCGATCCTTCTGAGCGACAGCAGGTCCAGCGCCTTCTTCAAGGCAGCCGAGAACGATCTGAGCACCGTTAGCGTCCACTGACGCACGGGTTCTCTGCAGCGAAAGGTCGACGTATTCTGCGTCGGCCTTTCGACGTCAGGCCGCGTTGGACGCCTCGTCCTGGGTCAGGAATGTGTAAATGGCCGACGCCTGGTCACTGGCTCTCAGCTTTGCGACCGTATCGGAATCACGCAGAACGCGCGCGATGCGCGACAGTGCCTTCAAGTGATCCGCACCCGCCCCTTCCGGAGCTAGCAGCAGGAAAACGAGATCGACCGGCTGATCGTCGAGCGCTTCGAAATCGATCGGCTGATCGAGACGCGCAAAGACGCCCACGATCCCGGTCAACGTCGTCAACTTGCCATGGGGTATGGCGATGCCGTTCCCCACGCCGGTTGAGCCGAGCCTTTCGCGCTGAAGGATGACCTCGAAGATTTCCCGTTCGGTCAATCCGGTAATTTGGGCGGCTTTCGAAGCCAGCTCCTGGAGGAGCTGTTTCTTCGAGTTTGCCTTGAGCGCGGGTATCACCGCGTCCGGGGCAAGCAGATCAGCCAAAGCCATTCCTATTCCTCGCGTATCATCCCGGCGACATCGAACGTCCGCCCCGCAACGGGGCGGACGAAACGCATCAATTCGTCAGGATTTATTGTTGGCTGCGTCGACCCAGCCAATGTTGCCATCTGTCCGGCGGTAAACCACGTTGAGGGCATCGTTGCCGGCATTGCGAAAAATCAGAACCGGTTCATCTGTCATGTCCAGCGCCATGACTGCGCTTGCGACCGACATGGTTCTTACCACTTTTGAGCTCTCGGCGACAATGACCGGGGCATAATCCTCAGGAATTTCGTCATCGTCATCGTTGCCGCTGTCCATCACGGTGTAGGGCAGCTCCATCATCTTGCTCTGGCCGTTGCCTGCGTGATGATCCTTGAGACGGCGCTTGTAACGGCGAAGCCGCTTTTCCAAGCGCTCCGAAGCGCCATCAAACGCGAAATGCGGTTCCTGACCTTCCCCCGTCGCCTGCATTACCACGCCCGTATCGAGATGAATCTTGCAGTCGGCGGTGAAGCGCGACCCGGATTTCTCGACGGTCACCTGGCTGGAATATCCTCCGTCGAAATACTTGCTGACTGCATCCTGGATCTTGTCCTCGATCCTTGTGCGGAATGCTTCGCCGATTTCCATATGTTTTCCAGACACGCGCACGCTCATGGAGAGCCCTTTCTTATTCTGTGACTTGCGGGTGTCAGCTTATGCCAAGGTCGTGCGCCATCCAAGCGCAGACCTCTCAATCGGTCCGGTCCTTCGCGGCACGCGGCTCGCGTATTTCTTCCGGCCATCGGCGGTTGTCGTTTTTCGGATCGCAGCCGCACGCCTTGCGCACGGCCGGTTCCACGAATGGCCGGGCGTGTACGCGTCGCAGAATGCCCTGTCAAGCAAGGCCGAATGACGCTCGAAGCGGTTGAACCGTTAGGAAGCGATGCTCGCCATGAGCGCCTTCTTTTCCCTCCGGCGTTGGACCGACGAGGGAATATTCATCGATTCCCGATACTTCGCGACGGTCCTGCGGGCGAGATCGATGCCCCGATTCTTCAGCACTTTGACGATGTCGTCATCGGAAAGAACCGCATCTGCCTCTTCCGCTCCGATCATTTTTCGAATCGTCTGGCGTACCGCCTCGGCCGAATGGGCATCGCCCCCTTCGGAGGATGCGATCGAGACTGTGAAGAAGTATTTCAGCTCGAACACGCCGCGGGGCGTCATCATGTATTTGTTCGAGGTGACGCGACTGACGGTCGATTCATGCATGCCGATCGCGTCGGCGACCGCGCGCAGATTGAGCGGCCGCAGATGGCTTACGCCGTGCAGAAGGAATGCGTCCTGCTGGCGGACGATCTCGCTCGCCACCTTCATGATCGTTCGGGCGCGCTGATCCAGGCTGCGCGTCAGCCAATTCGCGCTTTGCAGGCATTCGGCGAGGAAGGCCTGATCTTCCGGCTTTTTGCCAGCGATGCGGCTTACATGGGCGTAATAGGTCTGGTTGACGAGAACGCGCGGAAGCGCATCGGGGCTCAGTTCCACGTGCCAGCCGCCCTCCGCAGCCTGCCGGACCATGACATCGGGCACGATCGTTTCGACGCTGCCCTTCTGAAACGCCAGGCCCGGCTTGGGATCGAGCGCGCGGATCTCGCCGAGCATGTCGAGAATATCCTCGTCGTCGACACCGCAAAGCTTGCGCAGCGCTGCGAAATCCCGTCGCGCCAGCAATTCGAGGTTTTCCAGCAGGCATGCCATGGCCGGATCGTGTCTATCGCGCGCTTTGAGCTGAAGCGCGAGGCATTCTTTCAGCGAACGGGCGAAAAGCCCGGGCGGATCCATGCGCTGCAACCGATCGAGGACGGCAGCGATCACGTCTTCCGAAACGTCAAGTCGTTCCGCCATCGTGCCCGCATCGAAATCAACATAGCCCGCATCGTCGAGATGGTCGGCGATCTCGGCGGCGATGACGCGATGGACGGGATCGGCGATGGACAGCGCGATTTCCGCCTCGACATGATCGCGCAGCGTCGTTGCCGCCGCCACGAACTCGTCGAGATCATGGACGTCGCCGGCACCGGACCCGTTCGCGCCCGGCATCGACTTCCAGCTGTCGAGAAACTCGGGGGACGCGGCTTTCTGCGGCTCGCCGTCGTCTGGGAAGATGTTGTCGTAATTCGCGTCCAGGCGCTCGGACACGAACTCGCCGTCCGGCGTCAGGCCGTCTTTTGCCCAATCTGCATCGCCATCGGCGAGGCCGCTGTCACTGCCCGCGCCATCGCGGCTGTCGCCCTCGTCCGACCGGCGCTCGTTCGATCGGCCGAAATCGTTGGCGGGCAGGTCGCCGTCGTCGCCCGCCAGCTCCAGCAGCGGGTTCTTTTCGACTTCCTGCTCTATGAAACGGTTGAGCTCGATATGCGTCAGCTGCAACAGCCGGATCGACTGAATGAGCTGAGGGGTCATCACCAAGGATTGGCTCTGGCGCAGTTGCAGGCTTGCCGACAGTGCCATGACTGAAACGAACTCCCGAAACGCTACGCTCCGTGCGCGTTTCCGCACGGCAAATTCAATGTGGCCCAAAAATTGCCTTTTTCCCGATCCGGGTCAAGCAAAAGCAGATTTCTGCGACATTGTGCTTAAAGCGTAAACTGTTCGCCCAGGTACAGGCGGCGAACATCGGGGTTCGCGACGATTTCATCCGGCCGGCCATGCGTCAGTACGGCGCCCTGGTGGATGATGTAGGCACGGTCGATGAGGCCGAGGGTCTCGCGCACATTGTGGTCGGTGATCAAGACGCCGATGCCGCGCTTTGTCAGGTGGCGGACGAGATTCTGAATGTCAGCCACCGCGATCGGATCGACGCCGGCAAAGGGTTCGTCGAGCAGCATGAAGGTCGGGTCGGAGGCGAGTGCGCGGGCAATTTCGAGGCGACGCCGCTCGCCGCCGGAAAGCGCGATGGACGGCGACTTGGCAAGATGGTCGATATGGAATTCTTCCAGCAGCGAGGCGAGTTTCTCCGACCGCTTCTTCCGGTCGGGCTCCACCACCTCCAGCACGGCGCGCACGTTTTCCTCGACGCTCAAGCCGCGAAAGATCGACGCCTCCTGCGGAAGGTAACCGACGCCAAGGCGAGCACGGCGATACATCGGCATCTGCGTCACGTCGAAACCATCGATCTCGATCGTGCCCTTGTCGACCGGAACGAGGCCCGTAATCATATAAAAACACGTCGTCTTGCCGGCACCGTTCGGCCCGAGCAGGCCAACGGCCTCGCCGCGACGCACACCCAGGGACACGCCGTTGACGACGGCGCGCGACTTGTAGCTCTTGGTCAGCCCCCGCGCGATCAACGTGCCCTGGTAGCGCGCTTCGGATGGCGCATTGCTATCGCGCGCAGGCGGCGCTCCCCGGTCGAAGAGAGAATTGAGCAAGTGGATCGGTCCTTGAGGCCGTTATTCTGAGGGCCGCGAGGCTGGGTTCAACTGGATCTGCACCCGGTTCCCGCAGCTTTCGAGGCGTGCATTGCCGTTGGCGACCTCGACCGTCAGCTTGCAGCCGACGAGGACATTGTCGCCTTCCGACAGGACGACCCTGTCGCCGGATAATGTCAGGATTTCGTTCGACATGTCATAGGTTCCGGCATCGGCCGTCGCCGTCTGCTCGCCGGACTGGAGAAGCACGTCGTTGCGCAACTCGATCCGGTCGATCGCCGCCGTTCCAGTCGAGACCGAACCGCTGTCGCCGCTGTAGAACACGGTCATGGCGCCCGATTTCAGCACCATTTCGCCCTGCACGACATTCACATTGCCCGTGAAATCGGCGCGGCCGTCGCTTTCGCTGACCTGAAGCTCATCGCTTTCGATCTGGATCGGCTGGTCCTCTGACAAAGCGAATCTGGAGCTTTGCCGCTCGACGGTTTGCGCTTGAAGAGATGGCGCCGAACAGGCCAGCGCCACAAGGACAAAGCCTGCATAACGGGTAGGACGAGCGAGCAACGAAGTATAAAAATTCATGGGGGACATATCAGTCGGCGCTTTCTTCGCGGCTGCTTAGCGTCGACGGATCGATAATCATCCGCACGTCACGCTCGAAAACTATGATCGCGCCGTTATCCCTGATCCGAACCGACTGCGCAACAAGAGACGTCTTGCCATTACGGATGACAACGCCGTCGTTGGTTTCCATGGCACCGACACCCATGTCGAACCTGGCGGATTGAAGATCGACTTCAAGTCCCCCTGTCGCACGCACGGTGAAGGGTGCATCGAGCACCAGCGTTTGGAGCAGGCGATCGTAGACCCCGCGTTCGGCCTCGACGCTGGCGATCTCATCATCATCGCCGACCGGCAGTTCCGCGTTGATCTCGCTCAAAGTTATGACGTCCGGCGTGGCGACATTCTGCGTGGCGCGCGCGGCATTCATGCTGAAGGTTCGCTGACCGTCGTTCTGACCGGAGAGCGCCGGATTTTCCATGACGATGACACCATTCTCCATCGTCATGCGGTCGAAAACGATGTCGGCGGGCGCGACACGAAAAGCGATCGAGGCGACGACGAACGCGATCGCCAGGCCGATCGAGACGACGGGTAGCACTATTTTCAGTCGCTTGACCCAGGCGGAATGGCGCTGACCCTTGCGGTATTCGCGCGCAGCACGGCTCACTTCCGCGCCGCTCCCGTCTGCCATCGCATCACCCATTGCTGCCATTTTCGCCGCTCTTGTCATCCGTCAAAGTCCGACCTTGTGCGCCAATATGGTTATTTTGCCGTTGACCGACCAGTCGATGGCGGCGCTTGAGCGATATTTCCCTCGCCGTCATGGCGCGGCGGTTGCGGCTCTGGTATGGAAACCGGCCACGTGATCACGTGAAAGGATTGTTATCTTGGACCAATCTGGCATCGCCGATCGTCGGCGGCTCAGGCGCAAACTGACTTTTTGGCGCGTTGTCGGACTGCTGGCCGTCGTGCTGCTCGTCTTTGGCCTCACCTACGCCGGTGGGTTTGCCGAACGCGGCGAGAAGGCGCAGTCGCATATCGCACGTGTGATGGTTTCGGGCGTGATCACCGCGAATGAAGACCTTCTGGACCGGCTCGAGGACGTACGCGACGATCCAAACGTTCGGGCCGTTATCATCGGCATCGAGTCTCCCGGCGGGACCACCTATGGCGGTGAGGTTCTTTATAATGCGGTGCGTGAAATCGCAGCCGTCAAACCCGTGGTTGCCGAAGTGCGCGGGCTTGCCGCTTCTGCCGGCTACATGATCGCGAGCGCCACGGACCACATCGTCGCTGGCGAGGCCTCCATCGTTGGCTCGATCGGCGTGATCTTCCAGTATGGCAATGTCTCCGAGCTCCTCGACAATATCGGCATCAGCGTGGACGCCGTGAAGTCGTCGCCTCTCAAGGCAGAGCCTTCGCCCTTTTCGCCGGCCAACCCGGAGGCCGAGGAAATGATCGGCCGGCTCGTCGCCGACTCCTATGACTGGTTCGTGGATCTGGTCGCCGAACGGCGCGACATGACGCGACCCGAAACGCTCGCCATCGCCGACGGGTCGATCTTCACGGGGCGCCAGGCGCTTCAGAACGGCCTCGTCGACGCGATCGGCGCAGAGGCAGAGGTTCGCGCCTATCTCGGCACGCGCGACGTCGACACCGATCTCGACATCGTCGACTGGGAGCCCGAAGGATCGGGCGGCTTTTTCTTCGGCCAGGCAGCGGCCGGCCTCATCGGTGGATTGTTCGGCAATTCCGCGCTTGGAAGCCAGGTTGTGTCAGCATTTACCGATCAGAAGTTGTTTCTTGACGGTCTGACCTCGGTTTGGCAGTTTGGCGGGCAACAAGCACGAGACGACTGGGGGAATACACCGTGATAAAGTCGGAGCTGGTGCAGATCATTGCGTCTCGTAATCCGCACCTCTTCCACCGCGACGTTGAAAACATCGTCAATGCGATCCTGGACGAGATCACCAATGCTCTGGCCGATGGAAATCGCGTCGAACTGCGCGGTTTTGGCGCGTTTTCGGTAAAGAACAGACCGTCGCGCTCCGGCCGGAACCCGCGTACGGGTGAAACCGTTTTCGTCGAAGAGAAGTGGGTCCCCTTCTTCAAGACCGGCAAGGAACTGCGTGAGCGCTTGAACCCCGATCAGATCGACTGAAAGGGTTCATCCAAGCCGCTGATCAAGAGGCTTGCTCGGCTCACCAGTCATTACCAAGAGGCGCTTTCGCGTGAGAAAACTCGTCAACATCCTCATTCTGTTGCCCATCGCCGTGATCCTGATCGCTTTGTCGATCGCGAACCGTGGGGCCGTGACGCTGGCGCTGAACCCATTTGCGCCCGATGACAGCGTTCTGTCGATCAGCGGCCCGTTCTTCGTCTTTCTCTTCGTGGCGCTGATGCTCGGCATCCTGATCGGCGGCCTGGCCACGTGGTTCACGCAAGGCCACTACCGCAACCGCGCCCGCAAGCAGCGCTACGAAGCTGCAAAGTGGCATAATGAGGCGGATCGGCAGCGCGAACGTGCCAACGATCTCGCCCGCCAGACGGGCGGGTCCTCATCGAATTCTTTGACAAGCGGGTCCGGATCGACCTTGCCTGCCCGGACGTGATCTTCTGCCCGCCATTCTGCCCCTGATTTTGGAAGTGCGTTCTTCATGCGCGTGATCTCTGCCAGCGAAGTCGACCGTGCGCTCAGCTACAATGCCCTTGCCGGTGCGCTTGCCAAGACCTTTGCGGAGGGCGTTCAGGCGCCGACGCGCCACCACCACACGATCGAACGACCCGACGGCGCGGACACGACGCTGCTCCTGATGCCGGCCTGGAGCGATTTCAACGCGCGGGGCACGTCAGCCGACGGCTATATCGGCGTGAAGCTCGTCACCGTAAGCCCGGACAACAACGCGCTCGCCAAACCCGCCGTCATGGGCGTCTACATTCTCTCCGACGGGCAGACCGGCGAACCGCTCGCGCTAATCGACGGGCAGGCGCTGACGGTCTGGCGCACCGCAACCGCATCGGCGCTCGCCGGCCGCTATCTCGCCCGCAAGAACGCAAGCCGCATGGCGATGCTCGGCGCCGGCCGCCTCGCTCCCCATCTCATCCGCGCCCATGCCGCGATGCGGCCGATCTCGCACGTCACCCTGTGGAACCGCAGCCGCGAAAACGCCGATGCGGTCGCCGAGGCGCTGCGCGACGATCCCTTCGAGGTTCGTGTCGTGGAAGACCGGGAGGAAGCGATCCGCGATGCGGATATCATCTCCGCCGCGACGATCTCGGAGACGCCCTTAATCGAAGGTCGATGGCTGAAGCCGGGCGCGCATGTCGATCTCGTCGGTGCGTTCACGCCGAAGCTTCGGGAGAGCGATGACGAAACGGTTCGTCGGGCGACAATTTTCGTCGATACGTTCGACGGCGCGCTCAAGGAGGGCGGCGATCTCGTCCAGCCAATCGAAGCAGGCCTCGTTTCGCGCGACGACGTGAAGGCCGATCTCGCCATGCTCGCAAGCGGCGCCCATCCCGGGCGCACCTCCGACGATGAAATCACGCTCTTCAAATCGACCGGCTGCGCGCTCGAAGATTTCGCTGCCGGCATTCTGGTCTACGAGACGATTACACGCGACACGTGAGGCGCGCCATCACTCCTGTTTTTGCCGAAGTACCGCGAACGCATTCGCCCGCGACCGCAGATGGTCGGGGCGAGCCCGACCACGACGATGGCACGCCTCAGGCCTGGGCATTGGCGTTGGCGTTGGCGCCGCTGACCACTTCGTTGAACTTGGCGAAGAACTGGCCGGCCAGCTTCTTGGCGGTGCTGTCGATCAGGCGAGAGCCCATCTGGGCGATCTTGCCACCGACCTGGGCCTTGCAGTCGTAGTTCAGCACCGTCTCGGTCCCGTCCTCCTCGAGCGACACGTCGGCACCGCCCTTGGCGAATCCGGCGACGCCGCCCTTGCCTTCGCCCGAGATCGTGTAGCCCTTCGGCGGGTCGATGTTTTCGAGCGTCACGTTTCCGTTGAAGGTCGCGGTCACGATGCCGATCTTCAGCTTGACCGTGGCGGCCATGGCGTTGTCGCCGGTCATTTCGAGTGACTGGCACCCCGGAATGCACTGACGCAGGATTTCCGGGTCGTTCAGGGCCTCCCACACCTTCTGACGCGGTGCCTGGATGCGTTCGCTGCCGTTCATTTCCATGAAGCCGTCCTCCGCGCTTTCACTTCGATTTCCGGGCCTTTCTTGCAATTCGCCGGGCGCTTTGCCAAGAGGGAGCGCAAGAGAATGCCTTAAAGTATGAGCCCGGCCATTTTGCGGCCCGCTCGCCCATGGATCCGCCCTTGAGTGCAAAGACACGCCGCAGTCGAAGCAATGCGCCTGCCGAAGACGCGCAGAAACCGCCGCTTGCGGAACGTCCGCTGACGCAACGTCGCGGCGCGCGTCCGGCCGAGCGTGTGCCTGTCATTCTGGAAAGCGAAGGATCCGACGGTTACCGGCTCGTCGACAGCGGCATGGGCGAGAAGCTGGAGCAGTACGGCCCCTACCGGATCGTCCGGCCGGAAGCGCAGGCGCTCTGGCAGCGCAGCCTGCCGGCAAAAGACTGGGATCAGGTCGACGCCGTCTTCACCGGCGACACCGAAGAAGACGGCATGGGGCGCTGGCGCTTCCCGAAGACGCCACTCGGCGAAACCTGGCCGATGAAGCTGCTGGACGTCGATTTTCATGGCCGCTTCACTGCGTTTCGCCATGTCGGCGTCTTCCCCGAACAGATGGCGCACTGGTCGTGGATGGCCGAGCGCATCGCGTCTGCCGATCGGCCGCTCAAGGTGCTCAACCTCTTCGGGTATACGGGTGTTGCCTCGCTGATTGCGGCGGCCAATGGCGCGGAGGTCACCCATGTGGATGCCTCCAAGAAAGCGATTGGCTGGGGCCGCGAAAACCAGGCGCTCGCCCGGCTCGACGACAAGCCAATTCGCTGGATCTGCGACGACGCGATGAAATTCATCGCCCGCGAGGAGCGGCGCGGCAACCGCTACGACATCATCCTGACCGACCCGCCGAAATTCGGCCGCGGGCCAAATGGCGAGATCTGGCAGCTTTTCGACCATCTCGCGCTGATGCTCGACATTTGCCGCGAGCTCTTGAGCGAGCGGCCGGAAGGCCTCGTGCTGACGGCCTATTCCATCCGCGCGTCGTTCTATTCGATCCATGAGCTGATGCGCGAGACGATGCGCGGCGCCGGCGGCACGGTGGAATCGGGCGAGCTGATCCTGCGCGAAAGCGAAGCGGGCCGCGCGCTTTCGACCTCCCTCTTTTCACGGTGGCTGCCGCAATGAACGAACGCCGCCGCATCGGCCAGGTGAAGGAAGTCACGAGCCTTACCAATCCGCTGATCAAGGACATTCGCGGGCTTACCCAGAAGAAGAACCGCGAGGAAAGCGGGCAGTTTCTGGCCGAGGGCTTGAAGCTCGTCATCGATGCTCTCGATCTCGGCTGGACGATCTCGACGCTGATCTACGCCAAGAACGCCAAGGGGCGCCCGCATGTGGAGCCAACGGCGCTGAAGGCGCTGAACGCCGGTGCGCTGGTGCTCGAAGTCAGCGAGAAGGTGCTGTCGACGATCACGCGGCGCGACAATCCGCAGATGGTCGTCGGCGTGTTCGAGCAGCGCTATGGCAAGCTCGACCGGCAGACGCCGGGCAAGGGTGAGACCTGGCTTGCGCTCGACCGTGTTCGCGATCCCGGCAATCTCGGCACGATCATCCGCACCGCCGATGCGGCGGGCGCGTCCGGCATCGTTCTGGTCGGCGAAACCACCGATCCCTTCGCGCTGGAGACGGTGCGGGCCACCATGGGCTCCATCTTCGCCGTGCCGCTGTTTCGAGCCTCGGTTCCTGATTTCCTCGCCTGGTGCGGAAAGCTCAAGGCGCCGCTCGTCGGCACACATCTCGAAGGCGCGGTGGACTACCGGACCATCGACTTCAAGAAGGCACCGACCATCCTCTTGATGGGCAACGAGCAGCAGGGCCTGCCGCCGGAACTGTCGTCGGCTTGCTCGGCGCTCGCGCGTATCCCCCAGCAGGGCCGTGCCGATTCTCTCAATCTTGCCGTTGCGACCGGGCTCATGCTCTTCGAGGCGCGCCGGCATCTTCTTTCCCTGGAGACATGACCCCGATGGCCAAGCCAACCGCCCTTTCCCGGCCCTTGCCGGCGCTTGGCCTTCTGGCGCTGCTGATTGCCGCCGACCAGGCGATCAAGCTGTGGGTCGAAGCGGCGCTGCCGCTGCAGCAGCCGATCGAACTGTTGCCGATGCTGGCGCTCTTCCGCACCTACAACGAAGGCATCGCGTTCTCCTTCCTCGCCGGTCAATCGGAATGGACGCTGGTTGCCGTGACGACCCTGATCGTCTGCTTCGTCGTCTATCTTTGGCGGTCGACCGCGCCCGACCGCTTCTTCGCCCATCTCGGCTATGCGCTGATCGTCGGCGGCGCGATCGGCAATCTCATCGACCGGGCGGCCTACGGTCACGTGGTCGATTATATCCTCGTCTATACCGAGACCTGGTCGTTTGCCGTCTTCAACCTGGCCGACAGTTTCATCACCGTCGGCGCGGTTTCGATCGTGCTCGACGAGGTTCTTGCATGGCGGCAGGGCCGGACCACTCCGAAAGATCAAGCCGAATAAGGTTTCGCATCGGGCAAGACGCGCCTATCTCTGGCAGACGATCGCAAGCGAAGGAGGAAGCGCATGCAGGAGCCGTTCAAGGCCATCGTCGTCTCGCGCGATGAGAACAAGAAGCAGTCGGTGGCGATCACCGAACTCACCAATGCCGATCTGATGGAAGGCGACGTCGTCGTCGAGGTCGAGGCGACCACCGTCAACTACAAGGATGGGCTTGCCATCACCGGCAAAGGCCCGGTCGTGCGCCGCTGGCCCATGGTTCCCGGCATCGATGCCGCCGGCACGGTCGTTTCCTCTACTGGATCCGAATTCAAGGCAGGCGACAAGGTCCTGCTCAACGGCTTCGGCGTCGGCGAAACCCATCTTGGGGCTTATGCCCGCTACATGCAGCTCAGCAGCGACTGGCTGATCCCGCTGCCGGAGGGCATGAGTACCCACGACACGATGGCTGTCGGCACTGCAGGTTACACGGCGATGCTCTCCGTCATGGCGCTCGAGCGCCACGGGATCACGCCGGCATCCGGGCCGATCGCTGTGACCGGTGCGAATGGCGGAGTCGGCACGGTCGCGATCGCGCTCCTCTCCAAGCTCGGCTACGAGGTGATCGCCTCGACCGGTCGCCTGGGCGAAGCCGACTTCCTGAGATCGCTCGGCGCAACCGAGGTGATCGACCGGGCGGAGCTCTCCGAACCCGGCAAGCCGCTCGGCAAGGAGCGTTTCGCCGGCGGTATCGACGCCGTTGGCAGCCATACGCTGGCCAATCTGCTGGCGCAGACCCGCTATGGCGGCGTGGTCGCGGCTTGCGGACTTGCCCAGGGCATGGACCTGCCGACCACGGTCGCCCCCTTCATCCTGCGCGGCGTCACGCTTTGCGGGATCGATTCGGTGATGGCGCCGAAGGCGGTGCGCATCGAGGCATGGCGTCGCATCGCCAAGGATCTCGACATGGAGAAACTAAAGGCGATTTCGAAGACGATCGGCTTTGAGGATATCATCGGCGCCGCAACCGACATTCTCGACGGCAAGATCCGCGGCCGAGTCGTCGTCGACATGACCATCACCTAAGACGCAAGCGCTGTGCAGCTCGTCGTTTACCCGACCGCTGCCAGCGGCTAGACCGGTGCCATGATCATTCTCGCCCTCGATTCTTCGGCCAATCTTTGCGCCGCGGCTTTTCATGATGCGTCCAGCGACACCACGCTTGGACGTGTCGTGGAGGATATCGGCCGAGGCCATGCGGAACGGATGATGGCGGTGATCGAAGCGGCACGGGCCGAGGCCGGCATTACTCTCAAACAGATCGATCGGATCGCCGTGACGGTTGGCCCTGGCTCGTTCACGGGCATCCGCGTGGGTGTCGCGACCGCGCGCGGGCTGGCGCTGGCGCTTGGCCGCCCTTCCGTCGGCGTTACGACCCTGGAGGCTCTGGTCCCAGGAGCTGAGCCCCAAGACACGCCGGTCATGGCCGTTCTCGATGCTCGACGTGACGAAGTGTTCGCGCAAATCTTCGCGACCGATGGCACGACGCTGACCGATCCAGCCGCACTGTCCCTGGCGGAAGCGGCGGATCTCGCGACACGCCATGATGCTCGCCTCATGGGATCCGGCGCGCCTCCCGTCGCTGCCCTGATGGGCCGGCCGGAGCGCGTGATCTCCGAAGCTGGCATGGTCGAGATTCTGGACGTCGCCCGCATCGGCGCGCGCAAGCCCGCTGGCGCGCCACCGGCCCCGCTCTATCTGCGGTCGCCCGATGCCAAGCCGCAGGAAGCCTATCTCCTGGCGCGGCAGGAGCGGTTGGCCCAATGATCGGTGGCTTCTTCACCCGCACCGCCGACGTCGAGATCGTGCCGATGGAGCCATCCGATTGCGACCGCGCGGCCGAGCTTCACGGCGCAAGCTTTTCGCGTCCCTGGAGCGCCGACGAAATCGACGTACTCCTGACGCAAACCAACGTGCACGGTTTCGTCGCGCGTCAGTCGCCTTCTGGACGCGGATCCTTTGCCGGCTTCATATTGCTGCGCACCGCTGCCGACGAAGCCGAAGTGCTGACGATTGCGGTGCGCGAGCGATTCCGCAGCCAGGGGATCGGCTGGCGGCTGATGCTTGCCGGCATCCGGCAGATGCGCCAGGAAGGCGTCGCCTCGATCTTTCTCGAGGTCGATGCGGGCAACCTGCCGGCAGTTGCGCTTTACCGGCGCCTCGGCTTCATCAAGGTCGGCGAACGCGAGGCCTATTACAAGGCTGCCGATGGCCGCCGGACGACGGCGCTTGTCATGCGGCTTGATCTGATTTAGTGCGGCAAACATTCGCCGATCGTGCTCTGACGGTGGGTGGTCAATGCGAGGATCGGAGCGTTCGTGACCAGCGAGACAAAACCACTGGAAGAACGCTGCGCCGAGCGCGGCATGCGCATGACGGAGCAGCGCCGCGTCATCGCGCGCGTGCTCGACGGTGCCGACGATCACCCGGACGTGGAAGAACTCTACCGCCGTTCGGTTATCGTCGATCCGAAAATCTCCATATCGACCGTTTACCGCACCGTGCGCCTCTTCGAGGACATCGGCATCATCGAGCGGCACGATTTCCGTGACGGTCGCTCGCGCTACGAGACGGTGCCGGAAGAACACCACGACCATCTGATCGACCTCAAGACTGGCCAGGTGATCGAATTCCATTCGCCCGAGATCGAGGCGTTGCAGGAACGGATCGCTCGCGAGCACGGTTTCAGGCTCGTCGACCATCGGCTCGAGCTTTACGGCATCCCGCTCAAGAAGGGCGACGTCTGAGAGTGCGCACGCGCTCGGCACTTAAGCCAGCCCAGAAGACGAGAGTGCGATGATCGGCTGGCTGCGCCTCGTCTATGTAGCCCTCGCCTTCCTTGCCGTCACCGCGGTTCTTTTGCCGCCTCACCTTTTCGCCCTCTGGCTGGATCACCCTCTCGCCCGCCGCATTCCGCGGCTGTGGCACCGGCTGATGTGCCCGGTTCTCGGGCTGAAGGTCACGATGCGCGGCGCGCCGCATTCGAACGGTCCGCTGATGCTGATCTCGAACCACGTGTCGTGGCTCGACATCATCGCACTCGGGTCCGTCGCGGATGTCGCCTTCATCGCCAAGTCGGAAGTGAAGGATTGGCCGGTCTTCGGGCAGCTGGCGCGCTGGCAGCGCTCCATCTTCGTCGAGCGGAGCCAGCGGCGCTCAACCGGCAAGCAGGTCAACGCCATCACGGCGCGCCTGGAGCGGGGCGAGATTGTCGTGCTCTTCGCCGAAGGCACGACGTCGGACGGCAATCGCGTTCTGGAGTTCAAGTCGTCCCTGCTCGGCGTCGCCCGTCAGGCCGGCGAGGACGCCCATGCCGGCGTGGTGCTGCAGCCCGTGTCGATCGCCTATAACCGCATCCAGGGCCTGCCCATGGGACGGCGACATCGTTTCCTCGCCGCATGGCCGGGCGACGTCGAGCTCCTGCCGCACCTGCTGACGGTGCTGCGCGAAGGCGCGATCGACGTTGAGATCTGCTTCGGCAATCCGAGCGAGGTTTCCGATGCCCGCAGCCGCAAGGTTGTCAGCCGGGCACTGCGCGACGAAGTGGAGACGATGCTGGCGGAAGCGCTTCGGCGCTAGAATCCGCGCTTTTGCCGTCGCTGCCATTTTCATCCGGGCCCAGACCGACTAAATAGCCGCCATGCGATCATCGAGCACGCCATTGGCCAACACCCCGTCGATTTTAGAAACAGCGCCCGCGCCTTCGGATTCCAATCAGCGCAAGGTCTATGTGAAGACCTATGGCTGCCAGATGAACGCTTACGATTCCGACCGCATGGCGGACGCGCTGGCGAAGGATGGCTATAGCCGAACCGAGCGGCCGGAAGACGCCGACCTCTATCTGATCAACACCTGCCACATCCGCGACAAGGCCGCAGAAAAGGTCTATTCCGAACTTGGCCGCCTCGCCAAGCAGAAGGCGAAGGCCGAACCCGGCGCCAAGAATTTCCTCGTCGGCATCACCGGCTGCGTCGCCCAGGCTGAAGGCCAGGAAATCTTCCGCCGCGCCCCGGTGGTCGACCTCGTCGTCGGGCCCCAGACCTACCACCGCCTGCCCGAGATCGTCAGCGAAGCGCGCGCCGGTCGTCGGGTCGTCGATACCGATTACGCGATCGAGGACAAGTTCGCGCATCTGCCGAGGCCGGATCGCAAGATTGTCCAGGCCCGCGGCGTGACGGCGTTTCTCACCGTCCAGGAAGGCTGCGACAAGTTCTGCGCCTTCTGCGTCGTCCCCTATACGCGCGGCTCGGAAGTCTCCCGATCGGTGGCGCAAATCGTGGCCGAGGCGGAAGCGCTTGCTGAAGCAGGCGTTCGCGAACTCACCCTTCTCGGCCAGAACGTCAATGCGTGGCACGGTGCGGGCGCGGATGGCCGGCAATGGGGGCTCGGCGAGCTTCTCTTCCGGCTGGCCGAGGTGCCCGGCATCGCCCGCCTGCGATATATGACGAGCCACCCCCGCGATATGGACGATGCGCTGATCGCTGCCCATCGCGACCTGCCGCAGCTGATGCCGTATCTCCACCTGCCCGTGCAGTCCGGATCGGATGCGATCCTGAAGGCGATGAACCGTCAGCACAAAGCGGATGACTATCTGCGCCTGCTCGACCGAATTCGCGTTGCGCGGCCCGATATCGCGCTTTCGGGTGATTTCATCGTCGGATTCCCCGGGGAAACCGATGCGGATTTTGAGGCAACTCTCAGCCTGATCGAGACTGTGGGCTATGCGGCCGCCTATTCGTTCAAATATTCGGCTCGGCCCGGAACGCCGGCAGCGGAAGCTACGGAGCTGGTGCCCGAAGAGTTGAAGTCGGAACGGTTGCTGCGCCTGCAAGCTCTTGTGACGAAGCAGCAGTATGCGTTCCAGCAGGGCTGCGTCGGCAAGGTCGTCGACCTTCTTCTCGAAAAGCCGGGGCGCCACGCCGATCAGATGGTTGGACGCTCTCCTTGGCTGCAACCAACTATTGTTAATGCAAAGGCCGGTGCAATCGGCGACATTATCAAAGTGCGAATCACGGCAAGCGAGGCCAACAGTCTCTTTGCCGAATGCATCCAAGGCTGATAGTTTGTCCGTGAGTTGAGCGAAAGGAGCCCCACCGCTTGCAAGCGCACGATCCCGTCCTGACACCGCCGGATAGCCGCGCCTCTGGCGCCTCCGACACCACCCACATCGTGCTCACTTTCGAAAACAACAGACTTGCAAGCGCGCTGTTTGGCCAATTCGACCAAAATCTCGCTCTCATCGAGCAGAAACTCGGCGTCGATGCCCGCGCCCGCGGCAACCAGGTCGCTATTCGCGGCGACGCCGTGGCGACAGACCAGGCGCGCAAGACGCTCGATTTTCTCTATGACCGCCTTCAGGCGGGCAGCGAGATCGCCGCTTCCGACGTAGAAGGCGCGATCCGTATGGCGATCGCCGCCGACGATCAGCTGATTCTCCCGACCATGGAACGCAAGGGCAAGATGGCGCTGGCGCAGATTTCGACCCGCAAGAAGACGCTGGTTGCGCGCACGCCGACCCAGGACGCCTATATCCGCGCCATGGAACGCAGCGAGCTCGTGTTCGGCATCGGGCCTGCCGGTACCGGCAAGACCTACCTCGCGGTCGCGCACGCAGCCCAGCTTCTGGAGCGCGGCGCGATCGATCGCATCATCCTGTCCCGTCCGGCGGTCGAAGCCGGCGAGCGGCTCGGCTTTCTTCCAGGCGACATGAAGGAGAAGGTCGACCCCTACCTTCGGCCGCTCTATGACGCGCTTTACGACATGATGCCCGGCGACAAGGTCGAGCGCGCGATCACGGCGGGCGTCATCGAAATCGCCCCCCTCGCCTTCATGCGCGGTCGCACGCTGACCAACGCCGTCGTCATTCTCGACGAGGCGCAGAACACCACATCGATGCAGATGAAGATGTTTCTGACGCGTCTCGGCGAGAACGCCCGCATGATCGTCACCGGCGATCCGAGCCAGATCGATCTTCCGCGTGGCGTGAAGTCCGGCCTGGTCGAGGCGCTGCGCATCCTGAAGGGTGTCGAAGGTGTGATCACTTGTCGCTTCCGCGACGTCGACGTGGTTCGCCACCCGATGGTGGCCCGCATCGTCCGCGCCTACGACGCCGACAGCACCATGATTGACGAAAGCGGCAAGCCCGATCCGAGATGAGCGCCGTTGAGGTGAGCACGATCGACATCCAGGTGTCGGTGGAGGCAGGCGACTGGCCTGCGGAAGAGGCGCTGCACGAGACGGCCACGCGCGTGCTCGACGCCGCAAATTCCTATCTTTCCACCGAGCTGCACCAGCCCTTCCCGGCCTTGCCGCCGGAACTGTCGCTGCTCTTCACCGACGACGCGACGATGCGCACGATCAACGCCGAATGGCGCGACAAGGACAAGCCGACCAACGTGCTCTCTTTTCCCGCCTTTCCGCTGGTTCCCGGCGGCATGCCGGGGCCAATGCTTGGCGACATCGTGCTCGCCAGCGAAACAATTGCCAATGAAGCCAAGGACTTACAACGAAGTTCCGGCGATCATCTGGCGCATCTCCTCGTCCACGGCTATCTTCATCTCTTCGGCTATGACCATCTCGAGGCCGAGGACGCGGAGATCATGGAACATCATGAGGTCCGTATTCTCGCCGCACTCGGCATATCAGACCCATATGAGGGCCAATCCCTCATGGACACGACGAAGAGACAATGAACGAACAAGTTCGAATGCCCCTGCCGTCTCCCGCCTCGGATGAGGGCGGCGAAGACGGCTCCCAACCTCCGAGTACGAAGCCTCAGCAGCGCAGACGGACCGGCCCCTTAAACCTATGGTCCAGAGCGACGCGCTGGTTGAGGCCCACAGATCGCAACAACATCCGCGATAATTTCGCCGACGCGCTTTTGAGCGACGCCGAGCACAATCTCGCGTTCTCGCCCGAAGAACGCGCCATGCTGCACAACATCCTTCGCTTGCGCGAAGTGCGCGTGGAAGACGTCATGGTGCCACGCGCCGACGTCGACAGCGTCGATCAGACCACCACGCTCGCGGAACTGCTGGTCCATTTCGAAGAATCCGGCCACTCGCGCATGCCGGTCTACGCTGATCATCTCGATGATCCGCGCGGCATGGTCCATATCCGCGATCTTCTCGGCTACATCACCAAGCAGGCCCGCTCGAAGCGCCGCGCAACGACTACCAAAACCAGTGGCGCCGCAAACGCCAATGGCCAGGCGGGCAGTGGCGAGAGAGCGAAGCCGCGGCCGGCGGTCGATCTCGGCCGGGTCGATCTCAACAAAACGGTCCAGGAAGCCGGCATCATCCGGAAGGTACTTTTCGTGCCGCCGTCGATGCTCGCTTCCGATCTCATGGAGCGCATGCAGGCGACACGAACGCAGATGGCGCTCGTCATCGACGAGTATGGCGGCACGGACGGCCTCGTTTCGCTTGAAGACATCGTCGAAACAGTCGTCGGCGACATCGAGGACGAGCATGACGACGAAGAAGTCATGATCACGCGGTCGTCCGACGATGTCTTCCTGGTGGACGCCAAGGCAGAACTCGAGGACATCGCCGAAGCGATCGGCCCGGATTTCGACGTATCTGAGCAGATCGAGGACGTCGACACGCTCGGCGGTCTCATCTTCTCCGAACTCGGTCGCATCCCAGCCCGAGGCGAACTCGTCCAGGCGTTGCCCGGCTTCGAGTTTCACGTTCTCGATGCAGATCCGCGCCGCATCAAGCGGGTGCGCATCGTGCGCAAGCGCCACAACGACCGCCGCCGTCGTCCGGTTCGGCCGGAAGTGGAGAGCAACGCACAGCCACTCGCTCTGCCGGCACCAGAACCCGTGAACGAGCAGCCCATCGCGGCGGCGTCTCAGCCAGTGCCGCAACCATTGGAACAGTCGCAAAGAGGCTGATGAGGCGCTTCCTGGCGTCTTGTCCGCTTAATCCTTCACTGTCAGACAGATCAGCCGCCGCTGCCTTCGAGACAGCGGCGGCTTTTTTTGGAAGGATGGCGCCGGCGATTCGGGTTAGGGGCAAGCCATCATGAACGGATTGGAAGTGTTCGCGGGCCGCCTGATGCTGGCCTGGGGCTGGAAGCGGGCGGTGATCGCCATTCTGGCCGGCGCGCTCGCCGTGCTCGCGCACCCGCCCTTCGACTTCTTCTTCGCCATGTTCCTGACGTTCCCGATCCTCGTCTGGCTGCTCGACGGGGCAAGCGGCGATCCGGACCGCGGGTTCCTGCGCCGCCTATGGCCTGCCTTCGTCACGGGCTGGTATTTTGGGTTCGGCTATTTCTTGGCCGGACTCTGGTGGCTCGGAAACGCGCTTTTGGTGGAAGCCGAAAGCTTCGCCTGGGCCATTCCGCTTGCCGTTCTCGGCCTGCCCGCCTTTCTGGCGATCTTCTTCGGCCTGGGGACGGCCATCGCCCGAATTTTATGGTCCGACGGGCTAGGACGCATCGCGGCTCTTGCCTTCGGACTGGCGCTCATGGAATGGCTCCGCGGCTTCGTCCTCACCGGCTTTCCGTGGAACACGATCGGCTACGGCGCCATGCCGCTGCCTATCGCCATGCAGACCGTCCATATCCTCGGGCTGAACGGGATCACCGCTCTTTCCGTCTTCGCTTTTTCGATGCCGGCGCTTCTTGCGACACGCCAGCATATGCGGCGCGGCCTCGCACTGGCCGCTGTACTGGTGGCCGCCCATCTGGGCTACGGCGCCCATGTGCTGAACGAGGCCACCGCCACCGCCGCGGAAGACGCACCGACGATCCGCATCGTCCAGCCATCCATTCCGCAGTCGACCAAATGGGACGAAGCGGAACGCGACCAGATTTTCGAACAGCATCTGGCGCTGACACGGCAGGCGCCAGCGGAGGGAGAGCCTGCGCCGTCGCTCATCGTCTGGCCGGAAACGGCGGCTCCCTTCATCCTGACGGAAGCACCGATCGCGCTCGAAGCGATCGCGCAAGCCCTGCAGCCAGGCCAGCAGCTCGCCACCGGCGCGATCCGGATGGAAACCGCGCCGGGCAGTGGTGTGCGCTACTACAATGCGATCAGCGTGATCGGCGACGATGGCGAAATCCTCGCCTCTGCCGACAAGGTGCATCTCGTGCCCTTCGGCGAATACCTCCCACTGACGGACCTGCTGAGCTCGCTCGGGTTCTCGGCTGTTGCGCAGATGCCGGAAAGCTTCACGCCTGCGCCGGCGCGCACATTGCTGGCGTTGCCGACCGGCACCGCTCTTCCGCTGATCTGCTACGAAGCGATCTTCCCGCTGGAACTGCCCGAGGGTGGCGCAGCGCCCGACTTCATCCTCAACGTCACCAACGATGCCTGGTACGGGGCGACGCCGGGGCCCTACCAGCATTTCCGGCAGGCGCAGCTGCGGGCCGTCGAGCTCGGCCTGCCGCTCGTCCGGGCGGCCAATAACGGCATTTCGGCCATCACCGACAGCCAGGGGCGAATCATCGAAGGCCTCGGACTCGACGCCGTGGGCGTTATCGATGCCCAGGTGCCGCCCAAAACCGTATCGAATTGGGACAACAGCAATCGCGCACAAAACTTCTGGTTGATAATCGTGATACTTTTGTTAGGAGCTGCTACTGCGCGTTACGGTTTCAAGTGCCGGAGAATTGACTAAAAACCCCTAGAATTGCATAGTCATTCGCAAGGGCAATCTCGCGTATAGTGACCATACGGCTCGTTCAATTGCGGACGGGGCGACGCGCCACCTTGCTATATCGAAACCCTTATCGAGCAGTATTCGGGTGGCCGCGCGCAGAGGTAGTGTCATGATCGTCAACAAGAAGAAGCCCAATCCTATCGACATTCATGTCGGTAGCCGCATTCGCCTGAGGCGGACGATGATGGGGATGAGCCAGGAAAAGCTGGGTGAGAGCCTGGGCATTACCTTCCAGCAGATTCAGAAATACGAAAAAGGCACCAACCGCGTCGGTGCCAGCCGCCTCCAAAACATCTCCTCCATCCTGAGCGTGCCGGTTTCCTTCTTCTTCGAAGACGCTCCCGGTGACACCTCCACGCCGGGTGGCTTTTCCGAAGCGGCAAGCCCGAACTACGTTGTCGATTTCCTGTCATCCTCCGAGGGACTTCAGCTCAACCGCGCCTTCGTGCGGATCGAGGATCCCAAGGTGCGCCGCAAGCTCATCGAACTCGCCAAGGCGCTGGCGGGCGATCAGCCGGACTAGCGGCCAGAGCACTTCTGAGGGCGCTCCGCCCGAGCATTCGGCACCCCGCCGTTCTATCCGAAGCCCGGCTTCCGGATGGAAATGCTCATATCAAGATATATTTATGTCGTTCTACGCTTGTTTTTGGGCGTCGCCTTCAATATCACAGGGCGAGATTTGAAAGCCTGAAAAGGGTCATGGAATGGCGCGCGCCGAATACTACTTCACGAGCGAATCCGTCTCCGAAGGTCATCCCGACAAGGTCTGCGACCGCATCTCCGACGAGATCGTCGATCTGGTCTACAAGGAAGCCAAGAAGACCGGCGTCGATCCCTGGACCGTGCGTGTTGCCGCCGAAACGCTGACCACGACCAATCGCGTCGTCATCGCGGGCGAAGTTCGCATCCCCGAAACGCTGATGAAGAAGGACAAGAACGGCAAGTCGGTCATCAATCCGTCGCGGTTCAAGTCCGTTGCCCGTCGCGCCATCCGCGATATCGGCTACGAGCAGGACGGCTTCCACTGGAAGACGGCGAAGATCGACGTGCTGCTGCATTCGCAGTCCACGGACATCGCGCAGGGCGTCGACAATGCCTCCGACAACCAGGGCTTCGAAGGCGCTGGCGACCAGGGCATCATGTTCGGCTACGCCTGCCGCGAGACCGCGGAACTGATGCCGGCGCCGATCTACTATTCGCACAAAATCCTCGAGGTGCTGGCAACGGCGCGCAAGAAGGGCGAAGGCGATGTCGCAGGCCTTGGTCCGGACTCCAAGAGCCAGGTCACGGTGCGCTACGTCGACGGCAAGCCTGCCGAAGTCACGCAGATCGTTCTGTCGACGCAGCATTACGATGAAAACTGGGACTCCAAGAAGGTTCGCTCGGTCGTCGAGCCTTTCATTCGCGAAGCGCTGAGCGAAATCGAGATCGCCGAAAACTGCGTCTGGTACATCAACCCGACCGGCAAGTTCGTCATCGGCGGACCCGACGGCGATACCGGCCTGACCGGCCGCAAGATCATCGTCGACACCTATGGCGGCGCAGCACCCCATGGCGGTGGCGCGTTCTCCGGCAAGGATACGACCAAGGTCGACCGTTCGGCCGCCTACGCCGCGCGCTATCTCGCCAAGAACGTAGTCGCAGCCGGGCTTGCAGAGCGCTGCTCGATCCAGCTCGCCTACGCCATCGGCGTTGCCCAGCCGCTGTCGATCTATGTCGACCTCTACGGCACCGGCACCGTCAGCGAAGAAGCCGTCGAGGCTGCCGTGCGCGAGGTGATGGATCTTTCGCCGACCGGCATCCGCAAGCATCTGGACCTGAACAAGCCGATCTACGCCAAGACCTCCGCTTATGGCCATTTCGGTCGCAAGGCCGGTCGCGACGGTTCGTTCTCTTGGGAGAAGACAGACCTGATCAAGGCCCTCAAGGACGCCGTCAAGCAGGCAGCTTGACGGAATTCGGCGCTTCCCATGACGGAACCAAGACGTGAACGTGCGACGGAGGCCTTTTTCGGCCGCCGCCGCGGGAAGCCTCTGACCGATCTGCAAAGCGAGCGCATGCGCGACCTTCTTCCGCGCCTGCGTCTCGATCTGGACAGCCCTCCACCCTCGGATCTGAAGACGCTATTCGCCGCGCCGGTCGACGTTGTCAGACTGGAGATTGGGTTTGGCGGTGGCGAGCATCTTCTGCATCGCATCGAAGAAAACCCGCGTACCGGCTTCATCGGCGTCGAGCCCTTCGTCAACGGCATGGCGAAGTTTCTGCGTGCCGTCGCGGAAACACCCGGCGACCGCATCCGCGTCTATGACGACGATGCGACGCGGGTCCTCGACTGGCTGCCCGATGCCTCGATCGACCACATCGACCTGCTCTATCCCGACCCCTGGCCGAAGCCGCGCCATTTCAAGCGGCGCTTCGTCAATCCAGGCAATCTCGACCGCTTCGCCCGAGTGCTGAAGCCCGGCGGCGCGTTCAACTTCGCCTCCGATATCGACACCTATGTCGACTGGACGCTTGGCCATTGCGACCGGCATGCCGCGTTCGAGTGGCTGGCGACACGGCCCACCGACTGGCACACGCCCTATGCCGGCTGGCCTGGCACGCGCTACGAGGAAAAGGCGACCCTCGAAGGCCGCAAACCCTGCTATCTGAGGTTCCGCCGGGTCTGACCCCGGCTCGCGGCTGCGTGGTTGTTCGCGCCGCGGTTCAGAGACCGCCGCGCTTCCAGTGGCGGCCATCGATCGCAATGCCGAAAAGGCCAGGCGTGCGCGCAAAGGCGGCAAGGCCTGAGAGCGCGGCGAGCGGATGCGTCATCACGAATGTCGGCATCGCCGACAGAAGCCCCTGATGCGGCGCCTTGTCTTCGAAGGCTGCGCGGAATTCCGGCCCTTCGAGCGCCTTGATGACCTTCTGTGAAATACCGCCCGCCAGATACACACCTCCCTGCGCCATGAAGATCAGCGCCAGATCACCCGCACAGCGGCCGAGATAGGTCGCAAACAGCCGCAGCGTCTCGGCGGCAGGCTCTTCGCCCGCAAGGCCCGACGTGGTGATGTCGGCCGGTGTGGAGAGCACCGCATCCCGCCCGTCGGCAGTGCAGATCGCGCGGTAGATGTTGACGATACCGCGGCCGCACAGGAGCTGTTCGGCCGAGATGCGACCGTCGATCTGCTCCAGATGCGGGAAGATTTCGAAATCGCGCTTGGAGCGCGGGCCCATGTCGATGTGGCCACCCTCGCCCGGCACCGGGATCCATCGGCGCTGGGCATAGACGAGGCCGGCGACGCCAAGACCCGTGCCGGGTCCGAGCACGATGCGGGATGCATGCGGCTCGATGCGGCCCTTGCCGATCTGGTGCCGGTGGCTCTCATCGAGCGATGCGACGGCGAGTGCTTGTGCGGCGAAGTCGTTGACGACCACCACTTCGCTGAACCCGAGATCGGCGATCATCTGCTTGGGGCGAACGACCCAGGGGCAGTTGGTGAGGTCGATCTCATCGCCGTCGACCGGACCGGCAACGGCGAGGATCGCGCTGCGCGGTTGCAGGCTCGTCTTGTCGAGCACGCTCGTCTGGATCGCCTCGTCGATCGTCGCGAAATCGGCGGTCGCGACGTTCGGGAAGGCCTTGGGCTCGGAGTGGGCGTCGACCAGAATGGCAAAGCGGGCATTGGTGCCGCCGATGTCCCCGATCAGAATCGGAAAGGGAAAGTTCGGCTCATTGTCGTGCTGCACCATCGTTGCTTCCTGTCTGCAATCGTCGTCACTATGGGTTGCACCGTTCAGGGGCGCAACAATATCTCGGCCGTCGCCCGGTTGAGCGCCATCGGTATGTCGTAGACGATGGCAAGCCGCATCAACGCCTTCACATCGACGTCGTGGGGCATGGGCGTGAGGGGGTCGACGAAGAAGATCATCATGTCGATCTCGCCCGTCGCAATGAGCGCGCCGATCTGCTGGTCGCCGCCCAGCGGGCCGCTCTTCAATCGAACGAGCTCGAGATCGGGCACCGCTTCAAGCACCCTGCGTCCGGTTGTTTCCGTCGAGGCGATCCGCAAGCCCTTCAGGGCATCGGCATGAGCAGTCGCGAAGGCGACCATCTCGTCCTTCATCTGGTCATGCGCAATCAGCGCTAACGTTTTCCGCCCAGTCGACACCGCCCGTCGCCCCAGATTAAATCGATTTGATCTTCGGACCTATAGCGAAGACGCTCGATCAATGGAAGTCGCGGCGCGGTTTTGACGGCTACTGAAAAGGCCTGGGCGTCGGGATCGGCACCGGCGCGAAGCCGGCCGCAGAGCCGGGCAGCACCGCCTGCGTGCCGCCCGCATAGGTGACGGCAGCTTCGGATGCCGGAGCTGCAGCATCGAGCACCTGGGCGCAGGCGCGCGGCAGGTCGGAAAGCGGCGTGATCCGCGGCTTTGGGGGTGCCGGTGGCGGATCATCCGGCTGCGCCCACGGCTCCTCGGTGAACCACCAGGCAAGCGACGCATCGCAGCCGGAGCCGCTCGCCACGGGTTGCTGCGCCGTGCAGCCGGAGCTGCCATCCGGGCATTTCATGCGGATGTGGAAGTGATAGTGATGCCCGTAAATCGGCCGGACCTTGCCGAGATGCGTGCGATCGCCGGAATAGCTGTCGCAGAGTTTCTGCTTGATGCCGGGATGGACGAAAATTCGCTCCACCTGGGGATAGCTCGCCGCACGCATGATCAAGCGGCCATGGGCTTCGGTCCAACGGTTCGGATCGACCTGCAGCGAGCCGTCCGCCAGGACGGAGGGAGCCTCGGTGTCCTCGCGCTCCCGGGCGGTCAAACGCCGGTTCGGCATCGGTGTCAGCCAGATATCGGCGTCGAGGCCGATCTGGTGCGATGCGTGCCCGGACAGCATCGGACCGCCACGGGGCTGCGAGATGTCGCCGACCAGAAGTCCAGGCCAGCCATCCTGTGCCGCGGCTTCGCGCGACAGGCGATCGAGCAGCGCGATCATGTCGGGATGGCCCCAGCGACGGTTGCGCGAAAGGCGCATGGCCTGCCAGGTCGGCCCGTCGGTCGGGATGGCGATGCCGCCCGCAAGGCAGCCCTTGGAATAGAAGCCGATGGGGGCCGGCGCAGTCGCAGCCGGAAGGGCACGGGTGCCGAAGAGTTCCTTGGCATCCTGGGCCGTGGCTGGAAGCTCCGCCGCCAGCAAGGCGATCACAACCGCTCCCCACACGCCCGCGCGCCGTAACAATCTCGATCGTGCCAAGGCTTCACTCCCGCGTTTCGTATGCCACGGTAGCGAAGATTGCGATTCGAGGGAATCGTGTCTGCGCCGCGTTCACCGAACCCGGAAGATCGAAACGTCTTCGACGCTCGGCAAGCGCTCGAGATAGGACGGCACGCGCCCTTCGCCGATCGCGGCATAGAGCCCGTCGGGTGCGCGACGCGCGAGCATCCGCGTCTCCGGATCCCCCGGGCAATAGACGAGGATGCCGACGCCCGCCCCCTGCATAAAGGCACGTGCACTCTCGGGCGGCTCCATCGCAAGATGCAATTGCGTGAGCATGCCGCCCTGATTGCGGTGATAGGGCGCCGACAGTACACGATGCCCCGTGAAGCGCAGGATCGACGCTCCGAGATTGGAAACGGAGGAAACGGTGGTCGGTGGCAGGCCGCGCAATGGGGCCTGCGCCTCTGCCGTCTGGCAGGACCGCGCCGTCGAGGCGGGCGCCTCGGTAGCATTGGCCATCGCGTCGTTGAAGGCGAGATGCCCGGCGATTGCCCAGGAGGTCGGCGTCAGGATGATCACCGCCGCGCAGAATGCCAGCGCGCGGCGCCAGTTGCCCGGCTCGAGATGCATTCGGGCGCGCAGTGCCGCGACGACCGGGACGAATGCGAAAATCGCGAAAAGATTGGCGAAGACAGCGCCCCTGACCTGGATGGACGCTACGAGCAGCGCGGTGGCGAGCAGTAGCGCCAGCGTCAACGCCTGACGACGGCGATTGCCGATCCAGGCCGCATGCAAGCAGAGTGCAAGAGCGGCGATCGGCAGAAGATAGTGGCCGGCCAACGCTTCCGGCGCGCTTGTGGCGATATCCATCAGCGACTGCGCTTCCGTCACCTTCTCCAGCCAGAGTTCACGCAGCATCGGATCGAGCCCGGCGAGCGGATTGGCGAAGCACTGGGGCGCGAATGCTAGCGCGGCAGCCCCCGCGAGCGCTCCGACACCCGCCAGCATCATGAGGCGCCCAGGCAGTTTCTGCCGACGCCCAAGCGCTGCCGCAGCGAAGAGGGCGCCTGCGCCGACGACACCCGGCAGATAGAAGCCGGCCGAATAGGCATCGCAATAGGCGACCATGCGGGCACCGGGAGGAACGGTGGCAAGAAAAGTCGCGGTCAGCGTCGCGGCGAAGGCCAATGTGAACCCTTCGACGCCCGGTCGCGCGCGTTCTCCGAGGGCGAGCCAGACGAAGGCGACGGCAAGGCACGAAGCTGCCACGATCGGCATGGTTTCGGCGCCGATGCTGAGCGCCAGTGCGCCGACCGCGCCGGCCACGGCGAAGGCAGCCCGACTGGGCTTGCGCTGCAGCAGGCCGCCCGCCATCGCCGCCAACAGGACGAGCTGGACATTGTGGTGATCGATCGCGCCGGGCGAAAACCGGTTGATGCCGACCGTGTACATCGCGCCGAGAAAAAGCGCTGCTACGACGGCGTGCGGCCCCTCACCGCGAAAAGAAAGCGCAAGCGCCGAGAGGAGAGCGAGAAGCAACAGCGCAGGCCAGACGGCAAGCGCGAGCGCCTCGCCGGTTGCGCCCGGCACGATCGCCTGGAAAAGCGCGATCAGATTTGCGATTGGCAGGTCCACCAGTCGCGACCAGTGCATTTCCGTGCCCGCTTCAAGCCCGAGCCGATACTGCGTGAGGTCGAACCAGCCTTGGCCTGCGAGCAGGTCGCGCACCTGGACGAGACGCATGACATCGTCGTTGTCGGCGCCGACATAGTCGCCATCGTTGAAGCGTCGCGCGATGAGGACGGCGATCCCGATGAAAAAAGTGGCAAGCGTCGGCCAGAGCACCTTGGCACGGGTGATCGTCGGAGCACCGATTTTCGGCACCGTCCGCTCGCCAACGCCATTCGCTGTCCCGGCCGCCATGTTGCAGCACCCCGCCCGCACAAAGAACTATCCGGGCTGCAACCTAGCCTTAACCTTCCCAAGAAATAGTAAAGCGCCCGGAACAGCCGGCTAAGACGTCCAACGCTTGAGGATGGACAGAAGATGCAGGCCCCTTACGACATCGCCGTGCTCATTCCTTGCTACAACGAGGAAGCGACGATCTCGTCCGTCGTGGCGGATTTTCGGCGGGTCCTGCCCGAGGCGCGCATCTTCGTCTACGACAACAATTCATCCGACCGCACCGCGATGCTGGCCAAGCTTGCCGGTGCGACGGTCGTGCGCGAGCGCCGGCAGGGCAAGGGCCATGTCGTGCGCCGCATGTTCGCCGACATCGACGCCGACATCTACCTCATGGCCGATGGCGACGGCACCTATCCCGCCGACGATGCGCCGGAGCTCGTGCTGACCTTGATCAGCGAACGGGCGGACATGGTCGTCGCAACCCGCAAGGATGTGACACGCGATGCCGGACGCAAGGGCCACGCGTTCGGCAACCGGATCTTCAACAGCATCTACCGGCGTCTTTTCGGGCGCGATTTCACCGACATCTTCTCCGGCTACCGCGCCTTTTCCCGGCGCTTCGCGAAGAGCTTCCCGGCGCTTTCCGCAGGCTTCGAGATCGAAACGGAAATGTCCGTCCATGCATCGCAGCTCAAGCTGCCCGTGGCCGAAATCCCCGTAGTCTACGGGCGGCGTCCGGAAGGATCGCACAGCAAGCTCGGCACGTTCCGCGACGGCGGTCGCATCTTATGGATGCTGGCGCTGCTGATGAAGGAGACGCGTCCCTTCACCTTCTTCGGCAGCATCGCGCTCGGCTTTGCGCTCGTCTCGCTCGGCTTCATGCTGCCGGTGTTGATCGAGTATTTCCGCACGGGCCTCGTTGACCGTTTGCCGACCTGGATCCTGGCCGTCGCGCTCAGCCTCATGGCCCTAGTCGCGTTCGTGTCCGGCGTTATCCTGGATTCGGTTGCGCGCGGGCGCGCCGAGCAGAAGCGCGTGCATTATCTGACGTTGAAGCCCGGCTTTGCTCGTGCAGCCGAACGCGCGGACGAGCAGCCTGCCGCGAAGACCAAGTCGGCGCGCAAAGTCGCCTGATGCGGCGCGTGCTCGCCTTCGGCATGGTCGGCGCCATCGGCTTCGCCGTCGATGCCGGCGTCCTCGCATCGGGCCTGTATTTCGGACTGAATCCGCTGAGCGCGCGTATCCTTTCGATCGCTGCGGCGCTTCTGGTGACCTACGTGCTCAACCGCACCTTGACCTTCGGCAAGAGCGGTCGCTCGGTGGCTGCCGAAGGCTTGCGCTATGGCGGCGTGGGCTTGAGCTCGGCCGGGCTCAATTACCTCATCTATGCGGGGCTTCTTCTCGCCTTTCCGCGCCTGGTGCCGCTGGCTGCGCTCGTCGCGGCTTCGGCCGCGGCAGCGCTCTTTTCCTATTTCGGCTATCAGAAGCTCGTTTTCCGGCGGCCCTGACGACCCCTCAGATGGCTTCCCAGCCATCATGGTCGCCTGCCCGGAAGATCGCGTCGATCACCTTCTGGTTGGCACGCGAAGCCTCCAGTTCGAACAGGTCGATATCGCCGCCGGCAATCTTCTCGGCAAAGGCTTCGGCCTGGAGGCGGTACTGGCGCACGCCGGAGAAGCGGAAAATCTCGGAGCGGTCGCGCTTTATTGAATGCAGCGTGACGCTTGCGAGATCGTATTCGCCCGCATTGAAGGGCGCGGCCACCTCGATCGTGCCCTGATCGCCGTGGAAGACCATCGCCTGGCGTAGCGCCATCTGCGTGGAGCAGTAGAAACCCATCTCGAAATCACCGAAGTCGACGACCGCGCTGGCATAACGGTCGGTGCCGAAATCCGGATCACGCTCCACGGTGGCGCGCACGCGCTTCGGCTCCATTCCCGTGGCGAACCGCGCGGTTACGACGGGATAGACGCCGATGTCCGCAAGCGCCCCACCGCCCAGCGCCAGCTGGTTGCGCATGTTGCCGGGGTCCCGGTTGGCGTAGCTGAAAGCGCCATCGATGCGCCGCAGCTTCCCGATCGCGCCGCCGGCGATCAGTTCGCGCACCTTGCGCCATTGGGGATGGTAGAAGACCATGAAGGCCTCCGAGACGACGACGCCGGCCTTGTCGCGCGCGGCGATCACCGCATCGATCTGCTCGGCCTTCAACGCCAGCGGCTTTTCCACCAGCACATGCTTGCCGGCTTCGGCGGCGCGCACGGCCCATTCCACATGCTGGCTCGTCGGCAGCGGGATGTAGACCGCATCGACGTTCGGCGAGGCAAGAAGCGCGTCGTAGCTTCCGTGCACTTCGGAAATGCCGAAGCGTTGCGCCGTTTCCTGTCCCCGCTTCAGGTCGCGGCTTCCGATCGCCGTCACGACGCAGTTGCCAGCGTCCAGAAGCGCCGGGATCACCTGTTCGCGCGCGATCTTTGCCGTCGAGAGAATTCCGAAGCGCAGCATGGGTCTATCCTTACCTGATGGCTGACTGGTCCTGGAGCCATACAGGCAGGCCGCCCACTTGTCATCGACCCGGACTGCCGCGCCGCTGTTGCCGATCCGCAACATTCGACCCGACGAGCAGATTTTGCGGGAATAGGCTGCTCCCGTCTGCCGTTGTCGCAGCGTCAATCACATCTGGAGAAGAGCGATGCGCTACCGGACAGGGCGTGTTGCCGGCATTCTCCGTCAGGGACTGCTTCAGGCTGCGGCACTCGCGGCAGCGCTGTTGCTCGCCCCCATGACGGCCCATGCCAGCACCGCAGACTACATTCCCCGCTATCTCGACATCCGCACGCCGGAGCATCTGCGCGGCGTTCCAATCAACCGGGAACAGCGCGATTGCCTCGCGCAGGCGCTTTATCACGAAGCACGCGGCGAGACGGAGCTCGGCCGGATCGCAGTGGCCCAGGTTATTCTCAACCGGGTACGGGCCCGGGTCTATCCCGACACGATCTGCGATGTCGTCTACGAGAACCGGCACATGAAAAATCGCTGTCAGTTTTCCTTCGCCTGCGACGGGGTCAGCGATCGGCCGCGGGACGCAAAGTCCTGGCGATCAGCGGTCAGGCTCGCAAACGGAATCCTCTGCATCGGCGGATGCGCCCGACGGGCGGCTTCACCGGAAATCGAGCGGCTCAGCCGGGGGCTGAAATCGGCGACGCATTACCACGCCACCTATGTGCGCCCGCGATGGGCACGCGCCAAGAAGCGCGTCGGCCAGATCGGTCTCCACATCTTCTATCGAAGCGAACGCGTGGCGCGCACTATGCCGGCGTCCTACTGACGGGTTCCCAGTTACGCTTCAGGATGCGGTCGCGCGGGCCCGAATGTCCGCGAAGGTCCAGTCCTTCAGCAACGTACCGTCCTGCCAGACGGGTTCCATGAGGTTCACGTCGCCGTTCAGATCCTTGAGCGGCACCGCTTCGGGCCGGCCGTTCTTCAGGATGACCGCCTGGCGGTAGCGCTTGGAGGCCTTGCCGGGGTCGGTCTTCGGGTCCTTGGCGATGCCGTGCCACTGGCCTTCGCTGTCCTGGCGCGAATTGGCCTTCATGGCGAAGCGCAGCGTATCGCGGTTGACCTTCTGCAGCAGGCCGCCGCCCATGCCGAAAGCGAGGTTTTCCGACGACCAGCCGCGATCCTCGAGCCCGGTGAGGAGCCGGCGGATCATATCGGGCGAGATACCGTCGCCCTGGATGACGCGCACCGCGGGATTAAGCACCTTGTAGCCCTTGGCGTTGACGGAATGGCCGAAGATTTCGCCGAGCATTTCGATCGTGTCGATCGGTACGCGCGCCGCGTCGCCGGAATCAGGCCGCACCACCAGCGTGCCGCCGCTCGCCTCGACTTCGGCGCGGAGTTCGCCGCCCCAGATCTTCTTGACCGCGCGGTAGAGATCGTAGCTATCGGAGACGACGGCGACGAGCTTTCCCTTGCCGCCGAACTGCACGAGCATGTTGCGATAGGCATCCGTCTCGCGTTCCTCGCCCCAGCTCGTCATGGTCGAGTGTTCCGCCGCCGGGATCGAGAAGCCGGCCATCTTCTCGTGGTAGAAGCGGCGAGCATAGACGACACCGGCAACCGTGTCGGTGCCGAGGAAGCTGACGAGATGGGCCGCACCGCCGATGCCCGCCTGTTCGGCCGAGGTCGCGCCGCGCGCACCGAAATCGTGGAGGCGGAAAGGCAAAACCTCGTCCGGCGTCTCGCAGGTGCGCTCGAGCGACGCCTTGATCATGCCGCGCACCGAGTGGGACACGGTGGCGACGGTGGACGGATACCAGACGGCGCGCAGCAGCGCCGTTTCCAGGAATGTCGGCAGCCAGAAGAAGTCCGGATCGGTGTTGCGGATCTGGACGAGCGGCGTGCCGGCCGGCACGACCATCCCCTCGGGTAGCGCCTCGATCATCACCGGCATGGCGCCGCCATGGCGTTTGACAAGCAGTTCCCAGCCTTCGCGATGGAATGGCAGACCGTGCGCCGTGACGATTTCGGCGGCCTCTTCCACGTCGTCCATGGTCACGCGGCGGGAGAGATAATCCTTCAGGTACATCTGCAGCCCGAAGAACAGCACATGGTCGTAAGCCCCTCCGGGCCGGGCCTCGATATAGGCCGAGATGGCGGCGGTTTGCGGCGGATACTGCGCGAAATGCGAGTATTTGTAGCTGTCGGTGTTGAGGATCGGGTTCATGCTCATCCGTCCGATGTATAGCGCCGCCAAAAAAATCTGATCGTCCTTAGCGCGGAACCACTTTCCCCGGCCACTGGCAAATGTCGGCAATCACGCATTCGGTGCAGCGCGGCGCGCGCGACGTGCAGACCCGCTTACCGAACTGGATGAGCCAGAAATGTCCATCCCGCATAGCCCATCCGGGAGCACACGCTTCGAGCTGCGCCGCCGTTTGCGCTTCCGTCTTGCCAAGCGCAAGGCCCGTGCGGTTGCAGACACGGTGCACATGGGTGTCGACAGCAATGACGTCCGCCCCGAAGGTGAAGCTCATGACGATGTCGGCGCATTTGCGCCCGATGCCCGGCAGCTTCAGGAGACCCTCGCGCGTGTTGGGAACGACGCCGTCGTGCTCGGCCAGAAGCACCTCGCAGAAGCGGCGGATGTTGCGCGCTTTCATGTTGTAAAGGCCTGCCGGGCGGATTGCGTCGATCAACTCCTCTTCAGGCAAGCGCAGCACGGACTGCGGCGTGCGGGCCTTGGCGAACAGCGCCTTGGCGGCCGCTGCCGTGTTGCGATCGAGGCTCTGCGCGGACAGCATGCAGGAGATGCAGGAGCGGAACGCATCCGGCTGGCCCTTCGGCCCCTTGGCGTTTTTGGTGCGACCCGGCATCGCCTCGGACAGGCAGGAAAAGAGCGTTTCGATTTCTTCCGCGTCGAGCGGGCGTTCGGCGGCTGGCGTCATGCCAGCGGATTTAGCGCACTTGGCAAATGCTGACAGTGTCTGGCTGGATAGCCTGCCGATCAGGCGGCGGCCTGGCCGGTCTCCCAGCCGAGCATCGCGCGCTTGCGCGTCAGGCCCCAGTGATAGCCAGTCAGATCGCCCGATTTTCCGAGCGCGCGATGGCACGGCACAACGAAGGAGATCGGGTTGCGCCCGACGGCCGCGCCGACAGCACGCGACGCGGTTGGCTGGCCGATATCGCGGGCGATATCGGAATAGGTGACGGCCTTGGCGAGCGGTATCGTCATCAGCGCCTGCCAGACGCGGATCTGGAAGTCCGAACCTATCAGCACGACATTCAGCGGCGCATCCGCCGACCATCGCGAAGGATCGAAAATGCGGCTGCAATAGCGCGCGGTCTCGGCTGCATCCTCGACATAGGCCGCGCGGGGCCAGCGCGAGGCCATATCCTCGAAGGCATCGCGGCGATCGCCCGGGTCGTCGAAGGCAAGGCCGGCCAAGCCTCGATCCGTAATCATCACCAGCGCGGTGCCGAATGGCGAGGGATGGTAGCCATAGCGGATCGTCAGCCCCTCGCCCTTCGCCTTCCAGACACCGGGCGACATCGCTTCATGGGTGACGAAAAGATCGTGCAGCCGTCCGGGCCCCGAATAGCCGACCTCGAAGCTCGCATCGAGCAGCGGCAGCCCCTCCCGACCGAGCAGGCGTTTGGCATGATCGAGCGTCACGGCCTGCAGGAAGGCTTTCGGCGAAAGCCCCGCCCAGCGGGTGAAGACCTTCTGCAATTGAGTCGGCGACTGGCCGAGCTCCGCGGCGATCGTCTCCAACGTCGGCTGGCTGCGATAGTCGTTGGAAATCAGTTCGATCACGCCGCGCACGGTGTCGTAATCCGTGCCCTGCGGCGTGATCTCCTTTTGCAGGCGGGCAGCAATCGTCATGGCTGACATCTCCACTTCATGGGGTGGATATCACCACGATGGCCGCTTGCCCGCCACCCGATTCATGCGGCCATCAACTCGCGTTGAAGGCCGCGATAGCGGCGAGGTTGACGAGGTCGGTGTCCTTGGCGCTCATCGAGGCGATCTGGACGGATTTGTCGAGGCCGACCAGAAGCGGGCCTATCACGGTCGAACCGCCCAGTTCCTGCAGCATCTTCGTCGAGATGGAAGCCGAGTGGAACGCCGGCATCACGAGCACGTTCGCCGTGCCGGAAAGCCGGCAGAACGGATATTGCTCCATGATCTTCGGGTTGAGCGCGACGTCGGCCGCCATTTCGCCATCATATTCGAAATCGACGCGTCGCTTGTCGAGGATGCGGACCGCTTCCTTGACGCGATCGGAGCGCTCGCCGGACGGATGGCCGAAGGTGGAATAGGCCAGCATCGCGACGCGGGGCTCGTAGCCCATGCGCCGTGCAAGCCGGGCTGCCTCTTCGGCGATATCGGCCAGTTCCTCCGACGTCGGCATGTCGATGACCGCCGTATCGGCCACCAGCACGGTGCGGCCGCGGCAAAGCGCGAGCGACGCGCCGATAACGCGGTGGCCGGGCTTCACGTCGATCACGCGACGCACGTCCTCGAGTGCCGTCGAATAATTGCGCGTCGTGCCCGTGACCATCGCATCCGCATCGCCGAGCGCGACCATGCAGGCGGCGAAATGGTTGCGGTCGTTGTTGATGAGGCGCTGGCAATCGCGCTGCAGGTATCCCTGCCGCTGAAGCCGGCCGTAGAGGTAATCCACATAGGCGTTCACGCGGTGCGATCGGCGGGCGTTGATGAGCTCGATGCCGGGGCGGTTGAGGTCGATGCCGGCCTTCTGCGCAGTTTCCTGCATCTGCTCGTCGCGGCCGAGAAGGATCGCGGTGCCGAGCTTCTGGTTCACATAGGAGACGGCGGCGCGCATGACCTGCTCTTCTTCGCCCTCGGCGAAGACGACGCGACGCGGGTGGCGCCGCACGCGCTCATAGATGCGCTGCAGGGTGGATGCGATCGGATCGCGGCGCGCCGACAACTCGTTGGCATAGGCCTCCATGTTGAGGATCGGCTTTTGGGCAACGCCGGAGTCCATCGCGGCCTTGGCGACAGCGAGCGGGATGGCGGAGATCAGGCGCGGATCGAACGGTACCGGGATGATGTACTGCGGGCCGAAACGCGGCCTGTTGCCGGAATAGGCGGCAGCAACGTCGTCCGGCACGTCTTCCCGCGCAAGCGCTGCCAGCGCTTCGGCCGCCGCGATCTTCATCGCGTCGTTGATGGTGGATGCGCGCACGTCGAGCGCGCCGCGGAAGATATAGGGGAAGCCAAGCACGTTGTTGACCTGGTTGGGATAGTCCGAACGCCCTGTTGCCATGATCGCATCGGTGCGGATGTCTGCGACTTCCTCGGGCGTGATTTCCGGATCCGGGTTCGCCATGGCGAAGATGATCGGATTGGGCGCCATGGAGCGGATCATATCTTCCGTGAGCGCGCCTTTCACCGAGAGGCCGAACACCACGTCGGCGCCCTTAAGGGCATCGGCCAGCGTGCGGTCGTCGGTGACGATAGAATGCGCCGATTTCCACTGGTTCAGGCCTTCGGTGCGGTCCTTGTGGATGACGCCCTTGGTGTCGCAGAGCGTGACGTTGCCGGGCGTGAAACCCATGGCCTTGATCAGTTCCACGCAGGCGATGGCGGCGGCACCCGCACCATTGACGACGAGCTTCGTCGTCTTCACGTCGCGGCCGGTGAGGTGCAGCGCGTTGATCAGACCGGCGGCGGCGATGATCGCCGTGCCGTGCTGGTCGTCATGGAAGACCGGGATATCCATCAGTTCGCGCAGGCGCTGCTCGATGATGAAGCAGTCGGGTGCCCGGATGTCTTCCAGGTTGATCCCGCCGAAGGAGGGTCCGAGATAGCGCACGCAGTTGATGAATTCGTCGACATTCTCGGTATCGACTTCGAGGTCGATAGAATCGACGTCGGCAAAGCGCTTGAAGAGCACCGCCTTGCCTTCCATGACGGGTTTGGAGGCCAGCGCGCCGAGATTGCCGAGGCCGAGAATGGCCGTGCCGTTTGAAATGACGGCGACCATGTTGCCGCGCGTCGTGTAGTCGAAGGCGCGGGAGGGATCTTCGGCAATCGCCTTCACCGGCACGGCGACACCCGGCGAATAGGCGAGCGCGAGATCGCGCTGCGTCGCCATCGCCTTGGTCGGCGTCACCTCAAGCTTGCCAGGGCGTCCCCGCGCGTGAAAATCCAGCGCCTCCTGATCGGATATGCTGGACGCCGAACGGCCAGCCTTGCGCGGCTTCATTTCCATGGGCATGTTTCCTCATCATTTCGCGTCGCCGATTATTCGGCGCTTCTCGTCGCAGGCCGTTCTTGAGACGACTCTGAAACATCTTTATTCCTGTGGAGCGGGCTCGTGCAAACGTGCTTTCCGCCCCCGGGTCCCGCACACTAGACATCCCAAGCGAAATCGCAATTCGACAGGACGGACAGACCGCGTGCTCATGAAGAACGCTTCGTCGACAGAGTTGACCGCCGAGCGCCTGATCTCGGCCGAAAGCCTGTCCTCGGCGACGCCGATGATGGCGCAATTCATCGAAATCAAAGCCGCCAATCCGGATTCGCTGCTGTTCTATCGGATGGGCGATTTCTACGAACTTTTTTTCGATGACGCGGTTTCGGCGGCGCGCGCGCTCGGCATCACGCTGACGAAGCGCGGCCAGCACATGGGCGAGGACATTCCCATGTGCGGCGTGCCCGTGCATGCGGCCGACGATTATCTGCAGAAGCTGATCGCGCTCGGGTTCCGCGTCGCCGTCTGCGAGCAGATCGAAGATCCGGCCGAGGCGAAGAAGCGTGGCGGCAAGTCGGTCGTCCAGCGGGGCGTCACCCGGCTCGTGACGCCGGGCACGCTGACCGAGGAGCGTCTGCTCGATCCCGCCCAACCCAACTATCTGATGACGCTGACCCGGCTGAAATCGGCCGGCGAGCGCGGCTTCGCGATCGCTTGGATCGACATTTCGACCGGTGTCTTTCGTGTGGCGGAAACCGATCCCTCGCGGCTCGTCGCCGACATTCTGCGCATCGATCCGCGCGAAGTGCTGGTGCCAGACACGTTGTTTCACGATCCCGAGATGCGCGCGGCGATGGACATGCTCGGGCGCATCGTCATGCCGCAGCCTGCCGTGCTGTTCGACGGCGCAAGCGCCGAGGGGCGGGTGGCACGTTTCTTCGGGGTCGCGACGCTCTCGGGCTTCGGCAATTTCTCCCGCGCCGAACTCTCCGCAGCGGCTGCGGCGATCGGCTATGTCGAGAAGACGCAGCTTGCCGAGCGACCGCCCCTCTCGCGCCCGCAGCGTGATGAAGCGGGATCGACGCTCTTCATCGACCCTGCGACACGCGCCAATCTGGAACTGACGCGCACGCTTGCCGGCAGCCGCGACGGCTCGCTCCTGAAGGCGATCGACCGAACCGTCACCGGTGGTGGCGCTCGTCTTCTCGCCGAGCGGCTGACCGCGCCGCTGACGGACCCGGACGCCATCGACTGTCGTCTCGATGCGATCGCCTCGCTGATGGCGGAGCCGCGGCTTGCCGACGATCTCACCGACCTTCTCAAGCAAATGGCGGACATGCCGCGTGCGCTGTCGCGCATCGCACTCAACCGAGGCGGACCGCGCGATCTCGGAAGCCTCCGCCAAGGCCTCACGACCGCGCGCGCCATCGGCCAGATGCTTGCCGAACATGATCTGCCCGAAGAACTCGCCGAGGCGCGCGATGCGCTTGGCCGCTTGCCGCTTTCCCTGATTGCCGAACTCGACGCGACACTCGACGACGAGTTGCCGCTGCTGAAGCGCGATGGCGGCTTCGTGCGTCCCGGTCGCGACGGCGAGCTCGACGAGATGCGGGCGCTGCGCGACGACACGCGCCGGGTCATCGCCTCGCTGCAGGCGCGCTACGGCGAAGAGACCGGCGTCAAGTCGCTGAAGATCCGGCACAACAACGTGCTCGGCTATTATATCGAAGTGACGGCCGGAAATGCCGGGCCGCTCACCAGCGAAGAAGGCCGGGAGCGCTTCATCCATCGCCAGAGCATGGCGAACGCCATGCGCTTCACGACGACCGAGCTTGCGGATTTGGAATCGCGGATCGCCAATGCGGCCGGCCGCGCAACCGCGATCGAGCTTGCGATCTTCGACAAGCTTGCGGCAGAGGTCGTTGCCGGTGCCGACCCTATCCGTGACGCAGCCCATGCCATTGCCGTCATCGACGTGGCACGCGCGCTCGCGGCGCTTGCCGAAGAACAGGGCTATTGCCGCCCGATCGTCGATCGCTCGATGGATTTCGCCATTACCGCCGGCCGCCACCCCGTGGTGGAGCAGGCGCTGAGGCGTCAGGCGAGCGACCCGTTCGTTGCCAATGATTGCGACCTGTCGCCGCCGGACGGGGCAAGCCATGGCGCGCTCTGGCTTCTGACCGGCCCGAACATGGGCGGCAAGTCGACCTTCCTGCGCCAGAACGCCCTCATTGCCGTCATGGCGCAGATGGGCGCCTTCGTGCCGGCCGGGGCTGCCCGCATCGGCGTGATCGACCGGCTCTTCAGCCGCGTCGGCGCCTCCGACGATTTGGCGCGCGGGCGCTCCACCTTCATGGTCGAGATGGTCGAGACCGCCGCGATCCTCAACCAAGCGAGCGAGCGTTCGCTGGTCATCTTGGATGAAATCGGCCGCGGTACCGCGACCTTCGATGGGCTGTCGATTGCCTGGGCGGCCGTCGAATATCTGCACGAAGCCAATCGCTGCCGCGGGCTTTTCGCCACGCATTATCACGAGCTGACGGCGCTTTCGGAGCGTCTCGCCCGGCTTTCCAATGCGACCATGCGGGTCAAGGAATGGCAGGGCGAGGTGATCTTCCTGCATTCGGTCGGCCAGGGAGCGGCGGATCGATCCTACGGCATTCAGGTGGCGCGTCTTGCCGGCCTGCCGGACAGCGTCGTTTCGAGGGCGCGCAACGTGCTCGCCCAGCTTGAAGAGAACGACCGCAAGAGCCCGGCCGCAAACCTAGTCGACGACCTGCCGCTCTTTGCCGCCTCCATGCGGCAGGCAAAATCTGAAGCTGGCGTCGCGCCTTCAGGTCTGGCGAGCCAACTCGCCGCGATCAACCCAGACGAGTTGAGCCCCCGGGAAGCACTCGAGGTACTCTACCGACTGAAGAGCCTCGCCGTGGACGGCCAAACCAAAGGCTGAAGCCTAAGACAACCTTGATTTTTGGCGCCCGAACGTCGATATGCGGCCCAAGAGAATTCGCCGCCGTTACCGAAGTCGCTTGCCACGCGTTCCAGCGCCGGCAGCCGGGACGGTGCAACTTCAGGCCGACAGGGATTGAAACGAGCGTCATGACCGACGACACGAAGAAGACGACCGACTCCACGAAGCAGGACAGCGCCAACGAGGGCATGGAAGAAGCGGTGAAAGCTGCGGAATCCGCGTTCGATGAGCCCGATGATGGGTATGACGACGGCGCGCCGGATAATTCCGAAGCGATCGCCATCCTCGTCGACGGATTGAAGGCCGAGAATGCCGATCTCAAGGATCGCTATCTCCGCCTTGCCGCCGACATGGACAATCTGCGCCGCCGCACTGAACGCGACGTCAAGGATGCGCGCTCCTATTCGATCGCCAATTTCGCGCGCGACATGCTGGCCGTATCCGATAATCTGCGTCGTGCGCTCGATGCCATTCCCGCGGAATCCCGCGAAGCAGGCGACGATGGTTTCAAGGCGCTCGTCGAAGGCGTCGAGATGACCGAGCGCGCCATGCTGTCGACGCTCGAACGCCATGGCGTCACGAAGCAGAAGCCGGAGGGTCAGCGCTTCGATCCGAATTTCCACCAGGCGATGTTCGAAATCCCGAACCCCGACGTGCCGAACAACACCGTCATGCAGGTCGTCCAGGATGGCTACGTGATCGGCGAACGCGTTCTGCGCCCGGCCATGGTCGGCGTTGCCAAGGGCGGCCCGAAGCAGCCGGTGGAACCGAAGCCGGATGCCGGTGCGGAACCAGGCGCACCAAACGGCGAAGCCGAGCGGGACGCTTAAAGCCTCAGATCTGCGTTTTTCCCACAATTGACGCGCCCGGGATCCGGGCCATAAAAAGGCCGGCCAGTCCGGCCTTTTTCACGTTTTCAGGATCGCTCTCATGCCGATCATCGACCTGCTCGACTATGCCGGGGTCGCGGTCTTTGCGGCAACCGGCGCACTTGCCGCCTCGCGCAAGCAGCTCGATATCATCGGCTTCATCTTCCTGGCGGCCGTGACCGGCATCGGTGGCGGCACGCTGCGCGATCTCATCCTCGACGTGCCGGTGCTTTGGGTCGCCGATCCCGCCTATATCCTCGTCTGCGCGCTCGTTGCCGTCGCCGTCTTCTTCACGGCCCACCTCGTGGAGTCGCGCTACAAGCTCCTGCTTTGGCTCGACGCCGTCGGGCTGGCCGCCTATTGCGTCATGGGCGCCGCCAAGGGCTATGCCGTCACAGGCTCGACGACCGTGGCGATCGTCATGGGCGTGCTCACCTCGACCTTCGGCGGCATCCTGCGCGACATGCTCGCCGGCGAGCCTTCCGTCCTCATGCGCCCGGAAATCTACGTCACCGCCGCCCTCTCGGGCGCCGCCACCTATACGTTTCTGACTGCAGCAGGCCTGCCGGTGATCGTCGCGACGCTCGCAGGCGTCGGCGTCGCCTTCATCGTCCGCGGCGGCGCACTGCGCCACGGCTGGACCTTCAAACCCTACCGCGCCCGCCCGGGACGCGCACCGGAAGATATCATGTGACCACGCCGCCGAGATCGGTGTGCGTGAAGTCATCGCCCTTGTAGAGGAGTGGTACATTCTTCGCCTTGGCGCAGGCATAGGCGAAGCAATCGCCGTAATTCAGTCGCGCCGGATGGCCAACGAGCTTTCCGTAGCGCTGCTGCGCCGTGATCGCTTTGGCTCCGATCTCACTGCTGATTGCCAATTCGTCGGTCTCGATCTCGGCGAGGAATGCGTCCAGAGCTCTCGTCGCGGCATCGATTGCCGGCGCTGAAATCTGCGCGTCCGTGCCGTGCGCTCGCGCGAGCGCCATGACCACTTCGTATCGGACGAGCGGCGAAAGCAGGATCGGCGAAAGCGTTGCGGCGATCTTGTCGATGAACTGGTCTGCCTCCGGTTCTTCAAGCAGGATCGCCACGATCGCCGACGCATCGAGGAACATCAGTCGTCATCCCAGATCGTGTCGCTGAACGATTTCATGTCGAAATTGGGATCGCGCGGCCCGATGTCACGGGCCAGGGCCTGGGCACGGGCAAGTCGCTGCTTCAGCGGCAACTTTCGCCTGGTACGCGCGATTTCATGCTCAAGCGCCAAACGGACTGCCTCGGTCCTGGTGGGCAGATTGAGCAGAGACTGCAGTTCGATGGCCAGCGCGGAAACGCCGTCATCTCGCACATAAAGCGGCATGACCATATCCCTTGGAGATATCCCATATTGTAGAATTGGGATATCTCGTCAAGCTCAGCCCAGTTTGTGCGCCTTCGCCTCGTCGCGGAGCGACTGTGTCGGGCGAGGGCCGATCTGCTGGATGACGAGACCGGCGGCAAGCGAGCCCAGGCGGCCGCAGGTGGCGAGATCGCGGCCTTGCGTGTAGCCGTAGAGGAAGCCGGCGGCGTAGAGATCGCCGGCACCGGTCGTGTCGACCAGTTCCTCGATGACCAGCGGCTCGACGGTGACGCGCTCATCGCCGGTGACGACGATCGAGCCCTTCTCGCTCATGGTGACGACCGCGAGGCGGCAATCCTTGGCGATGGCCTGCAGCGCCTCTTCGAGGCTTTCGGTCTCATAGAGCGACTTCGCCTCGCTGGCATTGGCGAAGACGATATCAACCGTTCCCGAGCGCATCAGTTCGAGGAATTCCGCCCGGTAGCGATCGACGCAGAACGGATCCGAGAGCGTCATCGACATTTCCTGGCCATTGGCGTGGGCGATGCGGGCGCATTCGCGGATCGCTTCCTTGGCGCGGGGCGGATCCCAGAGATAGCCTTCGAAATAGGTGACCTTGGCGGATGCGACGACGGCTTCGTCCACGTCGTCCGGGCCAAGCTCGACGCAGGCGCCGAGATAGGTGTTCATCGAGCGTTCGCCATCGGGCGTGACGAAGATCATGGAGCGTGCCGTCGGCGGTGGCGAGGCGAGCGGTGCCGTCTCGAAATGCACGCCCTGGGCCCGGATGTCGTGCGCGTAGATCTCGCCGAGCTGGTCCCTGGCGACCTTGCCGAAGAAAGCGGCCTTGCCGCCGAAGCTTGCGATGCCCGCCGCCGTGTTGCCGGCCGAGCCACCGGAGGCTTCCACCGCCGGACCCATGCGCGCGTAGAGCGTTTCAGCCCGTTCAGCGTCGATCAGGTTCATCGCGCCCTTGATGATGGCATTGTCGTTGAGGAAAGCATCGTCACAGCGGGCGATGATGTCGACAATGGCATTGCCGATGCACAGGACGTCGATGGAAGACATGAAGGGTTCCGGGACTGTTGGAGAAGCGGGCCGCCCGCTGTTCTAGAGGTGCTGCGGTTCGAATGAAAGCAGCGATGGGTTCAATAGTCGACGCTTGAGAAATAGAGCCCGTCGGGCGGTGCGACAGGGCCACATTTCTTGCGGTCGCGCGCTTCAAGCGCCGCGGTCATGGTATCAGCGTTCCAGCGGCCTTCGCCGACGAGCTTGAGGGATCCCGCAAAGGAGCGGATCTGGTTGTGCAGGAAGCTCTGGGCCGACGCGTGGATCTCGATCGTTTCACCGTTGCGAAACACATCCAGCCGGTCGAGCGTGCGCACCGGGTTCTTCGCCTGGCACTGGACGGAGCGGAAGGTCGTGAAATCGTGGCGACCGACGAGGCGCTGCGCAGCTTCGTGCATCGCTTCGGCATCGAGCGGGCGCGGCACGCGCCAGGCGCGATCACGAAGGACGGTCAGCGGTGCCGCACGATTGACGATGTGGTAGACATAGTGCCGCTTCAGCGCCGAAAAGCGCGCATCGAACTCTTCCGTAACCAGGTTAACGGCGAGGATCGCGACGGCATCGCGGGCCTTGATCAGATGCGCATTCACCGCATTTCGGACGGTTTCGACCGGCCAGTTGCGCGCCAGATCCACGTGACCCACCTGGCCGAGCGCGTGGACGCCCGCATCGGTGCGCCCGGCGCCTTTCACCGCAACCGTTTCTCCGCTGAAGCCGAGGATCGCCGCCTCGATAGCGCCCTGAACGGTGCGACCATTGTCCTGGCGCTGCCAGCCGACGAAATCGGTGCCGTCATATTCGATGGTCAGCTTGTAGCGTGGCATCACGACACGACCGTGCCCTTCGCGATGCGTCCGCCGCGCTGGAAATCGTCCGCCGCCAACGGCTTTCCGCCGGCGCGCTGCAATTTCACGAGGCGTACCGCGCCCTGCCCGCAGGCGATGGTCAGGTCGTCATCCAGGACAGTGCCCGGCGCGCCGCTGCCTTCGGCAAGACGCGATGCCAGCACCTTCACCCGCTCGGGCTTGCCGGAAAATTCAGCTTCCAACCACGCGCCTGGGAACGGCGACAGCCCGCGGATGTGGTTGTGGACGTCTGCCGCGGATTTGGAGAAATCAATCCGCGTTTCCGACTTGTCGATCTTGCGGGCGTAGGTGGTCCCCTCCTCCACCTGCGGGGTCAGGGTCAGCGTCCCCGCCTCCAACGCCTTCATCGCACGGGCCATCAGGCTGCCGCCGATCACCATCATGCGATCGTGGAGTTCGCCGGTGGTCATGTCGGGCTCGATCGTCACGCGCTCGGTGAGGGCAACGGGGCCGGTATCGAGGCCCACATCCATCTTCATCACCATCATGCCGGTCTCCGCATCGCCGGCCATGATTGCCCGGTGGATGGGGGCCGCACCGCGCCAACGCGGCAGCAGCGACGCATGGCCGTTGAAACAGCCGTGATAGGGCGCGTATAGGATCGGCTGCGGCAAGAGCATCCCATAGGCGACCACCACCGCGACATCGGGCTTCAGCGCCGCAAAGGCTTCCTGTTCCTCGGCGCTCTTCAGGCTCACCGGCGAGCGTACCTCGAAGCCCAGAAGCTCCGCCTGCTGGTGCACGGGAGATTTGACGGGAGCGAGACCACGGCGGCCACCGGGCCGGGGCGGCTGGGTATAGACGGCAAGGATGGTGTGTCCATCCTGCGCCAGGGCGGCGAGCGTCGGCACCGCGAATTCCGGCGTTCCCATGAAGACGATCTTCAACGGCATCGGATCTCTTTCCTGCATGGCGGTCGTGGACGCCGGCCAGCGGTGAGGCGGCGCCTAGACGGCCGAGTCAGGCCGTGACTTGGCGAGCTTGGTGAATTTGCGCACGACCATATCGCGCTTCAGCTTCGAGATATGGTCGATGAAGAGCACGCCGTTCAAATGGTCGAGTTCATGCTGGAGGCAAGTGGCGAGAAGGCCATCGGCCTCGACGGTGCGCTCCTTGCCGTCGATGTCGAGATGGCGAACCGTGACGCGGCTCGGCCGTTCGACTTCAGCATAGTAATCGGGAATGGAAAGGCAGCCTTCTTCATAGACCGAGCGCTCGTCTGAGGATGCGAGGATCTCGGGATTGATGAAGATCTGAGGTTGGCGCCCCTCCTCGTCCTTCGCGACATCGATCACAAGCAGGCGGCGCGGAACACCGATCTGAATGGCGGCCAGTCCGATGCCCGGTGCATCGTACATGGTTTCGAGCATGTCATCGACGAGCCGGCGTACATCGCCGTCGACGCGTTCGAGCGGCTCGGAGTGCTGGCGCAGCACGGGATCGGGAAGAAGGATAAGTGGCTTAATGGTCATGCCCGGCAATTAAGCATCGCCGGCTTTGTCGTCAATCTTCCGCTTGTGTCAGGTGTGGCTCAAATCCCTTGCCGATGGAAACCGGTTACGATGTTCATGTTTTGATCTGGCATAGGCCCCGAATTGATGTAGGATTTGGCCATGATCGACCTAGCCCTTCTTTCACAGCCGCTTTTCCGGATCGGCGCCTACGACGTCAGCATCGGGATGACGCTTGCGGCGGCGCTCGCCGTGCTGGCCATCGTTTGGATCTGGCGCGCTGCCGCGCGCCGTGCGGAGCGCGCCGAGCTGGTGCATGCGGCGGAGGAGAGCGAGCAGCGGCTTGCCGAAATCCTCAAGGCGCAATCGGAAATGCAGGGTCGCATGGCGACGATGGCGGAGCTTTTCGGCGCACGACAGGCGGAACTCAACCAGTCGATCCAGCAACGGCTCGACGGCATGACGCAGCGCCTGGGAACGACGCTCACCGAACAGACGCGCTCGACGCACGAGAATCTCACGAAGTTGCAGGAACGTCTGGCCGTCATCGACACGGCGCAGAACAACATCCAGTCGCTTGCCAAGGATGTCGTCGGGCTGCAGGCAATCCTGTCCAACAAGCAGACGCGCGGGGCGTTCGGCCAGTCGCGCATGGAAACGATCATCGCCGATGCGCTGCCGATGGGCAGCTATACGTTCCAGGCCACGCTCTCCAACAATCAACGGCCCGACTGCCTGATCCATATGCCGAACGGCCAGCCGGCGCTGGCCATTGACGCCAAGTTCCCGCTCGAAGCGTGGCATGCCATCCGCGCGGCGGAGAATGCGGACGCGGCGAAGCCGGCCGCTCAGCAGTTTCGCCGTGACATGGACGTTCATATCAGGGCTATTTCGGAGAAATATCTGATCAAGGGCGAGACGCAGGATACGGCGTTTCTCTTCGTGCCGTCGGAATCGATCTTCGCCGAGATCCACGAGAATTTCGAGGAGATCGTCCAGCGTGCCCATCGAGCCCGCGTGGTCATCGTATCGCCCTCGCTCCTGATGCTGTCGATCCAAGTGGTGCAGGCGATATTGCGCGACCAGCGCATGCGCGAACAGGCGCATCTCATCCAGGGCGAAGTGGCGAAGCTGATGATCGATCTGACGCGGCTGGATCAGCGCGTGCGCAGCCTGCAAACCCATTTCGGCCAGACGCAGAAGGACATCGACCAGATCGTCACCTCGACCGACAAGCTGGCGAGGCGCGGCGCGCGGATCGAAGCGCTGGAATTGGAAGCACCAGGTGCCGACACTGCGCAGCCAGCCACCGAGCCGACCCATGCGGTCGAGAGCCGCACAGGATCGTTGCGGCTGCGCGTGGTGGAAGAAGACTGACACCCCCTTGCCGGCTCGACCGAAAAAGGCAGAGTGGCCGGCGCATTCAAGCGGGAGACAGTCAGGGCATGATCACCGTCGTCGGCTCCATCAACATTGACCTCATCGCCAACGTGGCGCGGTTGCCGAAACCGGGCGAGACGCTGGCCGGCACTGCCTTCACCACGGCGGCCGGCGGCAAGGGCGCAAACCAGGCGCTGGCCGCAAGGCGCGCCGGTGCCGAAGTGGCGATGGTCGGCGCCGTCGGCGCTGATGCGTTCGCCGAAGAAGCGCTTGCACTTCTGGCCGCCGCTAAGACCGATCTCAGCGCCATCGCCCATGTCGAAGGCGCTACCGGCATCGCCTCGATTCTGGTCGGAGCCGAAGATGGCGACAATGTCATTGTGGTCGTCGCCGGCGCCAATGGAGAAGTCGGCGCGGATGCGGCGAAAGCTGCCGTCGACCGGATGGGCAAGCACGATACGCTGCTTCTGCAGATGGAAATACCAGCGCCTGCGATCGAAGCGGCGCTGCAGGCGGCGCAGGCACAGGGTGTGCGCAGCATCCTCAATGTCGCCCCGCTGACCGAGGATGCGATCGCGCTCGCGCCGCTGGCCGGCATCGTGATCGCCAATGAAACGGAATTCGCGCTGCTCTGCCGGGCAAAAGACCAGTCTGCGGCTGAGCGTAAGGATGCGATGCAGACCATGAGCCGAGACCGCCACCAGACGATCATCGTGACGCTTGGCGCCGAAGGCGTGATCGCCTTTCACGAGGGCCGGATGCATCGCGTGCAGGGGCTGTCGATCAAGCCCGTCGACACGGTCGGCGCGGGCGACACGTTCTGCGGCTATCTCGCAACCGGCCTCGATGCCGGTCTGAATTTCGAGCTGGCTCTCAGGCGCGCGGCCGTTGCCGGCAGCCTCGCCTGCCTCAAGCCCGGCGCCCAGCCCTCGATCCCGCTTCACTCGGACGTCGATGCCGCGCTAGCCGATAGCCGATAAACCCCCGTTCAATTGTCGAGGCGCTCCAGGAACCAGTTGGTCAGCCGGGTCCAGACTTCGTCCTTCTCGGCAAAATCCTCGACGCCATGTTCGAGGTTGGGGTTGTCGTTGACCTCGATCACGAAGACGCCGTCGTCGGTTTCCTTGAGATCGACGCCGTAGAACCCGTCGCCGATGCAGCGCGCGGCCCGCAGGCCCGTGTCGACCACCAGCGGCGGCGCAGATGCCAGCGAGAAGGCCCGGAAGCCGCCTTCCAAAGGCTTGCCGCCGGTATCGTGCTTGATGATCTGCCAGTGTTCCTTGGCCATCAGGTACTGCACGGCGAACAGCGGCTTTCCGCCGAGCACGCCGATGCGCCAGTCATAGTCCGTCGGCATGAATTTCTGCGCCAGCAGCAGGTCGGAATCCTCAAGCCAGGTCGTTGCGAGCGTCTTCAGCTCGGCGAGAGACCCCACCTTGGAAACGCCGCGCGAGAACGAGGAGTCCGGGATCTTGAGAACCATCGGAAACCCAAGAAGATCGGCGGCGCGCTGCAGATCGTCGGTGCCGGCGATCATAACGGTCTTCGGCACGGGAATGCCGTTCCCGGCCATCAGTTCGTCGAGATAGACCTTGTTGGTGCAGCGGATCATCGACACCGGATCGTCGATGACCGGCATGCCTTCCTGCTGGGCACGGCGCGCGAACCGATATGTGTGGTTGGAGATCGACGTCGTTTCGCGGATGAAGAGCGCATCGTAGTTGGCGAGCCGCGACAGGTCGCGCTTGCCGATTGGCTCCACTTCCACGCCCATGCGCGCAGCGATGCGCGCCCAGTGCTTCAGGCTTGATATCGAGGATGGCGGCAGCGCTTCATTGGCATCGACGAGGGTGGCGAAGGTGTATCTGGCTGGCGTCTTGGCCTTGGCGTCGCGCCACTGCCGGCCCGTGTAGCGGTTGAGGCATTCGAAAAAGAAGGCGCGCTCCTTGTCGGAGAGCTTGGTCACCGAGCCGAGCGCCACCTTCGGGATCGACAGCCATGCGCCATTGTCCTTGATCGTGACTTCCACGAAAGGCGCGCGAAACCAGTCGAATACGAGGCGGGCGAAGCGTTCCAGGCGCTGGTCGGCCGTATAGCCGAAGAAGATGTTGAGCCGGGTTGGCCGCTCGCCTGCCTTGGCGCAAACCTTGTTCAGCGTATCCTCGAGCTCGGGGATCGCGTTTTCGTAGAGCTTGCGCGCCGACAGGTCGATGATCGTCTCGACCGACGGGATCACGCGCTGGCCGCGCGCGCCGGCGAGCAGCGAGGCGTAATAGCCACGGCTCTGATAGCGATAGGATCGCGCCAGGTTGATGATGTTCGGGCGGGAGCCCCGGAACAGCTCGGGCCGCGCGAGGTAGTCGCGGGTCGCAAGCACTTTGTGGGAGGTCGCCGCATGATCGATATCGTTCATGCGGGACGACAGGATCACCCAGTTGAACATCAGGTACGTCTGCCTTTCAGGATCACCGCGGCGCGCAGATTGGAGCGGCCGAAACGGGTGATGCGATCGAATATGTCGTAGGGAACCGGCAGGTTGGACGCGTCCGACGCCGTCTCGGACGTTTTCTCTTCCACCCACGGATCGTTGAGAATCAGGTGCCGACCATCGTCACCATGCACGAGCACCCAGTGCGGCACCTTCTTGCCGAACATGTAATAGCCGGAGATCAAGACGATGGCCGAATGGCCCCGTTCGATCGCAGCCCGGATCGTATGCAGCGAAGCGGCAAAATTGAGGACGGGAATGGCTGCCTCTTCCACCCGACGCCGAAAATCGCGCTGGGCCAGTTCCATGACCTGGCGCTTTTCCAGGTTTCGGACCGTGTCGAGGAATAGAACGTTGGTATCGGTGACGTAAATCTCCGGCTCGAGCCCATAGGCATGGGCCGTGACGGCGAGGCCGAACGGCTCGCAGCCGCCCATGCCCGACATCATGAAGACCGTCGTCGCTTCGCGCCAGAAGCGGATTTCCCAGACCGGATCCAGATAATCGCGCGAAACATAGCGCGCGAGCGCCATGTTGAGGCAGGCGGCGCCGCAGGTAAAATCCGTCGTCTGCTCGTAAAACGGCGTTTCGTAGTCCTGATGCTCGTCGTCCCGCAGGCGCTTCTCGAAGCGCAAGGCGCGGCTGTGGTCCTCGTAATAATCCTCGTAGACGCCGATGCGGCGATATCCCGACCGCTTATAGAGCGATATCGCCGGCATGTTGTCCTCGCGCACCTCAAGGCGCAGGAGGAAGCGATCATGCTGCTTGGCGGCCTCCTCGGCCTTGGCGAGCAGCGCCTTGCCGACACCCTGTCCCTTTGCGTCGGGCGCCACGCCGATCGAATACAGGCGGGCGAGGCCGGTGCCCTTGCGAAACAAAAGCATCGCATAACCGACGATGCGGCTTGCCTCGTCCTGCGCGACGATCGTCTCGGCCGTCGGCCGGTTGATCAGCGCGCGGAAGGAGCGTCTTGAAATCCGGTCCGTGGTGAAGACGGCATTTTCGATGGCGAGAAGGGCATCGATGTCATCGTGGGTGGCGGGACGTATCCGCAGAGCGGACATGGGAACACTTCCAAAAGGTGCGCCGTGTGGGGCACGGCTGCTTTGCATGGCCGGACCATATCACCGCCTGACCGACCGGCGAAATGGCCAAAGGCAGCTGCCAGATCAAAGATTTGCCGAGGTCACCGCATCATCTTCGACACGAGCTGGGCGGTATAATCGACCATCGGGACGATCCGGGCATAGTTCAGCCGCGTGGGCCCGATCACGCCGACGGCGCCGACGACGCGCGCTTCGCTGTCGCGATAGGGCGCGACGATGAGCGACGAGCCCGACAGCGAGAAAAGCTTGTTTTCCGAGCCAATGAAGATGCGGACCCCGGAGCCTTCCTCGGCCAGCGTCATCAGCTGGACGAGGCTGTCCTTCTTCTCGAGCTCATCGAACAGAAGCCGCAACCGCTCGATGTCCTCGCTGCCCGAAACGCTGTCGAGCAGATTGGCGCGGCCGCGCACGATAAGCTGGGCGGGCTGGTCCTTGCCGCTGCCCGACCAGACGGCGAGCCCCCTGGAGACGAGATCCTGACTGAGCTCGTCCAGCTCGCGGGAAACTTCCAGTTTCAGTTTTTCCAGCTCGCGGCGCACTTCCGGGATCGTGCGGCCGGCGAGATGGGCGTTGAGGAAGTTCGAGGCCTCGGTCAGCTGCGATGCCGTCGTGCCGACCGGCAGGTCCAGGATGCGGTTTTCGATATGGTCGTGCTCGCCGACCAGGACGGCGAGCGCCCGCGTCGGGTCCAGCCGGATGAATTCGATGTGCTTCAGCACCGTGTCGGATTTAGCTGCGATTACGAGACCTGCGCCGCGCGACAGACCAGACAGCATCTGGCTCGCATCGGTCAGAAGGTTCTCGACCGTCTGGTCGCGATCGCGGTGGGTCTGGCGGATCTGCGTCTCGATCTGCACCCGCTCGTCGTCGGACAGGGCGCCCGCCTGCATGAAGGCATCGACGAAGAAGCGCAGCCCCTGCTGGGTTGGCAGCCGTCCGGCCGAGATATGCGGCGCATAGATGAGGCCGAGATGCTCGAGATCGCTCATCACGTTGCGCACGGATGCGGGCGAAAGCGCCATGGGCAGGATGCGCGACAGATTCCGCGACCCGACAGGCTCGCCGGATTCCAGGTACGACTCGACGATGCGTCGGAAAATCTCGCCGGTCCGGTCGTCAAGCGCTCCCGACAGGGACCCTGATCCGGGCAGGGATGCAGAGCCTTGGCTGAGCTTTGGCGTCTTGGAGAAGCTGTTCACGTTGGTGGTCGACTCCGTGCCATTCGTCTTCAGATATAGTGTCTCCGTGCACCGGACGGAAGAGAGGCGCATCCTGTGCCATCAGGCTTTTCCTTTGCAAGCAGGCTTTGCCGACGATAGAAGGCAGCCAACTTGATCAGCAGGAGCTCCCAATGCGACCTTCAGGGCGGAAGCCAGACCAGATGCGCGCCGTTTCCTTCGAGCGGAACTTCTCAAAGCATGCCGAAGGCTCGTGTCTCGTGAAATTCGGCGATACGCATGTGCTGTGCACCGCATCGCTTGAAGAGCGGGTTCCGCCGTGGTTGCGCAATGCCGGTCGCGGCTGGGTCACGGCCGAATACGGCATGCTGCCCCGCGCCACCGGCGAACGCATGCGACGCGAGGCCGCTTCCGGCAAGCAGGGCGGGCGCACCGTCGAAATCCAGCGCCTCATCGGCCGCTCGCTGCGCGCCGTCGTCAATTTGGAAGCTTTGGGCGAGCGCCAGATCTCGATCGATTGCGACGTGATCCAGGCCGATGGCGGCACGCGCACCGCTTCTATCACCGGTGCCTGGGTTGCCCTCCACGATTGCCTCAAATGGATGGAAGCACGCAGCATGGTGAAGACCGATCGCGTGCTGAAGGACCATGTGGCGGCCGTTTCCTGCGGCATCTTCGCCAGCCAGCCGGTCATCGACCTCGACTATCTGGAAGATTCCGCAGCCGACACCGACGCCAATTTCGTCATGACCGCCTCGGGCGGCATCGTCGAGATTCAGGGCACGGCGGAAAAGGACCCGTTCTCGCAGGACGAGTTCCAGACGCTGATGAGCCTCGCGCGCGCCGGCATCGACGATCTTGTCGGCATGCAGAAGGCTGCGATCGGCGCATGACGAACGGGCCCGCCGCACCTTCGGCAATCCTGGAATCGGCGCTCTATGCCGACGATCTGGAACGCGCGGAGGCATTTTACGGCGGGATCCTCGGGCTTGAGAAGATCGTGGATGTCGCAGGACGCCACGTCTTCTTCCGCTGTGGTGCCGGCGTTCTGCTGATCTTCAATCCGGAAGCGACGCAGAAACCCTCTGATAATCCGAGCATGCCGGTCCCGCCCCACGGCACGACCGGCCAGGGCCATCTCTGTTTTTCGGCCAGTGCCGACGAAATCGAGGGCTGGGTGATGCATCTGAGTGCGAACGGCGTCGCCATCGAGGTCGATTTTCACTGGCCGAATGGCGGCCGATCCATCTATTTCCGCGATCCTGCCGGCAACAGCCTGGAATTTGCGGAACCCAAGATCTGGGGAATTGCATGAGACGTTTGACAGAAAAGAAGCTCGTCGTCGCATCGCACAACGACGGCAAGATCCGTGAAATCGCGGAGCTCATCGAGCCATACGGCTTCGAGATCGTGACCGCGAAATCGCTGGGCCTGCCCGAGCCGAAGGAAACCGGCACGACGTTCGAAGAGAATGCGGCGCTGAAGGCGCTTTCGGCGACGAAGGCGACCGGACTGCCGGCACTCTCCGACGACAGCGGCATCATGGTCGATGCACTCAACGGGGAGCCGGGCGTCTACACGGCCGACTGGGCCGAGAGGCCCGATGGCAGCCGCGACTTCATGATGGCGATGGAAAAGGTCGAGGGACTGCTTTCCGAAAAGGGCGCAACGACACCCAAGGAACGCCGCGCACGCTTCGTTTCGACGCTGTGCCTCAGCTGGCCGGATGGCCACGTGGAATTCTTCCGCGGCGATGTCGAAGGAACCCTCGTCTGGCCGCCGCGCGGCAACGATGGCTTCGGCTACGATCCTGTTTTCCTGCCCGATGGGCATTCGCGCACATTCGGTGAGATGACGGCTACGGAAAAGCATGGCTGGGTTCCCGGTCAGGCCGAAGCGCTCTCCCACCGGGCGCGCGCCTTCAAGCTCTTCGCCGAAACGGGTCTTGCCGAACAATCCGAGGCGTGAGACGCGTTGACCATCGCGCGGGTGCGTCGCGATTCGACGCAGATGGCCGCTGAACCGAAATCTTTACGAAGACCCTGGCCATGACCATCACGACCCGATTTACCGGCGACTTCCGCGCCTATCCCGACGCGGGCGATCCGGGCTTCGGCGTCTATCTGCATTGGCCGTTCTGCGCAGCCAAATGCCCCTATTGCGATTTCAACAGTCACGTCCGCCACAAGCCCGTCGATCAGAGCCGCTTCGTCGACGCATTTCGGCAGGAGATCGCCTACACGGCGGGGATGACCGGGCCGAAGACGGTCACCAGCATCTTCATTGGGGGCGGTACACCGTCTCTCATGGACCCGTCGACCGTCGGCGCCATCCTCGAAACGGTGGCGCGCAACTGGCATGTGCCGGACGGGATCGAGATCACGCTCGAGGCCAATCCCTCATCGGTCGAGGCGACGCGCTTTCGCGGCTATCGCGATGCCGGGGTGAACCGCGTTTCCATGGGCGTTCAGGCGCTCAACAACGCCGATCTCAAGGTGCTCGGACGGCTGCACGACGTCGAGGATGCGCTGAAGGCCATCCGGCTCGCACGCGAGACCTTTCCGCGACTCTCCTTCGACCTGATTTATGCGCGCCCGAACCAGACCGTTGCAGCCTGGGAAGCCGAGCTGAAGCAGGCGATCGGCTACGCGGTCGACCATCTGTCGCTTTACCAGCTGACCATCGAAGAGGGCACGCCCTTCTATGCCCTGCACAAGGCTGGGAAGCTGATCGTGCCCGATGGCGATCTTTCGGCCGAGCTCTACGAGGCGACGCAGGCGATCACGGGGGAGGCCGGCATGCCGGCTTACGAGGTTTCCAATCACGCCCGGCCTGGCGCGGAAAGCCGGCACAACCTCACCTACTGGCGCTATGGGGACTATGCGGGCATCGGCGCCGGCGCCCATGGGCGGTTGACGCTCAATGGGACCCGTATCGCCACGGCGACGGAGCGCATGCCGGAACGCTGGCTGGAGATGGTGGAATCCCGCGGCGCCGCGCATGTCGAAATCGAGGAACTGGAGCCCGAGGAGCAGGCCGACGAATTGCTGCTCATGGGTCTGCGGCTGACCGAAGGCATCGAAGTCTCGCGCTGGCAGGCTCTTTCGGGGCGCCCTTTCGATTCCGCGCGCGAGCGGGACCTGATCGCAAACGGCTTCCTGGAGCGGCTCGGCAACGACCGCATTCGCTGCACGCCGGCCGGCATGCTCATTCTCGATGCGGTGGTCGCTGATCTCGCGATCTAGGAACAATCAACTGCGCTGACCGGCTGTCTCTTCGAGAAACCGATCGACGATCGCCGCCACGGGCTGATCGATATCGATCACCGTTGCGCCCTCCTCCGGTCCCGGCACTTCCAGCGTCCCCAACTGGCTGGCCAGCAGACCGGCTTTTATGAAATGGCCTTGGCGGGTTTCCAGGCGCTGGCGCAGCATCTCCATGCTTCCCACGAGGCAAAGGATACGCATATCCGGCGCCGTCGCCCGCAGGCGGTTGCGGTAGGCGCGTTTCAAAGCGGAACAGGCAACCACGATCGGGGCGTCCGAAACCGCCTGCAGCGTCGCGATTTCCGCCGCGATCCGATCCAGCCACGGCGCCCGCATCGCATCGTCGAGCGATTGGCCGGCGGCCATGCGGGCGATGTTTTCCGGCGGGTGAAACGCGTCGCCCTCGATCAACCGGCCACCAAGGCTGGAAACGAGTTCGGCGGCAACGCTCGACTTGCCACAGCCGCTGACGCCCATGACGAGGATGACCTTGGCCTGATCCGGCGTCACCACGGCGTCAAAGTTTCGCGAGAAGCGCCTGGCGCGTCGGCTCGTCGACGAAAGCCGCCTCGATCGCAGTGCGCGTCACGTCCCGCAACTGGTCATCAGACAAGCCGAACGCTTCCGAACCCAGCGCATATTCCCTAGCGAGTGACGTATCGAAGAACGGCGGATCATCCGAGGCCAGCGTAACCTTCACGCCTGCATCCATCAGACGACGGAAGGGGTGAGCCGCGAAATCGGGAAAGACGTTTAGCGCAATGTTGGAACCGGGGCAGACTTCCAGCACGGTACCTTCATCGGCAAGCCGCTTCACGAGAGCGGGATCTTCGACGGCACGCACGCCGTGGCCGATGCGGCTCGGTCGAACCACGTCGAGTGCGTCGCGAACACTGTCGGCCCCGACGAGTTCGCCGGCATGAATGGTGATGCCTAGCCCCGCATCACGTGCGATCTCGAACGCGCGCGCATAGTCGGCAACGCGGCCGAACCGCTCTTCGCCCGCCATGCCGAAGCCTGTGATCAATGGATGCGGCCTGGCTGCCGCAAAGCGTGCAGCACCTTCGACGGCGTCCGCGCCCAGATGGCGGACGCCGACCACGATCATCCGGCATTCGATGCCGGATTTCTCCCTGGCGCGCGCAATCCCTTCCGCCAAACCCCCGATATAGGCTTCGGAAGAGAGGCCGGCGGTGCGGGCGTGATCCGGTGAAACGAAAATTTCGCTGTAGACGGCGCCGGCCGTGTGCAGTTCGCCGAGATAGGTTTCCGCAAGAAGCGCGTAGTCCTCCGGCGTCCTGAAGAGCGCCGCCGCTCCGTCATAGGCCGCCATGAAGGTCGTGAAGTCGTGCCAGACATAGCGATCGCCGCTGATGAAGCTGGCGGTATCGACGCCGTAGCGTTGTGCCTGCGCCCGCGCGAGCACAGGCGGGATCGCGCCTTCGATGTGGCAATGGAGTTCCGCCTTGACCACCTGACCCGTCACAGGAAAGACCGCCCGTGCTTGCCGCGCGGCAGCTTCAGATGCGTGGCGATGCTTTCACCGATATCAGCAAACGTCGTGCGCACGCCGATCGACCGCGCAATGACATCCGGTCCGAAGGCCAGGATCGGCACCCGTTCGCGCGTGTGATCGCTGCCGCGCCAGGTGGGATCACAGCCATGATCCGCGGTGATGATCACCACGTCGCCCTTCTTCAGCTTGGCCTCGATTTCGGGTAGGCGTCGATCGAATGCTTCGAGAGCGGCCGCATAACCCGGAACGTCGCGGCGGTGGCCGAAGAGCATGTCGAAATCGACGAAGTTGGTGAAGACGAGATCGCCGTCTTCGGCATCGTCCATCGCTTCCAGTGTCCGCTGGAAGAGCGCCACGTTACCGTTGGCCTTGCGCAGGTCCGTCACGCCCTGGTGAGCGAAGATATCGCCGATCTTCCCAACCGCGATGACGTTGCGGCCGGCTTCCTTGGCACGATCCAACACGGTCGGCTCCGGCGGCGGCACGGAATAGTCGCGACGGTTTCCCGTACGCTCGAAGGTGGCGGCGCTTTCGCCGACGAAGGGCCGTGCGATGACACGCCCGATATTGAGCGGCGCGACCAGTTCGTGCACGCGTTCGCAAAGCTTCAGCAGCCGGTCGAGACCGAAATGCGTTTCGTGCGCTGCGATCTGGAAGACGCTGTCGGCGGAGGTGTAGCAGATCGGCTTGCCAGTACGGATGTGCTCCTCGCCGAGGCGCGCGATGATCTCCGTGCCCGATGCGTGGCAATTGCCGAGGATGCCGGGGATTTCGCCCTTCTCGACGATCTCCGCGACAAGCTCGGGCGAGAATGCGTCGCCTTCGGTCGGAAAATACCCCCAGTCGAATTCGACGGGAACGCCGGCGATTTCCCAGTGGCCGGAGGGCGTGTCCTTGCCGCGCGATGTTTCGCTTGCTGCGCCATAAATCGCGCGCGGGCGGTCATTGGTCGCGAGCGCAGCCGGCGTCGCGCCCGCGGCTAGGCGCATGGCGCGGCCGAGGCCGAGCGACGTCAGATTGGGGAGATCGAGCGGCCCTTCACGCAGACCCTGCCGGTCGCCAGCGCCCATTGCGCAGAACTCGGCGATGTGGCCGAGCGTGTCGGCGCCCTCATCGCCGAAAGCCTGGGCATCGGGAGCCCCGCCGATACCGACGGAATCGAGCACGAACAGAAATGCGCGCGACATGGGACACCCTCTTCACAACCAGGCTTCGAAGAGGTTCCATCGCCAGAATGGTGCAATCATGTCAAGCGCGGGTGCGCTCAACCATCAGCAGCTGCAGGTGACGCGTTCGCCGATGCGGGGGCGCAGATGGTAGGTCTTGCCCATGTCGATGTCGGTCATCGTCTGGCCGGTGATCGGGAACGACGTGATCATATCGTGCCGGTAGTCGATCTCGCTGCGCAGCAGAAACGTGTTCGCAATCTTCAGGTTCTCAGGGATATCGGCGACCGAGCCCACTTGATAGGCCGCCTCGCCATTGCCTGCGTTCGGCTTCCAGGACCATTCGACCTTCGGCACCAGATCCGCCCCAACCCAGATGCCCGTTACCTTCATCGCCACCGGCGTTGGGTCATAGGGCGACATGATGCTCTGAGCGACGGTGTTCATGCTCTTGAGATCGTCGCGCGTGACCGATTGCTTCTGGGTGATCAGGTCGGCGACGGTGCTCGACGCGCGCGCAAGCTTCTTGTTGACGGACATGGCGACGGAGACCTCGACCGCGCCGATATAGAGCACGATCATGACCGGCGCGATAAAGGCGAACTCGATGGCGCCAACGCCCGAGCGATCGCCACGCAAACGGCGCAGCAGGCCGCGAAATGTCTGTTTCGGCGCTGCGCTCATATCAGTACGCCTCGTTCTGGAATGCGGACGTTCCGACGATCAGATAGTCGGTCGGCATCGACCCGTCCGCGGGACGGATATTCGTGATGTGCGGGCGAATGAGGTCGGTGATGATCGGCCAGCGATAGAAGGCGCGCACCATGTTGACCGTGCCGGCGCCGCCCGGCGCATAACCGAAGTTCTCGGTGTCCAGATCGCCATAGGCGCGATTGTCCTGGCGCGGAATACCAACCGGGATGTTGGCGAAATTCGAAAAGGAACGGATGTCGAGATAGAGCTTGTCCGTCTCGCAGGAGAGCATGACCTCGATGCGCTCGCAAAAGGCATCGCGGAACTCTTCCTCGTCCATGTCCGTCGGCAGATTGGCGCCGGCAGTGATCTGTCCCGTGCGCAGCTGACGGCCGATATCGTCGACGGCATTGTCAAGCACTTGCTCCGCTGCGTAGGCAATGCAGGATTCGATGATCGCGAAGAGCAACATGAAAAACGGGATTGCGAGAATGGCGAACTCGATCGCGGCCGCCCCGTCTTCGGAACGGCGGAACGAGCGGCCTGCTCGGCCAAGACGTCTGAATACGCCTTTGCGACCTGTCGAAGCTGTCATCATGGTCCCCGCAACTGCCCTTTCAATGCTGAAAGGATTAGCGCAAAGGCCTTTACAATCCGTAATGCCAAACGCTCGAATCCGGTGCAACTGCCCCGGATGCAGGCGTTGGTAATCCTGGGGATCAGTTGACCGCAGCGGCCGTGTCGGACGGGGTCTCGCAGGTAGGCGAACAGATGAGGGTCGATGGTTCGGTGTTGCGGTAGACACGCAACTGGTCCGTGCCGTCGCGCGCGACGACGATCCGCTCGTCGACAAGGGTCGTGCCCTCGGTGTCGATGATGACGAGGTTCGTCACGCCAAACGATCTGCCCGTAACGACAATGGTCTGCGGATCGCTGACGGTGACGTCGGCGATGTTGGGATTTCCGATGATGACCTTGCTGACAGCGCGGTCGAGCTTCAGCACGCGAGCGTAGTCCATAAAGACGCGGATGTTTTCGGCTGCAGCCGGCAGGGTCGATACGGCGCTGAGCCCGACAAGGCTGCAGAGTGCAATGAGACCCGATCTGGCGGCACGCTTCGTCATCTTGGTCGACCCTTCAAGGCTGATCAGGAAAGCGTCATCGTTTCGCCTTCCCATGGAACGCGCGTCAGCGCCCACGTGACAGAGACTGAACGAGAATGGTGAATGAAGGCTTAAAGAGCTTCGCTCTACATCGTTGAACTTTAACGATCACCGTCCGTACTTGTTAACCATCGGGGCCGGATGATGGCCGCAAGCTTTCGGTAACCCTGTTTCTTAAGTGGATCGCAATGGGCCACACGTAGATTAGCGTCATCCGATCAACACGGCAGAACACGTTGACGGCAAATGCTGAATTTCACGGTGGAGCAAGGAGTAGCAAGATGAAAAACCTTATCGCACGTTTCATGAAAGACGAGTCGGGTGCAACGGCCATCGAATACGGTCTGATCGCAGCTCTGATCTCCGTCGGCATCATCGGCGCTGTTGGCCTGGTGGGCAATGAGTTGGAAGACACCTTCGGAGAAATTGAGAACGGCTTGGCAGGCCGGTAACAATCAGCCTCGCCGCCAGTTCTTTGAAGCCGCCCGCCCCAAAGGCGGGCGGCTTCTTAATTGGTTAACGCTATCGGTGCAAAAGTTTCGCTATTCAATTCACGCTCGGTTGGGGCATTGATGCTTACAGCAGCCATTCTCGTCATCTTTCCGCTTTGCATGGCCTATGCGGCCTTCTCAGATCTGTTGACGATGACGATCGCGAACCGCGTTTCGTTACTCTTGGTGGCTTCCTTTTTCCTTATCGCGCCATTTGCGGGCCTTCAGTTTTATGACGTCGGCAATCACGTCGCAGCAATGCTCATCGTCTTCGTCGTCTGCTTTGGCCTTTTCGCCGTAAACACTATGGGTGGCGGAGATGCCAAGCTTCTATCCGCCAGCGCACTTTGGTTCGGCCTCGGCACGGAGCTTCTGACTTTCCTTATTCTGGTTACCGCGATTGGTGGCCTTCTGTGCCTGTTCATCCTCAAGGCGCGTAGCCCAGCCGGCTTCTACATCATGTCGCGCATACCGCTGACCCATAATCTGACCACTGCGCAAGGCGTGCCTTATGGTATCGCCATCGGTGCTGCCGGTCTCATCACCTATCCGGACACCGCTATAATGCAGCAGGTCATGGCGCAGCTCGCGGCCGGCTGAGACCGGGTTAGCAAGGTTCGGTTAACTACGCTTGTAAGCATCGCGTTAACCTTAATTACACCAATAGCCAGCACTCTCCGACGAACAGACAGTCGTGTTCCGGGGAATCACCATGAAGCCTGCCCGCCTCGTCATACTTACCGTGGCCGTCGCCGCGGCCGGCCTGGCCGGCTATTTGGCGATGACGCTGAGCGCGCCGCAGCCCGTTACCGAGCCCTCCATCCAGCAGGTCACCGAACGCATCGACGTGACGGATGTCCTTGTCGCCAATACGAGCCTGCCGATCGGGACGCGTATCACGGCAGAAGTCATCGAGTGGCGTGAATGGCCGACGAGTGGTCTCACGGAAGGTTTCATCACCCGCAACGAACGGCCGGACGCATCGACCGAACTCGAGGGCGCCGTCGTCCGGCTGCCCGTTTTCGACGGCGAACCCATGCGCGCCGAAAAGATCGTCGATAGCTCATCGCGCATCATGTCGTCGCTGCTGCCTTCGGGCAAACGCGCGGTCGCAACCGATATCTCGGTTTCAACAAGCGCCGGCGGCTTCATTCTGCCGAACGACCGCGTCGATGTCGTCATGGTGCGGCGCGGGGAAACCGACAACTATCTGACCGAAGTCGTGCTCAGCAACATCCGCGTTCTGGCGATCGACCAGACGATCCAGGAAAACGATGACGGCAGCCGCACGGCAATCGGCTCGACCGCAACGCTCGAGCTGACGCCCGAGCAGACGCAGGTCATCGCGGTCGCCCAGCAGATGGCCGACCGGCTGACGCTCGCGCTGCGCAGCGTCGCCGACGTCCAGCAATCCGACACGACATTCGCAGAACATCTCTTGAGCGGTGAAAGCGGCGCGGATTCGATCCAGCTCATCCGCTCCGGCGCCATCACGAGCGTTGGCCAGTAAGACTTAAACGGGGGCAGACCACAGTGCTGACAACCAAGACATTCCGCCCGATCGCCCGCCCGACCCGTTTGTCGACGGCTCTCGCGCTGATCCTCCTCGCTGGTGCGGCAACGCTCAGTGATCCATTCTCCGGTTTCCAGATTGCCGCCGCACAGGCGCAGGAAGCCAACATCATTCGCATCGCGCAGGGCGGTTCAGGTGTTTCCAAGCGCGTTGGGCTCGGCCTCAACAAGGCGGTGGTGATCGATCTTCCGAGCCAGGCCGGCGACATCCTGGTTGCCGACCCATCGATCGCCGATGCCGTGACGCGCACTTCCACGCGGCTTTACCTCTTCGGCAAATCTGTCGGCCAGACCAACATCTTCGTGTTTGGACCGAACGGCGAAGAAGTCGTCACGCTGGAATTGCAGATCGAGCGCGACATCACCGGGCTGCAGCAGCAGCTGGCACGCTTCATTCCCGACAGCGACATCTCCGTCGAGATCATCAACGACAACATCGTGCTGAACGGCTCGGTGCAGACGCCGCAGGATGCCCAGCGCGCAAGTCAGCTCGCGCAGATATTCCTGACAGGCGGTGAAGCGACGACCCGCAACCTGACCGCTGTCGGCGACGGCGGCGATGCCGCGATCTTCGCCGAAGACCGCCAGACGTCGCAGATCGTCAACCTCCTGACGATCCAGGGCGAAGACCAGGTTACGCTGAAGGTCACGGTCGCCGAAGTCAGTCGCCAGGTGCTCAAGCAGCTCGGCTTCAACACGTCGAGCTCGATCAGCGGCTCGGCCGTGGCCGGCCGATTCCTCACCGACATGCCCGCCAATCTCGGCAAGCCGGCACTCGAAGCGACGAGCGGGAGCATATTCGGCAATTTCGGCGATTTCGATTTCGCCGGCTACATGAATGCCATGGAGCGCGCCGGCGTGATGCGCACGCTGGCCGAACCCTCGCTCACCGCGATCTCCGGCGAACCCGCATCCTTCTATGTGGGCGGTGAATTCCGCCTTGTCGATGGCCAGAGCGTCGGCGAAGACGACAATGGCAACCGCACGCTGACCTACGATATCGCGCAGGTCGAATACGGCATCCGCCTGAACTTCACGCCGGTCGTGCTTGCTCCGGGCCGGATCAGCATGCGTATCCGGACCGAAGTCTCAGAGCCCACCTTCGAGGACTCGGTCGCTCTGTCCGCCGGCACGAACGTGCAGGGCGCCAACCTGATGTCCATCCGGAGGCGCGAAGCTGAAACTTCGGTCGAGCTGCCGTCGGGCGGGTCGATCGTGATTGCCGGCCTCGTGCGCGATGACATCCGTCAGGCCATGTCCGGCTATCCAGGCCTTTCGAAGGTTCCGATCCTCGGCACGCTCTTCCGCAGCCGCGATTTCCAGCGCAACGAGACCGAGCTGGTCATCATCGCGACGCCTTATCTGGTGCGCCCGGTGGCTCGCAACGAACTCGCCCGTCCGGACGACAATTTCAACGCTGCAAGCGACGGCGCCGGCTTCTTCCTCGGCCGCGTGAACCGTGTCTATGGCCGCGCCGACACCAATCTGCCCGATGGCCGTTATCACGGCGCCGTCGGCTTCATCTACAAGTAAGCGCGGGGGCTTCCACCATGACCTTGAAGGCACGATCACCATTTAGCCGCCCCGCCGCACTGCGCAGCGTGCTTCTCGCAGGTATCGCGATGACGCTCGCGGCCTGCGCCAACGTGCATCACATCGAAGTCGGGGCAGTGCCGGACGATTACCGCACGAACCACCCGATCATCGTCGGCGAGCAGGAACGCACGATCGACATCCCTGTCGGCTCCGGCGACCAACGCATGACGCTCGGTGCACGGGGCGCCATTCGCGGCTACGCCAATCGCTATCGCGACACGGCTTCCGGCGCGATCACGATCCTGACGCCGCACGGTTCCGTCAATTCCAACGCCGCTTCGATCGTCGCCAACGACATTCGCTCGGAACTGGTTGCCCAGGGCATCCCCGGCGGCAACATCATCGTCACCGCCTATCAGGCGAACGCAACGGGCGATGCGGCACCGATCCGGCTTTCCTACTACGCGATCGCAGCCTCTACCGGGGAATGCGGACGCTGGCCCGAAGACATTCTCGCCAATGGCAACGAGAACAAGCATTACGCCAATTTCGGTTGCGCCTCGCAAAGCAACCTCGCCGCCCAGATCGCGGATCCGATGGATCTGATTGCGCCGCGCGGCTCATCGCCGATCGACGCGGAGCGCCGCGGCAACGCGATCGGCGACTATCAGGCGGACGGCGCTGCGCTTTAAGCGGCCACGCCGGACAACGGACTTTAGCCTCGGGGGCAGAACGACGATGAACGACAGCGACATTGAAGGGCGGGGCGAGATGAGCGAGAGCGACGTCGTGCGCGGGCAGATCGACCGGCTGAGGCCGCTTCCGCGGATCTCCATTCAGGCATTCTTCGAAACAGAGGGCCTGTTGCGGACGATCGAGCGCTGTGGCGAAGACCGCCGAATGGCCAAGGTCAATCTGAGGGTGAACAAGGGCGGTCTGCCGGCTGCGATCAACATGTTCGCCTCCCACCCAACGCCCAATCTGATCATCCTGGAATCGGACGGCGACCGGGCAACGCTGCTTGGCGAACTCGAACAACTTGCCGAAGTCTGCGACGCCTCGACCAAGGTCGTCATCGTCGGTCATCAGAACGATGTCGGCCTCTATCGCGAACTCATCCGTAACGGCATTTCAGAATATATCGTCGCTCCGGTGTCGCTTGCAGACCTGATCGGCGTCATCACCACGATCTTCGTGGATCCCGAGGCCGAACCGATCGGACGCACCATCGCCTTCGTCGGTGCCAAGGGTGGCGTGGGCTCGTCCACCATGGCCCACAACTGCGCCTTCGCGATTTCCAACCTCTTCTCCGAGGAAGTCATCCTCGCCGATCTCGACATGGCCTTCGGTACTGCCAACATCAATTTCGACCAGGACCCACCGCAGGGCATGTCCGAAGCAGTCTATTCGCCCGAACGGCTAGACGATGTGTTTCTCGATCGCCTGCTGGCCAAATGCTCTGAGCGGCTCTCGATGCTTGCCGCGCCGTCCATGCTCGACCGCACCTATGATTTCGAACAGTCGACCTTCACGCCGATGATCGAAGTGGTACAGCGCAGCGCACCGGTGGCCGTGCTCGACGTACCCCACGTCTGGACCGACTGGGCGCGCAACGTTCTCTCCACCGTCGACCAGGTCGTCATCACGGCGGTCCCGGATCTGGCGAACCTGCGCAACACCAAGAACATGCTCGACGTGCTGAAGAAGATGCGGCCGAACGACCAGCTTCCGCATCTGGTGCTGAACCAGGTCGGTCTGCCAAAACGCCCCGAGATCACACCTGCAGATTTCTGCGATCCGCTCGGCATCGAGCCCATCGCAATCCTGCAGTTCGAAGCGGCGCTCTTCGGATCGGCGGCGAACAGCGGCCGTATGATCAGCGAGATCGACGCCAAATCCTCAACCGCGGAAACGATCTCACAGATCGCCCATGTGGTCACGGGACGCGCGGAAGCGAAGAAGCGCAAGAAGTCCGGATTGCCGGACCTCATGTCCCTCATCGGCAGGAAGAAGGCAGCACGCTAGCCGGTCCTTTGACCGTCCAAACGTGCGGCATGCGAATTGAAGAACGGGAAGATCGATGTTCGGCAAAAGAGGCAAGGACGGATTTCAGCGCCCCCAGGTGCCTGCAGAGCAGATGCCGCCATTGGCTCCGGAAAGCCTGCGGCCCATCGCCGACGAGCTTGAGCTGACGGGAGCCGAGCCTGCGATCCAGGCTTCGGAAGCACTTCAGGCCAAGGCGCCCCCGCCCCCGCCGGTGCTCGAAACCCGTACCAAGTCCGCACCACCACCGCCGGCGCCGGAGCGTAAGCGCCCGCGCAAGACGGAAACCTATTACGACACCAAGAGTCAGGTCTTCGCGGCGCTGATCGACACGATCGATCTGTCGCAGCTTGCCAAGCTCGATGCCGAGAGCGCGCGCGAAGAAATCCGCGACATCGTCAACGACATCATCACGATCAAGAATTTCGCGATGTCGATCTCCGAGCAGGAAGAGCTGCTCGAGGATATCTGCAACGACGTTTTGGGCTACGGTCCGCTCGAGCCGCTGCTTGCCCGCGACGACATCGCCGACATCATGGTGAACGGCGCCGGACAGACCTTCATCGAAGTGGCGGGAAAGGTCGAGGAATCGGAGATCCGGTTCCGCGACAACTCGCAGCTTCTGTCGATCTGCCAGCGCATCGTCAGCCAGGTCGGCCGACGCGTCGACGAAAGCTCACCGATCTGCGATGCGCGTCTTCCCGACGGCAGCCGCGTCAACGTCATCGCACCGCCGCTTGCCATCGACGGCACCGCGCTTACCATCCGTAAGTTCAAGAAGGACAAGCTGACGCTCGATCAGCTGGTCAAATACGGGACGATCACGCCGGAAGGCGCGACGATCCTGCAGATCATCGGCCGCGTTCGCTGCAACATCGTCATCTCCGGCGGTACCGGCTCGGGCAAGACGACGCTTCTGAATTGCCTGACGCGCTATATCGACAAGACCGAGCGCATCATCACCTGCGAAGACTCCGCCGAATTGCAGCTGCAGCAGCCGCATGTGGTGCGCCTCGAGACCCGCCCGCCGAATATCGAAGGCGAAGGCGAGGTCACGATGCGCGACCTCGTCAAGAACTGTCTGCGTATGCGCCCCGAGCGGATCATCGTCGGCGAAGTCCGCGGCCCGGAAGTGTTCGACCTTCTGCAGGCGATGAATACCGGCCATGACGGCTCCATGGGTACGATCCACGCCAACACGCCGCGCGAATGCTTGGCACGTATGGAATCGATGATTGCCATGGGCGGCTATACGCTTCCCGCAAAGACGGTGCGCGAGATGATCGTCGGCTCGGTCGACGTCATCATCCAGGCCTCGCGCCTTCGCGATGGAACGCGTCGCATCACCCACATCACCGAAGTTATCGGCATGGAAGGCGATGTCGTCATCACTCAGGACCTGGTGAAGTTCTCCATGGATGGGGAAGACGCCAACGGCCGCATCATCGGCGCGCACAAGTCGACCGGCATCGGCCGTCCGCACTTTTGGGATCGCGCCCGTTATTACAACGAGGAAAAGCGCCTCGCCGCCGCCCTGGATGCGATGGAACGGGAATAGAGGAAGGCGACGCTCGTGTTCGGTTTAGACCCGCAAGTTGTTCTCATCGTCCTGCTCGTCGCAGTGGCCGCAGCGGGGCTCGCCTATGGCGCGCTTTACTCGCGCTTCGAGAACGAGAAGAAGGCGCAGGTCCGGCTGAAGCGCGTGCGCGCGGCTGAAACGGACCTGAACGCCGTGCGTGTCGCGCGTGACCGCGTCAACGAAGCTTCGCGCCGCCGCAAGACGATCGAGAATTCGCTGAAGGATCTCGAAGACAAGCAGAAAGAGAACCAGAAGACTTCCAAGTCTCCGCCTCTCAAGGTGCTTCTGATTCAGGCGGGTCTCTCCATCACCCCGCGCCAGTTCTACTTGATGAGCGCCGGGCTCGGAGCCCTGCTCGGGTTCATCACGTTTGTGGTCGGAATGCCGCTTCTTGTAGTCGCAGGAGTGGCGTTCGCTGCTGGTTTCGGCGTGCCACGGTGGATCGTCGGCTACATTCGCTCAAAGCGCATGAAGGCCTTTCTCAACGAATTTCCCAATGCGCTCGACGTCATGGTGCGCTCGATCAAGTCCGGTCTGCCGCTCAACGACGCGATCCGCTTGATCGCGGCGGAAGGCCAGGAGCCGGTCAAGAGCGAGTTCCGCCGGATTGTCGAAGCCCAGCAGCTCGGCATGTCTGTACCGGACGCCGTCGCACGGCTCTACAACAGCGTACCGCTGCCCGAGGCGAGCTTCTTCGCCATCGTCATTTCGATCCAGGCCCAGGCCGGCGGCAACCTCTCCGAAGCGCTCGGCAATCTTTCGAAGGTGCTTCGCGACCGCCGCAAGATGAAGGCGAAGGTCCAGGCGCTTTCGATGGAAGCGAAGGCGTCGGCGGCCATCATCGGCGCCCTGCCCTTCATCGTCGCATTTCTCGTCTACCTGACGTCGCCGGACTACATGATCGTCTTGTTCACCGATGCGCGCGGTCAGTTCATCATCGGTGTATCGGCCGTATGGATGAGCATCGGCATTCTCGTCATGCACAACATGATCAATTTCGAAGTCTGAGCCGGGGCGGGCAACACGATGTTCACGACCATCATCAACACGGCGACCCAACCGAGCTTCGTGCTCGCAGTGCTGGTCTCGATCTCGGTGTTCGCGACGCTCATCACGTTCGTGATGCCCTATTTCGAGCGCGGCGACCTCAACCAGCGCATGAAGGCAGTGGCCGTCGAGCGCGATGAAATTCGTGCGCGGGAACGCGCCCGGCTCAATGCGGAGCAGAACCGTCGCGGGTCGCTACGCCAGGAAAACAACTCGTCGCTCCGCCAGATCGTCGAAAAGCTGAACCTGCGCAAGGCGCTCGTCGATGACAACACGGTCGCGAAACTTCGCTCCGCCGGCTACCGCAGTCCCAATGCGCTCAACCGGTTCCTCTTCGCGCGCTTCGCTCTGCCCTTCTTCTTTCTGGCCGGCGCCGTCTTCTATGTGATGTTCATGGGCGGGCTTGCCGAACAGCCCTTCACGATCAAGCTCCTGTTCTGCATGGTCGTCGCCTATGCCGGCTTCTATGCGCCGAACATCTACGTCACCAACAATGCAAACAAGCGGCAGAAATCCATTCGCCTCGCCTGGCCCGATGCGCTCGATCTGACGCTGATCTGCGTGGAATCCGGCGTCTCGATCGAAGCGGCGCTCCGCCGCGTAGCCGATGAGATCGCATCCCAATCGACGGCTCTGGCCGAGGAACTCGTTCTCACGACGGCCGAGCTTTCCTATCTGCAAGAGCGCCGTCAGGCGTATGAGAACCTCGGCAACCGGACCGGCCTCGAAAGCGTCAGATCCGTCAGCCAGGCACTGATCCAGGCCGAGCGTTACGGCACGCCGATCGCCCAGGCGCTGCGCGTTCTTGCTCAGGAAAGCCGGGACCACCGCATGATGGAAGCCGAGAAGAAGGCCGCAGCCTTGCCGCCGAAGCTCACCGTACCGATGATCCTGTTCTTCCTGCCGGTTCTCTTCGGCGTCATCCTCGGCCCCGCCATCATCGGCGTCATGGACACGTTCTAAGAACGCTAGCCCGACGTCCGGTCGGAATGGCCGAGATCGCGCTCGGGAAACGCCGCATCCCGCACACGCTGCTTCAGCACCTTGGCTTCGGGAAAGCCGCCGTCGCGCTTGCGCTCCCAGACGAGTTCATCGCCGACCCTGATCTCGAAGACGCCGCCAGTCCCGGGCTCGAGCGCTACCGCCTCCAGTTCCTGACCGAATGTCTGCAGCAGTTCCTGAGCCAACCATGCCGAGCGCAGAAGCCAGTTGCACTGCGTGCAATAGCGGATGGAGATCGTCGGTTTGGATGTGTGCTCGCCGCTCACATCGACCTCGCACCGGCGATCTCGCCGAGCCTGTCTTCGAACTCATAGATCGCGCAGGCGATGTGATAGAAGCTGCTCGCCGGCGCCGGCTCGTCGACGAACGAGCCATCGGCCCGCATCTTGTCAAACCATAGGCCGCTGACCGGGGTCTCCAGGAACCGCCTGAGCGCAGATGCGGCCCGCGCTGCCGAGGCAAGATAGCGTTCGCGCTCGCGACCCGAGCACATGGCGGCCAGCAGGCTCGCAGCCTTCAGCCATTCCGTCTGCGCCCAAAGACGTGCGATGGGGTCGACCACGCCGAACGCGTCGTCCAACGCCATGAAGGCAACGCCGCGCGTGTCCACGCCGTGCGTTTCTCCGATGTCGAAAAGCCGGGCCGCATAGGCGACATGGCGATCCTCTGCGACACCGCCGCGGGCGTGGCGGGCAAGCAACCAGGCCCACTCGAACTGATGGCCCGGCTCGACGATCCGGCCCGTCTCATCCGGCATCGGCAACCAGTCTCTGCCGAAGAATTCCCGCAGCGCGCCGGTCTCGGCATTAATGAAACGGCGGGTCGCGAGTGATGCGATCTCATCCGCGAGCGCGGCGAATGCGCCTGTGTCCACATCGGGCACTGCCGTCCAGACCTGCGCGGCCTCGAAGAGATGCATGTGCGGATTGGACTTGAGCGGCGCCGTCGGCGGCTCGCTTTCCTCAAACCCGGCAATCGGATGGGAAAACCGCGCCTTCAAACGCGACAGGAGCGCCACCGCCTCATGATGCAGTGCGCCACGCTTTTCCAGGAACACCTTAGCCGCCGAAGCCAGCGCAAGGAGAACGAAGGCATGGTTATAGAGATCGAACCGATCGTCGATCAGACCGTCGGGTCCGGCAACATTTCCGTAAAGGCCATCGCCGCGCCGATAGACGGTTGTCAGCCGATCGAGCGCCTGTTCCACCGGCGAGCGCCAATCGCCGTTCCAGTGATGCAGCCCTGCTTCGGCATAGACGTAAATCTGCCGTGGCACCACGCGTGCGCGCACCGGTTCGCTCACCGCATTGCCGGAATGGTCCATCCGTTCAACGAAGCCCCAATCGGGGTCGACGCCGCGATCCGCCCAAAGCGGCAGGGCGTCCTCGTCCAGCCACCGCCGCAGGGCACGCGCGTGGGCTTGTGCATTGCCAAGTTCGCCGCTCATGCGAAAGCGAGCTCCTCGACGCTTTTGCCGATAAGCGCTGCCAGTGCCACAACAACCATGGCGTGATCGTCGCGCTGCGGCAGGCCCGAAACGGTAACGGTCCCGATCATACCAGCACCTTGAATGCGGATCGGGAAGCTGCCGCCATGGGCCGCATAGTCCGCATCGGCAAGCGCATATTTCCCGTCGAGCGTCGCCTCCGCCCGCTTCAGCCCGAGACCGACGGCATAGCTCGCCCGCTGAAAATGAAGGGCCACGTTGCGCTTGCGCCGGATCCAGTTGGCGTTATCGAGCGTCGCCCCGCCAACGACGGTGTGGAACAGGCACTGGCCGGCGATCGTGATGTCGATCGCAACCGAGACGTCCGCCTGCTTTGCGGCATCGCGCAGAAGCGTGCCCAGCTTGAAGGCCTGATCCGCATCGAAGGTCGCAAAAACGAGCGCGTCTTCCTGCTCGGCGATCTTTCTCAGATCGGCTTCGATATCCTGCATGGTGGGTCCTTCGCGATTCAGGCGCTTGTCGCGCTATCCTTCCACAGCCAGGCGGCGCCGCGAACCCCCGAACTGTCGCCATGCACCGCCTTGCGGATCGGAGTCTCGAAGCCGTCGCCGAAGATGTAGGTCTCGATCAGCGGCGGCAGGTCGGCATAGAGTTCGTCGACATTGGACATGCCGCCGCCAAGCACGAAGACATCGGGATCGACGACGTTGACCAGCAGCGCAAGACTACGGGCGAGACGATCCGCAAAACGGCGGTAGACACCATCCGCCACCGCATCGCCGGCACGCTTGTCGGCGAGAATGTCGCGGCCGCGTTTTGCCCGGCCGGTCGTCAGGCGGTAGTCGAGTTCGAGCCCGGTGCCGGACGCATACATTTCCTGGCAGCCGGTCTTGCCGCACCAGCAGGTGTGGCCCGGATATTCGTCCGGCCGCATCCACGGCAGCGGATAGTGGCCGATTTCGCCGGCGAAACCCTGAAACCCCGCATGGACGCGCCCGTCGATGACGAGACCGCCACCGTGGCCGGTGCCGATGATGATGCCGAAGACCACATGGGCGCCCTCGCCTGCCCCATCCACCGCCTCCGATACGGCAAAGCAATTGCCGTCATTGGTGATGCGCACCGGGCGGTCGAGCGCGGTTTGGAGGTCCGCGCCGAGCGGCTTGCCGTTCAGGAAGGTCGTGTTGGCGTTGCGGATGAGGCCGGTGCGCGGCGACGGACTGCCTGGAATGCCGAGACCGACGGTGCCGCGCTCGCCCGTCTCTGCTTCAACATGCGCGACGAGATCGCGCACCGCAGTCACGCAGGCATCGTAGCCGGCGCGCGGCGTGTCGATGCGATGACGTGCGCGCGTCTCGCCATGGGGCGAGAGCGCGATCACTTCCATCTTGGTGCCGCCCCAATCGATACCGATCAGCATTGTCTCACCGGTCAGGCGAGGCGCTGGGTCGTCTTGGGATCGAACACGACAGCCTTGTCCAGATTGAAGGCGAACTGGAATGTCTCGCCGGCGCGCGCATCGACATCGGAGCGCACGCGGGCGGTGATCTCCTTGCCGGCGATCTTGGTCACGACGAAGGTGTCGGAGCCGGTCGGCTCGACGAGATCGACAAGCGCATCGACGAAGCTCACGGAATTCGCTTCGGGATCCGTCAGGCCGCGATCGGTGATCGCCTCGGGGCGGATGCCCAGAATGACGCCCTGGCCGTCGACGAACTTGGTTTCGCGGACCGAGCTCGGCATCGCGAGACGGATCGGACCGTCGCTGCCGCTCCCGGCGAATTCGATCGCCTGCTCGGTGCCATTGGTGACGACCTTGCCTTCCAGCAGGTTCATCGCGGGCGAACCCATGAAGTCGGCGACGAACAAATTGGCCGGGCGGCGGTAGATTTCCTCAGGCGAACCCACCTGCTGGACGATGCCTTCCTTGAGCACGGCGATCTTGGTCGCCATGGTCATCGCCTCGATCTGGTCGTGAGTCACATAGACGATCGTGGCACCGGTATCGCGGTGCAGGCGCTTGATCTCGGCCCGCATTTCCACGCGCAGCTTCGCGTCGAGGTTCGACAACGGTTCGTCGAACAGAAATACGCGCGGCTTGCGCACGAGCGCGCGGCCCATGGCAACGCGCTGGCGCTGGCCACCGGAGAGCTGGCTCGGACGTCGCTTCAGGAGATGCTCGATCTGCAGCGTCTTCGCCGCCGCCTTCACCGCTTCCTCGCGTTCGGGTTTCGGCACGCCGCGCATTTCGAGCGCGAAGGCGATGTTTCCCTCCACCGTCATGTTCGGGTAGAGCGCGTAGGATTGGAACACCATCGCGATATCGCGCTTGGACGGGTGCAGGTCGTTGACGATCTCGCCGTCGATGACGATGTCGCCCTTGGTCACGTCGGTCAGGCCGGCCACTGTGTTCAGCAAGGTGGACTTGCCGCAGCCGGATGGGCCGACGAGGACGAGGAACCCGCCCTTGTCGAGCGTGATGTCGATGCCCTTGAGGATATCGGCACCGGCGATCGTCTTGTAGAGATCGCGAATTTCAAGAAAGGCCATGGGCTTATCCCTTCACCGCGCCGGCCATCAGACCGCGCACGAAATAGCGCCCCGCGACGACATAGACGATCAGCGTCGGCAGAGCGGCGAACATGGCGGCTGCCATGTCCACATTGTATTCCTTCACGCCCGTCGACGACGAGACGAGGTTGTTCAAGGCGACCGTCATCGGCGCTCCACCGCCCGAGGCAAAGGAGACCCCGAACAGGAAGTCGTTCCAGATATTGGTGAACTGGTAGATTACCGTCACGACGATGATCGGCCCGGAGCTCGGAAGCAGGATGCGCCAGAAGATCTTGAAGAAGCCGGCACCGTCCATCTGGGCCGCCTTGATCAGTTCATCCGGAAACGCCTCATAATAGTTGCGGAAAAACAGCGTCGTGAAGCCGAGACCGTAGACGACGTGGACCAGCACGAGCCCCGTCGTGGAATTCGACAGGCCGATCAGCCCGAGCACGCGCGCCATCGGGATCAGGACCGCCTGGAACGGGATGAAGCATGCGAAGAGCATCATGCCGAAGACGAGCTTGTGGCCGGGAAAGCGCCATTTCGTCAACACGTAGCCATTGAGCGCGCCGAGGATCGTGGAGATCGCCACGGCCGGAATGACCATCTTGATGGAATTCCAGAAATAGCCGCTGATCCCCGTACAATTGACGCCGACGCACGCGGTGCCCCAGGCCTTGGCCCAGGCTTCGAATGACGGCTCTTGGGGTAGCGACAGCATGTTGCCCGAACGAATCTCGGCCAGCGGCTTCAGCGACGTGATGATCATCACGAAGAGCGGCAGCAGGTAGATCAGCGCAAACAGGATCAGGACCGCGTAGATGAAATACCGGGCAAAGCGCGCCGAGCCCGGCGAGACGGACGTGGCAGCCGCGCTCATCGCTCACGCTCCCTCAGTTCCGAATAGAGATAGGGGATGATGATGGCGGAGATGCCCATCAGCATCATGACGGCACTTGCCGAGCCAACGGCCATCTGGCTGCGCGTGAAGGTGTAGGCATACATGAAGGTCGACGGCAGTTCCGTCGCGTTCCCAGGTCCGCCGCCGGTCAATGCAATCACAAGGTCGTAGGACTTGATCGCCATGTGGGCGAGCACGATGACGGCCGACAGGAAGGCCGGCCGCAACAGTGGAATGATGATCCGGCGATAAATCGCATAGGTGGAAGCGCCATCGATTTCGGCGGCCTTGATGATTTCGCTGTCGATGCCGCGCAGACCGGCGAGAAACATGGCCATGACGAAGCCGGAGGCCTGCCAGACGCCCGCGATCACGACCGTATAGATCGCCATGTCGGTGCTCGTCAGCCAGTCGAACTCGAAACTTTCCCAGCCCCACTGCTTCATGGTGCGCTCGAGCCCGAGGCCCGGATTGAGGAACCACTTCCACGCCGTACCGGTGACGACAAAGGAAAGCGCCATCGGGTAGAGGAAGATCGGCCTCAGAACGCCTTCACCGCGGATGCGCTGGTCGAGCAGGATGGCGAGCGTCAGGCCGATCGCGATGCAGAAGAAGATGTAGAGCGAGCCGAAGATCGCCAGGTTCTGCAGCGCCACATACCAATTGGGCTGCGACCACAAATTCACATAGGCGCCAAACCCTACCAGTTCATAGACCGGCAGGATGCGCGAATTGGTGAAGGAGAGGTAGAGCGTCCACAGGATGAACCCGTAGACGAAGAACAGGATCAGCGCGAAGGAGGGTGCGAGCACCACTTTCGGCAGGATATCGCGGGCCTTGTCGAGGACCCCGGCCCTGTGGCGCACTGGCTCGACCGCGTCCACTGTGACGGTCATCTCCGCCCTTTCCCAATTTGTATCGAATTGTTCGGACCCATGGCCCGCATCATCTGCAGGCCATGCGCCTTAGGGTCGTTCGGCGCCGAAGCGCCGATAGCCAAGCCTTATGGCTTACTGGGCAGAAGCCACTGCCTGCGGCAGGCGCTCGAGCGCTTCGTCGGTCGTGATCTGGCCGTTCAGGTGCTGCGTGATCACGTCGTACATGGCTTCCTTGACGGCAGCCGGCTGTGCGTGGCCATGGGCCATCGAGCCTGCGAGATTACCGCTTTCAGCAGCTTCGGCGAGATCCGCCATGCCCTTCTTGCCGCAATCGTCGAACTCGGTGTCTTCAACGTCGGTGCGGGCGGGAACCGAGCCCTTGACCGTATTGAAGGCGACCTGGAAGGCGGGATCCATGACGGCGGATGCCATCAGGGTCTGTGCTTCGCGCTGATCGTCACCGACTTCGAACATGACGAACTGGTCGGAGTTGAACAGAACGCTGCCCTGGGTGCCCGGGAAGCGCATGCAGACGAAGTCTTCGCCCGGTGTCAGGTCGGCGCGCAGGAACTCGCCCTTCGCCCAGTCGCCCATCTGCTGTGCGCCGGCTTCACCTTCGATGACCATGGCCGATGCCAGGTTCCAGTCGCGGCCCGAGAAGTTGTCGTCGAAGTAGGTTGCGAGCTGAGTCATGTGGTCGAAGACTTCGCGCATCGTGTCGCCGGTCAGCGCTTCCTCGTTCAGGTCGATGACGGCTTCGCGATAGAAGTCCATGCCGCCGACGGAAAGAACGACGTTTTCCCAAAGGGTCGCGTCCTGCCAAGGCTGGCCGCCGTGCGCGAGCGGGGTGATGCCCTGCTCCTGGAAGGCGTCGAGCATTGCAATGAGGCCTGCGAAGTCGGTCGGCTCTTCGCCGCCGGCTGCATCGAAGGCTTCCTTGTTCACCCAGAGCCAGTTGGTCGAGTGCACGTTGACCGGAGCAGCGATCCAGTTACCGTCGTACTTGGAGAATTCCTGAAGAGCGGCAGGTACGACGTCATCCCAGCCTTCTTCGGCTGCAAGATCGTTCAGGTTGGCAACGACACCGAGTTCAGCCCAATCCTTGATGTCGAAACCGAGCATCTGGACGGCCGTCGGGGCATCGCCGGACGTGACGCGGGCGCGCAGCGCGGTCATGGCCTGAGTACCGCCACCGCCGGCAACCGGCATGTCGGTCCAGCTGACGCCTTCGCCTTCCAGGTTTTCTTTCAGAACGTTGACAGCTGCGGCCTCGCCACCGGCAGTCCACCAATGCAGAACTTCAACGCTCTTGTCCTGGGCGCTGGCACTGCCGGCGGAAAGCGCCAGAAGTGCGGTACCAGCAGCCAGCTTTGCAATCGTGCGAATAGTCATGGAAACCTCCCATCGTGTCCGGTTCCTTCCGGACGTGGGGATTTATAACGATACAAGCTTGGAGATTGTCAAGCGGGGAAGATCAAATCGATTTAAAATTGTGCAATGCACCCGATCTGATCGTTTTTTGGACGGTTGATCTGTGCGATTACCGCTTCCGATCCCTCATCATTCATGTTTATAACGTTGTAAATGCGTGGGGAGACGCAAGAATGGGGAGGGTCGCAGATGAGAGGACGGGATGACCTCCCGCGCAGGGACGTGGACGATGCCGGCGGCAAGCCGACATTGCGGACCATCGCCGAGATCACCGGGCTTGCTGTGACGACCGTGTCTCGGGCGCTGAGCGGAGCGCCGCAGATCGCGCTCGAAACGCGTCAGCGCGTGCGTCAGGTGGCCGACCATATCGGCTACATGCCCGATCGCGCGGCCCAGCGTCTGCGCACCGGACGCACCAATGTCATCAGCCTCATCCTCGACCCCCACGAGGAAATCATCAATTTCGGCACGTCGCTCATTCGCGGTATCAGCACGGCTCTGCGGCAGACGTCCTTTCACCTGGTGATCACACCCTCCTTCGAAGATGCACCCAACCTCGACCCCGTGCGCTACATTATGCGCAACCGGATGGCAGACGGCGTCATCTTCTCCCGCACGCAGCCTTTCGACGAGCGTGTGCGGCTGTTGCTGGAGAACGACTTCCCCTTCGTCTCCCATGGGCGCACGGAACTGTCCGTGCCGCACCCTTACGTCGACTACGACAATGAGGAGTTCGCCTTCCAGGCGACTATGAAGCTGATCGCAGCCGGGCGGACCAAGCCGGCGATCATCCTGCCGCCGGAGCGCTTCACCTTTCATCATCACCTGCGCTACGGCTTCATGAAGGCGGTGCGCATGCAGGGCGTGGACTACGAAGTCCTGTCCGGCGTCAGCCTCGACAGCTCCGCCGAGGCGATCCATGCGCGCATTCTCGCCCGTCTCGACGAGGCGTCACCGCCCGACGGTTACGTATGCGGCGGCGAGGTTTCGGCGCTAGCGGTGATGGCCGCCTATACGGATCGCGCGATGGTGCCCGGCCATGACGTCGGGATCGTGGCAAAGAAGACTTCGACGCTCTTCACGCCGGTTCGGCCGCGGATCGATACGATCGAGGAAGATCTGGCCGCCGCCGGCGAGGCCATGGGTCGGCTGCTGCTCAGACGCATCGGGGGCGCAGCACCTGAGGATCTTCAGGAACTGCATCGCCCGCAGATCGAAAAAGCCGACGCCACGGCTGCCTGACCCTGCAGAAAGCAGTCGCCGCCCTACCGGTCGGTCGACCTGCATTTCCGGTCAGTAATCCCGCTCGAAGAAAATGCCGAGGCTCGTATCGCCATCGGCACCCGCGGCGCCGCGTGCCTTCAGGTTCTCGGTGATGTCGAGATCGATGGTGACTTCGCTGGAATCGCCCGAACCTGCCTGGATGCCCAGATAGACGTTGTCGCGGAGATAACGACCGGCCCTGAGAGCGGCATTGCCTTCATCATCGGTGACGACGTCGAGGTCGTCGAGCCCGGTCGATTGGCGCAACTGACCCAACAGCGACGTGTTCTGCCCACCCGAAAGTTCGGCAACGGCGGCGGCGAGCTGTGCGATCTGGAATGCTGACAGTTCCGAAATGCCTCGATCGAAGATCAGGCGTGAGATTACCTCATCTTCCGGCAGCTCCGGCTGCGATGAGAAGTCGATCTGGATATCGGATGCCCGGCCCGAAACGGTGATGATGACCGTCGTATCGCCGGACTGCGACGAGGCCGTCAGGTTCACGAACGGGTCGAGATCGCCGATGAGCGTGACATTGCCTTCATCGAACACGATGCGCCGCCCGAGGATCGACAGGCGACCGCGGATCAGTTCGAACGCGCCGACCGGTTCCACATTGGTTGCCGGGCCGGTGATGCGCAGGCTGCCGCCGAGTTCCGCGTCGAGACCACGTCCGCGCACGAAAATCTGGTTATTGGCGTTCACCTGGATGTCAAACTGCACAACGCTCGGCCGTGATGTCGGCACGGGCATTTCGCCGTCCTGGCGCAGCCGGGCGCGATCGAGCGTTGCCGCAACGGCCGGCGGTGGATCTATGTGTCGAACATCCGTCAGGCCATTGGCACCGCCGCCGCCTTCCGGAATGCCAATCTCGGCATTGTCGATGTTGACGGTGCCGGACACCAGCGGATCGCGGATGAGACCGCCGGTGACGGCAAGATTGCCCGAGGCAGTCACGATCAGGAAATCGCCGTCGGCATAGCGCGTCTGGTCGAGCACGATGTTGATGTTGGCCGGGAAACCAGCCCCGGCATCGAGCGAAATGGTACCGCCGACGGTAATGGTGCCGCCGGTGGAAAGGCCTGCCTGGAACGTGTTGATTGTGACCTGCTGCCCCTGGATCGACGCCATGACGTTGATGCCGCGCAACTGCACGTTCGTATCGGGATCGAGCACGGCGGCGTTCGAGGTGGACACCATGCCGTCGAAGCGCGGATCGGCAATTGAGCCGCTTGCCCGCACCGACAATTCGACTGTCCCGTCAACACGCGTGCCGCGCTCGGCCAGCGCCACATTGGCGATGGAGAGCGGAGCACTGCCCTGCACGTTTACATTGAGGCCGCTGCCGCTCAGCGGAACCGTGCCCGACGCGGAGATGTCGATGCCCTGACCATTGGTGACGGTTGCCGACGAGAGTGCAACAGCCTGGCCGGCGAAGCGGCCGTTTGCGGCGATGCCGAGCGGCGTGATGCCGTTGCTGGCCAGAACGCTCGCCGAAACGCCCGAGCCGGTGACATCGAATGCGACGACCGGAGCTGCGATCGTTCCGGTGACCTGCGCATCGGCGGAAACGCGGCCCTGGAGCCCCTGATTGCCGGCCAGCACGTCGATGGTTGCCAGCGGCAGTTCGTTGACGGTCACGTCGAGCGCAAGCTGGCCTTCGCCGATCGGCGCGGAGCCGGATACGTCGACGTTGATGCCACCCGCTGCCGCAAGCTGCGAATCGATATTCACCCGATTGCCCGACGACCGGCCCGAAGCGTCGACCGAAATGGTGCCGAGCCCGAGTTCGCGCACCGGCGCGGCGGTGATGCCCCGGCCCTCGACGTCGAACGTGATGTCCGGTGCGTCCCGCGTGCCGCGGATCTGCGCCGTGCCGTTCACCGTGCCGGCCGCCTGGAGGTCGGGCATGACGGTGTTGGCGATCGCGAGCGGAAGGGCCCGGATTGCGACATCGAGGTTGATTTCTTCTGCGACCGTGCCGCTTGCACGGATCTCGCCACCGGCGACATCGAGCACGATGTCGCCCAGTGTATAGCGTTCGCCTTCGACCAGGATTTCAGCGGGTTGCAGAAGCCGTGCGGCCGTCTGGCCTTGCGTCAAAGCCAGTTCGGCCAAGGCCACGCGGAAGCCCGTTTCGATGTCTTCGAGCGCACCGGAAAGCGCAATCGTCGTGCCGCCCGCCAAATTGGCGTTCGCCGTGAAGTCCGTCAGCGCGCCCTGGCGGTTGGCGGTCGCGTTGAGCCGCTCGACGACGGTGCCACCCGCTTCGAGGCCTGCGGCTTCCACCGCGCCGTCGATCTTCGGAACTTCGAAAAGGTCTTCGATGGTCGCATCGATCCGCGCGGAGGACAGCGTGACGGCCTCCGCGGCGATGTTGGAAAGATCGGCGGAAACGACCGCGTCCTGACGCCCATCGACGATGATGAATTCGATATCTGCGTTGGCCGTGCCGGTCGCGTCCTGAAGCGCGAGCGCCGCCAGGGTCTCGATGTCAGGCGCATCGAGCGTGATCGTGCCGCTCAGGAGGCCATCGGCATTCTGCGCCACCGAGCCGGCAATCGTTGCCCCGCCTGCACGGAAATCGAGATTGTCGAGGGCACGGCGCTCCGGAGAAGCAAACAGATCGGCGTTGAGACCGATGCGCTGCCCATCGAGGAAGGCATCCACCAGCAACTCGCCTTCGACGCCGTTGCCATAGGGCGAACCCGTCGTCGCATCGACGCCGATCACGTTGCCCTGGAAGCCGAAAGTCGCCTCGCGCAGCGGTCGGTCAACGAGTGTGCCGCTCGGAATGCCGCCCTGAAGATCGAGCGCGACGGGACCGCCGTCGCCGGTCGCGGTGCCCGTCAAGGTCAGCCGGCCAGATGCGTCTTCGCTCACGAGGGCGAGATCGGCAAGCATAATGTCGAGCGCGATATCGGCGCGTTCGGTCGAATAAACCCCATCGGCAACCAGGCTGAACTGATCATTCTCGATGCGGAAATCACCGGCCTCGAAACCTGCTTCGCCACGGGCAAGCCTGCCCGACAGCTGCACGGTGCTCTCGATCAAAGCGTCGAGCGCCGGCGTGCCGACCTGCAGGCCGGTGCCGCTGCCGTCGAGCGTCAGATCGAATGCTCCCGAAATCGGCGCCAGCGTTCCATCGGCGGACAGATCGATGCTGCCGGCAAGCGGCCGCCCGGCGAGATCTGCGAAGGGCGCGATGCTCTCGGCCACGATGCCGATGGTGCCCGTATAGACGAATTCTTCGATGGCGCCGGCAAGTCGGAGCGCCAGCGCCTCGCCGCTCAGTTCGGCGCGCGTCAGATCGACGGCGCTGCCCGAGGACCATGCGCCATCGATTGCCAGATCGAGCCTCTGCCCAATGGCGTTGGCCACGGCCTCGTCTTCGGTCTCGATCCCCGTCATCGCGCCTTCGACGTTGAAGGTCACACGCCGATTTTCCGGATCGTCCAGGGCGGCAGCGATACCGCCGAAGGTGAGGTCAACGCCGTCTGCCGCAAGCGTTGCGGTTTCCAGCCCGTCGACCGTCAAGGCACCCGACCAGTTCTCCGAAGCGTCGGCTCCATAATCGACCGTCAGCCGCGCTTGCCGCACGCTCGAATCGCCGCCGGCCACAGGCAGGATGACGGCGTCGCCCGCTGGATCGGCCAGAGTGGCTTCAAGCCGCAGGCGCCGGAGGAAATTGTCCGCGCTGGTCTCTGCCGCGGCATTCACGGAAAGAGAGGCGGTGTCGATGGTCAGTGCCTCGACAGCCAGTCCGCCTTCGTCGCGCACGAGAGCGTCCACGCTCAGGCTGGCACTCTCACCAAAAAAGTCGCGGAATGCCGGCGCCACGAGACGGGCAATCGCGCCTTCGACATCGGCGTCGACCGCCAAGCCCGCTGCGGTTCGCTCCAGACGCGATGTACCGGACACGACTCGCGTCCCGTCGGCATCCAGCGTCAACGCAACCGTCAGATCGCCGAGGGGTCCAGAGCCCGCGAGGCTGAGGTCAACCGCGGGGCGATCTTCGATCGAGAGCAGATTGGCCAGAATGCCGTCTTGCGGCTCCGAGACGGCAAGATCGAGATTGAGCTCTTCGGTGGCATTGGCATAGGCGAGCGCAAGTGTGAGCGAACCGCCCGGGCCATCGAGCCTCTCGATGGCGAGGTTCGTTTCCAAAGCGCCGTCCGCGAGCGTGATGCCGCCATTGACTGACAGCACCGACTCCAGACCGAAGACAGTCTGACCAAAGAACACTTCCGGCACGGTAAGCTGTTCCAATCGAACCGCGACGGGCAATTCGGGAAGCGCAAAACCACCGGCTTCCGGTGCGGGAGCACCCTCAGCCGGTACAGGCTGACGGCTGACCTCGATGCGGTCGGCCGTCAGGCTTTCAATGTCGAGCCGCCCGCGCAGAAGGGCCGAGCGGGTCCAGTCGATGCGCGCATTGACGATCCGCAGCCATACGCCTTCGCGGTCGGCGACGGTAATCTCGCCAATCACGGCCTCGGATGACAGGGCGCCCTGGATGCCGCGCAGACGGATCTGCCGGTTTTCAGCCGACAGCTGATTTTCGACGAAGCGCGTGAAGGCCGAGCGCGTCTCCGCTTCCTCTTCCTGCGCAAAGGCAGGACCGGCGAACAGAATGGCAAGGATGAGGAGGAGAAAACGGGTCAAAATGCCTGTCCTATCCCGACATAGAGGGCAAAGTCCGGATCATCCGGCCCCGGATCGAGCGGCATAGCGGCATCGAGACGGATGGGCCCGAGGCCCGTCTGATAGCGAAGGCCGATGCCGACGCCGATCTTCAGGTCTTCGGAGAAATCCGGGAAAGATTCCGCGCCGACATAGCCAACATCGGCAAAGCCGACGAGGCCAATCGATTCCGTTACCTTGGTGCGAATTTCGCCCGAAGCCTCGATCAGCGAACGGCCGCCGGTGACTTCACCACCCGGTCCGACGACACCGATGCCGCGATAAGCATAGCCGCGCGTGGAGCCGCCGCCGCCCGAGAGAAACAGTTTGTCCGGCGGAAGCTCAAACAGGTCGGCGCCGACGATGGATCCGATCTTGAGCTTACCTGCCAGCACGAAACGATCTTCGGCATCGAGGCCGTAATAGGCCCGACCCTCGACCGTCGCCCGTCCGGCAATGTTGCCGAACTCGAATTCGTAGAACGGCTCGGCGGTCACTTCGAGGAAGTAGCCTTCAGTCGCGTCAGCGGAATTGTCGCGGGTGTCGTAGGTCAGCTTAGCCGGCAAACCAAACGTGGTGAAACTGCGCTCGCCGAGATCGTCTTCGAAATCGGCGTATTTCGCTTCAGCGAAGATCTCGCCACTCAGGTAGTCAGAGAAGATGTGTGTGAAGCCCATCCTGGCCGCGACGGAGGTCTCGGTGTAGACATCGAGCACTTCGCGCTTGCCGAGGAGGCTGGCGACGAAATTGGTATCGGGCGTGAAAACGCCCGGCCGCGTGAAGGTCGCGCCGAGCGAATAGTCGAATTCCTCAACATCGATCGTGTCACCGATGCCGCCGACGCGCGCGTCGAGCCTGAGGCGCTCGGCCTTGCCAAAGAGGTTGCGGTGCAGCCAGAACGTCTCGACGCCCAAGCCGTCCACCGTCGAAAAGGTGCCGCCGACCCCGAGACGACGGAGCGGGCGCTCCTGCACGTTCACCGTCATCGGCAAAAGGCCGTTGCGGGCGATCTCGTCGGCTTCGCGAACGGTCAGCGCCTGGAACACATCGAGCCGCGCCAGCCGCTGGCGTGCCCGCTCGATGTCATCGGGATCATATTCCTGCCCCTCGGGCAGATCGGTCATGTAGCGGATATAGTCCGAATCCATGCGCTGGGCGCCTTCGACCCGCGTCTGGCCGTAGGCGGCGCGCTGGCCGGGATCGACGGTGATCGCCACATCCACGGTCTGCGAGTTATGGTTGGCCGTCACGGTCCGATCGGCGATCTCGGCCTTGGCGAAGCCCTGCTGCCGCCAAGCCTCCGTGGCCAATCGCTCGCCGCGAATGACAACGCCGGAGCGGGCGATTTCGCCGGGCGCAAGGCCCTCGTCGGACGGCAGAGCCACTTCATCGCCGCGCTCGGTCGGAGGGGGCGCCTGATTGCCGACCGCCGTTTGGCCGAATGCAAATTGAGGGCCGACATCGACCGTGATGGTCACGACGGCCGGATCGGACAACTGGGTGTCGACGGGAAGATCGGCAGCCTCGCGGCCATCAACCAAGATGCTCACCGAACCACCGTAATGGCCTTCGGTGTAAAGTGCTGCCACCATACGGGCATAATCGGACTTGGCGCGGCCGATCAGACCTGCGGAGCCTGAGGCAGGCTCGTCGCGATCACCCCAGAGCCTGGAGGCGCCGCGCACTGCGTCAAGCACGCGGCCTTCAGCTGATCCGGCTTCGAACGTCGCGTCATAGTTCTGAGGATCCCCGATCACGTCGGCTTCGGCCGGCTCGCTGCTTCCGAAAATCCGAATGCCGAACAATTCGAAGGCAGCCGCCTGCCCCGTCGTTCCGGCCATCAGCACCGCCAACGCGATGGCTGATGCGCTCTCTCCCAGTCTTCGACGCAACGCGAACCCACTTCCTCGACAGCCGTTCGTCCTGACGCAACGCTGCGTCTTAGTACGGTGACCTTACGTAAACGCGCCGGCAATCGGCAAGGCAAGCAACCCTGATTTCACGTAACTGGCAGCAACGAGGCGTGTTGGTGCAGCAAGATTGCACCACTTGACGTTGGTCGAAAGAGGTTACCGCTCTGTTAAACTCGTCGACAACGATGCGTGAGAACGGGAATGACGCGCCCAAAACGGGCTATGCCATGGTTCGAGCAAAGAATGCTTTTGCTGAATTGCTTCCGGGCGGGCGATTTTGGTTTTCGCCTCATAAGTCCAGACGTTGAACATCTCCAGCCGGTGGGGACCAAACGTATGGAACAGCGGGATATCGGCCGCATCCCGTCCCTTCGCCACGGCGATTCGCCCAATACGGCGCTGGTTGTGACGCGCGTCGAACGTGTACCAGCGATCTCCCAAATAGACCTCGAACCAGGCGTTGAAATCCATCGGCGCCGGATCGATCGGAACGCCGATGTCGCCCATAAAGCCGTTGACGTAGCGCGCGGGGATATTCAGGCACCGGCATAAAACGACAGCCAGATGGGCGAAGTCACGGCACACGCCGACGCGTTCATCGTTGGCCTGGCAGGCCGTGCGGGTTGCGCGAGCGTAGCCATAAGAGAACGTCAGGCGCTCATGCACATAGTCGCAGACCGCCTGGACCCGCGCCCAACCGGGTTCGATCGAGCCGAAACGGCGCCATGCAAAGTCTGATAGATGCTCTGTTTCACAGTACCGGCTGGGCAGCAGGAAGGCCAATGCCTCGGCGGGCAGACGGTCGACCGGCACCTGCTGAGCAGATGGCTCGTAGGCGTCCGGCTCGCCGCTGTCTTCCACAACGGCGTCATAGCGTATCTCGATGCCGCCCTCAGGAACGAGACAGCGGCGGCAATCATTGCCGTAAATGTCGCGATAGGATGAAAAACGCACGTCCTTCGACGCGGTCAGCCCCGTCTCGCCAACAATATCGCGACGACGCTCGGGATGGATCGCGAGATGCATCGTCATCGGCGTCGGCTGGCTGCAGGAAATTCCGATCTCAAAACCAACACGTACCAGCATGATCAACCTCCCTGCGTTTTCTCCGGCTACAACCGACACGAGGGACGCAAGTTCCGCGAGGTTCACGGTTTATCTCGCTCTGATTGCAGGCAGTCACGAAAGTGATCGAAGGGTCCAGTCCAGTCCAATAAGTCTCAGTGAGCGATGAACATCGGCAAGTCGGTGTGAGCGAGCAGGTGGCTCGTCGCGCCACCGAAAATCATCTGCCGCAGGCGGCTTTGCGTGTAGGCGCCCTTGATGATGAGGTCGGCACCAAGATCGTGCGCCTGCTTCATGATCGATTCTCCCGGCCCTGAAACGAGCGGACGCGAGGCAAGCTCCGCATTCACGCCGTGCCGCTTCAGAAACTCGACCTGGTCAGAAGCGCGAGGACCGTCGACTTCCCAGCCTTCGAGTTGCAAGACGATAGTGCTTTCCGCCTGCATCAGGATCGGCATGGCAAAAGCAATGGCGCGGGCGGTTTCAAGGCTGCCATTCCAGGCGATCACCACCCTGCGGCCTATGTCCTTGGGGATTGCTGGGGGAACAAGCAGCACGGGCCTGCCGCTTTCGAACAGGATCGTCTCCACTGTGGCGATGCGGCTACCATCACGGCGCTGCTCGGGGCGAGCCAGCACCACGAGGTCGAACAGGCGCGCATAGCTTGCCACGCGCCCGTCCTCGCCGAGCTCGTCCATCGCCCAGCGATAGCAGGGCCCGACCGTCTTATCGGCGCAGCGCGGCAGCTGGGCATCTTGCATATGTTGCTCGAACCGGCGCCTTGCCGTCGTCACCATGTCCCGTCGGTTGTCCGGATCGATGTAGTGAGGATCGATGGGAAACTCCGCCGCGATCGTGCGTGACAGATCTGGCGCCAGCGCCATGCCTTCCACAAGGCTGCCGAACACATGCGCGAAAGAGACAGCGCATTCGAAGACGGACGCGCTTGGCTGTTCGGGAACCGGAACCAACAGCGTCTTCATGCGCATTCTCCAGTATCAATCAATGCTTGCGTATAACCATGCCCGCTTCGCTTGCATCGGGCAATGTCTGCATGCGCATCAGTGCGGATGCGCAGAACCCGTCGTAGACGTTCGCCAGTTCCCGCTCGGACACGTCAAGGTGTCGGGCCTTCAGATCGGCCGCCAGCCGCTGCAGAAGAAGGCCGGATCCATCGCGCATGAGAACGGCATGCGCATGCGTCGAGACATAGGCTTCGGCATCGGCGCCGATCATGCCCAACCGGTCGGCTGCCCACCGCGCCATGTCGCGCATGGCGATGACGCGCATGCGGAATGCCGCTTCGAGATCGTGGACGTATTTCAATTCGAAGGCCCGTTCGCGGTCGTCGAAAAGGGACATGCTGCATACCCCTGAACCAGTGAACATTCGCCGATTATAGCAGATCGCCGAACCGCCCAAAAGCGGGTCGGTCGCACGATCGGCCAAGCCATGCGTACCGCTCAAACGAAATGCCCCGAGCTCGCTGAGGTCGGGGCATTCATAATGTCTGTTCTGCATGCCGAAGACGTCGGCGATGCAATGTCGATTACTGGACGGTCGGAGCCTGAGTCGGGCCCGTCTCGCCCGTTGCATCCTGTTCGGTCGTTGTTTCCCCTACGGGATTCTCGGGGTCCGTTGCTTCGCCGAACATCCCGGATACCGCCCAGGCAATCATGGCCAGAACCAGGGCGACGATCAGGATCTTCAGAACGGGCATGCCGCGTTCGCCCTGACGGGCCTCGCGCGGCGTCAATTTCTCGGTCATGCATCTCTCCGAATGGCCGTTGCGCACCACGCCGGCGCGCTATTTCAGCTTCAGATGATGAACGACCTTGCGCGGCGAATGTTCCCTCGCCGCGACAGGCACATAAGGTCAAATGTCGAGATTGGCGACGGTCAGCGCGTTGTCCTGGATGAACTCCCGGCGGGGCTCGACTTCATCTCCCATCAGCCTCGTGAACAGGCTGTCGGCGTCGGTCGCGTCGTTGATCCTGACCTGCAACAGGGAGCGCACATTCGGATCGAGCGTCGTTTCCCAGAGCTGCTCGGCGTTCATCTCGCCAAGGCCCTTGTAACGCTGGATCGAAAGACCCTTCCGGCCGATGGCGAAAATCGTGTCCAGCAGCAGCCGAGGACCGGTCATCGGCGTCCGGTCATCCTTGCGCAGAAGCAACGGGGTCTCGCCATAAACCTCGCGCATGCGCGGTGCCATCTGATCGATATGGCGTGCGTCGGCCGAACCGATGAGCGCATTGTCGAGAAGGTGCGATTCCTTGACGCCGCGCACCGTTCTCTCGAGCCGGATCCCGCCTTCGGTGGTGACAGTGCCTTCCCAGCCACGCTCGGTGTCTTCGGAAATCATGTCCAGGCGCCGGGCAATTTCGTCCGCGGTCTCCTGCGCACGCTCGCGATTGGCCGTTAGGTCGGGGTTGAGAGCGCCGGCGACAGCGGCCTGCTCGATCACCGAACGATCATAGCGTGAATGGATGCCGTCGATCAGCGCGCGGATGCGCAACGCATCGTTGATGACGGCTCGGAAATCGTTGCCGAGCCGCACTTCGCCGCTGCCGAGTTCCAGCGAAGCCTCTTCGAGCCCCATGGAGATCAGATAGTCTTCCATGGCCTTCTCGTCCTTCAGGTACTGCGAGGACTTGCCGCGCGTGACCTTATAGAGCGGAGGCTGGGCGATGTAGATGTGACCGCGCTCGATCAGTTCCGGCATCTGGCGGAAGAAGAAGGTGAGCAGCAGCGTGCGAATGTGGGCGCCGTCGACGTCGGCGTCCGTCATGATGATGATCTTGTGGTAGCGCAGCTTGTCCGGATTGAACTCGTCCTTGCCGATGCCTGCACCAAGCGCCGTGATCAGCGTGCCGACCTGGTCGGAGGAGATCATGCGGTCGAAGCGCGCGCGCTCGACGTTCAGTATCTTGCCGCGAAGGGGCAGGATGGCCTGGTTCTGGCGCGAACGGCCGCTTTTGGCGGACCCACCTGCGGAATCACCCTCGACGATGAAGACTTCGGACTTGGCGGGGTCGCGTTCCTGGCAGTCGGCGAGTTTGCCCGGAAGCGAGGTGATGTCGAGCGCGCCCTTGCGCCGCGTCAGTTCGCGCGCCTTGCGCGCCGCTTCGCGTGCCGAAGCCGCCTCGATGACCTTGCCGACGAGGATCTTCGCTTCGCTCGGATGTTCTTCCAGCCACTGGTTCAGCCCCTCGTTGACGAGGCTTTCGACCACGGGCCGGACCTCGGAGGAGACGAGCTTGTCCTTCGTCTGCGAAGAGAACTTCGGATCTGGGACCTTGACGGAAAGCACAGCCGTCAGGCCTTCGCGGCAATCGTCACCGGTCAGCGAAACCTTTTCCTTCTTCGTCAGGCCCGACGTTTCGCCGTAGGACACGATCTGGCGCGTCAGCGCGCCACGGAAGCCGGCCATATGCGTGCCGCCGTCGCGCTGGGGAATGTTGTTGGTGAAGGCCAGCACGTTCTCGTGGTAGCTGTCGTTCCACCACATCGCCACCTCGACCGTGATGCCGTCCTTTTCGCCGATCATCGTGATCGGAGCAGGGACGAGCGCCTTTTTGGAACGGTCGAGATATTTGACGAAGGCCTCGAGACCGCCCTCATAGAGCATCTCGACTTCCTTGACGTCCGCATGCCGCTTGTCGGTCAGCTTGATATGAACACCCGAGTTCAGGAAGGCGAGTTCGCGCAGCCGGTGTTCCAGCGTGCCGAAATCGAATTCCGTCATCGTGAACGTCTCGCCGGAGGGCAAGAAGGTGATTTCCGTGCCGGTGTGGTTCCCGGCCTCGCCCGTGACCGCGAGCGGTGCATCCGCAACGCCGTGGGTGAAGCTCATCTCGTGCCAGCGGCCGTTGCGCGCGATGCGCATCTGCAATTTCACCGACAGCGCATTGACCACAGAGACGCCGACGCCGTGGAGACCGCCCGAGACCTTGTAGGAGTTCTGATCGAACTTACCGCCGGCATGGAGCTGGGTCATGATGACCTCGGCAGCTGAAACGCCCTCGCCGGTATGAATATCGACCGGAATGCCGCGGCCGTTGTCGGTAACGGTGACCGAGCCGTCCGCATTGAGCGTGACCGTGACGATGTCGGCATGGCCGGCAAGCGCCTCGTCGATCGCATTGTCCACGACTTCGTAGACCATGTGGTGCAGGCCCGAGCCGTCATCGGTATCACCGATATACATGCCTGGCCGCTTGCGCACGGCATCCAGCCCCTTGAGCACCTTGATCGACTCGGCACCGTATTCGCTGTTTGCGGAAGCCTGCGGCGTTGGCTCGTTCGAAGGGGTATCGCTCATCGTCGGGGATGCTTTCGAAAGGAGGTGGATGACGGTCGGTTGTCGTGCCTAGCGCGACCCGTGGCGGAGACGGTTCCGACCGCATCGAATCGATGTCATTTCACTGTGCAAGATAATCATTCCGCACGGTCACTTCAAACTTTGACGCCGCGAGAGCTGGGGATTGCTATCCGAGCAGCCCACTTCTCAGGGCGACGGCGACCGCCTGCACGCGGTTGGTGGATTTCAGCTTACCGGAAGCGGTGTTGAGATAATAGTTCACGGTATGCTCGGAGATGCCGATGATCTTGCCGATCTCGAAGCTCGTCTTGCCTTCGGCCGTCCAGCGCAGGCATTCGCGCTCGCGCTCGGTCAGCCGCGGCTTTTCCTCGTCCCGCGTCCCACGCAATTTCGCGAGTTGGTCGAATATGCCGGTGGAGACGAGCTGCAATTCGCCCATTTCCTGCATGTCGAGTTCGTCGCGCAGGCCCGAATAGCCGATCGCGCCGGTCCCATAGGCCGGGCAATGCACCGGAAAATACGCCCAGCGGACCATGTCGAACTTGCGGAAAAGATCGACGACCGATGGCCGTTTTCCGTTGTCCACGACAGGAAGCTCATCGAGCGTATACTGAAAACAAAGTGCCGATTGCGCCAACCGCTTCAGGATCGGACTCGAAGCGCCGACCTTCCGTTCGTCGTAGGTTCGCGTGAGTTCGGCCGGCCAGTTGGAAAGTTCCGACAAGGCACCGATCTTTGCTTCGCCGATCGCAGGCAGCTTCAACACCGTGAAATAGGCAAAGCCATAGGCCTGCGTCTTGGAACGCAGCAACCGCAAGAGATCATAGGGCGTCTGCATGTCGCCCATGACGGCCGGCATATCCGATGAGCTGGAAATGCCTAAACTCATGCCGCCGCTACCCGCTCCGTCCCGATCGAGCCGTCCAATACCGTTTCCTGCACGCTCCACGATTGTCGAGCCCAGACAATGGGGCAGGCGGCCCCGACGAGCAAGCGGGAATGCGCGAGAACGCACGCTGTCCTCATCAAATGCGCCCGATCAAATGCACCTGCGGACTTGCGCGGCATGCCGCACTTGCTAGATGACGGGTCAGCATCCATCCAGGGGTTGCATTTTCCGGGGCCAGGCTTTGAGCGACCCAGTATTTCTCGGCATCGATACCGGCGGCACCTATACGGACGCCGTGCTGTTCAGCGAAACGCGCGGCGTCGTCGCGAAGGCGAAGGCGCTGACCAGCCACGACGACCTCGCGACCGGCATCGCGGCCGCCGCCGATGCCGTCATCGCCCAGTCCGGAATCGATGCAGCATCGATCGCCCTCGTCTCCCTGTCGACGACGCTCGCGACGAACGCATTGGTCGAGGGACGCGGCGGACGGGTGGCGTTGGTGGCGATCGGTTTCGAGCCTGCCGATCTCGAACGCGCCGGCTTGCTGGAAGCGCTTTCCGGTGCGCCCGTCTACCGGCTGCCCGGCGGCCACGACGTTCACGGCAAGCCGCGCTCGCTCGATCTTTCGGCGCTGCATTCGGCGCTGCCGACGCTTGCCGAAGAGGTGGAGGCGATCGCGGTTGCCGGCTATTTCGCCGTGCGCAATCCGGAGCATGAAATCGCGGTGCGCTCGCTGATCCGCGAGGCGACCAACCTCCCGGTCACCTGCAGCCACGAGCTCTCGTCGAAACTCGGCGGGCCGAAGCGGGCTTTGACGACGCTTCTGAATGCGCGGCTGATCGGCATGATCGACAGGCTGATTTCCGCCAGCACGACATTCCTTGCCGCGCGCGGCATCACGGCTCCGCTGATGGTCGTGCGTGGCGATGGCGCCCTCATTTCTGCGTCGGAGGCACGGCTTCGGCCGATCGAGACGATCCTGTCGGGCCCGGCCGCAAGCCTTGTCGGAGCGCGCCATCTGACCGGGCTTTCGCGCGCCATCGTTGCCGACATCGGCGGCACGACGACGGATATCGCCATCCTGGAAGATGGACGGCCAAGGCTCGATCCTGAAGGCGCGCTTGTCGGTGGTTTTCGCACCATGGTGGAAGCCGTGGCGATGCAGACGCATGGGCTTGGCGGCGACAGCGATGTCGCGATCCTGCGAGACGGCATTGCGGCCGGCATCCTGCTCGGGCCACGCCGCGTGGTGCCGCTGTCGCTCGCAGCGCTCGGTGACGGCAACGATCTCGTCACGTCACTCAAGCGGCAACTGGCCAACGATCGGCCCGGGCGGCTCGACGGGCGCTTTGCGGCGCGAACCGCCATGACGCCGCCGCGCCATTTGCCTGAGCGCGACCGCGCGCTGCTTTCGCGGCTCGGCGGCGATTTCCGCGCTCTCGACGCCGTGCTCGTCAGCGCATCCGAGCGGTCCGCGCTCGACAGGCTTGCCGGGCAGGGCCTCGTGCGCATCAGCGCCTTCACCCCGACGGACGCGATGCATGTGCTCGGACGTCTGTCACTGTGGAACGGCGAAGCGGCCCGCATCGGCGCGGCGCTGCTCGCCCGTCAGCGAGACGGCAGAGGCGAAATGCTCGCGGTCGATGAAACGCAGCTTGCCGAGCGCGTCATCGCAACGTTGACGGAAATATCCGCCCACAAGGTTCTGGAAGCCGGGCTCAGCGAAGATGCCGCCCGCGGATCGGGCCCTGCTTTCGATCCGGCACGCTCGGAGGCGGTGCGACGCACGCTGGCTCGTCCGCTATCGATCGTCGGCTTCCGGCTTTCGCTCGATCGGCCGCTCGTCGGGCTGGGCGCCTCGGCGGCAACGTATTACCCGGGGATCGGCGCACTACTTGGGGCGGAAATCACGGTGCCGGACCATGCGGATGTCGCCAACGCGATCGGCGCCGTGGTCGGGCAGATCACCGAGACGGCCGAGGTGCTCGTCACCGCGCCGGAACCGAGCCTCTTTCTCGTCAGTGGTGGAGCGCATGTGGAACGGTTCGACGCCGAAGCGCCTGCCCTCACCCACGCCCGCGAGACGGCAAGCGCGATCGCCCGCGCCAAGGCCGGGCGCGCCGGTGCCGGGGATCCGTCGCTGACTTTGGACGAGTATATTTCTGCTCCGGTCATCGACGGGCAGCGCCAATTCGTCGAGGCCCGTATCCGGGCAATTTGCTCGGGAAGGCCGCGACTTGCTGTCGACCCAACCTGATTGTTTCCAAAACGGAACAAATCTTTGGAATTGATGATCGATTGACAGGGAATGCGCCGGGCTTATCTGTGGCTCAACGGAAAGTGCGACCAGCCGGTTGCCGCGCCAAGGGAGATTAACGCATGACCACGACCGAGCAGCATGGGCTGACGATCGACACGACGCTCTACGACTTCATCGTCTCGGAAGCGTTGCCGGGGACCGACGTCGACGCGGACGCATTCTTCAAGGCGCTGTCGGATGCGATCCACGAGCTTGGACCGAAGAACCGGGCATTGCTTGCCAAGCGCGACGATCTGCAGGCGAAGATCGATGCCTGGCACCGCGAGAACGGCGCACCGTCCGACCTAGAGCGCTACAAGGCGTTCCTCTCTGAGATCGGGTACCTCGTACCTGAAGGCGGCGCTTTCTCCGTCTCGACCGACAATGTCGACCCAGAAATTGCGACAACGGCTGGCCCGCAGCTGGTCGTGCCGGTCATGAACGCACGCTATGCGCTGAACGCAGCCAATGCGCGGTGGGGTTCGCTTTATGACGCGCTCTACGGAACCGACGCGATCTCCGAAGATGATGGTGCCGAAAAGGGCAAGGGTTACAATCCGAAACGTGGCGCGAAGGTCATCGCCTGGGGCCGCAACTTCCTCAACCAGAGCGCACCGATCCAAGCCGCCTCGGGCGACACGACCTGGGAAAATGTCAGCGGTTTCTCGATCGAAGACGGCCAGCTCGTCATCGCGCTGACCGATGGCGCGCTCGGCAAGCTGAAGGACGGCGCACAGCTTGCCGGCTATCTCGGCGAAGCCTTCGCCCCGACATCGATACTCCTGAAGAAGAACGGCATGCATGTGGAGATCGTCATCGATCGCCGCAGCCCGATCGGCGAAGGCGACAGCGCCGGCATTTCCGATATCCTTCTGGAGTCTGCGCTGACGACCATCCAGGACTGCGAGGATTCCATCGCGGCAGTCGACGCCGAGGACAAGGTCGCGGCCTACCGCAACTGGCTCGGCCTGATGAAGGGCGATCTGGAAGACACCTTCGACAAGGGTGGCAAGTCGGTCACGCGCGCGCTCAACGACGACCGCGAATACACCGCGCCGGATGGCTCGACGCTGACCCTGCCCGGCCGTTCGCTGATGCTTATCCGCAATGTCGGCCACCTCATGACCAACCCTGCAATCCTTGACCGGGACGGCAACGAGGTTCCGGAAGGCATGATGGACGGCTTCGTCACCGGCCTGATCGCGCTGCACGATGTCGGCGCCAATGGCAGGCGCAAGAATTCCCGTGCAGGCTCCATGTATGTGGTCAAGCCGAAGATGCATGGGCCGGAGGAAGTCGCCTTCGCGGCGGAGATCTTCACCCGCGTCGAGCAGGCGCTTGGCATGAAGCCCAACACGATCAAGATGGGCATCATGGACGAGGAACGCCGCACCACGGTCAACCTGAAAGAGGCGATCCGGGCTGCGAAGGAGCGCGTCGTCTTCATCAACACCGGTTTCCTCGATCGCACCGGCGACGAAATCCATACCTCGATGGAAGCTGGCCCGATGATCCGCAAGGGCGACATGAAGGCATCGACCTGGATCCAGGCGTACGAGAACTGGAACGTCGATATCGGCCTGGAATGCGGCCTTTCCGGCCACGCCCAGATCGGTAAGGGCATGTGGGCCATGCCGGACATGATGGCGGCGATGCTGGAACAGAAGATCGGCCACCCGAAAGCCGGTGCGAACACCGCATGGGTGCCCTCGCCGACGGCAGCGACGCTGCACGCGACGCATTATCACCAGGTCAATGTCGCCGACGTCCAGTCGGGCCTGAAGTCGCGCGGCCGCGCCAAGCTCGACGATATTCTGTCGGTGCCGGTTGCCGAACGTCCCAACTGGACGCCCGAAGACATCCAGCGTGAGCTCGACAACAATGCGCAGGGCATCCTCGGCTATGTCGTGCGCTGGGTCGATCAGGGCGTCGGCTGCTCCAAGGTTCCGGACATCAACAATGTCGGCCTGATGGAAGACCGCGCGACGCTGCGCATTTCCGCACAGCACATGGCCAACTGGCTGCACCACGGCGTCGTGACCGAAGCGCAGATCGTCGAAACCATGAAGAAGATGGCGAAAATCGTCGATCAGCAGAACGCAGGGGACAGCGCCTACAGGCCGATGGCTGCCGATTACGACGGCTCGATCGCGTTTCAGGCCGCTCTCGATCTTGTCCTCAAGGGCCGTGAGCAGCCCTCCGGATATACCGAGCCGGTGCTTCACCGCCGTCGCCTGGAGCTGAAGGCCGCAACGCGCGGCTAAGGCTCAGCCGCCTTTTGGACCACGCGAATCCATGCGCCTCGCCGTGAAAACGGCGGGGCGCATTTGCCTTAAGGAAACGTTAAGGCCGCATTTCTGACCAACCGAGGCCATAATCGCCCTTCATGGATGCCGCAGCGTGGGTACCGGCGGGTGAACCAAGACTGCCATAAGAGCAGCGCGCATCCCGCCGATCCGTTCGACCCAAGGGACATGACCACCGCGTTTCGGAGAGGCGTCGGAATGATCAAGAAGTACCAGTTCGAAAGCGAGCCGGCAGAAGGCATGACGCTGCGGCAGATCGCGCTGTGGGCGGCCTTTCCAGCCTGTGCCGCACTCGTGCTCGCAGGCGGCATTGCCCTCAACATGGATCGTGCACCGCAGGCAGAGCCCCTCGTCGAAGTTGCATCGGCCGCCGAAGCGCCCGCCGCTGCCATTGTGCCGGCGCCCGCGGTAGCGAAAGCCGATCGTCCGGTGGAAAGCGCGCCTTCTGCGACGGCCGAGGCCACACCGCAGCCGCTCGACGAAGCCGACCCTCGCTGGGGTGGCGACGTGACCGCTGCGGCAGGGTCTTCCCAAGAGGAGACCGCATTCGGTGCACAGGGCGACGCCGGTCCTTTGCCGACAGACGCAACCGACGACCTTGATGTAGCGCTGGCCGAAGCCGCCATCGACGAGGACACGACCTCAGCGATCGGCACCCCCCAATCGAACCAGGGCTCGGAAGTCATCGTTGCCGAAAGCGAGCAGGAAGTGGCGGCACTCGAGCAGGCCGTGGCCGTTCGCCAAGACCAGCTTCCGGATGCGGCCTTCGTGGCCGAGACGGACGATGCCCTGGCCGCGATCGATGCCCAGGCGGGTGCGACGACCGGGCAGGTGGGCGGCACGGCGGACACGTCGAGCTACGTTGCCGGGCAGACCACGGAATACGTCAATTTCCGCACTGGACCGAGCAACGACGCCGAAACGATCAGCATCGTCCCGGGTGGCACGCCGCTTCAGGGTCAGCCGATGACAGAGTGCCCGCATTTCTGCGCCGTCGAAATCGATGGTCGGCAAGGATACATCTACAAGGCATTCATCGACTATGCGGCGCCGGAGGCCGACACAGACACCGCGCGCGTCGAATAGCGTGACAGCGGCGGACCGTCTGTCCGTCGCTCTTCAAGCCTCCTGAAGCACCACGACCTTCGTGCTGCGGCCAGGCGTCACCCGCTCATACAGATCCATGATGTCCTGATTGATCAGGCGAATGCAGCCGGATGAGGCTGCCGTGCCGATGGTATCCCACTGCGGCGTTCCATGCAGCCGGTACAGCGTGTCGTTGCCGTCCTGGTCAAACAGGTAGAGCGCGCGTGCACCGAGCGGATTGGTCAGGCCCGGATCCATGCCGCCATCGGCGAATTCTTCCAGATGCGGTTCGCGCTCGATCATCTCGACGGGCGGGTGCCAGCGCGGCCAGGCCTGCTTCCAGGCAACATAGGCTTCGCCCTGCCACGCAAAGCCCGCACGGCCGACGCCGATACCGTAGCGCACGGCTTCGCCGTTCGGCAGCACGTAATAGAGGAACTTTTCCGGCGTATCGACGACGATCGTGCCTGGCGCATGCTCGGTCGGATAGCGCACGATCTGGCGCGAGAACCGCGCTTCGAGACGCTGCATCGGCACCGCCGGGATCGTGTAGCCAGCATCGACGATCACGCCGTAATCCGGCATCAACTGCGGTGTAGCGGGGATTGGGGATACTGTGGTGCAGCCTGCCAGCGCCAGCGAGGCGGCGGCAGCGGAAGAGAGCAGAAACGCGCGGCGATTCATGGTGGAGTGTGCCTTCGGCAATGGCGGCCTGCCCTCGGCATCCGCACTTCGGCCGAACCATATTTTCGCCACCGGTGCGCCACAAGCGGTACGCATGCCGCTGCAAGCGATTTTGTGGCGGGATTGTTTTTCAGCAACAAGGCATAAACTGACGGCGGCGCAACTACTGCGTTCCGTTATTGTTCCGAATCGTCGGCCATGGCAAACTGGCCCCATGCCGATCATTGCTCCCTACGCCCAAAACCCGCTAATCGACGGCCGCCAGTCCGATCGCGCCATGATGGTGCGGCGTGGCGTCCAGCGGCTTCTCACAGATCTTCGCTACGCGTCGCTTCCCGAACTCGCGCTTGCCAGCGGCAGGCGTGCAGACATCGTCGCGCTGACCGGCGGCGGTGAATTCTGGATCGTGGAGATCAAAACGTCGGTGCAGGATTTTCGCGTCGACCGCAAATGGCCGGACTACCGACTGCATTGCGACCGGCTCTTCTTCGCCACGCATCCCGGCGTGCCGATCGACATTTTTCCGGAAGACTGCGGCCTGATCCTTTCCGACGGCTTCGGCGCGCATCTGTTGCGCGAGGCGCCGGAGCACAAGCTTGCCGGCGCGACGCGCAAGGCGATGACGCTGAAATTCGCACGCGCCGCCGCCGGTCGGCTGCTCATGGCCGAATGGGCGACGGGGAACAGCTTTCCGGCGGAAGACGCCGAATAAGCGGGTTCGAGAGCCGCGCTTCCGATCCGGAACCCGGCTTAGCGCGGGGCGCGCTTTGCAAGGATGCGCTGCAGTGTGCGGCGATGCATGTTCAGCCGACGGGCGGTTTCAGACACGTTGCGTTCGCACATTTCGTAGACGCGCTGAATGTGCTCCCAGCGGACACGGTCGGCCGACATCGGATTTTCCGGCGGCTCGGCTTTTTCGCCGGGCTTGCGGGTGAGCGCCGCAGCGACCTCGTCGGCATCGGCGGGTTTTGCAAGATAATCGATCGCACCGAGCTTTACGGCGTTCACAGCCGTCGCGATGTTGCCATAGCCGGTCAGGACGATCATCCTTGTGTCGGTCCGGCGCTGACGGATCGCATCGATGATGTCGAGACCGTTGCCGTCGCCGAGCCGCATGTCGACCACCGCATATTTCGGAGGAGCGGCTTTCGCCTTGGCGAGGCCTTCCGCCACGGATTCAGCCGTTTCCACCACGAAGCCGCGGGTTTCCATGGCGCGCGCGAGCCGTTTCAGGAACGGCGCGTCGTCATCCACGAGCAGCAATGAGGGATCCGGGCCGATATCGCCGTCGGCAACATCCTCGTTGATCATTCTTCAGGCTCCATTGCGGTACCGGCCGTCCCGCCGGCTTCTATCCACTCGTTACATATGGGAGTTTCGCAGCCTGGGGCAATCTCTGGGCTGAACCGGCGGCATCCATGGCAGCGCGCGGCCAGCTCAGGCGGATGACCGCCCCCTGCTGTTCACTCGATCCGTTTTCGAAGACGACCGTCGCGCCGGTGCGCTCCAAAAGCGTCTTGGCGATGAAGAGCCCCAGTCCCAAACCGCCGGCGCGCTTGTCCTTGCCAGCAGTTCGCCTGGTCACGAAAGGTTCGCCGATCTTGACGAGAATCTCGGGCGAGAAGCCCGGGCCGTCGTCGGAGATGACGATATCCACGCGGTCCCGGTCGTAGCGCGCATCCACCCGAACCTTCTCCTGGGCGAAATCGACCGCGTTTTCGACCAGATTGCCAAGACCGTAGAGAATGCCGGCATTGCGCAGGCCAACCGGTTCCTCGTCGGTGACGGCCTCGATCGTGACCTCGATCTCGACGCCGAATTCGCGGTGTGGGTCGACGACTTCTTCCAGCATCGAGGAGAGCGGCAACTTGCGCATATGCTCCTCGTCATCGGTCGACAGCGTCGTCAGGCGCCGCAGAATGTCTCGGCATCGCTCGGTCTGTGAGCGCAACAGCTGCAGGTCTTCGCGGTAGCGTTCGTCGGAGCCGAGCGCACGCTCCATTTCCTTCACCACGACCGAAATGGTGGCGAGCGGCGTGCCCAGCTCATGGGCGGCGGCAGCAGCCAGACCATCGAGAGCGAAGAGATGCTGTTCGCGCTGCAGCGTCAATTCGGTCGCCGTCAGCGCGTCGGCAAGTTCGTTGGCTTCGGACGACACGCGATGGACGTAAAAGGCGGCAAAAAGCGTGGTCGAGACGATCGCGATCCAGATGCCGGTCACCAGCACCAGATGTGCCTCGTAGATGATGCCCGGATACCAGGGCAACGGCAGGTGAAAAGCCGCCAGAAGCGTGACGGCCGCGATCGTCAGTGCACCGAGAATGAGCGTCTGGCGAATAGGCTGCGAAGCCGTGGAGATGATGACCGGCACGCTCATCAGGACCGAGAACGGATTGACGAGCCCGCCCGTCATGAACAGCAGACCGGACAGCTGCAGCACGTCGAAGCCGAGAACGCCGAGCGCTGCCGGCGGGCTCAGGCGGTGCGTGGCCGGATAGCGAAACGTCAGGAAGATGTTCAGCCAGGCCGAGGATGCGATGAGCGCGAAACAGAGGAGAACCGGGAAAGGGAATTCCAGGATGAAAGCGACGATCAGCACCGTCAGCGACTGGCCCACGACGGCAAGCCACCGCAGCCGCGTCAATGTCTGGAGGCGCAGCCGGTAGCGCGAAAATCGATCGCGCCCGCTCAAGGAATTGTCGGCAACCGCCATGGTCGAAACCCGTCCTTCTCGATGTCGCTCTGACATGGCAAAGGCGGCGGGCGGAGTCCAGCGAAGCTCACGAACCGCGCGGTTTTGCCCTGCGCGTCGGTTCGGCCCGCGCCGGATCTTCCGGCCATGGGTGCTTGGGGTAGCGTCCGCGCATATCGGCACGCACATCGGCCCATGAGCCGGCCCAGAAGCCCGGTAGATCGCGGGTCGTCTGGATCGGCCGATGGGCCGGCGACAACAGCTCCAGCAGCAGCGGCAGGCGCCCCTTCGCGATCGTCGGATGGGACGCGAGGCCGAAGAGCTCCTGCACCCGCACCGCCAGCACCGGCACGTCGCCATCGTAGCGGATCGGGATGCGCGAGCCGGTCGGCACGACGAAATGGGTCGGCGCCTCTGCCTCGAGTATGCGGTGCAGATCATAGGGTGCGAGGGCCATCAGGCCTTCGGTCAGGCTTCCCGGTGCGATCCGATCGAAGGCGCGCACGCCCGACTGGTACGGCGTGAACCAAACGGCCAGCTTGGTTACAAGTCCATCGTCGTCCATCGCAGGCCAAGGGTCCCCGATCGATCGGTTGAGGAAGCCGAGACGCGCGCGCAATTGCCGGCCATTGTCGCTCCAAGGCAGCGCGTCGACGCCGAGCCGGCGCACGCCGTCGGCCAGCGCTTCCGTCGTCCGCTCATCAGTCGGCACCGGTATCGCGCGCTCTTCCAGGACGATGGCGCCCAGGCGGCGGACATGGCGGGCGCGCACCGATCGGCTTTCGGTATCGAACATGCATTCGTCGCCGTCGACGCCGCGCGTTTCGACAAGTGTCTCCACTTCACCCGGATCGATAGCGGCCGCGGCCTGGATGCGCTGGGCACCGGCGCGGCCGGTGAGATCGGCAATCACCAGCCATTCCTCACCGGCAAGCGGATCGTGCGGATCGAGTTCGGCGCCGCGGCCATTGGCCATGAGATAGCGGCCCCTGCCGCCGCGGTTGCGGGCAACGCGATCGGGATAGGCAAGCGCCAGAAGTCCCCCAATCGACAGCTTCTGCACGGCCTCGCCAGCATCGTCCAGGTTTTTGACGATACGGCGGGACAGCTCGCGCGCTGCGGATGCCCGGTCACCCTTTTCGCTGCGCCAACGACGAAGCCGTTCGGCCACATCGATGGACGGTCCGCCCAGTCCTTGCTCCGTCAAAAGCACGGCGATGTCCGCCGCATCGGGGCGGCTTGCACGCGGCGCCGACGCAACCATTGCCGCGAGGCGGGCGGGAAGCCCGAGCCCGCGGATCGCGCGTCCTATAGCGGTCAGTCCGCCAGCGGGATCGAGGGCGCCGAGTTCGACCAGCAAAGCCCGCGCTTCCTTGAGAGCAGGCGCCGGCGGTGGATCGATGAAGGCAAGCACCGTCGGATCGGGCACGCCCCACGCAGCGCTGTCGAGGATCAATCCGGAAAGATCGCTCGACAGTATTTCCGGCGGCGTGAAGGCCGGCAGTGCCGCGGTCTGCTCGGCGCGCCAAAGCCTGATCGCGACGCCGGGCTCGGTACGTCCGGCGCGTCCAGCGCGCTGATCGGCGGACGCACGCGACACCCGCACCGTCTCCAGCCGCGTGATCCCCGTTGCCGGTTCGAAATGCGGCAGACGCTGCAGGCCGCTGTCGATGACGACGCGTACGCCGTCGATCGTCAGCGACGTTTCCGCGATCGAGGTCGCGAGCACGATCTTGCGCGATCCCGGCGCCGCCGGCCGTATCGCACGATCCTGCGCTGCGCCGTCCATCATGCCGAACAACGGTGCCAACACCGTGCCTGGAGACAGGCGGCCTTCGAGCCGCTCGGCCGTGCGGCGGATTTCGGCCTGGCCGGGCAGGAACGCCAGGATCGATCCCGTCTCTTCGGCGAGCGCCGAACGGATCGCTTCGGCCATGGCATCCTCGATGCGGTCACCTGCCCTGCGTTCGCGGTAACGCATCTCGACCGGAAAGGCCCGGCCCGCGCTTTCGATAACAGGCGCCTCGATCAAGGCTGAGACGCGGGCGGTGTCGAGCGTCGCCGACATGACGAGCAGACGAAGATCGGCACGCAGCGCCGCGCGCACATCCAGAACGAGGGCGAGGGCGAAATCGGCATCGAGCGCGCGCTCATGGAATTCGTCGAAGATGACCGCCGCGATGCCGGAGAGCTCGGGATCATCCAGGATCATCCGCACGAAGACGCCTTCGGTCACGACCTCGATGCGCGTTCGCTTCGATATCCTCGTGTCGAGCCGCATGCGGTAGCCGACCGTATCGCCGACCTCTTCACCGAGAAGATCGGCCATACGGCGCGCGGCGGCGCGGGCAGCCAGCCGGCGCGGTTCCAGGAGGATGATCCGGCCGTCACCGCGCCAGGGTGCGTCGAGCAGCTTGAGCGGGACGAGCGTGGTCTTGCCGGCACCGGGAGGAGCGGCCAGCACGGCCGCGCCTTGCGCATCCAACGCAGCGGCAAGGTCATCGAGAACGGCGCCGACCGGCAGAGCCCGCGCCGCAGCTTCAAACATTTCCCGGCTCATGGCGCGCCGTTCATCTCGAAGACCGCACCGCCGGCGGCCTCAGCATCGGCCGTATCGTGCGTGACAAGGATGACAGGCAGTTTCGCCGCCCGCGCCTGATCGAAGACCAACCGTCGCGTCTGCGCCCGCAGGCTCATGTCGAGCTTGGCGAAAGGCTCGTCCAGCAAAAGCAGGCGGGGGCGTGACAGGAGCACGCGCTGCAGGGCCACACGCGCTTTCTGCCCGCCCGAGAGCGTATCGGGATCGCGCGGACCGAAGCCGGCGAGATCCACGTCCGCCAGCGCCTTCTCGGCGATCGCGCGGCGGTTTGCCCGTCCCTTCACGTCCGACGGAAGGGCAAAGGCGATGTTGGAAGCAACCGACATATGCGGAAAGAGGAGCGGATCCTGAAACAGGATGCCGGCATGGCGCGCGTCGGCCGGCAGGGCCGTCAGGTCGACGCCATCGACGCGCACCTGCCCCTCGGCCTGGAAAATCGGATCGAGAAATCCGCCGATATAAGCGAGCAGCGTCGATTTGCCGGAGCCGGACGGGCCCATCACGGTCAGCGTCTCGCCCGGCGCCACATGGGCGTCGAGTGCGATCAGCAGGCGGCCGTCGAGACGGATCGCGATGTCGCGGAGACTAAGTCCCGCTCTTTCAGGCTGTGTCATTTCGCTCAGACGCGCATGGATCGACGACCGCGAAATAGCAGCGCAGGCACGAGCGAGGCAATCGCGAAGGCGAGAAACGGGAGAAGCGTCTGCAGAAAGGCATAGACGCCGATGACCCGCCGATTGCCACCGGATGCAAGCGCCACCGCTTCGGTGGTGATCGTCGTCAGCCGCCCCTCACCGATCAGCACCGTCGGCAGGTACTGACCGACGGAAACGGCAAAGCCGACCGCCGCAGCCGTCGCAATGGCACGCGCCAGCATCGGCAGGCGAATGCTGAAGAGGGTCACGAGCCGCGATCGTCCCAGGCCCGCCGCGACACGGTCATAACGGCGGTCGAGCGCGCGCCAGGGATCGGACAGCGACAGGAACACGTAAGGGAGCACGAAGATCAGGTGTACGAAAACGAGTGCGGCGAAGCGCTGGTCGGTGCCGCTCGCAACGAACAGCACCTGCAGGCCGAAGACGAAAGCGATCTGGGGCACCATCAGCGGCATGTAGATTGCCAGAAGCGCCCGGCTGCCAGCCGTCTTGCCGGTCTCGATCTCACGCTCGAGACACCCGATCGTGAGCAGAAGCGCGATCAGCGTCGAAGCGAGCCCGGCGAGCAGCGTCGTCGCCAGCGGATCGAGAATGCGCGGCAATGCGCTTCGCCATGTGGAGAGCGACAGTGCCTGCGGCCAGAGGTCCGGAAACTGCCAAAAGGCCGAGACGGACCACAGGCCGAGCAGCACCACGCCGGCGAAGACGATCAGCCCCGCAATCGCGGTGGCCATCAGCGATAGAATCCTCAAGGCCCTGTCGCGGCGAAAACGAATGCCGCCCTCACAGGCTGTCGTGATCGCAAACGCGACGCACCGCTCGAAGAGCCACCACAGCGCAAGCGCCGCGACGGTGACCGACAATTGCAGGACTGCTCCGGCAGATGCCAGGAACCGCACCGAGAGATCCGGATCGTTCATCCAGCGCAGCAGCCACACCGGCAACGTGGGCGGCAGATTGGGACCGAGGATGATCGCTACATCCACGACCGAGGTCGCATAGGCGATCACCGCATAGACGGCGAAACGGATCTGCCGGTAGACGCGCGGCGCAAGTGCATAGGTGAAGCCGGCGACCCGGCCATAGCCCATCGCCGATGTCAGCTGCATCGTCTGGCGGTGCGGCAGCTGTGGCAGGGCCGCGAGCGTCACCAGAAAGAGGAACGGGATCTCTTTGACGATCAGGCCGGCCATCATCGAAAGGCCGAGCGGGTCGTTGATGATCAAAAGATCGGGCGGCCGCTCGATCCCGAAGACGGGTGCTGCGAGCCGGATCAGATATCCGGACGGCGCGATGAGGAAAGCGAGCCCGAACGCGGCGGCCGCATGGGGGATCGCCAACAGCGGCGATAGCAGATGCTGGACGCGCTGGAACATTCGCGTCTGAGACCAGCCCGCCACGAACAGCATGACGATCCCGAGCGAGACCGCCGTCGTCGCCAGACCGACGAACAGGCTGAGCCATGCAGAGCGCCAGATCGCCGGCATGGCGAAGAGTTCGGCGAAATGGGATGTCGTAATGCTCGTTCCGCCGAGTGCCGGCAGATAGCCGAAAGCCGGCAGGACCGTGCCAACGAGGCCGAAGACGAGCGGCAGGATCAGGATGCCGATCGTCAGCGGAGGAGCGAAACGAGCGAGGGTCATCGCCGACCGACCGCCAAATCGTGAAACACGCGCTCGTCAGGCCGGGCGGGCCCTTGCAATCTGGCGAGGCGCGTTTCTGTCACTCAATTGCCGGCGATATAACGGCGGCGCCACTCATCTTCGATCCGCTCCATCCAGGATGCGTGGGGCTCGTCGATGATCGGTCCGAGTTCGTCCGGGGCAAGCGTCGCAACACCGAGTTCGAGTCCATCGAAGGCTGCGCGATCGGCGTCGTCCAGCTTGGCCATGGAAAGCACGGTCGGATCGCCCCAATAGGCCGGATCCTGCTTGCGCAGCTGCGCCTCGGGCGAGATCAGGAAATCCGCGACGACAAGCGCACCGGCGGCAGCGGACGAATTGTACGGCACGGCGACGAAATGCGTGTTGCCGAGCGTGCCTCCCGGGAAGGTGAAGGAGCGCACCGTATCCGGCAATTCACCGGCGGCAATCCCCGCCGACGCTTCGGCCGGATTGAACGCAAAGATGATGTCCAGCTCGCCGTCAGCCAGCTTCTGCTTCATGTCCGGATAGTTCTGCGGAAAGGCTGCAGCCGAGCGCCAGGCAACGCTGTGAAGTTCGTCGAGATAGGCAAAGAGCGGTGCGACGTCCGCCTCGAAGGTTTCGGGATCGACCGGCTGTTGCAGCTTTTGGCGATCGTCGATCACTTCGCTCAGCACCTGCTTGAGGAAGGACGAACCGATGAAATCAGGCGGGGCAGGATAGGAGAAGCGGCCGGGATTTTCCTTCGCCCAGGCGAGAAGTCCGTCGGCATCCTGCGGAAGATCGGCCGCATCGGTGCGGGCTTCGTCATAAAAGAAGACGAGCTTGGCGCCGCCCCATGGGCTCTGCAGGCCCTCCGTCGGCACGGTGAAATCCGTCAGGATCGAGGGCTGGTTCTCGAAATCCACATATTGCCAATTCGGCAAATCCTGCGCCCAGCCCGGCGAGAGAAGCAGATCCTGCTCCTTCATCGCGACGAAGTTCTCGCCATTGATCCAGATGAGGTCGACCGAACCGCCTTCATCGCGACCGGCGGTGCGCTCGGCGACGACGCGGGCGACGGCATTGGCCGTGTCGTCCAGCTTCACATGCACGATTTCGACGCCGAAGCGCGCGCTCGCCTCGCTGGACACCCATTCGAGATAGGCGTTGATGTTCTCGGACCCGCCCCAGGCGTTGAAATAAACCGTCTGGCCACGGGCTTCTTCCAGCACGGCATCCCAGTTTTTCGGGTCGATGTCAGCGGCGTGGAGGGAAGAAGACAGCGATAGACCGATCGCCGCGGCAAAGAGAATCCGTGTGAGCCCCATCAGCATGTCCCTTCCGGTTTGATGACGGACGAACTTAAGGCGAGGGCAGTCGGCGTCAATGCACGACGCGACACGCCCCAACACGACTTCGTGTGGATATGTTCGGACGAAGGGCGCTCGCGCCCTAATCCCGTGCGGCGCGCAGCATGGCGGCCCGCAACTCCTCGATGCCGCCGCTCTTTTCGGAGGAGGTCGCCAAAACTTCCGGAAAGGCTGCGGGGTGCTTGGCGATCTTGGCGAGCGTTTCGGAGATCAGCCGCGGCACGCCAGCGGCCTTGATCTTGTCGGTCTTGGTCAGGACCAGCTGGTAGGAAACGGCCGCCTTGTCGAGCAGATCCAGCACTTCCTCGTCGTTCGGCTTGATGCCATGGCGCGCATCGATGAGCACGTAGACGCGTTTCAGCGTCGCGCGGCCCCGGAGATAGTCGAAGACGAGCTTCGTCCACTGGTCGACCTGTTCCTTCGGCGCCTGAGCATAGCCGTAGCCCGGCATGTCGACCAGTGCCAGCGGTGGCAGGTCGTCTGCGGCGCCCGAATAGCCGTCCGGGACGAAATAGTTGAGCTCCTGGGTGCGACCCGGCGTGTTGGACGTGCGCGCAAGGCCCTTCTGGATCAGGAGCGCGTTGATCAGCGACGACTTGCCCACATTGGACCGACCGGCGAAGGCGATTTCCGGCGGACCCTCGGGCGGCAGGAACTTCATGGAAGGCACGCCGCGGATGAAGATCCACGGCTTCAGGAAGAGATTGGTATCGGCGAGCGTGCTTTCGGCAGTCACAGGTTTTTCCTTTCGCGCGCCGCGTCGAAAAAGGAGAACCCCGGATTTCCGGGGTTCTCGATGATCGAAAATTTATTCGGCGGGCTTCGGCTTGCGGCGGAAGAGCCCGCGCAGATTGTCCCACAGTTCGATCCGGACGCCCTGTCGCTTCATGATGAAGCCCTGCTGGAGGATCGAGAGCGTGTTGTTCCAGGCCCAGTAGATGACGAGGCCGGCCGGGAAGGTCGCGAGCATGAAGGTGAAGACGACCGGCATCCAGTTGAAGATCATCTGCTGCGTCGGATCCGGCGGCGTCGGGTTCATGCGCATCTGCAGGAACATGGTGACACCCATGATCAGCGGCCATACGCCGACCAGCAGGAACGCCGGGACATCGTAGGGCAGCAGGCCGAACAGGTTGAACAACGACGTCGGATCGGGTGCCGACAGATCCTGGATCCAGCCGAAGAACGGCGCATGGCGCATTTCGATCGTGACGTAGATGACCTTGTAGAGCGCGAAGAAGACCGGGATCTGCAGCAGCACCGGCCAGCAACCGGCGATAGGATTGATCTTTTCGGTCTTGTAGAGCTCCATCATGGCCTGTTGCATGGCCATGCGATCGTCGCCGTGCTTCTTCTTGATCTCCTCCATCTTCGGCTGAACTTTCTTCATGTTCGCCATGGAGACGTAGCTCTTGTTGGCGAGCGGGAAGAAGACGAGCTTGATCAGGACAGTGGTGATCAGGATCGAGACGCCGAAATTGCCGAGGAGGCGGTAGAAGAAGTCGAGAACGTAGAACAGCGGCTTGGTGATGAAATAGAACCAGCCCCAGTCGATCATCAGATCGAAGCTCGGGATCTGGAACTGATCCTGGTAGCCGTCGATGATCGGTACCTGCTTGGCACCGGCAAACACCTTGTTGCCGACTTCCACCGTGCCGTCGGCCGGGATCGTCAGAGCGTCGGACCGGAAATCCGTCTGATAGCGGGCACGGCCTTCGCCGAAATAGGCGAAACGCGAGACGAAAGGCGTGGCCTGATCAGGGACAAGCGCAGTCGCCCAGTATTTGTCGGTGATGCCCATCCAGCCGGCAGAGGCCTGGTCGACGGCGATGACACCGTCTTCCTCGACATCGGCATAGTCGACTTCCTGAAGTCCGGCTTCACCGAAATATCCGAGAAGGCCTTCGTGCAGGACGAAAATCGATGGCGTGGTCGGCTTGGAGAAGCGCGTCGAACGTCCGTAGGAGGCAAGCGATACGGCTTCTCCGCTCGAATTGGTCACGGCGTCGTCGACCTGGAACATGAAGTCGTCGTCGACGGAGATCGTGCGGGTAAAGACGAGGCCCTGCCCATTGTCGAAGGTCAGCGTCACAGGCGTTTGCGGCGTCAACTCGGCGCCGTCTTCGACTTCCCAGACGGTATCGGCGCCCGGCACCGGCCCAGCCGCTTCGCTGCCGACATAGCCCAGTTCCACGAAGTAGCCGGTTTCGATCGCGGCCGGAGACAGGAGCGTGATGATCGGACTGTCGTCGTCGACGGTCTCGCGATAGCCCTTCAGGCGCAGATCGTCGAAACGCGCGCCGGTCAGGTTGATCGAGCCGGTCAATGACGGCGTGTCGATGGCGACACGTTCACTCTGCGCAATGGCCGCATCGCGGCTGACCGCGGTGACTTCGGTACCAACGGTGCCGCCCGGCAGAGCCGCATCAGGCGTCGAACCCGGTTCAGGTGCGGGTACACCTTCGACACCTGGGCTCGGATCGCGCGTCACGGCTTCCTGCTGCTGATCAGCGGTCTCGCGTTCTGCTTCGATGCGCGGGTTGATGTAGAAGAACTGCCAAACGATCAGCACAAGCACGGAAAGCGCTATCGCGACGAAGTAATTGCGGTTGTTTTGCATCCTGCTTTCCTGGATTTCCGCCGTAGGCGCGGCTCGCTCGAGCCGCTGCCGTTACGCCGTCGAAGCGGCGCTTGCGCGGACCCTACTTGTCCTTGACCGAACCTGTTTTCGGCCGGCTCTGGGAGCGCGGCCCTTCGATGCGTTCTTTGATGGCCGCCGTCAAGCGACAAAAGGGCGCAGAGAGCATGTCGCGGCGACCGACAAGAACATAGTCGATCCCAGGCTTCATGGCTGCGGCTCCGGAAAGCCTCACTGCTTCGCGCAAACGGCGCTTCATGCGGTTGCGCTCAACCGCGTTGCCCTGGCGCTTCGTCAGTGTGAAGCCCACGCGCGGCGGCTCATCATCCCCCCGAGATCGTGTCTCGAGAAGGAAGAACGGGCCCTTGTGTCTTTGCCCGCCCTTCATGGCGACGAAATCGGCACGGCGTTTCAACCGTTGCGGATTTCCTTTCGGCTTGTCGTCCAGCATGTGCCAGCCTTCTCAATCAAAAGCGGGCAACAGGCCGATCAAGCCGACAGACGCTTGCGGCCGCGTGCGCGACGGGCTGCGAGTACCTTGCGGCCGCCTGCGGTGGCCATGCGTGCGCGAAAGCCATGACGGCGCTTGCGCACGAGTTTGGAAGGCTGAAATGTACGCTTTGGCATTTATTTAGATACCGCGGGGTGCGGCCCTTCTTGTCTGTCGAAACAGAAGCGTTGCGATGGATCATCCGTCTCGCGGCACGTTCAGCTCCCGGAGGAGCGGCCCGACCGAGCACGAATGTGGCCGGCTTATAGGCAATAAGACCCGTGAAAGTCAATGTCGCCCGGCTTTTCCCTCAGTGACAGCACACGGCCCCATCACGCAGACGTTTGGCAATGCGAGCGCATGTCATTGGCCACTCCTCACTTTTGGCTGTAGCCCGATGGTGGTCTTACCCATTAAAGGATCGCCTCACGTGAAGCAGCACAGCCCCTATTCGACCGCAGCCGCTCCGGTCTTCGTCACCGAAGGCCAGGACGCTCAAAGTCGTGAAGGACATGGATCGGAGCGGCGAATGACCGGACGGGCACTCAGCCGCTTTCTGCCAGCGTTGGCCATCGTCGCCTGTCTCGCGCTCGGCTACGCCTTCGGGCTGCAGGACTATCTGTCGCTGAATGCTCTGGCCGATCATCGCGACCAGTTGCAGGGCTTCGTCGAGCAGAATTTCATTTTTGCCGCAGCGATCTATCTCGGCGTCTACGCGCTTGCCGTGGCCGTCGCGTTTCCGGCGGCATCGGTCCTCACGGTCTTTGGAGGCTTTCTCTTCGGCTGGCTGATCGGCGGCGCACTGACGGCAGTTGCTGCAACGACCGGCGCGACGCTGCTGTTCCTCGCCGCCCGCAGCACGCTCGGGCCAGCCTTGCGCGATCGCGCAGGCGGCAGCCTCTCGCGCTTTGCGGACGGCTTTCGCGAGGATGCCTTTTCCTACCTGCTGATTTTGAGGCTCGCGCCGATCTTTCCCTTCTTCCTGGTCAATATCGCCCCGGCCTTCTTCGGTGTCGGCACCCGCATCTTCGTGATGGCGACTTTGATCGGCATTCTGCCGGGCACCTTCGCCTATTCCTATCTCGGCTCCGGCCTGGACAGCGTACTCCTCGCGGCGAGGGAAGCAGGACAGACGCTTTCTCTCGGCGATCTGGTGACGCCGCAGATCACGCTGGCCTTCGCAGCCCTGGCGGTCGTCGCCGCCATCCCCCTGATCGTCAAACGCCTGACCCGCCACACCAAGACCTGAACCCCCGCACGCGTTTCCGGCCCTTCGCGCAAAGCCCCGGATGATCTAGAGATGCGCAGCCGGATAAGGGAACAACGATGACGTCCAAGACTGCAGAGAGCGCCGTTCTGAAACACGACATATGCGTCATCGGGGGCGGCTCGGGCGGCCTGACGGTCGCTGCAGCGGCCGCATCCTTCGGGGTTTCGGTCGTCCTCATTGAAAAGGGCAAGATGGGTGGCGACTGCCTGAACTACGGCTGCGTCCCCTCGAAGGCGCTGATCGCGGCGGCCAAGCATGCCGAGGCCATCCGCGAGGCGCCGCATTTCGGCATTTTCGCCGGCGAGCCCGAGATCGACTTCGCCAAGGTCAACGCCCATGTTCACGAGGTGATCGGGGCGATCGCACCGAATGATTCCGTTGAGCGCTTTCGGGCTCTGGGCGTCAGCGTGATCCAGGCGGAAGCACGCTTTACAGATGCACGCACCGTGGTTGCCGGCGATCAGACGATCCGCGCGCGGCGCTTCGTGCTCGCGACGGGTTCCAAGCCACGCGTCCCGGACATTCCCGGGCTCGCGGACGTCGATTATCTGACCAATGAGACGCTGTTTTCGCTGACGACCCGGCCCGAGCATCTGATCGTCATCGGCGGTGGCCCGATCGGCGTCGAAATGGCGCAGGCCCATCGCCGCCTGGGCTGCGCCGTCACCATTCTCGAAATGGGTACCCTGCTCGGCAAGGAAGATCCCGAACTCGCCCGCATCGTCGTGCGCCGTCTCGAAGCCGATGGCATCGCGGTGCATGAAAACATCGAGATTCTTCGGGCGAGCCAAGGCGGTGACGGGACGGTGTCAATCGCCTATCGGCTCGACGACGAAGAGAGCACAATCACGGCAAGTCACCTGCTCGTCGCGGTGGGACGCGCCGCTCAGGTCGACAATCTAGGCCTGAAGGAAGCCGGCATCACATTTGATCAACGCGGCATCAAGGTCGGCAGCGGGCTCAAGACTAGCAACAGCCGGGTCTTCGCGATCGGCGACGCGGTGGCGGGCGGCCTGCAATTTACCCATGTCGCCAACTACCATGCGGGCCTGGTCCTTCAGCAGATCCTTTTCCGCGTGCCGGCCAAGGAGAACCGCTCGGTGATCCCGCGCGTAACCTTCACGGACCCGGAACTGGCCCAGATCGGCCTGACCGAGGACGAGGCGCGCAAGGCGGGGCACACCATCACCATCCAACGGTGGCCCTATGCGCAGAACGATCGCGCCGAAGCGGAGCGCCGCACCGGCGGCGAGATCAAGATCGTTGCCGGTCGCCGCGGGCTTATCCTCGGCGTCGGCATCGTCGGCCACGGCGCCGGCGAGATGATCAATCTCTACGCGCTCGCTTTGTCGAAGAAGATGACACTCAATGACCTGCGCGGTTTCATTGCGCCCTATCCGACCATGAGCGAGATAGGAAAACGCGCGGCGATCTCCTATTATGCACCGATGACGCGCAAGCCGTTTGTGCGCAAGCTCCTGGCCTTCCTGCGTCGCTTCGGCTGATGGTTCGGCCAACGCGGCGCAGAGAACCGGCGCATATGGATAGGATATGAGCGAAGCGGATACCCCGCCCCCTGACGTCATGCCGCCCGGCGGACGCGTCGCAGCGACGGAAGAGGCGCGCACCGCCGGGGGGGATGATGGCATCCGGCTCGGCCGCGGGCTCTCCAGCAAACTCCTCTTGCTGACGATCCTGTTCGTGATGATCGCGGAAGTGCTGATCTTCGTCCCTTCCGTATCGAACATGCGGCTGCGCTGGCTGTCCGACAAGCTCGCGACCGCTGCATCGGCCAGCATCGTCGTCGAAGGCTTCGACGAGATGGACCTCCCTCAGCCGGTCCAGACCGACACGCTGATGAGCACCGGCACCAAGGCCATCGCGCTCCGGCGTGCCGGCTCGTCGCGCCTGATCGCCAGCACCGAAGTGCCGCCGACGGTCGACATGCAATACGATCTCTCCGATGTCGGGCCGCTGACGGCGATCGGCGACGCGATAGGAACGCTGGTCTATGGCAGCGACCGGATCATCCGGGTGTTCGGACCCGTCGCCGGCGATCCGGGCACCATGATCGAGATCGTGATGGAGGAGCGCCCGCTGAAGACGGCGATGCTTCTCTACGCGCGCAACGTCCTCATCCTGTCGCTCGTCATCTCGCTCATCACCGCCGGCCTGGTCTTCCTGGCCATCAATGCGCTCCTGATCCGCCCGATCCGCCGCATGACGGCCAACATGCAGGCCTTTGCCGAAGCGCCCGACGAGCGCGCTCGGGTGATCCGCCCCAGCATGCGCGACGACGAACTCGGCCAGGCCGAGCGCCACCTCGCCTCCATGCAGGAAGAATTGCAGCACACGCTGAAGGAACAGAAGAACCTCGCCGATCTCGGCCTCGCCGTCTCCAAGATCAACCACGACATGCGCAACATCCTCGCATCCGCTCAGCTCATCTCCGACCGCCTCGCCGGCGTCGACGATCCGATCGTGCAGCGTTTCGCGCCGAAGCTTCTGCGCACCATCGACCGCGCCGTTGCCTATTCGAACGAGGTGCTCGCCTATGGCCGTGCGCGCGAAGCGACGCCGAAACGGCGCTGGCTGGATCTCAAGCGGCTGATCGAGGACGTGCGCGACATCACCGCGGTCGATCCCTCCTTCGAGATCGATTTCGTGATCGACATGCCCGACGGGCTCGAGGTGGAGGCCGACAGCGAGCAACTCTTCCGCGTCATCCACAATCTTTCCCGCAACTCGGTCGAAGCGCTGAAAAGCCTGGAGGGCGATGCGGCGCTCGTGAAGCGCATCCGCGTCGCTGCAAAGCGCGAAGGCAGCGTGGTGACCATCATGGTCGAAGACACGGGCCCCGGCATGCCTGCAGGCGCACGCGCCAATCTCTTCAAGGCGTTTCGCGGGTCGACCCGGCCCGGCGGCACCGGGCTCGGCCTGACCATAGCGCGCGAGCTGGTGCTCGCCCATGGCGGCGACCTGAAGCTCGTCGAAAGCAGCGGCCCCGGCACGATTTTCGCCATCGTGCTGCCCGACCAACCCCTGCCGATCGCCGCCTTCCGCAACCGCCCGAAGCACCGGCTCGACCAGGAACGCCAGCAAATTCCCTAATCCTCGCTCGCCCCCTCGGCTGACGGGCCCGTCGAAGCCGAAGACCTGCGCAACGCTTGGCCAACTTTTTCCAGAACCGCGCTTGCATTCCCCACGGCTACGTTTTAGGTAAGCGCCGTCGCGGTCGATCCACCGGATCCACCGCCAACGCGCCCGTAGCTCAGCTGGATAGAGCACCAGACTACGAATCTGGGGGTCAGAGGTTCGAATCCTTTCGGGCGCGCCATTTTTTGCTGAAAATTCAACAATTTAGCTGGAAGTAGCGAGTGGTTTGTCTGCGAACACAGCGACGAGTCGCCACCGAGTCGCCACCGTGTTCGAAACTCGCAAGGTCTCCATAATACTCTTCGAACGACCGGGAGGTTGATAAGACGGCGGTGTCAGTCTGGCGTGCTTGATCCCTCGCCCCTGGTATTAAAGCGCTAGCTCATCAAGCCACTTTTGAGCTCGTACCGATTTGGTGACGCCCATGGCGGGTAGGTCGATTTGGAGAACCCGTGCCGCGTTGTGTTCAGCATCGGGGCCGAAACCGGACCGTCTGCTTCCCAGCACGAACTCAGGAAAGCGGACCTTTCGTAGACAACGTTGCAGGCGTATGGGCCCTCGCACAAGAACCGGCATCGACAGTCGCCTCTACACAGGATCTGTATCGTCAAGGTAGAAGATTTACGTGAACACGAAAGCGATTTTCTGCGTATACGACATCGGCCCTCCTGTAGTAGACGTGCAATTGAACGCTCAAAGCCACTAAGGGACAAATGCAGGCGATCGATCTTTATTCCGGTTGCGGCGGTATGTCCGCCGGCGCCCTAATGGTTATGCCTGGTCTCCAGATCAAGTGGGCGCTCGACATCGACCGCTATGCGACGGCAACATTTGCGAACCGGCACCCTACGGCGATTGTTGAGACATGCAATGTCGCCGAGGTATCAGCCGCCAGCATTATCGAAACCGCCAAGCTGACCGCGATAGATTGGTTCTTTGCCGGACCGACCTGTCAAGCCGTTAGCACCATGGGAATCTTCCATGAGGGTGATCCGCGCAACGCGCTGTTCGTCCATTTCGCCCGACTCCTTGACGGATTCATTGAGCGGGACATGAAGCCGAAGAACATTCTGCTCGAGAACGTTCCCGGCATCGTCTACGGGAATAATCTCGCGATTGTGCGTGAACTCTTCCACTTCCTCTCGACGCGCGGCTACAACGTCGCTGCCGACGTCGTCTGCTTCGCCGACTACGGACTGCCCCAACTGCGCAATCGCTTCATCCTGATCGCGACCGTGACCGACGATCCGATCACGTTCCCGGCCCCGACCTTTTCGAACGACGAGAGTTCCGGCCTTCCGCCCTACAGGACGGTGAAGGACGCGCTCTCGGACCTCTACGGCCGGGCTCCGACCAACGATCTTCGCGAATGCTTGACCTATTTGTCGCCGGCCGCCAACGATTACCAATCGGAGTTGCGCGGCAAGAAGGGGAAGCTACGGAACCACATCTGTTCGCAGATTACTCCGTTGAACGTCTCACGGATCGCCACGGTGCCGCAGGGCGGTAGCTGGAAGGACATTCCGGCGGACCTTCTGCCCGAACGTTTCCACAGGGTCCGGATGACGGACTACGCGACCCTGTACGGTCGCCTGCACGAAGAGGCTCCGGCCTATACGATCTCCGCCGGCTTCGCGAACATCACCTCCGGCTGCTTTACGCACCCGCTCCGCGACGGCTCTCTCAGCGTCCGGGAGGGTGCAAGACTCCAGGGCTTTCCGGACGATTTTGTCTTCCAGGGGCCCCGGACCGCCCAGTACCGACAGGTCGGGAATGCCGTCCCTCCATATGGCTTCGCGGCCATCGTCCGGCATCTGGTCGAGGGATCCGAGGGCAGAACGCCGAGGCTGACGATCGACACGATCAACGAGAACCGGCGGTTCCCGAAAGCCGTCCGTCGGTTCACCGGACGCAGGACCGAATCCGAACTCGGCAAGAACGGATATGGCGGGGGCACCTACTGGCCGAAGGGGTGGGGCCCCGAGATCGAAAGGGAGGTCGTTCTGAAGAACGGCTACCGTCGCGACGCGACGATCCCATTGCGCTACGCGCGTTCGGAGCGGAGAACGGCTCGCGACAGCGTCGCACTCGAGCCCCTCGAAAGGCTTTTCCAGGATGATACTGACGACAACGCTTCGTTCGCGGACATTCTCTCCCAATCCGATGCCCGGACATCGTTTTCTGTTCCCATCGTCAAGAGCGCGACGAAGAAGATCGACCCTCTCGATATCGCGATCACCAAGCTGCTTTCGGCGATGTCCGAAGCCGGAGGGCGCTACCTTATTGACTTACCGTTCGGATATGTCCGAAATCGCGTGGTTCTGATCGCCAACCTGTTCGGAAAGAGATCGATTGCTGGTGCACCGGTATCGGTGTCGTCCAACGACGAAGACCAGACAATCGATGTGACGTTCGAGGTCCGTCCTCTGGTCGCCATGACCCTCGCCTTCGACGGACATGCCGGCGGCGAAGACTATTCATCCTGTCTGACCGTGACCGGCATCCGGATCATGTCCCCGACGGCTCAAAAGTCGTTCGAAGATCGACGCCGAAACGTTGGCTGAGCCGGTTGTCGATCCCTTTCGCAGCGAACTAATGCGTCGGGTCCGGCGGAAGGACACGACGCCTGAACTAGCGGTCCGACGTGCCCTCACCGCTCTCGGCATGCGCTATCGACTGCAGGCCAAGGACCTTCCAGGAAGGCCCGACATCGTGAACCGGAAGAGGAAGCTGGCGATCTTTGTCCATGGATGCTTCTGGCATCGACATCCCGGCTGCAGGCTCGCTTCGACGCCCAAGACACGAACCGAGTTCTGGAAAGAGAAATTCGCACGAAACGTCGAACGCGACCGGAAAGCGATCGAGCATCTGAAGGCGGATGGCTGGAAGGTCGTCGTCGTATGGGAATGTGCAACCAGAAGTCAGGATGGGCTCGAAAAGCTATTGAACGAATCAACCTGAGGTAGGAGCATATCGCTTTAGAGGATAGTAGATGCTCAACGAGTTCGAAAGCTGGTGTCTAGATCGCTTCTTCCTTAGTCCAGGAAGTCGTGGACCCATCGTGCGGATCGAGGTTTCAGACACCGATCTCGCCGAACGCTTTGGGCTCGAAGACGGAACCGCGATCTCTTCCGCTTTCCGTCGTCAATTGCCGAGCGTAGTAAAAGTGGCGAAGATTCTCTCCGGTATCCATCCAGCTCCTTATGATATCGAGCCTTCGAGCCAGCCAGGTGAGACACCTCTGCGTGTGCCACGCTTCGTCCCGCTGTTGGTTTATCTATGCTGGATTCAGGCGACAGGGTACCGAGAGCGGGGGGATCGCGACATCAGATTGTTGATCGAGAACCATTTCGGGCAGGCGATCACCGATCTGACGGAGTTGCCGAAACTCTGGAAATTGCTCGCCGACTACCTTTCCAGAAAGTTCGACATTGAGTTACGTCTTCCTGAAGGAGGGTTTCGCTACGTTGGCGCAACCGTCGCCCTGCCGTTCCCCACCTGGCGTCATCTGACGAAGCTGCGTAAGCTGCGCAATAGTATTGAGAAGAAATCGGCGAAAGACAGGTCGCAGAAGGAGCCGCTGCTTGAGCGGCATGCCGTGATGTCGGCGTTCTCAACGAATAGGGAAATGACCGACTTCTGTAGTTCGCAGTATGGACACGGCCTTCGGGACGCGTTTCATGAATGGCGAAGATCGGTATCGATCAACGGCCTCGACCTCCAGGATCTGGCGTTCGACCGCGCTTGGGTTCGCGTCGTTGGAGAGAAGCGACCGATCGCCAACTTGGAATTCACCATCGATGACTTCGGTCAGACACAATTCTTCGTGGTCCACTCAAATGAATCAAGAGAACGCATCTCCTCACCGATGGAGGGACGCGTCCATTTCGCGAAATGGCTGACCAGTGCGTTGGACAAGGGCGCCGTGTACCTTGCTCCGCTCGGCTTCGGTCGTTGGGCGACGTCCGAGACATGCCAGTCTCGCTACGCTCTATTCGATCGCCGGCAAGAGAAGCTGAGCCGGAAGCTGACGATCGAATCGAACCAGATCACCGAAGGCTGGTGGCTCGCAGAAACCGAACTCGAAGATCCGAGGCATGAAGGCAGCACCGAACCGAACTTTCGGATGAGAAATGCGATCCGCGTCGGCGGATCCTACCTCGGCATGTGGCCGATGGCTCCCAGCTTCGAATTCTCGGGTGCCGTGAAACCGACAGCGCTCCAAGACGGCAAAATTCACGAGATGTATTCACGCGGAAACGTGGCGTTTCTGCCTGAGACCGTCGAGCCCGGGAAGGTCTCGATCATACTCGGCGAAACTCGACGTTCGTTGAACCTGGTCCAGTTGGCGGAAGAGCACCAGTCCGATCAGATTAGGCATTTGTCCGAAGACGTCGCGATTCCGGAAGACGGTGACCTTCTAGATACCTGCCCAGCCATTTCGGAGGCGGCTCGGGAGCTAGGTGCGGCGTATAATCCGCATCGAAGGCTGATCGCACTCGGAGAGGCCCTCTACACACGCGGGCGCCGCGGCATGACGATGTCCGACTTCATCAATCTCTGCGACCGTGCCCGAGATGACGAAGTCGAGCCTTCTCCGTTTGACATCGCGCGAGCGTTTGTGGACGCCGGATGGTTCGAGCCGGCCTCGAACAGACGATATCCAGGACGCCTCTTTTTTCTGAGGCCGCTACGCCTCCGATCCGTGTCGATCGAAGGCACCCGATGGCACATGCTGGACGGCCCGACACCATTGCGGACCTACCAGCGCCTGACCACGTGCGCGAGGGAATGCGGGCTGCGCACGAAGGAGGTCGGCGGCGTTGGAAACTGGTCGCTTCCCAAAATTCTTATCGAAGTGGCGCCGCACAAGGACCAGCATCTGCGGGAATGTATTGCGATCAAGGATATCGAACTACCGAACGTCTCCCGGACTGCTGCGGCCGCCTGGAGCACGCCGTTGTCGATCGAGGATCGAGACGAACCGAGTACATGGAACCCTGGCAGCGGGTATTTCGATGCAAGGCTGTCGAGTGAACCGGTCAGGCTGGAGCGTCACGAATACTCGCAGGACGAGAGAGCACCCGTCTACGCGGTCCGGACGGCGTCTTCTGTCGAGACATTCCATTCGCCCACCTTGGCGTTGCTCCGCTATCGGGATCTTGGCGTTTCGAGGCCCTATGAAACGATGGATTCGCGAATCGTCCGTCGAGGAGAGCGCCTAGACTATCTTCCGGCCGCTTGGGGAAGATGGCTGGGAAACGTTCATCTCCGGAATGCCGGACCCGTCATGACTAAGAATGGATTCTCCTACGCGTATCCCGCGGACAGACAAAGCCTCGACCTCGTCAACACTCTCTGTCGCCTGGTGGAAGAGCCGGCCGGAGATATCGTGCCGGAATGGGCTCTCTCCCGCGCGTCATCGAGAATCCGTGGGCATCGACCGGTCTACGTAGATGGTCGCCTAATCACACGTAGGAACTCATACTGGACGGCTTCAAGCTGATGTCCGCGATCACGAAGCAGTCGCCCATCGTGAGGATCAGATCTCGAAGGGCCGATGGACAGATCTGGGTCGAGCCGATCAACAACGCAGCTCTCAGCATCGCCGATCGGAAGCCCTTCAACGTCGTCTCCAGCAAGATGATCCTTGCAGAACAAGGTTCTTTCTGGGCCCTTTCCGGGCTTTCCGAAAAGTCGGCGCTACCAGGTCTTTCGAAACTGGCTGGAAGTCCGATTCCATCGTTCGTCGGACCGAAGAAGAGCGACAGCGTGTATTTCTCATTCGAGAACGACAGCGAGCCTTCGCTCTTGCCGCCCGCTTGGAAGACGGAACTGGGCATTGCCGACGACTGGCGCAGAGCCGACGACGCTCACCGCCTCTGGGTCGTCTGGCGACCGGCGTCGCAGTCGCGTCGCGAGTTGCTCGAGTCCCTGAGGCGAGGTCACGTCAGATGCGGACCGGACATCGTCCCCGACGCGATCTTGATAGGCGGCGACACGTACTTCCTTCGGGAGAACTACACCGTACGCGACGGTCATATCGTACTCTCGAAATCGGTCAACGAAGCCAACGTCGAACTGGTCGAGATGGAACTTGGCGTCGCGCTGGCCAGGATTGAAAAGGAACGAGCCCTCGTCTTCGCCGAAAGGCCGAATATACTGGGACGCGCGGTCGAGGATATACGAGACGATGCTACGGTCATCGCGTCGACGGCCGCACTCTTCGAACGGATAAAATCTGCGCTCGAGGGAGCGCAGGCGCCTAGCGCTAGTCTCGAAGAAATGCGCGGCGTCGTCCTCAAGTATATCGAGTCGGTTGCAGGAAGTCACGACGAACGCGACCTTCAGCGTCTTCTCGACGCTCTGGCGAAACGCGACCGTCTGATCGACCTCTTTCCCGAGGTCGTCCGCAAAGTCCCGCGTTACTCAAGAGAGATAGACGACCTCGTTGAAACCGAAAAGAACAAAAGGGTCGCCGAGGTCCAAGCGACGATCGATGAACTTGCAGCCGAGCGGATGGCGGAAGTCGTAGCCGTCGAAGACGACCTTGCTGCGAAACGTAAGCTGATCGAGGAGGCGTCCGTTCGCCTGGAAGACCGAGTTCTAGCCGTGCGAGAACTCGAAGCTAGCCTCGATGAAAAGATCGAAAGCGCTCTGAACAGGCTGTACGACATATCCTCTTCGGAATTCCGATCCATGATCGGTCGCGTACGAACGAATACCGAACTGGTCGAGACGTTGGCGAGGTCGATCGATACGTCTGTCGCCGATCGCAGTGAGGTCGCTACGTTCGATCCCACCGACCTGTTGCGGAACACCGAGTTCATTCGCTCACTCGCTCTCCAGATCTCCGGTGAAATCCGGTCGGACGCTCGTCTGGACTGTCCGGTAGACGAGACTGCCGTCGCTCGCACAGCGTCTATCGACATGGTCTCGGCGAAGATCGGGATCGGACCTTCCGCCTTGGCTTCGATGTTCGGATTCGCGGTCTGCGGAAGGCTGCCCCTGTTCGTGGGACCGGAGGCGATGGAGGTCGCGGAAGCATTCTCGAACCTGGTCGGTGGGCCCAACTACTTCGTCCAGTTCTGTAATCCAACCCTCGTCTCGTTCGAGGACCTCTTCTCCGGATCGACCGTTAGAAAGACGCCGTTCGCATCGGCCGTAGAGGTGGCGATCGCGAATCCCGATCGGATCATTCCGGCCGTCCTGGCCAACCTGGATCTCGCACCATTCGGTTTCTGGATCGATGGCATCCAGGATCGACGCTCTTATCGCGCCCTTCCCCCAAATCTGGTCGTCTCGGCGACTGTGACCGGCGAGGATGGTCAGGCGTCACTGTCGGCACTGCGCGGCACTGTAAAGCACGAGGCAGCAGGCATCGCACGTCCGCTGTCGACCAAGGATCGGCGTGATCTGAAGGGTTGGACTTATCCCCGAGGAGAAAGCGCTGCAAAAATCGCTGAGATCCTTGCCGGCATCGATATGGAGAGCCTCACACCCGGCTTGCGACAGACCATCGGGCAAGTCGCGAAAGCAGCGTCCTGGGCCGGTGACGTCGATGCCGACGACATCGCCTTGTCGATCCAGGCGAGCATTCCGTGGCTTCTACAGGTCGCTGGTCAGACGCCACCGCAGGACAAATGGCTGATCAAGCTTACGGACGGAAGGAGATAGTTGATGTTCGACCCAATCGGCGGTTTCGAGAGATCGAAGCAGTTCTTCATCTCCTATCTCGACACGGCGTTCCGGATCGATGACAGGGAGATGGCGGAACGCAGACGATCGCTCCTTCTGAAGCACGGAAATCTGGCACTCGATCCGATCTTCGAGGTCGTCCGGCGATACCGTCAGTCGGATTTCGGTCTGGAGGAACTGGTGGGAGGCCAAGGCGAGTCGATCCTACCGGAGTTCACGCCCGAACAACGTCGAGCATTCGTTGAGCTTGCCCTCAGCGGTCTCTTCGACAGAGCCGAAGGCGCCGAACTGAAGGGACGTTATCACCCCTACACACATCAGATCGAGATGCTGTGCAAGGGCGTGCAGGACGGCATGCCTGGGATCGTCACCTCCGGCACGGGTTCCGGCAAGACCGAGTCCTTCATGCTTCCGATCATCGCTTCGATTGCGAGAGAAGCGACTCTCTGGCCTGCGCCGAAAGGCGAACTGTCTCCCGCCTGGTTCGAGAAGGGATCGAGGAGGCATTTCAAGTTCCAGCGCGCCAACGAGCATCCGGAACGACCGAAGGCGGTCAGGGCGCTGATCCTGTACCCGATGAACGCGTTGGTCGAAGACCAGATGACCCGCCTCCGCAAGACGCTCGACTCGGAAGAAGCACGGTCGGTGATGGACAAGAGATTCTCGGGCAACAGGATATTCTTCGGTCGCTACACCGGAAAGACCCCCGTGACGGGCTTCCATCGACATCCGCGCCTCGCGGAGGATAGCGGCTGGAAGAAGCAGAACAGGCGGCGTCGCGATCAGCTTCGGCAGGACATGCAGCTTCTCGACGACATCCGTCGTCAGGTCGGTGCTTCCGACGAGAGACGTCTGGCAGAAAATCCGAGAGCGGAAAGGCATCGCTTTCTCTTTGCCGATCCGCGAGGTTCGGAAACCGTTTCCCGATGGGACATGCAGGAAGCTCCGCCCGATATCCTCGTCACGAACCAGGCAATTCTGAATGCGATGCTGGTCCGCGAAGTGGACAGCCCCATCATCGACAAGACGCGGAGATGGATCATCGAGAACAGGGATGCGCGCTTCTTTCTCGTCATGGACGAACTCCATCTGGTTCGAGGAAGCGGAGGAGCGGAAGTAGCGGGGCTTCTGCGAATTCTTCTGCATCGCCTCGGCCTCGATCTTCCTGAGCATCGCCACAAACTTCGCGTTCTGGCGTCGAGCGCCTCCCTCCCGGTCGATGATGAAGAGGACGCAGCGGCAAGTCTCGACTACCTCTCCGACATGTTCGGTTCCGCCGGCACGTTCGGGGAGAACGAAGAAGCGGCTGTCGACATCGCCGCCCTCTGGAAAACTGCAGTGGTGCCGGGTGTGCAGGAGCCTCTGCAGGATCCGAAGCGGATCATCGACGTCAAGTCGTTGGAGGCGCTCGGAAGAAGCCTTGATCTGGGAACCACCATACCGGAACGCGTGGCTACCTTTCGGAACAGCCTCGGCGATGCCGTACTGGCGCTGACGGGAAAGACGAAGCCCTCGAAGGAGGCCTTCGAAGAGGCGGTCGGTATCGCGGCCTATGCGATCGCAGCAGGCCTCGGCAAATCCGATGGCAAGACCGGCCCCGGCCATTCGAGAACGCTTTCGACGCGGATCTTCGGCGAAGAGAACGAAATGGCCCTTAGGGGTCTCACGGTCGTTCGCGCAATTCCCGACCTACCCCCCGGTCTTTTGGACGAAAACTTCATACCGTCCAGAAAGGCGGTCGAAACGCTCCCGAGTTTTCGGATCCACTGCTTCTTTCGAAACATAGAAGGCCTCTTCGCGTCCATCACGCCGACGGGCGACGGGTACTCCTGGGGTCTTCCGAGCATCGAAAGAGGCGAAGCGTTCGACGCGACTGTCGAAGGCGAGAGACCTCGTCGACGCTTCGAGCTTCTATACTGCGAAGCGTGCGGCGATCTCGTCGTCGGCGGACGCAGAGGCGGAGGCACGAACGGTACGGCGACTTCATTGCTTCCTGCCCCGCAGGATCTGGAAAGACTACCCGAAAGCCCGACTACGGGCCGTTTCGAAGACGCGACATATAAGGAGTTCGCTCTCTTCTGGCCAGGTAGGAAGGTGCCGGTGGCAGGGGAGGACCCGCACTATTCTTGGATCGAAGGGCATCTGGACCCCGCTACGGGCATCGTCCGGAGCGGCTCGTCGGAGGGTAGCGTGTCCGGGCGGCTGCTTATGCGGAACGAGACCGAAGACAAGCACGGAAGAAAGGCCGACGGCGTCGCCAGCGCGGTCCCATACTGCTGCCCGCGCTGCGGCACCGACTACTATCAACGCTTCCGTGCGAAGAACAGCATCCGACGAGAGGGACGGCTGTCGCCCATTCGAAGCTTCCGAACCGGTTTCGGCAAGACCTCGCAGCTTCTGGCCACTGAACTCGTCGCGTACCTCAAGGCACAGGGAGGAGACGGAAAGCTCGTAGCTTTCTCCGATAGCCGACGAGACGCGGCTACCCTCGCGTTGGATGTCGAGGTCCAGCACCAACGCGACCTTCGTCGTGAGCTTCTGGTCGTCGCAGCGAACGACAAGAAGCTCGCGGAGGTCGCGACGTCGACCGAGGAAGCAGAATACGAGTCCGTCAAGGCGAGGATCGGCGAACTTCTGGAGGAGGACGAAACCGACACTCCTGAATGGACACAAGCGCAGAAGCGGCTGAAAACTCTCAAAGGTCTGATTTCGGGTCAGAAGCACTCTCCATCCTTCCCTCTCCAGCAGATCCTGGAGTTCTCGCGAGGCCATGACGAGAAGGAACTGACTGTTCGGCCCGTCTTGCGTGACATGATCGCGATCGGCGCAAACCCGAAGGAAGGAGCCGACACGCCGAAGAACAAGCTGGGCGGCAAGTCCTGGAACGAGCATTTCGTCGAGACGGAGAATGGATACGCGTGGATCGATCGCTACGATCTCGATGAACATGAGAAGACCGAACGGGCGAGAAAGGAACTGCACAAGGACCAAAGAGTCGAAGCAGCCGATCTCCTGTTCAGTCGCACCTATTTCGCACTCGAAGAGACAGGACTCGGGTATCCTAGCTTCGTCGGGCGCAAAGCCTACGGCGAAGAGGATGAGAAGCGCGACGCATGGCTACGTATGTTCGCGGACGCCTATCGCGTTATCCCGAACCGATACACGCGAGAAGAACAGGGAAGAGCTTCCTACACGCCGTGGAACGATGCTGCGGACGCCATGGGAAGGAGGCAGGAATCAAGGGTCTCTAAGATTCTGCGTCGGATATTCAAGGAAGACGCGGCCAAGGAACTCGACGGTTTCCTGTCGTGGTTGCGGGAGCATGACCAGCCGACGACGGAGGGGCGAATTGATGTCACGAGCCTGAGCTTTAGGATCGTGGAGCCCTCCGATCCATTCTGGCGTTGCACGAACTGCTCGCGCGTCCATCTACATCGAGGACTGAGTGCCTGTACGCGTTGTGGTGAGCCCATGGACGGAACTCCGTCGGGCGACGTGGGCTCTCTCCGCTCCGACAATTTCCTAGGCCGACGCGTCGTTCGAGCTTTGGAGGGCGATCGTCCGTTCAGGTTGAGATGCGAGGAACTGACCGGCCAGACCGGAGATCCGAGCGACCGGCTTCAGAGGTTCAAGGGGATATTTGTTCAGGAGGATGGCGAGAAGGACGGCGTTTTCCATCTGCGCACCAAATCCCGTGAGATCGATCTCATTTCCGTCACCACTACCATGGAAGTCGGTGTCGACATCGGCGCTCTTCAGGCGGTCTACCAGGCGAACATGCCGCCGCAGCGATTCAACTATCAGCAGCGCGTCGGTCGAGCCGGCCGGAGAGGTCAAGCGTTCTCTTCGGTCGTCACCATTTGCCGAAGCCGTAGCCACGATATCCATTACTTCCGCAATCCGATCGCGATCACCGGCGATGCACCGCCGCCGCCGTTCCTCACCAAAGGTCTAGCCGACATTCCGTCGCGACTGCTGCGCAAGTTCTGGCTCGTCGCAGCTTTCGAACTGCTACGCAAGGACAGTGGCGGATCGTGGGAAGGCGACAGGGCCGTTCCTCCCGATATCCATGGCGAGTTCGTCACCTGCCGCGAATGGTTCGCGGCGAAGTCGAACTGGCCGGAGCGGCTCGCGCATGCCCTGGAACGAACGGACGGCTATCGCCTCGCATATGCGGAGACGCTGGCCCGGGCTGCGAACATCGATCGCGATGAGCTTCTGGCGGGTGTGACTACGAAAAGGCTTTTGCAGGAAATCGAGGGGCTTCGCCAAGAATATTCCGGCCAACTCGCGACCGCGGAAAACGAGGATGCCGGAGAGGACGACACCGAAGTCGCCGCGAATACGACGAACGACGGCGGCGCTTCACTCGGTCTCGCGTCGGCACTAGCCGAGAGCGGCCTTCTACCTCTCTATGGAATGCCGACACGGACCCGGAATCTCTATACCGGCCATTCGATGAAGCACACGGCTTCCGGCAGAAAACCCGTGTGGGACACCATTGATCGTGATCAGGATATGGCGATCTTCGAGTTCGCACCCGGATCCGTGATTCCGAAAGACAAGGAGAGACATCTCTGTGTCGGCTTCACGGGGCCTCTCCCTCAGCCGAACGAACGCGAAATGACTCTAGAGCCGCATCAGCACTGGGCCCGAGACCATTTCTTCCTCTCTTTTTGTCCGGCTTGCGGAAACTGGGAAAAAAGCGTCGGGCCTGTACCGATCGAAGAATGCGGGACATGCGGATCCGAACTCGATCCGACCAGGTCCAGAGAGTGTTTCTCTCCGGGTGCCTACAGAACCGATTTCAATCCGCGCACAGAGGACCTGGTTTCCAAGGGTCGTCGTATGCTGACACTCGCCAACATCGGCAGACCTACGGAGACGACCAGGAACGGTAATATCGAGATCCGTTTCGCCGAGCACGCGAAGATCCATCTAGTGAATCCTGGGGAAGACACCGAAGACGGCGAACCCAAGGGGTTCGTCGTGCAGGAAACGACGGACAAGAAAGCCGCGAGATGGTATCAGAAGACCGACGCGGGCAATAAATTCTATAAGAACATCCTGACGGATCAGGCGATCCGTCCCGAGACACTGCTAGAAAGCGAACAGAAGGGCGAGGACGACAGGTGGGGTGTCCTCGATGACCACGAGCCATGGCACGGCTGGCTCTCGTCGTCGAAGGTCACGAACTCCTTGCAGATTTCGACATCCACCTTCTCGCCGAAGCTACGTATCGCCGACCTGGAGGCGTCCGACGTTTTCCGTCGTACGGATCAGAGCAAGACCAGCGTACGCGCTGCTGCCATCTCGGCCACGCAGATGCTGATACAGCGTGCCGCTCTCGAACTCGACGTGGCTCCCGAAGAATTCGAGAGTCTGGCGCCTCGTGTTGTCGAGGAAGACGACGGGAAGCGCACGATCTTCCTTCAGATCGCGGACACGTTGACGAACGGCTCGGGGTTCTGCCGCCATCTTCAGAAGGGCGGACGTCGCTCGATCGACAACATCATCGAAAGCATACTCACGGACGACACGAAGTGGCCGCTGAACGCCTTCACGGAGGCCGATCACGCCTCCAAATGTTCGATGTCGTGCTACCGATGTCTGCAGCGGTACAACAACCGGAACATGCACGGTCTTCTGGACTGGCGGTTAGGACTTTCGTATCTGCGCGCCCTGCAAGACCCTACTTTCCAGTGCGGATTGAAAAATGGCGAGTTTGATGCCTATTCCGAGTTGCGCGACTGGAGAGCGCATGCCAGCCAGCATGTGAGCGACGCGAAGAGTTTCATCCCGGAGTGCAGGGACGGCAAGCTTGGGCGTCTCGACCTGCCTGCGTTCACGATCGATGCCGAAAGGAAGAAGTGGGCTGTGATCATCCATCCCTTATGGAAGCACGAGGGCCTCAGAGATGATCTCGGCCTCGCCCCTGGTGTCGCGCTGATCGATACGTTCGAGCTTGCAAGACGACCGCTCTGGGCACTCAAGAATTCCACCGTTGGCTGAACGAACGAGATTGACCTCGTTCGGGCAGTCCACGCTGGAGATCACTCGCGCAGCTTACAAAGCGATTTGGGGTCGTGTTGCTGAACGTGATGTAATTGAGCGGTCATTGAAGGTTCGGCAATCTCGGAAACCGAGCTAGAAGAGACGTCCTCTGTACGGCAAAGGCTTCTTCGTACGTGTCATCTCTGCGAGTCGGCCTTGACACGCCGTTTTGCACGCATTCGAACGTCCGCTCTTCGACAAGGGGAAGAGTATGCTCCTACGACCGAATTAGGGGCGTTTACCAGACTTACCGATCGATCCGAACCCCTACCATCATACAAATTGCGGGGGGCTTATCTCTCTAGAATCTCGCACCTCGCCAGCCCCTTAGCGGCAACAAGTTCGAGCAGCTCGAGGAAGCGATTGTTGTCCTGGGCCATCTTCCAAAAATTTATAAAGCGGCAAACGAGCTGCATGTTGCCAATAGCGTAGTGACCGGAACTGTCTATTCGATCAGGGGAAACTAACATATCGGAATCACAGTCGTCTGATCCATGCAAATGCATGGGGAGACCTGTGATCTTGCAGCGCCCCTGCTGAGCCACGAACAGCTCATGCAGATGGGCTTTCATCTCCGGCTCCGAGCAGTGAATTTCCTTATTCTTCAGATGCTTGAAGACCTTTTGGCCGTTCGCATTTTTAACAGTCTCGGTGATCGAAAGCATCAAGTTCGAAAGTGTCAGCTCAAGCAGTGTTGCGCTGGTTGCAAGGGTCTTCTGCTCGCCCAACCGCGTCTTCCATTTTGCGCGTGAGTGCCAATGCGAAAGATCATCGCCATCAACAACCGCGCGCAGGTAGACCTTCATGTCCTCATTGGCGACGCTGAACATTGCAGCCATTGAGACGATGTAATCTTTGGCGACCGGATGGATGGTCCGCCAGGAGAGCGGTTTTCCATTTCGGTCGTGGCGCGACCATTTCGTGACGGGCTTTGCGAGCATCACCCTGTCTTCGTACGGATGAAAAACCGGGTCGGCGCCGGTCGTCTCGGCCCAATAGAGGCTATCTTTTCCTTTGTCGCGATGCAGCCACAGGTCGCCCATGCTACTCGTTAGATCGGTACCTCGGTTCATCCACAAGGTCGCCCGGCCTTTGATATCGCCTTCAGTGTCACCGGGTTTCGCGGTTGCTCGTTCCAGGTCGAGATAGGCGTTATAATCATTTGCAGACCATGCGTCGAAGTAGGGCTTGTCGAAGCCAAGAGCGACCAGATTCTCCTTTAGGCAACGAGGCCAGAGCTCGTTGTCGTTTCCAGTCATGATAACGTATATCTGTCCTGCCAAGTGCTTCCCTCCCAAAGAACACGGTAATGCGATCTGCATTCATGTCCCGTCGCGCTCTTCATTTGATTTGATGCTTGCTGCCTTCCCGCGCCCGCTATGTTCCAGTGGGGCGACGACACCCTCGCCGCTCGGCGCTCCCCTGCGCCGGGGGCCTGTAAATTCGCTAGCGAAATGCTGGACATCTTCTTTACCCTCCCCCTGCACCGAAAGAAGTTCCTCTCTAATCTGGCGCCACGGGGCGGAGAGGTCGACTGTGGACACACGCACAGGGAAGCCAAGTATCTCGTAGTCGAGATCGAGTGCGTGGTGAACTTGCGGGTACACTAGGAGCCCGCGGATGCGGCGCGCTGGCTCACGCCTTTGGGCATGAGCTAAGTACGTTGCCAGCTGATAGAGATGGGCGGACCGGAGCCTTGCGGAATATCGTCCTCCGCCTAGAACCTCTCTGTAAAATTTGGCGTCGACAATAGTGGTCTCCCTCGCGGATCTGATGGTGATATCTGTCTGCATTGCCGGCAGAAGGGCTAGGTGGTTGGAGTCAATAGCGGATGCCGACCAGGACATCATCTCCGAGCCTACATGGCAGTCTCTGAGCTCCGTTCGATAAAACCCCCGAAGGAACTCCTCGAAGATGGCCGACATGCGCATCTCATCGTCGAGGATGCTCTGAAATCGCGAGCTGCTACCATCTTGTTCCGGCATCAGTGCCCAAAACACGAACTCGCATATTTTCATCAGCAAGCCATACTGAGAGGTGTTACGGGAGAGCTGCACCCGGTAAAATAAGTTGGCGCTCAGTCGCAATTTCGACACTCCGGCCATGCGTGATGCCACGATGCGCAGATCGTGGCGTAGGTCCGGCTTCACGTCACTGCAGCTGGCTAGGCGCAGCAATGACGACAGAAGAATCCGATTGTTAAGAACATCGTTTGTGAGCTCGTCTATCTCGCAGACCGCAGCACCTCTGCGTAATGTTTGTCGCTTTAGTATATCTCCGATCAGCAGTCGCTCTCTTGGCGACCGAGTCTCCTCGCTCTCCGCACGATATCCACGATCCAAGCCGCGCCGCAGCAAGACGCGCGTGCGGTCGATCAGGATCTTTGCAAATAGGTTGGGCAGGTCCGGACTGGCATCGGCGCCGACATCAGTAGCTGTACCAGGCTGAAAGTGACCCCATGCATACAGCAGTAGGTAGTATAGATTCCGGACCGGAATTTTCACGTCACAGGCGCTCTTAGGCGATCTCGCCATTCGTCTGCACGATCTGGATTGTCAAACCAGTACTCATCCAAGAGCGGAACAATTTCGGTATCCACGACCGATTCGTACCAGAGATCAGGATCTTCAACGTCGTCTCTCGGCGTGAAAAAACTATGTCCGATACGGAAGCCAGGGCCTAGGTTTGTCCGATCTGTTGCAATGGATTCATTTAAAACACCCATATGGGCTCGGATGCGATGGATCAGGTCGTCGGGCACGCTTTTGTCGCGCAGATACTGAGTGAACCCGGGAGCTTCAAACTGCGGTTCCGCCGTCACGAAGGCGAAGCGGCGGCGCAACGCGTAATCTACCAGCGATAGCGATCGATCTGCTGTGTTCATCATGCCAATGACGTAAACATTGTCGGGAATGAAAAAACGGCCTTCTTCCTGCCGCGGGTAGGCCAGGCGAGTGCCCCATTCTGGGCTGCGCTTATCGGCTTCGATGAGCAGCATGAGCTCCCCAAAGATCTTCGACATATTTCCCCTGTTGATCTCATCTACGATCAGGACAAATGGCGTGCTCTGATGTAGACGCGCTGTTTCAACAAAACGCAGAAAGATGCCGTCTTGGAGTTCGAAGCCGCCCGATCCATCGGGGCGGAACCCACGCACGAAATCTTCGTAGGAATAGGACTGGTGGAACTGCACTGCCTCAATAGCCGTTTCGGCGCGCGCGCCGATAAGAGCGTAGGCTAGGCGCTTTGCGAGATAAGACTTTCCCACCCCCGGAGCGCCTTGCAAGATGAGGTTCATCTTGCTGCGCCAAATGTTGAGAATACGCTCAAATTCGGTGCGCTCGATGAAGAGCTCTGACAGCGCGTCGTCGATCGTATAGGGAGCGGCGGCGATTAAAGGCCATGCATCTTCGCTTTCAGATAACTCCACCTTGGAATCAGCGTCGACCGCAATTTTTTCATACGCACCCAGAAGCGACTCTAGGCGTTCCACAATTTCCCCGTCGTCGGGAATGGCTGACGTTAGAATGTCGAAGTGAGCGATCGTACCGAGTTCGTAGTTCTTCGCGCTGCCCCGAGAACGCAAATCGATCTCGTTGTCGAGCTTAAAGCCTTCAACTGACAGCGTACGTATTTGCTCTCGGCCCGCATCTCCAACACGAACCATTTCTGCGGCGGCTCCCTTCTGACCAAAGGCTTGTACTAAGGCCGTCATGCCCTGGATCAGTGTGAGATAAGTGACCTGCAAGTCTTCCGAAATCAGAAAGACGACATAAATGCCCTCTTGCGTTGTCGTGGTCACTCGGCGATCGAGCAACGCGATCCAGGGGGTGTTGGTCCAATTTCCTTTGCCTACGCTGAGATTGACACGAATATTCGGGCGGCTCCGCACAGGGGTCGCTTCTTCGAGCCAGCTCTCAAGCGACTGGATTGCTTGGCGCAAGTCGGGCTCAATTCCGAACTTGTCTTTTCGCTTCTGACCAAAAACGCTCAGGAACTTCTCCAATCGCTCTGCGAACTCTCGGACGGGAGTGGTAGATTTGGGCGCTACTGGTGAGCGGGTCAAAAGTGGTGCCTCTTCATGCTCCCCATGCCAATCTCGCATGAGCAATCCCTGGAACAGCGCCGGCATCTCCCGGACTGTTTTCACCAAGTCCGTGCTGTCTAGTTCGGAACCGGAGATGTATCGGCATATGCCACCCGCTGCGTTCTGTTTGCCCGACGGTGAATGAAGGAAAGCGAGCCAGTCGCTGAGCGTCGCAAACTCTGATTGATCCGGACCTAGCCGATGCTTGCGCCGAAAGGACCAGCCACCGGACTGCTCTATGCGCTTTCCAAGCTCGTCGGCTTCCACTGAGTTGGGCTTGGGCAACCGTTCAAAAACCAGCGGTGCGATCTCCCGCACCTTGTCTTTCAGGCTTTGAGTGGAAAAATCGTTTGGATGGACGGCTACGCCAAATCCATATTCGAGGCCGCGCTCCGACACGATCATAAATAACTGCGGATTGCCGGCGAGGGACGCAGCATTCTCCGTCGGAAACACTGCGAACCACAGGTCTTTCGGAACATAGCCGCGAACGCCCGCCCGCGGGTGAAAGCCAGAAGTTAGTTTGACCGATACATCGTCCGCGTCACCAAGGTCAGCCGCAACGATGTCCCCGAGTATCTCGAGGGCGGCGTGTACGCGGCCGTAGGCATCTCGCTCGTCTTGGTCGAGATCGGCATATTTAATGCCCCGTGCCGCTTTTTCGCGTGCGCTGGCTATGAGCGCAATGTCGCGAGCAGTAATCGCAGCATCTTCATCGTCGTAGGCATCGATCGCGGAGAAGCCGAGTTCGTGAAGCTTGTCAGCAACGGCCTCTGGTGCCGCACGAAACTCGCTCGCTCGTAGTGCTCCACGTTCGGAATGCTGGATACCAACTGCGGCTGCCAAAATCGCTTCGGCGTCATACTCGGAACCGTTGCTCGTCCTAATGTAAGTTTCACCACTGCCATATCCGTATTTCTCAAGAAACCGGGCACGACCGATCTTGTCGAACTCGGCTATTGCCACCTCGATTGCTTCTGGGCTTGTGAGTACCGCTAGCGACATCGTGTTCCCCCTCCATCCAGGTCACCGATGGTGCCGACGATTGTCAAGCGGGTCGCCCACCTATGGGTGCTGTCGCTAGGCAGGGGGGCCACGATTTCCCCACAGTTTTTCGTTTCGGTAGCGAAACGAGTTCCTAATTTACCGGATATACGCTTGTGGCCTAGCAACCACGCTTATGGACGCCGCCTGGCCATCAGCGGCGTTTGCCGGTCGGGTCCTCCAGGTGCCCCGTATGGTTGATCGTGCCTCAAAACGTCGCCTTCCGGGGAAACATGGTCGGCCGACGGTCGTAGGCCATGCGGTCCTGATTAACCCCGGCCGAAAGGAACTGCTTGGCGTCGTTGTAGTCAGACTTTGGAACGAGGTCATCTAGGGCAGTTCCATCCACCCACTTGCCGCCAATGAATTCCGCGATCTTCTGCGTGGCTTTCAGGTCGCAGGTCAGTGTCGATCGTCACGCGCAAGGCCAACCGAAAACAGGCCATCGCGTGTGACTCGGTGCCTACAAAAACCGCGACCGGGTCGTACGCAAATTCAATAAACTCACACAGTTCCGTCGCATCACCACCCGATACAACCAAACCTTGGTCTCGTAGACTGGCTTCCCTGGCTCTGGCCGCTGCAAACTATGGATGCCAACGGATGTCAACAGAGCCAAGGCTGTCTTATGAACGACGGTAAATGACAGACAGCGTGATCGTACGTGGCACGTCTAAATGCATCCAAACAGGGAGTCGCCAGATGCAGCTCCCTGTTAATTGAAGTTAGTTCAGCATGTCGGGATTTTTCGCCAAGACATCCTGATATAGCGGCTGGAAATGCAGCCAACCAATGTACTCGCTACCCACGTGTTCGCGGCTGTAGCGGGCCTTATCCTCTGGCACGAAAACCGGCTTGATACCCGCGGCTTCGACGGCCAGCTGCTGCTTGCAGCAACGTTCCAGCGCGATGAACCAAAAGGCAGCCGCGTCAATGCTGTGTCGGCTGGCCGTTAAAAGCCCGTGGTTCTTGTGAATGGCTGCGCGCGCGGTGCCGAATGCCTGCGAAACCTTGCCGCCTGCTTCGCTTTCGACCGCTACCTTGCCGGCTTCGTCATCGATGACGACGTGATCCTCAAAGAATGCGGCAGCATCCTGGCTGATCGGATCTAGCGGCCTGCCCGTAGCGGCCCATGCGGTGCCATAAACGGTGTGCGCGTGGCACATCGCGACGATATCGGGATGATCATGATGAACGGCCGAGTGCAGGACGAAGCCGGCACGGTTGATCGCATAGTCGCCTTCCACGACGCGGCCCTCGTGATCGGCCAGGATCAGGTTCGACATCGAGACCTGCGAAAACGGAACAGCCATCGGGTTGGTCCAGTAGAGATCCTTGTGTTCGGGGTCGCGCACGGTCAGGTGACCGGCAAAGCCATAGTCGAAATCATGAGCAGCAAAGGCGCGGCAAGCGCCGACCAGATGCTCCTTCATGTATTTCCGCTCGCTCTCAAAAGAATTGAAGGACGGGATTTCGGGGAAGATCAGGCCCTCTTGATCCGGCTGATAGATCGACACTTTTTCGGCTCTTGCCATGGACTTGGCTCCTCTTTTGATGATGCATGATCGCATTCACATGTCCCGGCATCGACTGCCGAACTGGAATTGCTGCTATTCCCGAGCTTCAGAAGATCGTTAGCAAGCCGGGGAAAACGATGAACAGGAACAGGATGGCGATATACATCGCGATGTAGGGAAGGCTCGCGACGACGACCCTCTCGAACGTCGTGTTCGTCAGGTTGGCCGCAATGAAGAGATTGAGCCCGACAGGCGGGGTGATCTGACCAACAGCGATTGCAGTCACCATAAACACCCCAAAGAACATGGGATCGATGTTCAGTGCTGCTAACACCGGCATCAGGGTGGGCGTCACCAGCACGACCGCCGCCACGTTGTCGAGGAAAGTGCCGAGCGCCAAAAGCGCAAACAGAATGAGCACGAGAATAAGCTGCGGGCTGTCGGAAAAACCCACCAGGGCAGCTGCGAGATTCTGCGGTACGTTCTGCGACGCCAAAACGTAAGTGAAGATGTTCGCGCTAGCGATGAGGAACAGGATAACTGCCGACATCTCCGCTGTTTGGCGGCTGATCCTAACGAGCGCCCGTATGCTCAGGTTGCGATAGACGAAGGCCCCGACAAGCAATCCATATCCGCATGCAACGGCGGCCGCTTCGGTTGGGGTGAACGCGCCGGTGTAGATCCCGCCCAGGATGATGAGCGGCATCAGCATTGGCACAACGGATTGCCGGATTGCAGTGAGCTGCTGGCGCGTGCTCATCGGTTCAGCAGCGGGATATCCGTTGCGGATCGCAATGACGTAATTGATGGCAAGGATGCAGGCCGCGATCAGCAGTCCTGGAACGATGCCGTTCAGAAACAGATCGCCGATGGAGACGTTAGCGCTGACGCCGTAAAGCACCATCGTGATGCTCGGCGGAATGATAAGTCCCAGAATGCCGGACGCGGCAACGACGGCCGCTGCATGGGCCTCGTCATATCCGCGCTTCGCCATGGTCGGGATCATGACCGAACCAATGGCTGCCGTCGTAGCATTGGCTGATCCCGAAATCGCACCGAATACCGCAGAAGAGCCAGTCGATATCAACGAGAGACCACCTCGAAAGCGCCCCAGAAAGATCGAGGCAAAGGCCACCAAACGCTCGGACAGTTTGACCTCGGTCATGAGGTAGCCAGCGAACAGGAAGAGCGGTATCGCCATGAGCGCAAAAACATCAAGACCGGCGAACATTCGCTGTACCGCAATCAGTATCGGCACATCGGTGAATATGATGATGGACAGCACTGACGACGCGGTCAGCGCAAACGCAATTGGTACACCGATGTACAGCATCGCGAAAAACGAAATGAACAGAAACCAGATCATGGACGCTCGCCGATATGCTTGCTGTTGCGCGTAAGGACGGTATGCAGCAAGGCCACGATGATGAAGAGGCCTCCGACAGGCAGCGCGGCTGCGATGTAGCCGCGGGAAATGCGCAGAGCGGGGCTCGTTTGCATCATTGTGCGCTGGGACAGCTCAAAGCCCTTAACCAGAAGCAGCAGAGCGACCGCCAGAATGATGACTTTGCAGACGATCTCCATCACGAGCTGGACGCTAGGGCGGTGCAGGGATGCGAAGTAGCCGACCGCCATGTGCGATCCGTTCTTCACAGCGGTGGATGCGCCGAGCATGACGATGACGATCAGGAGATAACGAGCGGCTTCTTCGGACCCAGTCGCCGATATATTGAGGACGTAGCGCGCGACTACCTGGCCGAGCACCACGACGATAACCGTAAGCAAAAGGACGACGTTGACTATTTCGACGCCGGTCAACACATGGCGAAGCGCTTTATCGAACATTCTCGCTCTCCCACGAACTAGCCGGTGAGTAGCCCCACCGGCCGAAAGTTTTAGCGGGTTTCGCGAATCTGCTGGATCAGCTCGGCGCCGAATACGTCACCATATTTTTCGATGACCGGCGCCGTTGCTTCTACAAATGCCTCCGGGTCGACATCGTTGACTGCCATCCCCGCAGCCTCGATTTCTTCCCACTGCGCCGCCTCTTCTTCGCGTACGAGATTGGTATGAAACGAAGCGAGCTCTTTGCCAGTTTCCAAGAGGATTTGCTGCTGATCTTCGGTTAGCCTTCCATAAGCGGATGAGGAGATCAGGACCGGCGAAGACAGATAGATGTGGCCAGTGCGCGAGGCATAGTCCTGCACTTCATAGAAGCGTTGCGTGAGAATGTGCGCCGGTGGATTTTCCTGCCCATCCACAACGCCGAGCTGAAGTGCGGAATAAAGCTCGGAGAACGCGACGGGTGTAGCGCTGGCGCCGAGTTGATTGAACGTGTCCACAAATACCGGGCCTTCCGGTACGCGGATTTTCATGCCGGCGAGGTCTTCGGGAGTTTCAACCGGTCCCCGCGAATTCGTCACATGCCGAAAGCCGTTCTCCCACCAGCCAACCAGGATAGCGCCCTGCCCCTCGACAGCTTCACCCAGCTGATCTCCAATCGGACCGTCCAGTACGGCGCGCACATGATCGTAGTCGCGGAAAAGAAAGGGCAGATTGATCACGCCGACATCAGGCACAAAGTTCGAGAGCACAGCATCGGACGTCAGCACCATGTCGTTGGTGCCAAGGAACGTGCCCTCGACGAGTTGCATCTGCCCGCCCAGCTGATCCGACGGATAGATCGTGACCTGAACTTCACCGCCCGTACGCTCATCCACAAGACGCGCAAATTCCTCCGACACTTGCTGAAAATGGTGAGATGCAGCGCCGGTGTGACCAAGTTGAAGGGTCGTCTGCGCAGAAGCCCCTGTGCCGATGGCGCAGAGTGATGCCGTGATCAGAGTCGTCGTAAGAAGTTGGATGTATCGTTCTTGCATGATTTCCTCCCAGAATGAGAGGACCCTGCTCGCTCGCATCCCGTGGCGCAACGCTGGCAATCGAATAAGATTTATGCTCAGCAGTAATAAGACTTCGCTGATTGTGAGGCGCTTTTTTGCTACCCCTTCAGCCATGAGCGAGAAGCGACAGATCATGCGTGACGATCGGCTCGTCGAGATGGTGACATTCCGGGCATTGGTTGATGCTGGCAGCTTTACCGCAGCCGCTCATATCCTGGGTACGAGCCAGTCCTTCGTCAGCAAGTCACTCAAGAGCCTTGAGCGGCGTCTCGGCGTATCACTTCTTCATCGAACGACACGCGGCCAAAGGCTAACTGCCGAAGGCGAAAGATACTTGGCGTCATGCCGTCATTTACTGGATTTGATCGAAGCCTCCGAAGACGCTATTATGTCGAACGGCGACAAAGCGGCAGGAAATCTGCATATCAGCGCTCCCCTGTCTTTCGGAAGCGATCGCATCGTTCCAATTCTTCCGCAATTCATGGATCGCCACCCCGAAATCTCAGTCGGCATTTCGCTGACCGACGCGATCGAGAATCTCATCGATGGTCGTGTGGATGTCGCAATTCGAATGGGCACTCTGGCCGATTCCAACTTGGTCGCGCGGAAACTCTGCGACCTTCAGCGGATCGTGGTCGCGGCGCCCAGCTATCTCGCAGATCGACCGCCCGTTCGACATCCCGACGATTTACGAGGGCACAACTGCCTCCTGTGGCAAGGCGCCAATGATCACTTGAACAGATGGCCTTTTCTCTTTCACGACGGCCAACGTGCACTTAAGGTCAAAGGCAATCTGAAAAGCAACAACGGTATGACCCTTGTCGCACTATGCCTGGAGGGTCGAGGGATCATGCGCATGGCCGAGCACATCGCATTGCCGCACATACGCGCTGGACGGCTGGTTCCGTTGCTGGAAGAGCAGCGTGCGCCTGACAATCAGCATATCAGCGTGGTTTTCCTTCCGGAGCGACAACACATCTCGCGCGTCCGATCCTTCGTCGACTTTTGCCTGGAGCAGTTCCGGAACCTGAAGTGGTGACTTTCCCGACACCACGTATCCTGGGTAGACGGGTGATGCCACAGATGCCGCCCTCTTTGTCTTTAAGTTAGATGGAATGCCTCGTGTTTAGCTATCGGTGGAGCAACCGGTGCGATAGCCGTGTTCGGTCATTGACTGTTCCCGAAACATCCATCGAAGACCAGAGGTCAGCTTGATCTAACCTGACAAACTGCATCCACGGGCGCGAGCGCGCCGTGGTGGGCGATGCAGATCGACGCGACGCGATGCGCATAGCAGACTGCGGCGGGAACGTCATTGCCGGCTGCCCGGGCCGCAAGGTACCCGGCGTTGAAACTGTCCCCGCGCCGGTAGCGTCAACGACCGTTGCGTCGCTGGACGGGACCATCTTCATTGTGCCTTCCGGAAGAGCGAGAATGCGGGCACGATGCCATTCCTCACGATCGTTTCGCGAACCGAATTCGGCGCGATGCGCAGCACCATTCGGATGCGACAAGGCCCTCGGCAGCCAGCGCCAACAGGTCGCGAACGTGTTTGCCAAACTCAAAGGTGCGGCTCATCGCCAATCGCTACGAACGACCTGCTTTGCAACTGCAACCCACCCAATGCCCTCACTTTTCGGCTCTGGTCAATGATGCCTGATTCTAAACGTCGGCCTTCATCAGGTTGACACCTACAGTATATTTGTCAGATTGGCGCGCATAGAGAGCGTTGCGATCGCAATGCGCACAATCGGAGAGTTCTTCATGGCTCGGAACCAGAAGCCGTTGAAATCGGAACTGGGGCGAAGCACCACGGACACAGTGATAGTCCGAGGCTTTGACTTACCCCGAGAGTTGATGGGCCATATTGATTTCGGTGACATGGCGTTCCTGCAGATCACGGGCCGCAGGCCCTCCTCTTCGGAGTCGATAGTTTTCAATGCCATGCTCGTCTCACTAGTCGAGCATGGCATGACGCCTTCTGCGATCGCCACGCGCATGGTCCTAGCTGGTGCCCCGGAAGCACTGCAAGCGGCCGTAGGTGCCGGATTGAATAGTCTCGGTAGCCGTTTTGCGGGAACCATGGAGGGGGCGGCTCGCGTACTCCAAGCTGCATTACCGGATGCACAAACCGGCGACATCAAAGCCATTGCAAAGGATGTCGTGGAGGACCACACCAAACGGCGTGACTTCTTGCCGGGCATCGGACATCCGCTACATACACCGGTTGATCCGCGGGCTGAGAGGTTACGCGCCATCGCGCAAGAACAGGACCTTGCTGGACCCTATGTGGCACTGATGTGGGAAATCAGCATACAAGCGAGCGAGACATCCGGCCGGATTCTTCCAGTCAACGTCACGGGCGCTATTGGCGCGCTTCTTTGCGAGCTCGGGCTGGATTGGCGCCTTGCGCGGGGCATGGCGGTAATGAGCCGCGCCGTCGGACTAGTCGGTCATGCCTGGGAGGAAATGAATACGCCTATGGCCGACGAAGTATATCAACGTATCGACGATGAGGTTTCGCGTTAGTGCCTTGCCAATCAGCCCGGCCCCGGTTCCAACATGTCACGCACATTTTGAACTTGGAGATGGTTCCAAACGCCGCTGATTTCCATAGCGGCCTGTCGTACCTCTGGTAGGAACTCAGCGACCACATCCAGCTCCCGGTCGAACGCCGACTGGGTTGTGAGATTAAGCGACGCCACCGTGGTGCCTTGCGCGGAGATGATCGGGACAGCGAGCACCCTGATGCCTGGGCCCAGTTCTCCCTCAACCACGCAGTAGCCTTGGGCGCGCACGGTCTCGATGATCTGGCGGAACTTCATCGGATCCGTGATTGTCAATTCGGTGAACGGTTCGAGCCGGACATTGCGCAACCACACATCGAAATCCTGGTCCGGAAGCGCTGCTAGCAGCACGCGCCCCATCGCGGTTGCGTACGCCGGCAGTCTTTGCCCGATATTTATATGAATGCGCAGCGGTCCCGATGCCGATGCGCGCGCAACGTAGATAATCTCTTCCCCATCGAGCACTGAGATGCTGGCGGAGCGCCCCGACATATCGCGCAGGCGTCGCAAGATCGGCTGCAGCGCGTCTCCAACACCGTGCGACGACAGATATGCCGTTCCCAGTGCCAGCGTCTTCGGTGTGAGGAAATACTGGTTGCCATCGGAGCGCGCAAGATAGCCGAGCGCCTCCAATGTCATGGCGATCCGGCGCGCCGAAGCTCGCGACGTGCCGGACAGCTTGGCTATCTCAGATATTGAAAGAGCAGGTTTGGCGCCACTGAACGCGTTGATGACATTGAGCCCGCGTTCGAGCGAGGAAATGAACCATCGCTCATTCCTTAGATCAATAAGCATTGACATCCAGCTCGGCCTCACCCTAACCTGACCACATAGCGTACAGATTGCACGCTATGCGCACAAGACCAATTGGCGAGACGTCGGGAGCGTCATCACGTCTTTCACAGACAGTCGCCGCGAACGCGCGGGCGGCGATGCGATCGGGAGGAACTGGGTGTTCGATAATCGGAACATGCTGGCGGGAATCCGTGTGGTTGAGATGGCGAATGTTATCAGCGGGCCTTTCGCGGGCATGCTTCTGGCTGATCTCGGCGCCGATGTCGTTAAGGTGGAAATGACGGGCTCTGGGGATCCTTTCCGCACCTGGGCTGGCGAAGGTGCGGCGATTTCACCCGCCTTTGCCGCCTATAATCGCGGCAAGCGCAGCATCGAACTGGACATCAAGACACCCAGAGGACGGGAAAATTACCTGCACCTTGCGGCTAATGCCGATGTCGTCATCGAGAATTTCCGTCCCGGCGCCCTCGATCGCGCCGGCGTTGGCTACGAGGCGCTGAAACAGTGCGCGCCGCGTCTGGTCTACTGCTCGATCTCGGGCATGGGTCAGAGCGGACCCTACCGCGACCTGCCCACCTTCGATGGCATAGCACAGGCGATGTCCGGCCTCTGGAGCCAGTTGGTCGACATCACGAAGCCCGATCCGGTCGGACCGCCGATCTCCGACCAGCTTACCGGGCTCTATGCGGCCTACGGCGTGCTCGGGGCGCTCGTCTCGCGCGGCATAACCGGCCTTGGTCGGCGCATCGACGTCAGCATGCTCGGGGCGACGATCGCTTTCCAGCCGCACGGCGTCGCAGAATATCTCCTGACCGGCGCAATAGCCGACAAGTCGTCCCGGGCCCGGGTCTCGCAATCCTTCGCCTTCGTATGCGCGGACGGGCTGCCGCTCGCTATCCATCTCTCCTCGCCGCCGAAATTCTGGCAGGCACTTCTTGTGGCTATCAATCGCGAGGATCTCGGCGAACACCCCGACTATGTCAGCAAATCCATGCGAGAGAACAATTATGAGCAGTTGCGTCAGGAACTGTCGGCAGTTTTCGGACTGAAGGACCGATCTCATTGGCTCGAGCGCCTGATGGCCAACGACGTGCCCTGCGGGCCCTTAAATACAGTAGCCGAAGCGATGACTAATCCGCAGGCGCAGACGCTGCGCATGACGCGCACTTTCGGAAAAGGTGAACGGGCGCTGCCACTCGTCGGCTACGCAATCGACGATCCTCAACGTCCCGATGACGACGCGGACCGGCCTGTCCCGCTCCTCGGCGAACACACGGCACAGATACTCGAGGAACTTGGTCTCTCGGACGCAGCTGTGTCCGCAGCTATTTCTTCAACCAGCTGATAAGGGCCCCGGTTCGACGCCGGGCATAGTCAGGAAAGACAAATGGCACGCTACCTGGACAGCCCACTCTCCGCAGATGACCTGCGCCAGATCCTGGAGCTGGTGGAGAATTCGAGTTTCGAGAGCATCGACCTGCAGGTCGGCGATCTACGCCTGTCGGCCAGCAAGATGGGACATGTAGCGTCTTTAGCACCGGATGTTGCTGTGCCTGCCTCTTCATCCGATTCAACGTCCTCCCACTCTCCTGCGGCGACGTCCTCGTCGGTTGTGGCTCCAGCTCCGGCCACCCCACTGCGCACCACAACGTCCAGCCCGGTTGACTCCGATCTGGTCGAGATCACCGCCCCGATCGTAGGCATTTTCTATACAGCGCCAGAGCCCGGAGTGCCGCCTTTCGTGGAAATCGGCACCGAAGTCGGCCCAGATACCAACGTCGGCCTAATCGAGGTGATGAAAGTTTTCAACGGCATCAAGTCGGGCGTTGCCGGTACGATCGTGGAGCGCTTAGTAGAGGACTCCGGATTCGTCGAATTCGGCCAGCCGCTCTTCCTTGTCCGTCCGAAGGCCTCGTGATGCCTCTCCGCCGGGTCTTCATCGCAAATCGCGGCGAAATCGCCGTTCGGATCATACGGGCCTGTCGCCAGCAGGGCATCGAGACCGTCGTCGGCGTCTCGGTGCCGGACCGCGAAAGCATGGCGGCATCGATGGCTGATCGCGCGGTATGTATCGGTCCCGGCTCGGCCTCTGCCAGCTATCTGAGCCAGGAGCGCCTGATATCGGCTGCGCTTGGAACAGGATGCGACGCGGTTCATCCCGGCTACGGCTTTCTGGCCGAGAACGCCGATTTCGCGCAGCTTTGCAGTGACAACGATCTCATTTTCGTCGGCCCGACTCCCGACAACATCCGCTCCATGGGCAACAAGCTCGAGGCACGCGCGCTGGCCAGGAAATTTGAGGTGCCTCTCGCCGAAGGGTCTGTGCGCATTACAGATTTCACCCATGCCGAGCAGATCGCAGGCGAGATCGGCATGCCACTCCTGTTCAAGGCCGCAGCCGGCGGTGGGGGCCGTGGTATCCGCATTGTCAACCAACCCGCAGATCTGCGCAGCGCCTTCGACCAGGCTGCCGCCGAGGCGCAGGCCGCTTTCGGCGACAAGGCGCTGTTCATGGAGCGCTACATAGAAAATGCCCGTCATGTCGAGGTCCAGATCTTGGCCGATACGCTGGGCGATGTCGTCCATCTGGGCGAACGCGATTGTTCATTGCAGCGCCGCTACCAGAAGATGGTCGAGGAAGCGCCGTCCGTCGGCCTAAAGGATAGTTTGCGCAGCGCCATCCACGAGGCGGCGGTCAGGCTCTCCCGCAATATCGGATATGTCGGCGCTGGCACGGTCGAATTCATCGTCGATCTCGACCGCGAGGATTTCTACTTTCTCGAAATGAACACGCGCGTTCAGGTCGAGCATCCGGTCACCGAGATGCTGACCGGAGTCGACATCGTTGGCGAGCAATTGCGCGTCGCCGCTGGCCTGCCGCTGTCGATCCGCCAGGAGGACGTCAGGCTTAACGGACATGTCATCGAATGCCGGATCAACGCTGAATCGCCGGCGAAGGGATTTCAGCCCTCGCCCGGCCGCATAACAGCATGGACGCCGCCGAAAGGTGCCCAGATCCGCCTCGACACCCACGCATATGTCGGTTGGACCGTCTCGCCTTATTACGACTCGCTGCTCGGCAAACTGATCGTCCGTGGCTCCGACAGAGCAGAGGCCTTGGACAACATGGCGGCGGCGCTCGCAGACTTCGAAGTGGAAGGGCCGGACACGACCCTGCCCTTCTTGCGCCATGTGCTCAGTGCGGAGGACTTTCGCGCCGGACGTTTCAATACACGCTGGCTCGAGGCGTTCGCGCCCAGCTTCCAGGCATTACCAGCATTACGGGCGAGGTAAGCGGAATGTCGAAATCCATCTCCATTATCGATACGACCCTGCGCGATGGCCAGCAGAGCCTCTGGGCCATGAACATGCGCACCGGCGCCATGCTAACGGCGCTTGAACATCTCGACCGCGCCGGCTTCGAAGCCATGGAGTTCTATGTACCAGTCGTCCAGATCAAGAAGATGATCCGCGATCTGGGGGAAGACCCCTTTCAATGGCTTCGACTGGGCGCCAAGAAGGCCAAGCACACGCCGCTGCGCCTTCATGCCGGCTATCGCAGCGGTCTCGGCAAGATCCCTGAATCGGTGGCCAAGCTCCTTGTCCAGGTGGTTATCGACAGTGGCATTTCGGTCGCCCGCATCTCCGATCCCTGGAACGATTTCGACCACTTGAAGGAGGAGCATGACGGGCTGCGTGCCATGGGCATGGAATCGGTCATCAACCTCATCTATTCCGTCTCGCCGCGTCATACCGACGACTACTTCATTGACCGCGTAAAAAAGGCCGCAGCGCTCAACCCCTACCGGCTCTGCTTCAAGGATGTCGGCGGCTTGCTGACGCCGGACAGGATCGACACAATCCTGCCGCGGATCAAGGAAGCCGCCGGCGGCATACCGATCGAATTTCATTGCCATTGCAATAACGGCCTTGCACCCTTTAACGTCGTGAAGGTGCTGCAGCATGGGTTAACGCATATCCACACCGCCGTGCCGCCACTCGCCAATGCGTCGTCGCAGCCTTCGGTCTTCAACGTCGCGGCAAACATCCGTGCGCTTGGATTCGATCCCGGCCTCGACGAGGCGCCGCTGAAGCAGGCCGAGAAGTTCCTGACCGGCGTCGCCGAGCGCGAAGGTCTCGCAATCGGCCAGCCCTTCGAATACGACGCGTCGCTTTATCGGCACCAGGTGCCCGGTGGAATGATTTCCAACCTGCGCTACCAGCTCACCAAGGTGAAGCAGGAACACCGTCTGCCGGAGGTGCTGGAGGAAGTCGTGCAGGTCCGGGCCGATTTCGGTTATCCGATCATGGTCACGCCGCTGTCGCAGTTCGTCGGGACGCAGGCGGCCGTCAACGTTATGGTCGGCGAGCGGTACCGTCAGGTCACAGACGAGACTATCCAGTATGCGCTTGGGCATTGGGGCAAGGAAGCGCTCCAGCACATGGACCCGGAGGTGCGCGATCGCATCCTGGACCGGCCACGAGCCCGGGAACTGGCGGCCGTCGAGTTTCCTCAGCCCAGCCTCGCGGACGTTCGTCGCCATTATGGCGAACGGCTAAGCGACGAGGAACTGCTCCTCAGGGTTTATGTTGGCGAGGACGCCATCAAGATCGCGCGCAATGCCCCGAAGCCGTCGGAAGATACGCTGTCGGGAACATCACTCGTGGCGCTGATTCGAAGTCTGACACGGGTCAGCGACAAGTCGCACGTATCGTTCGCTAAGAGCGACTTGCGCATCACACTCAGCCGCAGGGAGGGCTGAGCTTCCGCGCCAGCCACGCGGAAAGACCTGAGACTAGGGAACGTCAATCGATTTGAGGAGGAGAAAACAAATGCGTCATCTGCTTACAGGACTGCTCGTCACGACTGCGATTACCATCTCGGCGCCGCCCGCTTTTGCGGAGGATTTCAGGATGCTAACGGGGTGGGACCCCAGCTATGCTGCGGTGCCCGAGGTGCTCGACCCCTTCATGCTACGTCTGCAGGAAGAATCGGATGGAAATGTCAACATCACCCGCTCTGGTCCGGAAACGATCCCGCCCTTCGAGCAGCTCGACCCGGTCTCGCGCGGCCTGTTCGACATGCTCTTCACCAACGGCGCCTACCATTACAACGAGACTTCCATCGGCATGACGCTTGACGCCATTTCGGCAGATCCGACGCAGCTACATGATTCCGGTATCTGGGATTATGTCGATGAGCAGTATCAGACGCTCGGCCTCAAGTTGGTCGCCGTGCTTTACGACATGAACGGCTACAATATCATCTTGAAAGAGCCGCTCGGCGACAACGCGCTTGAAGGTCGCCGCGTCCGCGGAACGCCCATTTACCACCCGCTGATCGAAGAACTCGGCGGCGCTCCTGTTGTTCTCCCAGCCAGCGAAATCTATCCATCTCTTGAACGCGGGGTTGTGGAGGGGGCCGCGTGGCCGACGGTTGGAGCCGTCGGCTTCCGCTGGTTCGAGGTCGCAGACTATATGATGCGGCCTTCCTTCGGTCAGGTTGGACATGTCGTACTGATGAATTTGGATCGCTGGAACGCGCTCGAAGACGAGACCAGGGCATTGATCGAGCGCGTCGCTCGAGAATTCGAGTTGGAAGCTATCGAAATCTTTAACGAGGTCGTCGCGCGTGAAGAGGAAACGCTGGCCAGCGAGGGCATGGAAGTGACTGAACTGACAGGCGAGTTCCTGCCGCTGATCAGCGAGACCTGGTACGAGGGCGCCATGACGCTGGCGGCGGAACAGAACGCTGAGGCGATCGCCGAGGTCAGGCGGCTGGCGGAAGAAGCCGGCCTGACCGGTGCCGAAGGCGAGTAAATCCGGCCAAGCGACATCCCTTCGTATGCCTTGGCCTGCGACGGGAGGTCGTCTTCATGCAGCTGACCGACCGCTGATCCGGAACTAGGGGGAATACGGTGTCGAACCTCACAAAGGCGATGCAGCCACTGCTGCGCCTTCAGGATGCTATCTCGCTCGTCGGCCAATGGCTTGGCGGTCTGTCGCTCGCATTTATTGTCGTCATCTACGCCTATGAGGTCTTCGTCCGTTACCTGATGGGCGCGCCTACGTCATGGGCGAGCGACTTCGTCAGTTTTCTTCTGCTGATCTCCGTCTTCACGGTGCTGCCATGGTTGACGCGCGAGGGCGGCAACGTGGCCGTGACCCTGCTGCCCGACTACATGCCCGCACGCGGCGGCCAGCTGCTCCTGCGTTGTGGCTTCGTCGTCGCAGGCATCGCATGCTTGTGGGTGACCTATATCGGCGTGCAGGAAACACTGCTGCTGTTCCAGCGCAATACGATGACGCTGACGACGGTGCGTATTCCCAAATGGCCCCTCCTGGCGCTGATCACCTTTGGCCTCTTCAATTCGGGTCTCTATTTCTTTCGGCTTGCCGCGCGTCCAAACCAGGCAGCGCAAGGGGGTATCCATGCTTGAGGGAATTCCAGCCGTCGCCACCGGCATCGGCCTGCTGCTCGGGCTGATGATGCTCGGCCTGCCGGTCTTCATCGCCTTCCTCCTCGTCAATCTGATTGCCGTCGGCATCATGCTGGGCCCGGCCGGCTACGGCATGTTTATTAACTCGATCTATGAGACGACCACCACCGGGTCGCTGGTGACCATTCCGATGTTCATCTTGATGGGAGAGATTCTCTTCCGCTCAAACGCGGTCAACGTACTGTTCCATTCGATCGACACGATCGTCGGCAAGGTGCGCGGCCGGCAATACGTGTTGACCGTCCTACTGGCGACGATATTCAGCACGCTCTCGGGTGCGGCGATGGGCGTCGCGGCGATGCTCAGCCGCTCGTTGTTACCGGCAATGATCGCAAGGGGCTACGACCCAAAGCTTTCGATCGGCAACATCCTTGCGGGCGCGAGCCTGGCGCCCCTTATCCCGCCAAGTGTGCTCGCCATAATCGTCGGCACACTTGCCGGTGTCTCCATTTCCGGACTTCTGATCGCCGGTATCCTGCCTGGTCTCTTCTTCGCCTCCCTCTTTCTCGCCTACACCTTCATTCGCGTTTGGCTGAACCCCAAGCTCGCCCCGGCCGACGATGGCCTCGTGTCCACGCCATCGACCCGTGACGTCGTCATGGCGCTCGTCCGGCTGATACCGTTCTCGATCGTGATCTTGAGCGTCATGGGTCTCATCCTGATGGGAATCGCGACGCCGACCGAGGCCGGTGCTATGGGCGTTCTCGGCGCACTCATTACTGCCGCCATCTACCGGAAGTTCAGCCTCGGCCTGATCGTTGAATCGGTGCTCGCTTCGGCCAGCATCTCGGCGATGATCCTGATCATCATGGCGACGTCCAAGCTTTTCTCGCAACTGCTCGCCTTCACCGGCGGCGCCACCGCGCTGACGCAGATGGTCGCCGGTCTCGATCTGTCGCCCTGGCTCATGCTCCTTGTGCTGATGGGCCTGCCCTTCATCCTTTGCATGTTCATCGACCAGATCGCGCTGATGCTGATCATGGTGCCGATCTACATCCCGATCGTGTCGTCGCTTGGTTTCGACCCGCTCTGGTTCTGGCTTCTGTTCCTGGTGAACATCACGGTCGGCGGCATGACCCCGCCCTTCGGCTACACCCTCTTTGCGGTGAAGAGCGGCTGGAAGGAGGGGGCATTATCGACCGTATTCTCCGCAGCGTGGCCCTTCGTGCTGCTGTTCGTCTTTGGAATGGTGGTTCTTGCGATCTTCCCGGCGATGGTCACGTTCCTGCCAAGCCTTCTCTAGGAGAAACGACATGACGCAGACTTCTCGCAAGGGCGCGGTGATCGTCACCGGTGCCGCACAGGGATTGGGGCGCGCCTTTGCCCGCAGACTTGCCGAAGACGGCTATTCGGTCTGTCTGTCCGACATTGCCGGCGACCATGTCGCCGCGGCCGCTGACGAACTGGAAAAAGACGGCCACGCGGCGCTGGGACTTGCTGTCGACGTGACGGATGAGGCGTCGGTCGACGAGATGGTCGCGACGGTCGTCAATCGGTTCGGATCGGTCGATGGTCTTGTCAACAACGCGTCGATCTTCTCGACCCTGCAGATGCGTCCCTTCTTCGACATTCCGCTTGCCGAATGGCGCAAGGTCGTCGACGTTAACCTTACCGGCGTCTTCATCTGCAGCAAGGCCGTCGCCGCTCCGATGCGGGCGCAGGGCCACGGGCGCATCATCAATATCTCGTCGGCCGTCGTGCCCATGGGACGGCAGAACTACCTGCACTATGTCGGATCGAAAGCCGGTGTCGTCGGGATGACAAGGGCCATGGCCCGCGAACTGGGCGAATGGAACATCACGGTGAACGCCATCCTGCCCGGTGCCACGGACACGGGCATCGAGCGCGCGACCGTCACGAAGCTGCAGCGCGATACGCTGATTTCAATGCGGTCGATCAAGCGTACGCAGGTTCCCGAGGATCTTTGCGGCGTTGCGAGCTTCTTGATGTCGAAAGACAGCGCATTCATGTCAGGCCAGAGCCTGATCGTGGATGGCGGCGCCTTGTTCTCATAGGTGGAGGGATTGATGAACGCGGACATCAAACAGACAGAGGTGAGCGGCACTTTTGGCCGGCGTCTCGGCTTCGGAGCCCGACCGCTCCTGCTCGTCATCGATATCGCGCGTGCGTTCACGGAAGAAGGCCGACCGCTGGCGAGTGACTGCAGCGCGGTAATCGAAGAGACCAACACCCTTGTCCGTGCAGCGCGGCTTACCGGGGTGCCAATCATGCACACTGTGGTGGCCTACGACGACGCTAACCTTTCCGACGCTGGACTATGGGCGCTAAAGATTGGTGGCCAGGCGGATCTGCTGTCAGGAAGTTCCGGGGTCGAACTCGATCCGCGTCTCGATAGGCATCCATCCGAGCCTATTCTCGTGAAGAAGTACGCGTCCTGCTTCTTCGGGACCGACCTGTCGAGCCGGCTGACTGCGTCGGGGCGCGACACGGTGGTCATTGCGGGATTGACGACGAGCGGCTGCGTACGTGCGACTGCCGTCGATGCGATTCAGTCCGGCTTCCGGCCTATCATCGCCCGCCAGGCCGTTGGTGACCGCTGGCCGGATGCCCATGCGCAGTCACTGAGCGACCTGCAGGCGAAATATGCCGATGTCGTCGATGTGAGCGAGATAGTCCAGTATTTTGGTGGGATCTGCGGCTAGAGACTGTGATGAACGCCGGCTCGGCGTGCAACGCAATTGCGATAAATCATCGTCCAGCCGCTTTTTGCTAAAGAGGCAAAGCAGCAGTGCGGACACTGCAGTGGGTGGCCCGTCCTCGTCAAACGTGCCTGGGTGCGGCTTTTCAGAAGCGCATCATAGTTCTCGTTGCCTCGGACCTACTGCTTCGATTAAGCGGGCGATGAATTTGCATGCTATTGAGCAAGCCAACAGGATCATCGTAAGCTCTCAGGTGAAGACCAAATAGTAAACTCTGGACCGAGCCGCATTCAATGCCGTGTGTTGGGCTCTCACCCGAACCCTTAAGTGGGGTTACATCCTTCTGGGCGCATCAACCGGCGGATACCCCCCAGAGCTTTGACCTATCCGCGTAACTTCGAACTCCAGCCCCGAACGAGCACCTCAACAGGCACATTTAACGACAGCATGTGAGACGGTGACGCCATTCTCTTTGTAGAGCGCTGCGGGTCGGTATCTTAACGTGCTCGTTGACGATTAGAGCGCGATCGCAGTCATGGCACCATCAGCAGGCATTCCCGTTGGCTGGCCGCGTCGGTTCGAAGCGTTCAGACTGCCTCCCTGCCAATTGACGCGGCGCCAGCATCAGCGTTAAGGTTAGTTACCAAACTAATTGATAGAAGGGCCTCGGAGGAGCGAGGGCCGATTAAGGGTGTTTGGGTGGGAGAACTTCATGAGCTATGTGCGAAAGATCGCGTCCGTCGTTGCAATGGCAGGCCTGTTAGGAACTCAGGTGCCCGCCTCTGCGCAGTCCCTCAATCTTACGCTTGCTGGTGCTAGCCCGGGCGGGCTTTGGACGTTGATGGGCGCCGGTCTCGACGCCGCATTGAAGAAGGGAGCGCCAGGATCTTCCGTCACCTATCAAACAACGGGTGGGGGCTTTGCCAATGCAGCCATGGTCAGCCAAGGGCGCGCCGAAATCGGCCTCATTCACGACGCTGAGCTGGCCATAGCGGTTGCCGGCGGCGAGCCGTTCCAGCAGCCGATCGAGAACTTGCGAACCATTGGCTACCTGTACGATTGGGCGCCAATGCAGTTCGTCGTGAACAAGAGCTTCAGCGACGAATACGGCATCACGTCACTCGCTGATCTGGTCGAGAAGGAAGCGCCAGTTCGGATCACTATCAACCGCGCTGGCAACATCACGGGGCAGGTTGCGTCTGCCATGATGGCGGCGGCCGGTGCCGACGACGAAGCGATCGCCGCCTGGGGCGGAAGTGTTGTCCAGGCGGGCTCCTCAGAACAAAGCGGTCTGCTCCTGAACGGACGCGTGGACGTCTACACCAACGGTGTTTTTGTCGGTCACAGCTCGATCCGAGAAATTGAAAACAGCCTGGACATCAAGATTCTTGATATCCCGGAAGATGTCCGCAAAAGCGTAGCGGAAGAGTTTTCGATCGGCGAGTTCACAATTCCTGCGGAAACCTACGAGAATCAGCCTGAAGCTATCGAAACTGTGGCACTCGGCGCTGTGCTCGTTGCAAGCGAAAACATGTCAGAGGAAGACGCCTACACGCTGACCAAGGCCATTCTCGAAAATGTCGCGGAAATCCAGACCGTCCATCCCGCCATGGCCGATCTCACCACGGAACTCCTGGTGCGTGAGACCGCGGTTCCGTTTCACGACGGAGCTCTGCGCGCATACCGTGAAGCAGGCCTGATGCAATGATCGGCCGACTGTTCGACACCGGGAGGCGTCGCCAATTCGACGGCGCCTTCCGGTTCTGGCTGTTTGCGACCTCGGCGGTGTTTGCCGCTGGGGTCGTGTACGCAAACATTTTTGCGCTGCCCGATGCGCTCCTTATCGGGATCCTGTTCGTCTGTGGGATCTATGCGCTGCTTTTCCTGGCGGTCGGCGCGTCGCGGCACTCGCCTGCTATGCCAAGCGTCTTCGACTGGATTCTGTCGGCCGCGAGCGTCGCCTGCGGCATCTATTTTTTTATGATCCGCGGTTACCTCGCCAATCACATTACGCTGCTGAACCCGCTTGGCGCGGATCAACTGTTCTTCGGTGCCGTACTGCTCGGTCTGACGCTAGAAGCAACCCGCCGGACGACCGGACCCGGGCTGACCATTGTCGTTCTCGTCTTCCTCGCCTACAATCTCTACGGGCACGTTCTGCCGCCGCCTTTCGGGCACGGCTATATCGATTTCGGCTCGTTCATCGATACGCTGATGTACACGACCGACGGCGTTTTCGGCGTCCCGATCCAGGTTGCGGCGAGCTATGTCTTCCTCTTCGTTATGTTCGGCGCGTTGCTCTCCAAGGCCGGTGGCGCCGATTTCATGTTCCAACTCGCGGCTGCGCTCACGGGCAAATCTCCCGGCGGCCCTGCCAAGATTGCGGTCGTTTCATCCGGAATGTACGGCATGATCTCGGGAAGCCCGACGTCGGATGTCGCGACGACCGGAGCGGTGACGATTCCGATCATGAAGCGCTTAGGTTATTCGGCGCGGTTCGCGGGTGCCGTCGAAGTTGCTGCTTCCACCGGCGGCTCCGCCATGCCGCCCGTGATGGGCTCGGCGGCCTTCATCCTTGCTGAGTATACGGGTATCGACTACCGAGACGTGGTTATCGCCGCATTGATCCCGGCGCTGCTTTACTATCTCGCCGTCTATCTCCAGGTGCATTTTCGCGCCGTTCGCCAGGGACTGCGCGGCATCGACCAAGCCGATCCCATCCTGGAAACGCTTAAGTCGGGCTGGGTCTTCGTTCTGCCGCTCGCCGTGATCGTTTGGGCTCTGCTAGTCGGTTATACGCCGACCTATGTCGCGGTTTACGCGACGGTCGCTTTGGTCGTTGCTTCGTTCTTTACGAAGCGGACGCGTATGACACCGCGTGACGTCATGGAGGGTTTGGGCGAGACAACGTTGCGGATGCTACCGGTGGCTGGCGCCTGTGCGGCTGCGGGTCTCGTCATTGGCGGGCTCACAATGACCGGCTTGGCGATGAAGGCGTCAAACATTGTCATGCTGGTCGCTGGTTCGGGGACCCTTCCACTCCTCTTGTTCGGCGCGGCGATTGCCATTTTGCTCGGCATGGGCATGCCCACACCGAGCGCCTACATCCTCGGTGCAGTGTTGGTGGGGCCGGCGTTTGTCGCAGCGGATATCCCAGTGCTGCCGGCCAACATGTTCCTGCTCTACTACGCCGTACTTTCTGCATTGACCCCACCGATCGCGGTTGCCGCCTTCGCTGCCGCGGCGATCGCCGACGAGGATGCGATGAAAATCGCGGTCACGTCCGTAAAGCTTGCGGCATTCGGTTTCCTAGTTCCGTTCTTCTTCGTCTGGAACGAGGCACTGCTGTGGCAGGGGCCGGGCCTCAATATCGCGATCGCCGCATTGGGAGGTATCGTTGCTGTTGTGACCCTAGCTTTGGCACTGGAAAGCGAAATGCCGCGCTGGCTGCGTCTGATGTGCTTTGTCGCTTCCGGTGCAGCCATGGCGCCATATCTTGAATTGTCGGTCCCCATCATTGTCAGCGCAGGTGTTCTCGGCATCATTTGGTGGCGAAGAGGCACCTTGCCGCTTGTCCGCACCCCGCGAGAAATCGCGGTCCGGTCCGACAGTTGACCATCACCACTCCCGCCGTCGAAACACGACGGCGGGAACGGATCGACGAAATTCGACTGCTCTCCGCCGGGACGAGCGGCACTAGAAACAGAGCGCCTTGATGATCGGTCCGCTCTTCGCTCTTTTCGGCGCATTGGCCTTCGCACTGGCCAATGTCGCGATCGCCAAGGGCGCGCATGAGGGAGAGAGCAACAACGGCGCCTTCATCTCCATTCTCATGACCGCCTGTCTGTCCGGCAGCCTCTGGTTGCTGCTGGGTCCGCCTTTGCCGGTGCTAACCTCCGAATTCGTCGCCGGCGTCGGTTTCTTCGCGGTGAGCGGTATCCTAGCGACGGTTATCGGACGATTGACGCTTTTCCGTTCCGTCATCCTCGCCGGAGCGATCAATGCCGGGCTGTTTCGGCGGCTGATTCCTATCTTCGCAACGCTCTTCGCCTTTATCATCCTCGGCGAGACGATCGGCTGGGTGGCAGGCGCCGGCATGGCAATCATTCTCGCCAGCCTTATGGGGGTCATGTCCGTGCGAGATGATCTGCGTGGGAGAGGGGAGGAAGCCGAACAGAGGTTCCGTTCGCTTGGCCGCGGCCGGATGTTCGGCGCTTTGTCGGCTGCGTCGTATGGCGCCTCCTATAGTGCGCGCAAGCTCGGCATGTCGGCAATCCCGGATCCGATGTTGGGCACCCTCATCGGCGCCTTGACGGGCATCTTCTGGTACGCAGGCGGTAGCCTGGTCAGCCGCAACTACAGAAACGTTGTGGCCATGTCGCTCAAAGGGATGGAGAAGTGGCAGTTCGTTGCTGCATTGTCGATGTCGTTCGGGCAGATGGCGCAGTTCTTCGCGCTTCTCCATGCCGACGTCGCCGTCGTCGCGATCATCGGATCGCTCGAGGTCTTCCTGGGCATTTATCTGGCGGCCTACGTCTTTCGGACGGAGGCGCCGCCAGAACGCAAAATTGTCGTCGCTTCGTTCGTCGCCACGATCGGCGTCGTTCTCGTCGCTCTGCCGTGAACCCTCGACTTACCGTTCGATTTTCGCCGAAAGATTCAGTTGCACCTTCGCGAGCAGTCCGAGCATGGCATCCTTGTCGCTGCGGGTGAGCGTGGAGGCGGCATCCTCAACGACTTCGCGAGCGAGAGGCAACAGCTTCTCTTGCAGCGCACGGCCTTCCTTCGTCAGAAAGACATTGATCTTGCGTCCGTCGTCGGCGTTTCGCTCTCGGCAAATAAAGCCACTGCGCTCCATTGATCGTAAAGCCGTCAACGTCGTCGGCTCCATCGTTCCGACGCGCTGTGAAAGCTCGCGCTGGGTCAATCCGTCCTCTTCCCAGAGCACACGCAGGAAATACCACATGCCGAGAGAGACGCCGAATGGTTCAATCTTGCCTTGCAGATAGCGTTGGAAAAGTCGGTGGGTTGCCCGGATCTGATAACCAAGGCTCGTTTCCAACGGCAGCACGGTTTCAGTCGATCGGCTTTTGGTCATGCTGCTAATCCTCGATCTTCGCTGGCACCTGCACACGCGCAGCAATACCCGCTGGCCGACGAATATCAAGTCGCGGGTCAGCGTGTCGCTGACCTTCGTGCCGCTGGTCGCGTGACGAGTGCAATTCCCATAAAAATCAGTAGCATGCCGACGAGGTGATAAGACCGGAATGTTTCATCGAGCACGAGTACTGCGAGGACAGTGGAAAAGATCGGCATCAGGTACATGAAAAGACCTGTCCTGCCCGGACCGAGCGCAGCGACGGCACGGTTCCAGAAATTGTAGGCAAGAAGCGATGGAAAGATCGCGAGATAAATGAGGGCCGAGATGTTTGCCCCGTTGGCAACGAACGTGCCGCGTTGGCTGATTTCCCAGATCACGAACGGTAGATGGATGATCACGCCAAAGGCAATGGTCACTGTCAGGAACACGCTCGTCGGTAGCGCCGTTCTGCGCCAGCGGATCAGAACCGTATAGAGTGCCCAGAAGGTCAGACCTCCGAGGACCAGAATGTCGCCGACATTGATGACTAGGTCCGCGAGATTTGACATCTGCCCGCGCAGTACGATGAAGAGAGCTCCGAAAGCACAGCCCGCTACGCCGACTATTTGACGTGGTGTCAGCCGGTCGCCAATGAAGATCAACGCCAGCAAGAACGTCACCACCGGCATCAGCGAATTGATCAGCGCGGCATTGACGACGGTGGTGTATTGGAGTGCCACGTAAATGAAGCAGTTGAACGCTGCGATTCCTATGCCGCCAAGGAGAAAGAGGAAGCCAAGTTCCTGTCTGATCATCGGGCGCGATTGGACCACCGCGCGCAGCGAGAACGGAAGAATGATCGCGAGGGCGAGCAGCCAGCGCCAGAATGACATCTGAAAGGGAGGGATTTCTTCGTGAAAGAGACGTGCAACAAGAAAATTTCCCGCCCAGAAGAGCGGTGGAAGGACGGCGAAGACATAAATTGCGGTTCGTGGTTGGTCCGAGGGCGCGACCGCCATGCGCATCACCGTCACTTTCGAAGGGTATCAGCCTCTCGGCGTGAGAAGAAGATGAATGATCCCCGCTTAAGAGGGGATCATTCATCCCAATTATTGGTTGGTTTGCTATTCAGCCGCTTCGCGGTTTTCCGAGGTGTCAACCAGCGTCCGCCAATCGACAGTTTTCGGGTAAACCCCTTCGCGTGATGCGATGCGGGCATGCGGCGTACGCGGCTGTTGGGTGCCGATCGCTTCGCCGCCCTCCGCGACCTTGCGGGCCGCGTCCACCATGAGGCGTCGGAACTCAACGATCGCGAGATCGGAAGCGCCGAGAATGTCATCGGTCCGATTGACGATCTTGCCCATCGACACCCACATGATGATGTCCTGATTGGGGATGCCCGGTACACCGGTAAAGCTACCTTGCTTCATCGCTTCACGGTCCTGCAGGAAATTGTTTTCCAGGGTCCGCCGCGATCTCCACTTGTCGTCCAGGTCGATGCCAGGTTGAGCGTGGTTGAACCGTCGCCATTCCTCCGTCGACGGACACTTTTGACCGCCCCAAGCGACAAAGTGAAACGCTGTCGTTTCGTCGTCGATCGGAACGATGACGCTTGCGACATTGTAGTTGTTGTTCGGCGGAATCAGCGACATGTAAGGCGCGATGAATTCGGTGATGCGCAGGTAGTTGTGTGTGGCTGCATTTTTGATCGGCTTGCGGATCGCGGCATAGTGAAAGCCATAGCTCGTCGTCTGTGTCTGCATGCGCGGTGACTTGTCGGTGGAAGGGCGATACCAAGCCTGCTCATCGGCGGAAGCGCCTTCGACGCGCGCCGGCTTCATGTCGGATGAATGCAATGACGACGAATGCGCGCTGTCGATCTGGCCTTCATGGATTTGCGCCCAGTTGCAGGGGATGCGTATCTTGACGATCGCGACCGGCGTGTCTTCCGTAGGCGCGAAGGCCGGCGGATCGAACTCCGGCACGTTGTCCTCTTCGCCGAGCCAGGCCCAGACAAAGCCGCCCCATTCCTTCACCGGATAGGCGCGATGCTTGACCTTGTTCAGCAGCGGACTTCCTTCAGGTTCGGAAGACATGGCGACCACATTGCCGTCCACGTCCATTTTCCATCCGTGATAAAGACAACGCAGCCCGCACTCCTCGTTGCGGCCGAATACCAGCGAGGCCCTTCGATGCGGGCACAGCTCGTCGAGCAGGCCAAGGCGTCCGTCGGTGTCGCGGAATGCCACATAGCGCTCGCCGAGGACCTCGACGAGCAGCGGTGTGCCGTCGCGCTCCGTCACCTCTTCAATCAGGCAGACCGGAGTCCAATGCTGGCGCATCAGCCTGCCCATCGGCGCACCGCCGGTTACCCGCGTCAGCAGTTCGTTTTCCTCATGCGTAAGCATCCACATGGCTCCATCAATTAGTTTGCTAACTGAACATACCGTGCGCTACCCGCAGCGTCCAGACGTTGACATAATATAATTAGGTTACTAAGTAAATTGTCACTCTCGCGGGGAGACCGCGCCTTGTGACAAGCTGGAGAAAGCGACCGCACCATGGGACCGAGCGAACAAAAACTGGTTGTGAAGGTTGTTGATCGACGGGATTTGACCGCTGCGATCACCGAATTCACGCTCGAACCGGTAGACGGTGGAGCGCTCCCCTCGTTTGGAGCCGGGGCTCACGTAACCATCGAAACGCCGGCGGGTGCGATGCGGCGTTACTCGCTCCTAGGTTCAGGGCAGTCGCCAACCCGTTACAGGATCGCAGTGAAGAGGGAGGCGCAATCACGTGGCGGATCTCACTCGATGCATGAAGATGCCCAGATAGGCACCACCCTGACCATCGGATCGCCCGAGAACGATTTCCCGCTCAAAGAAGCGCCGCGCTATCTGCTGATTGCGGGAGGCATAGGCGTCACCCCGATCTATGCGATGGCGACGGAGCTTGCGGAGAAGGGCAAGGACTTCCAGATCATCTATTGCACGCGAAGTGCCGACGAGACCGCCTATCTCGAAGAGATGCGCTCAGCTTTCGGCAATCGCCTCCAAATCCATCATGACGACGGCGATCCGGAGAAGATTTACGATTTCTGGGATCATTTCGAGGAGGCCCGCAACATGCATGTCTATTGCTGCGGGCCCCAGCCCCTCATGGAAGAGATCAAGGCCATCTCCGGCCACTGGCCTGAAGGGCGGGTGAACTTCGAGGACTTTAAGCCGGTCGAGATTGTACGCGCCGACGATCTGCCATTTGAGGTCGAACTGGCCAAAAGCGGCAAGACGGTCACGGTTCCTGCGGATCGGTCGATCCTTGAAGCCGTGCGCGACGCCGGCATTCCTACCGTCAGCTCCTGCGAAAGTGGAACGTGCGGCACCTGCAAATGCGGGTTGGTCGCAGGCGATCCCGATCATCGCGACATGGTTCTGATGGACGACGAAAAGGACGACTACATCATGATCTGCGTGTCGCGGGCAAAAGACGGGAACCTCGTTCTTGACCTCTGAACCGATCCGCCTTGGTGTCGTCGGGCTCGGCCGTGCCTTCATGCTCATGCTGCCGACGTTTCGTGCCGATCAGCGCATTGCTCTTGTTGCAGCAGCTGCACCGCGCGAGGCATCGAGGCAAGCTTTCGAGAACGAGTTCGGCGGCCGCGCCTATGAAACGATCGAAGAGCTGTGCGCCGATCCCGTTGTAGAAGCGATCTACGTGGCGACGCCGCATCAGATACATCGTGATCATGTCATCGCCGCCGCTCGCGCCGGCAAACATGTTCTGGTCGACAAGCCGCTCGCCATCTCGCTGGAAGACGGCGCGGCGATGGTGAAGGCCTGCCGCCACGCCGGTGTTCATCTGATCGTTGGACCAAGCCACAGTTTCGATGGCCCCGTCGTCCAGGCCAGGCGCCTGATCGACGAAGGCGCGATCGGTGGGGTGCGCATGATCAACGCATGGAACTTCACCGACTTTCTCTACCGTCCGCGACGTCCGGAAGAACTCGATACCAGCCAAGGCGGTGGCGTCGTGTTCTCGCAGGGCGTTCATCAGATCGATATCGTTCGGCTTCTGGCCGGGGGACGCGGGAGAAGGGTCACGGCCATGACCGGAAAATGGGATGCCCGGCGGCCGACCGAAGGCGCCTATTCGGCGCTGATGACTTTCGAAGGCGGCGCCTTCGCCGCGTTCACCTATTCCGGATATGCGCATTTCGACAGCGATGAATGGATGGATTGGACCGGCGAGTTGGGTCACCGCAAAGACCCCGCCCAATATGGTGGCGCCAGACACGCGCTTGCGACGGTTGCTTCCGCGCAGGAAGAGGCAGCGCTCAAGACGGCCAGGACATTCGGCGCCGGTTCTGAGCCGCCCAGTCCTGACCATCACGAGCATTTCGGCCCCATCGTCATATGTGGCGATCGGGCGGATTTGCGTCTGACGCCACAGGGCGTTCATGTCTATGGCGACGAGGAACGCACGTTCCACTCGGCAGCGCCGGTCGCCGTACCGCGCGCCGAGGTCGCCGATGCATTGTTCGACGCAGTTCGCGGCGACCGTCCGCCGGCTCAAACCGGCGCCTGGGGGCTCGCCAGCCTGGAAGTCTGCCACGCGATCTTGCAATCGGCGGAGACTGGACTGCCGGTCGACCTGCGCCACCAAGTTTCAGTTACAGGGGAAGAGGGACGAGATGACCGACCTTAAATTATCGCTCGCCATGGGCGACTACGACCGCACGCGACCGATCGCCGATGGGCGCGTGAAGATCGACGGCGTCGATCCCACCTGCATGCTGCTCTCGCCTGAGGAAATGTTCTTCCGCGCTTTCCGCCACCAAGCGTTCGATGTCAGCGAGTTGTCGCTGTCTTCCTATTCCATATCGGTCGCTCGTGGCGATCCGCACTACGTCGCGATCCCGGTCTTCCTCTCACGCGCATTTCGGCACACTTCAGTGTACATCCGCACCGACAAGGGCATCGAGAAACCGGCAGACTTAAAGGGCAAGAGGATCGGCATCGCCGAATACCAGCTTTCCGCGAATGTCTGGGTGCGTGGCATCCTGGAAGATGCTTATGGCGTCAAGCCGTCCGACATCTGCTGGGTGCGCGGCGGTATGAACACGCCGGGCAGACCCGAAAAGATCAAAGTCGATCTGCCGGTCGACATCCGGATCGAGGCTGCGCCCGAAGGCGCCACCCTCAACCAGATGCTGATCGATGGCACCATCGACGGCTTTATCGGTCCGCGTGCGCCGATGTGCTTCGACGAGGGTTTCGACAAGGTCGACAGGCTGTTTCCCGACACTCGCGCGGCTGAAGAATGGTACCGCGAAACTAGCCTTTTTCCGATCATGCATGTTCTGGGCATGCGTCGTTCTCTCGCAGAAGCCCAACCGTTTCTTCCAGGCGCATTGCTCAAGGCATTTTCGGAAGCCAAGGCCATGGCTCAGAAAGCGCTGTCCGATACGTCGGCGACCAAGGTGACGATGCCCTTCGTGGAGGACAATCTGCGTCGCGCTGGTACGCTTATGGGGTCCGATATTTGGACCTATGGCCTAAACGGCAACCGCGAAACGCTCGCAACCTTTCTCGACTATCATTACCGCCAGGGTCTGTCCCCGCGGAAGGTCGAGGTAAAGGAGCTGTTCCACCCAGCCACGTTGGAAGCCTACAGCCTTTGAGCGCTAACATGGAGCGGACCGAAATGGGATTGAGCCCCGGCGACATCGTCGAAATCAGAACTGACAAGGGCCTCGCCTATTTGCAGGTGACGCACGACCACCGGTCTTATCCGCAAGTCGTGCGCGCCCTAGAAGGCCTTCACCCGGAGCGGCCATCAAACATCGAGGAAATCGCCGCCACAGCCACGCTTTTCAGCGCGCTCCTTCCCCTGGGGAGCATGCTTGATCGCGGTGCAGTGGCCGGCGAACGGATCGGCTGTGCCGCAATTCCGGAAAGCGACAGGAACTTTCCGACCTTTAAGACGCCGATCCGGGATAAGACTGGTGCCATCGCCTATTGGTGGTACTGGGACGGGGAGGGCCTGCGCTACGATGTGGAGCCGCGGGAGGCGACTGACAGCATGCCAATGCGTGAGGTCATGACCGCGCGAACGTTGCTGGAGCGGCTCGCTGAGGCCTGAGCGTGTAAACGATCGGAAAGAAAATGGCCCGTCGCTTACCGGCGGGCCATTTTCGTTCGTTAGGTCAGCCTGCGCGGGCTTCTGCCGGCTCCGCTTGCGCGACGGGTCGTATCATCGCCCATAGGATCCCGAAGCCGATCACTCCAACGACATCCGTCCAGATGAAGCCCGGCAGGATGCTCGCCGGCAGCAGCGCAAGAATGCCCGCCACAACCAGCATCCCCCGTTCGGCCAGGTTCACCGACCGTCGGAAGAAGCCGACGATCCCCGCGGTCACCATATAGATGCCGAGGATGGCGGTGGCCAAGGTCCAGATCACTTCGAGCCAAGTGCCGTCGAATATCAGCGCCGGTGTGAAAATGAACAGGAACGGCACGATGTAGGCCGGCCAGGCAAGCTTCATGGATTCGATGCTCGTTGCCCAGGATGATGCGCCTGCGATGTTTGCCGCCGCGAAGGAGGCGAGCGCCACCGGCGGCGTCACCATCGACAGCAGACCGAAATAGAAGACGAAGAGATGCGCCGCGATGACCGGCACGCCGACTTCGACCAGAGCAGGCGCAACGAGCGTCGCCAACAGAATGTAGACGCCGACTGTCGGCATGCCCATGCCGAGCACCACGCTGATCAGCGCCGTGATGATGGCGAGTACGATGACATTGCTGCCGGCGGCTGCGACGATGTTCATTGTCAGATTGAAGGCGAGGCCGGAAATGTTGAGCACGCCGATGATGATCCCGGCCGCCGCGCAGACGATGATCAGGTCGAGTGCCGATCGTCCGGTGTCGGCAATCAGGGGCAGGATTTCGCGGACCCGCATGCGCTGGCCTTTGTAGCCCATCACGAAGCTGACCACGAGAAGAACGACGGTCGCCAGCACTGCCGCTCGTTCAGGCCGCATGTTGAGAGCGAAGAGCGCGTAGAACAGCACCGCGAAGGGGATGATGAAATGCCAGCCGGCCTTCAGTGCGCCCCAGCCGCTCGGGATCGAATCTGCGGGCACGGCCAGGAGATTGCGCTTGCCCGCCCTCAGGTCCACGTTGATGAAGATCGCGACGTAGTAGAGGATCGCGGCAGGCAGCGCGGCCAGCATGATCTCGACATAGTCGACCTGGATCATGTCGGCCATGATGAAGGCGGCTGCGCCCATGACAGGCGGCACCAATTGTCCGCCGGTGGATGCCGTCGCTTCTACCGCACCGGCATAAGCGGGCGAAAAGCCGGCGCGCTTCATCATCGGAATGGTCACGACCCCGGTTCCGACAACGTTCCCTACCGCATTCCCGGAGATCGAGCCGAACAACGAAGAGGCGGTGACCGCTACTTTCGCTGGCCCACCACGGAAGCGGCCCATCAGCGCTAGCGCGCCGTCATTGAAAAAGTTGGCAGCGCCGCACGCCGAGAGCAGCTTGCCGAACAGGAGATACGGCACGACGATGACGACGGCGACTTTGAGCGCTTGGCCAAGCATGCCGTTTGCGTCGGTCGCCAGGTAGATCGCAAGCTCAGAAAACATCGTCTCCCGGCTGCGAAACTCGCCCGGCATGAGATGTCCGAATAGGCCGTATGCCATGAAGAGAAGTACGACGACGAAGATGCCCATGCCGACCGATGGCACGACGTTGAGCATGAGTGCCGCCAACACGATACCAGAGAGCGCTACCAGCCAAAAAGGTAGGTAAGGCGCCTCCATAGTGATGTTGATGTAGTCGATGGCGAGATAAAGGCCGACGCCGAGCGTAACGGCGGCGGCCAGTAAGCTTGCGGCTTTCAACAAGCTGCCCACCGACGTCCTGGCAATTGCCAGAAAGCCGGTGGTCAGTGCCAATGTCAGACCTGCCGCCAGAAGCTGCGCATCGTATACGGAAACGCCGAGATATCGGTGTAGATCTCCGGCATAGCCGATCGACAGCAGCACGATCAGTGTGCCGCTAAACCGTTCCAGCCAAAGAAGCGGTCCACGATGCGGCTCTTCCACGTTGGTCTCTTCAAGCGACATTAGCCTAAGCCTCAGTCCATCAAGCCAATCTCTTGGTAATAGGCAGACGCCGCCGGGTGATATTCGATGCCCTCGAATTGAGGTGCCATATCAGTTGGTTCGAACTCGGCGAACGTGTTGAGGATCCCGCGAACCTTGTCAGGGTTGTCATGGAGGAGTTCAACAATCTGGCGCACGACCTCATCATCGAGATGCGCACCCCCAGTCAGCACATAATCGTAACCCATCATGGGCGTGTCTTCTTCGACACCCGGGGCAGACCCTCCAGGGACGACCTTGATGTATGAGGTCGGCACGAACTCCTGCATCGCATCTTCAGCTTCGGGCGTGTTTTCGACAGCAAGCCAACGAATGCCGATCGCTGCGTCTGCTTCGCGCGTTTTGCCGCCTTGGAGCGCAAAGAAGGCAACATCTACATTGCCAGAGATCAGGTCGTCGACGCCGTTAGGCACCGAGGGGACGTTACTTTCGCTCATATCGTCGATCGAGAGACCACCGGCGGCGAGAATGCCGTCGACCTGCAGCCGAAGCGTGGGCTGAGCAGCGAAGCCATAGGTGATCGTCAGTCCATCAATGTCGGACACGGTCCGGTAGTCCGAGTCGGCGCGAACCATGAAACCGTAGGCTGAGGAACTGAGCGAACCGATCGCCCGGATGTTCTCCAATGGACGGCCGTCAAACGGCTCGTCACCGAACGCGGCAGCGGCGAAGTCGGGGCTGGGAACCAGTTGAAGATCCAGTCGGCCGGCATCGATGAGCGGCATGGACTGGCCTGAGCCACCATACGCCTGGACACGCACGTCCAGACCCAGTTCCTCTGACAGGAACTCGGCAAAGCCAGCATTTACCGCGTAATTTTGCGAGCCCTGGGTACCCGCTCCGATGCCGAGTGACTGTGCGTTCGCCATTCCGGTCAACGTAAGGCCTGCCGCGAAGCAAACGCCCGAAAGAATGTGATAGTTCATGTTGGTCTCCTCCATGTTTCCAAGATCGGCCGGCGGATCTCCCATCCAGCGGCCTTCATTCTCTAAAGGCCGCTAAAACCGGCGCGGCCGACCCAGTAGTCCCAGGCGCGTGCCAGGGGCATTTCGCTGAGCAGCATCTTGCTGGCCATGTCGATCTCGCCATCGGTCAGGTACGTCACCTCTCCCAGTTGCCTCGTCTGCTGGATGAGTGCGGCGTTATCCTTCAGCGCGATCGAAATCATGATGACCGAGCGAATGTCGGCGGCGGCACAGATGCAGCCGTGGCCACGCAAGAGCGCAACGCGGCTGTTCGCGAGCGTTCGCGCCAGCGAGTGGCCCATTTCCATGCTGTCGACGAGCATGTTGGTGTCGCCGAATTCGTCCTGGCTGTCCCAGGTGTGGATATCCTTGCCGATGACCGATGCCATGTGAAACATCGGCCGGAGCGAGATGTCGACCATCGTGAACGGCAGAACCGACCGGGCATGGTGGTGCGTGACCGAGTTGACGTCCAGGCGATCCTTGTAGATTGCGCCATGGATGTGACGCTCGGCATATGGCCGGCGGTGATCGTCGCCGACGAGTTCGCCGTCCAGCGTAAATTCCATGATATCGCTGCGGGTCACGACGGCAGGGCTGCGCGACCGCGATAGAAAATAGGTATTCGGATTGAGCGGATTGCGGACGCTGATATGCCCAAAATCGTCAATGACGTCTTCCCGCGCGAGAATTCGGTTTGCGATGACCAAGCCGGTCAATGTCGCGTCCAAAACTGCTGCGTCGCCCTGAGGCGTGATGTGCTGGTTCATGCTGGGTGGCCCTCCATCTGCTGAAGGGAGCCTAACTTGCCGCCTGCCCGGTATCGAATATATAGTTGCTAACCGACTATAGCCCGGAAGCTATTATGCGCTCTTTGATCTCGCAGATTTCGATTCATAAATTAGAGGTCTTTTGCCTTGTCGTGGAACTCGGCAGTTTTTCGCGCACCGCAGAGCGTATGGGCATAGCTCAGCCGGTTGTGTCGGCGCATGTGAAAGCGCTCGCCGAGAAGTTCGGTGCGCCTTTGACGGGACGGACCGGGCGCAAGGTCACCCTCACAGAGGAGGGGCAACGCGTTTACAACTGGGCGCGTGAAATCGTGAGCCGGACCCGCGAAATGGAACGGGAAATGGCGGACTTCCAGCGCGGCTTCGTGGGCAAAGCGACGGTCGGGGCATCCATGACGCTCGGTTCCTATGTGCTGCCGGGTCTGATCTCGAAGTTCCACGAAGTCTATTCGAAAGGAGAGATTTCGGTCCGTGTTGCGACGCCAGTTTCCGTCACGGACGCCGTCCATATCGGCGACTGTGATTTCGCCTACACCATTCTGGATCCGCGCCACGAGACTGCGGGTCTCGAGGTCGACAAGATCATGGATGAGGAATTAATCCTCGTGGCATCCAGAAAATCCAAGATCGGTGGCAGCAATCTCAGTTCGTCCCAGCTGACCAAGCTGCCTTTTATCACCGCGCAATCCGGCACGCCGCGGCGCGAGATCGAAGAGAATTGTCTCGCGCGTCATGGCGTAAAACGTGAGCACATTGCCATGGAATTCGGGCACGCCGAATCGATCAAGCAGGCTGTTCGCGCTGGCGCTGGCGCTGCCTTTTTGTTTCGCTCGTCTGTATCCGACGAGTTGGATGCGGGAACGTTGCGCGTGATCATGACACCCGGGATGGAACTGCGCGTCCCGGTCTATCTCGTCAGGCGAAGGGGCAAGCAGCTCTCCCATTTCCAGGTATCGCTGATGGAAGAGCTGACCCGCGGATTGAAGGGTCAGGAGCCGCTTCGCAGAGCCCCGACCATGGAAGGCGCATAGTCTTTCGCCGTATCGATCTCGATGACCGCGGTTCCGCCGTTTTTAAGGCAAAGGCAGAAGCCATCAAGCTCTGCCCAAGCCTGCTAAACAGGTCCGGCCTGCTGAGCCCGGCCCCTCGCTGACCACGCATGGCGGAGATCGACTGGCAGTCAACCGTCTCAGCGCCCGGCCTTACCTGTGCCCGGCCTTACCCGTCGACGACATCGACCAATGTGCGGCCTCACCTGTGCCCGTCATACCCGTACCGATATAACAAAACGTTCCCCGCTAGGGTCCTTCCCCGTGTGAAGGGTCGGCCGGGGGGTGCGTTGAGCCGTGGTTCGCGACATTTTTCGGGCTACTCACAGCCGTAAACGACCCCCCCCTGCTATGTTATACCGTTACGTCAAGACCTCAGACTGACAAAGCGCCGAGATCCGGCCCCATGGTGCCGCTTATGCTCACTTCCAGCAAATCCCCTCCTATAGTAAAGCCGAAGTAAAGCTCTCGGGCGCTTGATGTCCTTTTGCTCGGATTGAGCATAAGTCCGCTCGACCGTCAGAGGCCCATGATCGAGAGCCGGTCTATCAGAGACCTGGTGCGCGGTTTTTCACACAATTACCCGTGTGGGTAATACCCGCAGTCGTGGAACCCTCAGGAACCCTCAGGAACCCTCGAAAAACGGCTTGAGGGTTCCACTTTTTTTCTATAAGAATCAGTTCGTTATAGCGTTTTGGAACCCTCAGGAACCCTCTTTATTCAGTAGAGACAGTTAGAGAGAAAAGTAGAGAGAAAATAGCAAATGCTGCGCATCTACGGTCAGAAAAACAGAAAAAATACGCATAGAGCCCGGCCGCTTAAACGGATGGTCGAAAAAGGGTTCCAGAAGGTGTAAATTTCGCGTAAACCGTTGATATCGAATAGAAAAACATGGAACCTTCTAGGAGCGCCAAGGGTTCCAAATTTTGCGGATCTGTTTTACCCGTGTGGGTAACGTTACCCGTGTGAGTAATCACTCGATAAAACGAGCGTCGCAAGGCAGCAAAACGCCGGTAAAAACCGCCTCACGGATACCCGTGCCGCAGTTGTAGGTAACGAGGAAAGCGTCTTCGGGGAGCTGTTCGAAGCTGACGATGAGGTCGTTCCGGACCCATAATTCGACGCGCTCGGGCAATTCCTCGCGATCTACTTCACAGTGCAGAAGCAAGGATGTGAGAACATGGAAGCTCTCCCCTAGATGATGTCATGTATATCGCCTGGCTCGACTATCTCGTAGCCCAATTTGCGAGCCATTCCGGATGCGTCATTACGGGTCCACCATGTACCTGACTTCCCAAGGGCGCGGCGTTGCTTTCGCTCTTTTGTCCAACCAGACGCTCCGACCAGAGCCTTATTGATCTGCTGGTACAGCTGTTGGGTCGTCAGGCAACGCTCCGACTGCCCGAGAAACACCTTGGCCACGTCCGAGGTTCGGAAGACGGTGCGACGCACCATGATCTTGGACTTGGTTTCTTCCTCCTCATCGGGGAAGGCGGCCCTAAGGCGGACGTATTCCGCTTTAAGAGCTTGTTGCGTCAGCGGCTCGTTGGCCCAAAGCTGGATCTGCTCGCGAATCTCCTCGTGCAGGTCATTGAAGCGGTCATCCGCTTGCTTCAACTTGAACGCTGCGAGTGCGGCCCCGGTGAGCGTCAGCGACAAGACGCCTTCCGGCTGCGCCGCGCGCATCTGCAGCGATCCGACCGATAGCTGGTTGCGCTCGGGGCGCCGGCCGTCTAGGTCCATCCAGTCGACCACGAAACGCTCGATCGCAGCTGCGATGTCGTAGGCGCGGCAGAAGTCGCCGACGACGCAACGTCTCGCAAGCGGGTCTTCGACCTTATCGGCGCGCTTGCGAATTTCATCTTCTTCGCCACTCTTCGGCAGGTTGTTGAGGTCGGTCCAAACGCCGAAGCGCTTGGTGATTTTCTCCAAGGCGTCGTCAACGTCGAACAGCTCGCCGTCATTGTCATGAAATAAGAAGTGCTTCTCGTCGTCCTTCGAGCATGTCGGTAGTAGCATCATCTGCGCCGGCCGGTAGGATGCCGGATCGACCAGCTTCATTTCCTCGTCCATCAACCAGCCGATATAGCGGATGATGGCTACATACTCGACGACGGAGACCTGACGAGAGAGTGGGATAAAGAAATGGAGGCGCGGGTCTTCGGGCGTGTGCCTGCGCGACGAGTGGCAAAGGAATTTGTAGTCGGACATCCCGAAAACGCCCTGCTGAACCCTCATCGGCAAAGCCGGACCGGCGTAGTTGACGTCGATCGTCGCGAGATCGCGTAGCTTGATGATGCGCTCGTTCCTCCACACGCTTTCGCACTGTGCGCCTGAAATCCATCCAGCCTTTGATTTGAGTTTGCCTCGTTCGGCCTTCGACATCCTGTCGAAAGCTCTTCGGTTCTCGCCTGTGACGAGCGGCTGGCGCACCAGATCTTTCAACTGCGCGTAAGTGCCGAACTTGTTGGTCGCTCTGGCAAAGTTTCGGTCTGAGCCAACGGCCCATGAAAGTTTAAAATCGTCGTGCTGAGCCACGGCTTACCTGTTCTTCGGATTCTGGTTTAAAAGTTAGCCTTGCAATGACGCGCAGAAGGTCCTCGCTGCATTGCGGCGCCAGTCGTTGCTATTCTGGCCGCTCGGCTAATGATCGTCAGCGGCCGGGCCCGGCCTTGCTTCATCTAGATGCGCAACCCATTCCTTCAGATCGACCAGCCTGTATCGGCATGCCCGCCCAATGCGGACGACGCGCGGCGTACCGGGCGTGTTGAAGAAACGCCATTTCTCAAGAGTTGACACGCTGAGACCGAGAATGGCTGCAGCCTCCTTTGTCTCGACCAACAGTGGAGCGAGAGGATAGGCGGGAGTCGCTGCGTCAGCCGTTTTTAACGGCTGGCGGGCCTGTGACGGACTGGGTTTCATTGGATGGCTCCGTTCGTGATGGAGCCGTATTGTGACGGATCGTCCGATAGTATCGAGCGCCCTGCCGGCAGACGCATAATTTTCCAGCGGACGCATTTTCTTTGCGACGTCGTCAGTCGATGCTCCGTTAAATGCGCGAAGACTGATGCACCGCGTGCAGAGGCTAAACCAGAGCGAATCCAGACGAGCGTTGAGGGATAGGCTTGATCGGTCAATTCCGCGTCGCCGCCTCTGCTGAATGACAAGCTATTCAGCCAAGAACGTGCTGATCAGGAAGAGACGCGTCTGTTGCTTCAGTGTTCGCGTCCTTGTTGGCACTTCAAGAATTTAGGACAAGGAATGTTGCGCAGCGATATGGCACCGCCACTCAGCCACCGCTCTCGACTGCCGCGGACGACCCATTTTTCAAAATAGAACTTGCGGGCGACCGCCCTACTTTTTGCTCATTTCGACCAGGTTTTTATAAAATGAACTTTTCGAAACAGTCTTCTCTATTGTCTCGACAGTAAACATATTTTTTTTATATGGATTTATTGGGAGGTCTTGACACTCCGCAATAGAGTTTGCAATTTTTCGAGGCGAAAGCTTGCCGGATTTGAAGCAGAATTTGCTGATATCGCCAGTAGCAATCCTTCGCTCCAGAAAATTGTCAATAAACGGGATCAACTCGTGAACCGTCCGCTCGTATCGGGCAACGCCACCTAAACGAGCGATTTCTCGTGGATCTTTGTGTGGGGGTTCCTCCGGCTTGTCCGGCGTCATTTCAGGCAGATAAGAAGAGAGTTCCGGGTCGTGTTCTGCCGTTTCTAGCCAATGCGGCTTCAAACCTGCTGCCTTAGCTTTGCTGATGAGCGTGGCGACGCTCAAAGTACTCAGATCATTTATCGTCGACAGCCGTGCCTTCGCTTTTTCGACTGCATCTTTGCGCTCAGAATAAAAATCAATCAGTCTTTGCTCACCCTGCGGCATGTCCAGACCTGGCAAGCAGCGAAGCTCTATTCCGTCCTCTCGCGTCGCGTTGTCGACTGGAAACTCCGGATCAAGTCCTGACAAAATATGAGCCGCCTCGTTCAGGCTCCAGTTGCCTCGCTCGAGATAGAGCTGCAGCCGAAAAAGCCTGAACCGCAACTGCTTTTGGCGTCGTCGCTCTTGCGAGTTTCTGCCGTCAACGACACTGAAGATGTCGAATTCATCCGAGAACTGATCGATCAAATCGTCAGTCATGCCGACCTCCTCAGCTGGACGACCTTGGCGTTAGCGTTGAGCGATGTCTCAATCGATCCGGCAATGGCATTGGCTGCCTGACGCAGCGGATCCGTCGCCAGATGGGCGTATCGCGCAGTTGTCTTCGGATCTGAATGACCCAACAGTCCGCCGATCAAAGGCAAGCCCAAACCACCGCCAGCACCGAAGGACGCGAAGGAATGGCGCAGGTCATGAAGGCGCAGCCCGTCCAGCTCTGCGCGGGTCGTGACGAGTTTCCAGGGTTTTTTCAGATCAGCGCGCGGCCGTTCGTCAGGAGCGCCGGCGCTGTCCGAGGCGATGACATACCGGCCGATGCGAGGCAGGCCCAGGATGAGATCGAATGCTGCATCAGAGAGCACAACCGCCTTTTTGCCGGTTTTGGAATCGGGCAGAAGCAAAATCCGACGGTCCCGGTCGACATGCGTCCACTCCAGATTGAGTACCTCGCGCAGACGCATGCCGGTAAAGATGAGCAGCCGAAGGGCGCCGGCAACATGGGGTGTAATGAATGTGCGGCGCTGCTTCGGGATATGTTTGGCGGTGGGTTTGGTTTCATCGACGACCCATTCGATGCCGACGGTCTCGGCCTCAGTGATCGCCGCGCCGAGCCGCCCCAACTCCTCGCGTGACAGGAAGCGTTCGCGCCCGACCTCTTCGAATTTCTCGATGCGCGTCACGGGATTGCGATGATCTTCCGGGACGAAGCCCGTGTCTGCCGCCCAGTTGAAGACGGACGAAAGAATCCGGATGGCCTGGTTGGCGACATAGGTGCCGCCACGCACCGTCGACGACGAGGCCCGCTTCTTCGCACCTGACCGGCGCGGTTCGCGGGCCTTCTCTGCGATGTCGCTGTGCATCCGCGCAATATCCTGACGTGTCAGCGAGACGGCCCGTTTTGATGCGATCCGTGGATAGACATGCGTTTCCAGCACCTGCCGGTAATGGGCAGCAGTGCTGGCCTTTCGCTTGGCCAGAATGTGCCGCTTGAACCAGGCTTCAGCGACATCCTTGAGGGTGTCGCCCGCCCGCTCTTCGGCGCGCTCCGCCGCCGGGTCAGCACCTAGCCGGACACGGGCGAGAATGTCTTTTGCATAAGACCGTGCAATTTCTGGCGTCATGGTCTCGTCGGCGGTCCCGAGTGTCAGGCGGCGCTTTGCAGCACCGCGCCCACCTGCACCGGCACGATACTCGCAGATCCACGACGCTTTTCCCGACGGAAAGACCCTGAGGCCAAAACCACCCAGCTCCGTGTCCCAGTAGGTCGTGACTTTTTCGACCGGCCCGATCGCGGCAACATGACGACGGCTCAGTTTCAGTGTCGGCATTTCAGAACATCTCCCGTCTGCTGCGCGGTGCTCGAGTCACCACCGAGTCACCACCGTGCATTGAATTGGGAGAATAGGCGGTCAAATTCAATATGGGAATATGCAAATTAAATCAGTTGGTTAATGCAAGATCAGGCAACTAGGTGAAAGGCCATGAAAGGCCAAAAATCAAGCTACGAATCTGGGGGTCAGAGGTTCGAATCCTTTCGGGCGCGCCATTCAACAGCCTTTCCACTTATGTGTGTTTCGGCGTGCAGCGTTGAATTGGCCGACGCATGCCATCCTGACAGATGTTCTCGTGGTGAGAGCGATAGCTGTGCTCTTTGTGCTTTCAAACGACTTCGCTTCATCGTAGATCGGCACGCGTTGCGCGATGGGCAGACGGCGAAGCTGCCTTCCGAGCATCCGGACAATCGAGAGCTGACGCATGCGACCGGTGAAGGCATTTATCGACAGCCGGCTCTCAGGGGTTGCCCGTATCGAGACCGTGTTCTGGCGCGACATGCTGCTGACGGGAACGAGCGTGACACTCGCGACATTCGTCGCCGCCATGATGCTGCTGGCGCAGGACTACCCGACGCCTCTGATCCTCGTGATCTACTTCATCGCCATGCCTTATAACATCTTCATCACGATCTCCGTCTGGAGAGGCGCGGTTCAGGCGGGTGCAGCAAGGCAAACATTTTATCGCACGATCGCCGCGCTCTGGCTTGTCATCACGACGCTGCTGTGACTTGAGCGCCAAGGGTTCGCTCAGCGTAACGGCTGAGGGGCCGCCTCTTGCAGCAGCATTTTCTCCAGTTCCATCGTCGCGCGGGTACGGTGGCGGTCGCTGTGGCGGATGACGAAGAATTGACGTTCCGCGCCTTCGAGCGGAAGCATCACCACGAGGCCGGCTGCGGATGCTGCCATGGCTGCGCGTTCGGACAGGACGGTCGCACTGCGCCCCGCTATGATCGCCGCTAGAACCGCTTCGTTGGAGGGCAAATCGAGCGTCACCCTGAGTTCGTCGAGCGCGCTGCCCCTGTCCTCCAGCCAGTCCTCGAATTCGGCGCGCGTGCCCGAGCCGCGCTCGCGCAGGATCCAGTCGCTTTCCTTCAACTTTGCGATGGGCGCCTTGCCGGCGGTCGCGAATGGATGGCCAGGCGCAACCACGACGACGAGTTGATCGGTCGCCACCACCTCAGTGGTCAGATGCGGCCGCGCGACGGATGATTCGACAACGCCCAAATCTGCCTTGCCCTCCATCACCGCGAGGGCGACCTGCGTCGTGTTGGCGACGGTCAGTTCGATCGCCACGCCCGGATATCGTTCATGAAAGCGCACCAGCCGCTCCGGCAGCCAGTAGCTCGCGACCGTCTGACTGGAATGAATACGAACCCGGCCCGTCGTGGTGTCGGCGACGTCGGCCAGCATCAACGCTGCAGTGTCGGCCGCGGCCAGCACTGCCTCTGCCTGCGGCACCAGCAGGCGGCCCGTTTCCGTCAGCTCGATGCGGCGTCCGACACGATCGAAGAGCCGAACGTCGTGGCGCGTCTCGAGCGCGGCGATCGCGGCGGAAACGGCCGATTGCGTCAGGTGAAGCGTCTCTGCGGCGCGCGTTACGTGCTGATGGGTGGCGACCGCCAGGAAAATACGCAGCTGCTCGAGTGTCATGTGATTTCTCCCAACAGCAGCATTAACAAATAAAATCGAACGAACATACAAACACTATTCGATGGATCGATCGAATGCTGCGGGTGGATAAGGGGCGATCGCTACACCGAGACCAAGCGCCTTCATGTCCATTGCACCTCAGCCCGCACCTGTCGTTTCCAGCCAGCGCAAGGATGGCATCGCCGGACGCGACAGATTGGCGGGGCCAAAGCGCATCCTGCCTGGGCTGGCATTGAGCTTCGGGATCGCGGCGCTGGCTTACGGACTCGTCGCCGCTTCCGGGCTGTCGTTTCTCAGCCCTCTGATCGTGGCCATCGTGCTCGGCATAAGCATCCGCCTCGTCATCCAGCAGCCCATCGCGGCGGAACCGGGGCTTCAGTTTGCTCTTCGGCCAGTGCTCCGCTTCGCGATCGTGTTGCTGGGTCTGCAGCTGACGATCGCACAAGTCGTCTCCGTGGGAGGACGCGGCGTTCTCATCATCCTGGCCACGGTGATTGCCTGCTTTCTCTTCACGCGCATGGCCGGACGCCTGCTCGGTGTCGACCGCAGACTGGCCGAACTGATCGCCGCCGGCACGTCCATCTGCGGCGCCTCGGCCATTCTCGCCACGAACACAGTGACGCGCGGCACCGATGAGGACGTCGCTTACGCGGTTGCCTGCGTGACGCTCTTCGGATCACTGTCGATGATCCTGTTTCCGATGGTCGCTGCTTTGAGCGGGATGGGAAGCGACGATTACGGGCTCTGGACCGGAGCGGCGATCCATGAGGTGGCGCAAGTTCTCGCCGCGGCGTTCCAGGGCGGCGAACAAGCGCTGGAAAGCGGCACGATCGCCAAGCTCAGCCGCGTGATGCTTCTGGCGCCACTGGTGCTTTCGCTCGGCTACTGGGCCGCTTGGCGCGATGGTGAACGGCGGGACGTCGACGGCGGGGTAGAAGCCGGACAGGCACGGGTGCCTATGCCCTGGTTCGTGCTGGGCTTCCTGGCGATGGTGGTGCTGAACAGCGCAATCTCAGTGCCCGCGGCCGTGACCACCGGCGCTTCGGCAGCGACATCGATGCTGCTCGCTGCAGCGATGGCAGCGATGGGTCTGATGACCGACATCGGCAAACTGAAAGCCAAGGGACTACGCCCGCTTGCGCTGGGCGCGGTCTCCTGGGTTTTCATCTCGGTGACGGCGTTCGTCTTGATCGCAATCTGATGTTCAGTCTGACGCTCAGGCCGGGGTGGTTTCGCCAGGCTTGAACACGAGCGCGACGCCGTTCAGGCAATGCCGCTTGCCGGTCGGCTGAGGACCATCGTCGAAGATATGGCCGAAATGACCGCCGCAGCGGCGGCAGTGGCATTCCGTGCGGGTCATGAACAGCGAATTGTCGGCCTTCGTGCCGATAGCATCCGGCAATGCATCCCAGAAGCTCGGCCAACCGGTTCCGCTGTCGTACTTCGTCGTGGACGAATAGACGGGAAGATCGCAGCCGGCGCAGTGGAAGAGGCCCGCGCGCTTTTCTTCGTTCAGCGGGCTGGTGAATGGCCGCTCGGTCGCCTCTTCGCGCAGCACGGAATACTGCTCGGGGCTGAGCATCGCGCGCCACTCCTCTTCTGTCCGCGTCAGCTCGAAAGTGCCTTCAGGGGCAGCATGGGCTTCCATGCGCCGTGTGATCGAAAATCCGATGCCGGAGGCAATTGCCAGCGCGGCTCCCGAAAGCAGAAAATTGCGTCGCGTCATCATGATCACTCCTCTGCGGGCCCAAATCGCAACCGCTGTCTTGAAACGAATATACGCACTGGCCAGACGGAAGGCGAATTACGCTTCTTCAACTGCGCGTGACGAGCGTTTCGCATTCCTGGGGCGCGAAGGTCCCCTCCGCCATGCGTTGGAGTGCGTTGGGTGCTCACATGACGGAGGGTGCAGGCCGCGCCGCATCCGGACAGCATGGCAGCGGCGGACCTGATGGGGTTCGCGCTTCGATGTACGGGGGCGGTTCTCAGAAAGTTTCAGCCGCGTGCAGCAAATTTTTCAAGGGCCACAGCAATCGACAAAGGAACCCTATCAGGGACGCCGGACTTCGCCGCTTGCGATCACCGGGCCGGTCGGCTGTCCCGTCGGCGAGCCACCCTGCGGCTCGAGGCTGACGGCCAGCACGGCGCCTTCGGAAAGCCGCGCGCGCATCGGCGCCTCGATAACCATCACGCCTTCGCCATCCTGCCCGACGACGCCGAGCGAAACGGGCGCAGCATCGGCGGTCTCGATCAGCCACAGTTCCATCACGCGGGCATCGTCGGCGCTGAGCGAGGCAGCCATCAGCTGCATGCGCCCGGATGTACCGTCATACTGGGCGACGAGATCGACCGGCGCATCGCCGACCGCGGACAGTTCCGCAATCAGGGCGTTCGGCGCCTGTGCCGACCAGCTTCCCTGCCAGAGCATCGCGCCAAGCGCGAGCACGGCGATCAGCGAGGCTGCGGCAAGTCCTTGCCATAGTCCAACGGATTGCCAGAGAGACGCGAAACGTCCGGGCCGTGCGGCTGGAACACCGAATATCCGGCCTTCTATGCGAGCAAAAAGTTCGCGTGGCGGGGAAGACGCAGGAAGAGCCTCGTCGATGGCAGCGAAGTCCGTCTGCCAGCGCGCGACAAGTTCGGCAAACGCCGGATCGCGCGCGATGCGAGACTCGAGTTCCTTGCGCAGCGCCAAATCCTGGACGCCGAGGGCGTATTCGCCGGCGAGTGTCTCGTCGTCGCCATCCCACATATCCGTGTCGTCGTCACCGGCCGCGTTCATCGTTCCAGGCATTCTCTCAGCTTCATGAGCGACCTGCGCAGCCAGGTTCGCATCGTGTTCAGCGGCACGCCATAATGGCGCGCCAGTTCTTCGTAACTCAAGCCCTCCACATAGGCCTTGAGCACCGCTTGGGCCCTGTCCTCCGGCAGCTCCTGCAGACAGTCCTCGATCCGCCGTCCCTCGCTTGCAGCCAGGGCCGCCTCTTCGGGATTACGGGACGGATCGGCGACGGCAATGGCATCGTCAATGTCGCGTGCAATCGGCTTGCGCGCCCTGATAACGTCGATGGCGTGATTGCGGGCGATCGCCGACAACCACGTCATGGCGCCAGCACGGCCGCTCGCAAACCGATCAGCCCGCTGCCAAACCTTCACGTAAACTTCCTGCAGTGCCTCTTCGGCCTCAGCCCGATCAACCAGAATACGCAGGCAGACCGCAAAAAGTTTCGGACTGGTTTTGCGGTAGAGTTCGGCAAAGGCTGATCGGTCGCCCAGGGCGACTCGAGCGATCAACGCTTCCATGTCCTGCGTCATTGCCTTGCCAGTTCCGTTTGCGCGCTCTTCTGATGTAGCGCAGATGCAAGTCAATAACAGCCACGTCCTGGCCCGGCGGCCGGTACAGCACATTGCGGCGCGGGGGCAATCCGTCTAAAAGCCGGCAAACCTCAAGGGGACCCGAGAGCACGACATGGCAGACGGCGAGAACAATAGCCAGATCAAAGCGGAACTGCTGTCGCAGGCACTCCCCTACATGCAGCGCTACGAGAACCGCACGATCGTCGTCAAATATGGCGGACATGCGATGGGCGACGCTGCGCTGGGCCAGGCTTTCGCCCGCGACATCGCGCTTTTGAAGCAGTCCGGCGTCAATCCCATCGTCGTCCATGGTGGTGGACCGCAGATCGGCGCGATGCTGACGAAGATGGGCATCGAATCGAAATTCGAAGGCGGTCTGCGCGTCACTGACCAGAAGACGGTCGAGATCGTTGAGATGGTGCTGGCAGGGTCCATCAACAAGGAAATCGTCGCGCTCATCAACGCCGAGGGCGAGTGGGCGATCGGTCTCTGCGGCAAGGACGGGAACATGGTGTTCGCCGAGAAGGCCAAGAAGACCATCATCGATCCGGACAGCAATATCGAGCGGGTTCTCGATCTCGGATTTGTCGGCGAAGTGGTCGAGGTCGACCGTACGCTTCTCGACCTTCTGGCGAAATCGGAAATGATCCCCGTGATCGCCCCCGTCGCTCCGGGCCGCGACGGGCACACCTACAACATCAATGCCGATACCTTTGCCGGCGCCATCGCAGGCTCGCTCAACGCGACGCGCCTCTTGTTTCTCACCGACGTTCCGGGCGTGCTCGACAAATCCGGCGAGCTGATCAAGGAACTGTCGGTCGCCCAGGCGCGCGCGCTGATAGCCGACGGCACGATTTCCGGCGGCATGATCCCGAAGGTCGAGACCTGCATCCAGGCTATCGAAGCGGGCGTCGAAGGCGTCGTCATCCTGAACGGCAAGGTCGCCCATTCGGTGCTGCTCGAGCTTTACACCGAGCATGGCGCCGGGACGCTGATCGTCCGCTAGACCCCACTTCTCGCCAAGGTCAGTTTCGGCCCGGCAGCACCCTGTCGGGCGGGCGGTGGCCATCGACGAAGGCGCGGATGTTGATGATGACCTTCTCGCCCATGTCGATGCGGCCTTCGACCGTCGCCGAACTCATGTGGGGCAGGAGCACGACGCGTCCGCTTTCTGCGAGCTTGATCAGTTTTGGGTCGACCGCCGGTTCGTGCTCGAACACGTCCAGCCCGGCGCCCGCGATCGCGCCGTCCTTCAGCGCCTGGATCAAGGCGGCCTCGTCGATGATCCCGCCACGGGCCGTGTTGACGATATAGGCCCCCGGCTTCATCAGCGCGATTCGCCGCGCAGATAGGAGATGGAACGTCGCCGGCGTCGACGGGCAATTGACGGACACGATGTCGACCCGTGCCAGCATCTGATCGAGACTGTCCCAATAGGTCGCCTCGAGTTGATCTTCGGTCTGCTGGCTGACGCGCCGGCGGTTGTGATAGTGGATCGACAGGCCGAACGCCTTCGCGCGGCGCGCCACTGCAGTGCCGATTCGGCCCATGCCGACGATGCCGAGACGCTTGCCCCAGATGCGGTGGCCGAGCATCCAGGTGGGCGACCAGCCCTGCCAGGATCCATCGTCGGCCGTCAAAATCTGCGCGCCTTCGGTCAGGCGACGGGGCACAGCCAAAATTAGGGCCATGGTCATGTCGGCCGTGTCTTCGGACAAGACGTTCGGCGTGTTGGTCACGGTAATGCCGCGCTTGGCCGCAGCGTCGATGTCGATGTTGTCGACACCATTGCCGAAATTGGCGATCAGTTTCAGGTTTTCGCCGGCCTGTTCGATGATCGCCGCATCGATGCGGTCGGTCACCGTCGGCACGAGCACGTCGCTCTCGCGCATGGCGGCGACGAGCTCGGGCTGGGTGAGCGGGCGGTCCTCGATGTTGAGATGCGCATCGAACAATTCGCGCATGCGCGTTTCGACCGGGTCGGGGAGTTTGCGCGTAATGAAGACCTTAGGCCGCTTCCGGTTCGCCATCTTGTATCAGGCCCCTTCTTGTTGAGAGCGCGTTAACCAAACTCAGCGACACTTTCTCCCTGGAACCTCGCTTCTACCAGACAGCCCGGCGATGACAAACAAAAGTCGGAGCGGTCTCGCGCTCTGACTGCAACGTCGGAGCAGGTTGGAAGCGCAAGGCTCGATCGGCACCCTTGGGAGTTGAAAATCTTGCGTAAGTCGATGATTGCAAAACTTCTGCCCACGCTCGTGCTCACGCTGGCGATGACAGCAGGGGCGACGCTTGCGCAGGCGCAATCGACCAACCGTGGAGCCAGCGGCCTGCCGCTGCCGCGGTTCGTCAGCCTCAAGGCGGCGAAGGTCAACATGCGTATCGGGCCGGGGATCGATTACGCCATCTCATGGCGCTACACCCGCTCCGGCATGCCCATGGAAGTCATTCAGGAATACGACAACTGGCGCAAGGTCCGCGACGCGGAAGGCGCCGAAGGCTGGATCAACCAGGCGCTGCTTTCGGGCGAGCGCACCGCGATCGCTGCGCCGTGGATGCGCAATCGGGGCGAGGATGTCTACGTCGAGATGTATGGCGACCGCGAAACCCGCGGACGCCTCGTCGCCAAGCTCGCGCCCGGCGTCGTTCTGCACGTTAATGGATGCGATGGAAACTGGTGCGAAAGCACGGTCGATGGTGCATCTGGATGGGTCTCCCAACAGGAGATCTGGGGCGCCTATCCGGGCGAAGCCTTCCGCTGAAACGAAAAAGGATCGGCGCTTCGCGACGATCCCTGCAACCGATTACCCTGTCGGAATGGACTAGGTCTTTTTCCGCAGCCGGATGATCACGTCCACATGGGCGATTTCCATGCCCTCGGGTGGCTCGGGCAGATTGCCGACCTCGACGTCGCCCGTATCGATGTCGAGCACTTCGCTGTCGCCTTCGACGAAGAAATGGTGATGGTCCGACGTGTTGGTGTCGAAGTAGGTCTTGGCCGTTTCGACCGCGAGAACGCGCAGCATGCCCGCTTCGGTGAACTGATGGAGCGTGTTGTAGACGGTCGCGAGCGAGACCTGGACGCCGGCGCGAACCGCTTCCTCGTGAAGGTCCTCAGCGGTCAGATGCCGGTCGCCCTTGGCAAACAGCAGCCCGCCCAGCGCAATGCGCTGCCGCGTCGGTCGCAGACCTGCGTCGCGCAGGCGGACATCGATCGAGCGCGTCGGGCAAGATATGGCTTCCATGGCATTCGGCGTCGCGGTCATGGCACTCTTTATCAAGGACAATCCTTGCTACGGATATAACTTTTCCGGCAAGCGCATGCAATAGAGCCCACTTTCACGCGCATCGACACCCGGCCCGAGCGCCTCGCGCACTGGTGCTTGGGATAAAGTTCGGTTAAGCGGTGAGCGCGAATTGCCGAGGGTTCAATCCCGCGGCAACGGTATGATAGGTTCGGCCGCTCCTCTCGAACTGACGTAGGGGAAGATTTCGAGCGAGCGGCACGCCGAGGAGATGCAAGCCTTCATGGATAAGAAATCCAGTTACGATTACGAGGACATCCTGCGATGCGGCCGTGGGGAGCTGTTCGGACAGGGCAACGCGCAGCTTCCGCTGCCGCCGATGCTGATGTTCGACAGGATCACCGAGATATCGGAAACGGGTGGTGAGTTCGGCAAAGGCTTCGTGCGCGCGGAGTTCGACATCAAGCCGGATCTCTGGTTCTTTCCGTGCCACTTCCAGGGCGACCCTGTCATGCCCGGCTGCCTCGGCCTCGACGCCATGTGGCAGTTGACCGGCTTTTTCCTCGGCTGGCTCGGTGAGCCCGGCCGTGGACGGGCGATCTCCACCGGCGAAGTGAAGTTCACCGGCATGGTCACGCCCGAGACGAAGCTCGTCGAATACGGCATCGACTTCAAGCGCGTGCTGCGCGGCCGCCTCGTGCTCGGTATCGCCGAAGGCTGGCTGAAGGCGGATGGCGAGACCATCTATAAGGCCAGCGACCTCAGAGTCGGCTTGTTCAAGGACAAGACCGCCTGAGACCAAAGCTTGGCGCGGGTGGGACTGGCCCGACGATGCGGCCAGTCTACCGAACGGATGACAGAAGGAATTTCCAGATGAGACGTGTGGTTGTGACCGGGATCGGCATCGTGTCCTCGATCGGCAACGATCAGGAGGCGGTCACGCAGTCGCTTCGGGACGCCCGTTCGGGCATCTCCCGCTCCGAGGACTTTGCCGAACACGGCTTCCGCTGCCAGGTCTGGGGTTCGCCCAAGATCGATACGAGCGAGCTGGTGGATCGTCGTGCAGCCCGCTTCCTTTCGCAGGGCGGCGCCTGGAACCACGTCGCCATGCAGCAGGCGATCGACGATGCCGGGCTCGATCAGGGCGACATCACCAACGAGATGACCGGCATCGTGATGGGCTCGGGCGGCCCGTCGACCCGCACCATCGTGGAAGCGGCCGACATCACCCTCAAGAACGGCAGCCCTAAGCGCATCGGACCGTTCGCGGTGCCGAAGGCCATGTCGTCCACCGCTTCGGCGACGCTCGCCACCTGGTTCAAGATCCACGGCGTCAACTATTCGATCTCGTCGGCATGCTCGACGTCGGCGCATTGCATCGGCAACGCGGCCGAGCTCATCCAGCTCGGCAAGCAGGACATCGTCTTTGCCGGCGGCCACGAGGACCTGCACTGGTCCATGTCGAACCTCTTCGACGCGATGGGCGCGATGTCGTCCAAGTACAACGACACGCCGGAATCCGCCTCGCGCGCCTATGATGCCAATCGCGACGGTTTCGTCATCGCCGGCGGCGCCGCCGTTCTCGTGATGGAAGAGCTGGAACACGCCAAGGCCCGCGGCGCGAAGATCTACGCAGAACTCGTCGGCTACGGCGCAACATCGGACGGTTACGACATGGTCGCGCCATCCGGCGAAGGTGCCGTGCGCTGCATGCGCCAGGCGCTGAAGACGGTCGACGGCGCGGTCGACTACATCAACACCCACGGTACGTCGACGCCCGTCGGCGACAGCAAGGAAGTCGGCGCGATTCGCGAAGTCTTCGGGGACAAGATCCCCTTCATCTCGTCGACCAAATCGCTCACGGGCCATTCGCTCGGCGCCGCCGGCGCACAGGAGGCGATCTACTCGCTCCTGATGATGCAGGCGGGTTTCCTCGGAAAGAGCGCCCATATCGAGACGCTCGATCCCGAGTTCGAAGGCATGCCGATCCTGACAGAACGCAAGGACGATTTGCAGATCGATCGGGTTCTTTCGAACTCCTTCGGCTTCGGCGGAACCAACGCGACGCTGGTCTTCCAGCGTTACGAAGCGTGAGGGCAGGATCGATCGCATGAAGACCGACATCATGAACGGAAAGCGCGGCCTCATCATGGGGGTCGCCAACAACCATTCCATCGCCTGGGGCATCGCCAAAGCGCTGCGCGCCGCCGGCGCCGAACTCGCCTTCACCTATCAGGGCGATGCTTTCGGCAAGCGCGTGAAACCGCTCGCCGCCGAACTCGGCTCCGATATTCTTTTGCCCTGCGACGTTGAGCAGATCGAAACGGTCGATGCCGTGTTCGATACGCTGAAGGAAAAATGGGGCACGCTCGACTTCGTCGTGCACGCTATCGGCTTTTCGGACCGCAACGAACTGAAGGGGCTCTATGCCGACACCTCTCGGGAGAATTTCTCCCGCACCATGGTGATCTCGTGCTTCTCCTTCACCGAAGTTGCCAAGCGCGCTGCCGCGATGATGACGGAGGGCGGTTCGCTGCTTACGCTCACCTATGCCGGCTCGACCCGCGTCATGCCCAACTACAACGTCATGGGCGTCGCCAAGGCTGCGCTGGAAGCCAGCGTTCGCTATCTTGCCGCCGACTACGGTCCGAAGCAGATCCGCGTCAACGCGATCTCGGCGGGCCCCGTTCGCACGCTGGCAGGCGCCGGCATTGCCGATGCGCGGGTCATGTTCAGCTACCAGGCGCGCAATTCGCCTATGCGGCGCACCGTGACGATCGATGATGTCGGCTCGTCGTCGCTCTACCTTCTCTCCGACATGTCTCGCGGCGTGACGGGCGAGGTTCACTTCGTCGATTCGGGCTACCACATCACGTCGATGCCGGTGCTCGACGAACTGAAGCGGCAGGACCCCGAAGAGGGCGAATAAGGAACGGTTCGAAGAGCAGGCAAGTAACGCGTAGTAAGCGGCAAACGTTCACGCACACGTTACCAATTTGTAATCTTCGTCATCCTTGAATCGCCATATTCCCAGAGCCAAATCTACGTCATCGGCAACACGAAATTTGCCGCTGTCCGGCTCTACTGGCTTGTCCCCCGCCACTGCCGGACACAGGGACAAAGGCCTCATCCCCCCTCTCCGGGCCTTTGTCCGATTTATAGGAAGCCGTCGCGACACCGCCCCCCGTCGCGGCGGCTTTTCTTTTGGCCCGACGCGGCTATGGTCCCACGCAAATCAGTTGTCTGAAATTCTGCGAGGATCCGTCCCATGTCCCTTTCCGCACCTGCGCTTGAGCGCGCCGACGCCAACCTTCCCGCAAGCCTGGAGCGTCTGTTCGACCTCATCCGCATTCGCTCCATTTCCACTGATCCCGCCTATAAGGACGAATGCCGCAAGGCAGCGACCTGGCTGGTCGCGGAACTGTCGGCGATCGGCTTCGAGGCATCGGTGCGCGACACACCGGGCCATCCGATGGTGGTGGCGCACAACGACGAAGCGGGCACGGATGCGCCGCACGTCCTCTTCTATGGCCATTACGACGTCCAGCCCGTCGACCCGCTGAGCCTGTGGGAGAACGATCCGTTCGAACCTGCCGTGCGCGAAGCAAAGTCCGGCCGCAAGGTCATCACCGGCCGCGGCTCCGCCGACGACAAGGGCCAATTGATGACCTTCGTCGAAGCCTGCCGCGCCGTGCGCGAAACCGCCGGAAAGCTGCCGGTCCGTGTCACGATCCTGTTCGAAGGCGAGGAAGAATCCGGTTCGCCTTCGCTCAAGCCGTTCCTCGAAGCCAATGCGGCCGAGCTCAAGGCCGATTTCGCGCTCGTCTGCGACACCAACATGTGGGACGCGGAAACACCGGCAATCTCGGCTGGCCTGCGAGGGCTCGTCGGCGAGGAAATCACCATCACCGCGGCCGACCGCGACCTGCATTCGGGCTATTTCGGTGGGGCGGCCGCCAATCCGATCCACATCCTCGCATCGATCCTCGCCGAAATGCGCGATGCGGACGGCCGGATCACGATCCCCGGCTTCTACGACGGCGTCGAGGAAACCCCGGACGAGATCAAGGCGATCTGGGACAAGCTCGGGCGTTCGGCCGAAGACTTTCTCGGCGAAGTCGGGCTGAAGCAGCTTGCCGGCGAAAAAGGCCGATCCGTGCACGAACTCACCTGGGCGCGACCGACCGCGGAGGTGAACGGCATCTGGGGCGGCTATACGGGCGAAGGCTTCAAGACCGTCATCGCGGCGGAAGCTTCGGCAAAGGTCTCGTTCCGCCTCGTCGGCGCACAGGATCCGGCAAAGGTGCGTGCCGCTTTCCGGAATTTCGTCCAAGAGCGCATTCCGGCTGACTGCTCCGTCAGCTTCCACGAGCATGGGGGCTCGCCGGCGATCCAGCTCCCTTACGATTCACCGCTTTTGAACACGGCCAAGGATGCGCTTTCGGGCGAGTGGCCGAAGCCTGCCGTGATGATCGGCATGGGCGGCTCGATTCCGATCGTCGGCGATTTCCAGAAGCTGCTCGGCATGGATTCGCTGCTGGTCGGCTTCGGTCTCGCCGACGACCGCATTCACTCGCCGAACGAGAAATACGAGCTGACATCCTTCCACAAGGGCATCCGGTCCTGGATCCGGATCATGGAAGCGCTGGCGACGAAGCAGGCCTGAGGCGGCCTAAGTCGGCCTGAGCCGGCTCCCGTCCTATTCGCCGGGAACCATGCGGTCGGCTTTTTGCCGGCCGCCATTATCCGAAAGCCTCGCCCAAGAAGGCCGTTCGAACAGGAAGCGGCCCCAGCCGGTCCACTGGACGATCATGTAAAAGACGATTGGGCCGCTGACCGCCGCGATCCAGACGAGCAGCGATATCGTGCCGACGTCGTCGATGATTCCGAGACGGATCAATATGACGCGGGCGATCGCCATCGGCAGGAAGAAGGCGAGATAGATCACGATCGAATGTGCCCCGATCCAGCGCAGACCGTTCGACCATGAGACACGGGCGAGCAGGCCGGACATCGCCACTACGGCGAGCGTGCCCAGCGCGCCGGCCAACAGCGAGATGCCGGGCAGGTCGGCCCATTTCGCCGCCTTGTCCTCCCAGGTGAAGGCCTGCGCGTAGCCTGTGAGCGCAGACGGGGCGACCCCGAAGGCCAGCGCCGTGTTGACCAAGGCCCAGACGCCAAGCGCGCCGGCGGTCAGTGCCCCGTTGCGCGCCGTCCAGCCTTCGAAGGCAAAGACCCGCGCCGCAAGCGCGTAACCTGCGAAGAAATAGACATAGCGCGCGGCAAATTCGTCGAAAATGACGCTGCCGGTGGCGATCGGCATGATTTCCATGACCGCCGCCCAGGCGAGCACGAGCCAGACCGGCAAGCCTTTCACGAGCCGCGTGAACAGAAAGAAAACCGGCAGGATATAGATGAACCACAACGTACCGAAGGGCTGAAGGAATGCCGTGAGGTACGCGCCGAGCGCAGCGCCCGCCCCTTCTTCCATGGCGATGCCCGGTCCCTTGAATGCAAACTGGATCGTGAGCCACAGCACGTAGAAATAGGCGAAGTGCACGACCTTCCGGTCGATATAGCGGCCCCACGGCGCATCGATGGTGCGCGCGAGGAACAGCCCCGAGATCAGGAAGAAGGCCGGCATACGGAACGGCCGGCAGAATTCGACGACCGGATGCAGCCAGCCGGGAACGCCCATGGCCGCCTCGACACCGAGCACGGAGTGCATCATCACGACCAGCAGGATGGAAATGCCCTTGGCATGGTCCACCCAATCGACACGGGCGGGCCAATCGACGCGGGCGAGGTCGTGCGGTGCATGGATCGTCATGTCGGTCGTCTCCAATCTATGGAGCGACACTAACCCCGGGTCTCTTGGCAATTGCTAAAGGCGGGCGCCACGCGGCCCATCAACGATCTGTGTGGTTAAGGCGCCGTTGCGGGGGTCGGGCGAATTGGAGCGGTCGTTTGAGGCCGCGGTGCTGCTGGGGTCTCTGAAGGGCCAGTCGCAGCCGGCGCTGCGGCCCGCGTTCGGGCAGCGGCACCCGAAGGCGGCATGGGAGGCCCAACGACTGGCGCGGGCTCGGATGTCCCGGTCGGACGAGTCGTGGCCGGCGCGGGGTTGCGGCGCACGCCTGCCGGCTGTTGCGGTGACGACGCTGCCGCTGCGTCAGCCGGCGTGGCCGGGGCCGCTGGGGCGATCCCAGGCGTGTTCGCGGCTGGATAGTCTGGGGTGGCAGGCATCAGCGCAGCGGGGGTGGTCGGCGCCGTGGTGACCGGCGGGATCGTGGCTGGCCTGGTTCGGACCTGGCCCGGTGGCGGTGCGACCTCGCCGGGCGGCACCGGCGGCTCGTCTTCCTGGCCATCGAACCAAGCGCGCGCCCATTCCGGCACCGCGCATTCGTAGAGATAAGTGACCATCGAGGTTGCCTGGGCTTCGTTGTCGATCTCGGACACGAAGCGGCGCACGCCCCAGCGATAGCCGGCGCCGAGCGCATACTGGCCGACGCAGCGATAGACGCGCGTCTGGACCGAGAAGCTCTCGCGATACTCCCACAGGAAGCCGGCAAGGCGCACGGCGAGACCATAGCAGCCGGCAGTCGGGCCACAGGCCGTACTGAGCGAGGTTCCAAGCCGCTCCATGATGCCAGCCCGCTCGGCAGCCGGCAGGTTTTCCGGCTCGGTTTCGCCGGTCGAGGCACAAGCGGAAAGGGCGATACTGGTCGCCAGAAGCAAGGGTAGGGCAATCAAACGCACGGCAGGGCCTCGGGGCAAGGGCATGGTTCGAAGCGCGACGGCACGCAACCATTGCACCCTCCTTGCCTGCGAATGGTGGCCATCGCGTGATCGCGCAACACCGATCTTGCCAAGGGCGACAAAATCGGCACGCTGGAAGGCCGGCCGATGAGGGGCCCATGTACTTGCTCGCAACGCTGCTCTAGTCCACCCCATGCTTCAAATTCGTCGGACCTTCCTTCACGCCCCCTGCTCCACGGGCCTCATCGTCGGCACGCTGTTCTTCGCAGCTTCGCTGACACCAAGCCTGTTGCCGCGCGACTTCGTCATGCAGGGCATTCTCTCCGGCTGCTCCATGGCGGCCGGATACGGGATCGGAAGCTTCGGGAGATGGCTCTGGTCCTATCTTGAAATGCCGGAGCTCGACGAGGCCGGCACACGGCGGGCGCTGCGCGTCGTCTCGGTCCTTTGCGGCATCTTCGCCTTCATTTACCTCTGGCTCGCCTCAGATTGGCAGAACGCCATACGCCGGCTGATGGAATTGCCACCGGTCGACACGGTCCAGCCCTTTCGCGTGGGCCTCATCGCGCTCGCGATCTTCGCGTTGTTGTTGCTGATCGCGCGCGTCTTCAAGACGGTGAATCACGTCTTCGCGCAAAAGCTGAAAACCTTCATCCCGCGGCGGGTCTCGAACGTGCTCGGCCTCATTCTGGCGGCGGCCGTGTTCTGGGCGCTGGTCGACGGCGTGCTTTTCCGTTTTGGCTTGCGCGCCGCTGATGCCTCGTTCCAGCAAATCGATGCCCTCGTCGACGATGCGCTTGCGCGCCCGCAGCTCGCCCTCAAGACCGGCAGCCAAGCATCGCTGGTCAGCTGGGAGGATCTTGGAAACCGGGGCCGCGAATTCGTCGCGACCGGGCCGAGTGCCGAGGAGATCACGGAGTTCACCGGCGATAGCGCCATCGAAGAGCCCATCCGCGTCTTCGTCGGGCTGAATTCTGCCGAGACGATCGAGGAGCGGGCCCAGCTGGCACTCGACGAACTGATCCGCGTCGACGCCTTCGAGCGCACCAACCTCGTCATCATCACGCCGACGGGCACTGGCTGGGTGGATCCCGCCGCCATGGATACGCTCGAATATCTGCTGCGCGGCGACGTGGCGAGCGTTGCCGTCCAGTATTCCTACCTGACGAGTTGGCTGTCTCTGCTTTTCGAGCCGGGGTACGGCGCCGATACGGCAAGCGCGCTCTTCGATCTCGTCTACGACTACTGGCGCGAGCTGCCGAGCGACCAGCGGCCCAATCTCTATCTCTATGGCCTGAGCCTCGGCGCGCTGAACTCGAACCTCTCCGTCGATTTCTACGACGTGATCGGCGACCCGTTCCAGGGCGCGCTCTGGAGCGGGCCTCCGTTTTCCACGCAAACCTGGCGTGATCTGACGGCCGATCGCAATCCCGGGAGTCCGGCCTGGTTGCCTCGGTTCAGAGATGGCTCGATCGTGCGCTTCACAAACCAGACCAATACGCTCGACGAGGCACAAGCGCCCTGGGGGCCTCTGCGTATCGTCTATCTACAATATGCCAGCGACCCGGTAACGTTCTTCGATCCGCCGAGCGTCTACCGCGAGCCGGCCTGGATGCAGGAGCCGCGCGGTCCGGACGTCGCCGACGAATTCCGCTGGTTTCCGGTCATCACTTTCCTGCAGCTGACCGTCGATCTCATGGCCGCAACGACCGCCCCGATCGGCTACGGCCACGTCTATGCGCACGAACATTATATCGATGGCTGGATGGAAGTGACCGAGCCGCAGGGCTGGACGCCGTCGGACGTCGACCGGCTGAAGGCGTTCTTCATCGACAAGAGGCAAAGCACCGGCACCTGAAATCCGGGCAAGAAAAAAGCGGGGTCTTTCTAGAACCCCGCTTCCTCAACGATCAGCCGTGGCTGCCAGTACATCCGTGGTCAACCCGTGCGGATCGTCAGCCGCGCACTCGACACCACCCAAAACCCGGCCCGAAGGCCGTACCCAAGTGGTGGAGCGCGCGGCGTTGGACCTGAGATGGGAAGAGGTGCGCAGTTTTGCAAGGGGCAGCTTAGGCGGTCCGTCTTCACCCCCAACGCAGCCACGTCTATTTCCTTGGATCGGCTGCCAGTTGATACCGCTCGAAGCCGATCACCACCCCAAGCGCAAGGATCAGCGGAATAATGAGGTAGAGCAGTCGAAAGACAACAAGCGCGGCCAATACGGCCACAGGATCCATCTCTGGCAGGCCGGTGATGAAAACAAGCTCCAACACGCCCATGCCACCCGGCGCATGCGAGATCAGCGCGGCGGAAAAGGAGACGAGGAAGATGCCGAGGATGATGAGGTAACCGGGATTTCCTTCCGCCGGCAGCGCAAAGTAGATGATCGCGGCTGCCGCAGCCAGCTCGACCGGAGCGACCAACAGCTGTCTCCAGACGACCGGAAGTCGTGGATAGAGAAGCTCGAACGAACCGATGCGCAGCGGGCGCAGGCCGAACCAGCTGCCCGCAACATAGACCGCGACCAGACCGAGCAGGATGGCGCCCGTCGTGGTGGAGGCCGTCACCGGAAGCACATCGACGAATCGCTCCGTCAGCGAAGGCTCCAGCAAAAGCACGATGCCGGCGAGCAGGATGGTGCCGAGCGCGAAGGTGAACGAACAAAAGGCGACGAGCACGCCGATCTCGGACGTCGTCAGCCCGCGGGAAGAATAGGCACGGTACCGCACGACCGCGCCTGATATGACCGAAGCACCGATATTGTGCGACAGTGCATAGGTGGTGAAGGAGCACACCGTGATGAAACGCCACGGCACCGAACGCTTCAGATGCATGAGTGCCAGATGGTCGTACCAGGCGAGCGCAAGGTAGGCGGCAAACGTCGCGCAGATCGCCAACATCCAGTCCAGCCCTGAAATCGCAGCGATGGTGTCGCCAAACTCGGCGAATGAGAGCCCGCGCAACTCCTTCGATAAGAGCCAGATGGAAAATATCACAGCGGCGAGACCGATTACCGCCCAAATCTTGTTCTTCAACGATCTTTCCCTGATTTCGCCCGGAAGGAGACGCCGGGATCATCACTCAATCATCGGGCGGCCACGGGCACGCCATGCCGATGATTATGGATAGCGCTGGATGCATGATCATCGTGGCCACGGCGTGACTCGTCATGAGCGCGGGACGGTTGAAGCCGCCTGGTTGGCTCGCGGCACCATCCTTAACCGCACCTTAAATCGCCTCAATTAGAATTCACAGGCCTATTTCTGCATGAAACAAAGAGTTGCTTACTGATGGCCCCAATACGCAGCACCGGCAGGCGGATCGAGCCTTCGCTCGACGGCGCTCGGGCGGCCGGCAACAACGATTTTCGCGTCGAACGCAACGACCGCGTGAGTGGTGGCGGCCGAACTGCCGCAACGGGCAAGCGCAGCACCGGATCATCCAGCCGCAGAGCCGGTGGTGGCAGTGGCGGCAATGGCGGTGGCGGGCGGCGCGGGCGTAAGCAGCGGCGCGGCCTTTTCGGCATGATGCGCACGCTGGTCTACTGGTGCTTCGTTCTCGGCATCTGGGGAGCGCTCGGCGTCGGCGGCATCGTCGCCTATTACGCCGCGCAGATGCCGAACGCATCGACCTGGAGCATTCCCGACCGACCGCCCAATGTCCGCATCGTCTCGGTCGGCGGCGACGTTCTGGGCAATCGGGGCGCGACAGGCGGCGAACAACGCGGGCTCTCGGAAATCTCGCCCTATATCCCGCAAGCGGTGATGGCCATCGAGGATCGACGCTTCCAGAGCCATTTCGGCATCGACCCGATCGGACTGGCACGCGCCATGATCACCAACTTGGCGGCAGGCGATGTCGTCCAGGGTGGTTCGACCGTCACGCAGCAGCTGGCCAAGAACCTGTTTCTGACGCCCGAGCGCACGGTCGAACGTAAGGTGCAGGAAGTGCTTCTGGCGCTTTGGCTCGAGCATGAATTCACCAAGGATCAGATCATGGAAATGTATCTGAACCGGGTCTATTTCGGCTCCGGCGCCTATGGTGTCGAGGCCGCCGCGCGGCGCTATTTCGACAAGACCGCCGACGAGGTCACGCTTGCCGAAGCCGCTCTTCTCGCCGGGCTCTTGAAGGCACCTTCGCGGCTTTCGCCCGCGCGCGATCCGCAGGCTGCCGAAGAGCGCGCCCAGGTGGTGCTGCAAGCCATGCGCGATTCCGGCTATGTGACCGACGCCGAAGTCACCACCGCCATGACGCAATCACCGACACGCGCGCCGAGCTTCTGGACGGGTGCCGAGCACTATGTCGCCGATGCCGTGATGGACCAGCTGACCGAAGTGATCGGGGCGGTCGAAACGGATCTCATCGTCACCACCACGATCGATTCGCAGCTGCAGGAGCTCGCCGAAGACGCGGTCGTCGACGCGATTTCCACGCGTGGCACGGAGCTCGTCGTGAGCCAGGGCGCGCTGATCTCGCTCGACGCGACGGGCGCAGTGCGCGCCATGGTCGGCGGCTACGACTATGCGAAAAGCCAGTTCAACCGCGTGACGGATGCGCGCCGCCAGCCGGGTTCGGCCTTCAAGCCGTTCGTCTATGCCAGCGCGCTGGAAATGGGCTTCGGGCCCTATTCGGTCCGCCAGGATGCGCCGATCCAGATCGGCAACTGGTCGCCGGAGAACTACGATCAGAAGTTTCACGGGCCGCTGACACTCGCCCAGGCGCTCGCCCGCTCGACGAACACCATCGCTGCGCAGCTCGTCATGGAAACGGGACCGGAAAATGTCGTTGCGCTCGCCAATCGGCTCGGCATCAAGTCCACGCTGACGCCGAACGCATCGATTTCGCTCGGCACGTCAGAAGTCACCCTGCAGGAGCTGACCGCCGCCTACACACCGATGATGAACGGCGGGTACAAGGCCGATCCCTACATGATCGAGCGCGTCGAGACGCTGGACGGCGAACTGCTCTATCAGCGCACCGCCACGCAGCCCGAACGGGTGCTGGACGGCGATGTCGCGGCCATGATGAACGCGATGATGGCCGAAGTGGTGCGCTCGGGAACCGGGAGAAACGCCCAGATCGACGGCTGGCTGCCGGCCGGCAAGACCGGCACGACGCAATCTTTCCGCGACGCGCTGTTCGTCGGCTACACGAGCAATCTCGTCACCGGCGTCTGGTTCGGCAATGACGACGGCACGTCCATGAACCGGGTCACCGGCGGCGGTTTGCCCGCCGAAACCTGGCAGGCGTTCATGAGCGGCGCTCATCGCGGCGTGCCGCCTGCTCACCTGCCCGGCGTTCGTCCCGATGGCGTGATCGACCAGGGTCCAGGCTTCGGCCCCGTGCCGCCCGACGGCGTCGGCGACATCATCGCGGGAGAGGACGATCCTTCCGGCTGGGGCATCGACATCCTCGGTGGATCGGCACGCGTCACCTCGCCCCGAATCAACGAGGGAGCGCCGGTGCCACCGGCTTCCGTCGGCGAAGGCAACTGGGACGCACAGCCGACAGGTGCCACGCAACCGCGCACCACGACGCTGCTGGACCTGATCCTCGGCAATTGAGCCCGCGAAACCGCTGATCGACCGGCGCCTCGGTGCCGGTTTGGTGTGCGTGCGTCTCATGGCTCGTCCAGTGCCTTGCAGTCTAAAAATCCCGTTCTTATATACGCCGAAACCTGCTTGGCTCTGCTGCTGACGCCAGGCTCGCCACAACCGAACACCAATCCCGCTAGGGGCCGTCGCACGGAACGCCACAGAGGGTCCGGACGGCTCGCTTCAAGGAGAGAGAAGAACAATGGCTAAAGTTATCGGTATTGACCTCGGAACCACGAACTCCTGCGTCGCCGTCATGGACGGCAAGGACGCCAAGGTGATCGAAAACGCGGAAGGCGCGCGCACGACGCCGTCTATGGTTGCTTTTTCCGATGATGGCGAGCGCCTCGTCGGCCAGCCGGCAAAGCGCCAGGCGGTCACGAACCCCGAAAACACGCTTTTTGCGATCAAGCGCCTGATCGGCCGGACCTTCCAGGATCCGACGACGCAAAAAGACAAGGACATGGTGCCTTACAAGATCGTCAAGGCTGACAATGGCGACGCCTGGGTCGAAGCATCCGGCACGACCTATTCGCCTTCGCAGATCTCCGCGATGATCCTTCAGAAGATGAAGGAAACCGCTGAAAGCTATCTCGGCGAAAAGGTAGAAAAAGCCGTCATCACGGTTCCCGCCTACTTCAACGACGCCCAGCGCCAGGCCACCAAGGATGCAGGCAAGATCGCCGGCCTGGAAGTGCTGCGCATCATCAACGAGCCGACCGCTGCTGCGCTCGCCTACGGCCTCGACAAGAAGGACGGCAAGACGATCGCCGTCTATGACCTTGGCGGCGGCACGTTCGACGTTTCCATTCTCGAAATCGGCGACGGCGTCTTCGAGGTGAAGTCGACGAACGGCGACACGTTCCTGGGCGGCGAAGACTTCGACATGCGCCTCGTCGAGTACCTCGCAGCCGAGTTCAAGAAGGAACAGGGCATCGACCTGAAGAACGACAAGCTTGCCCTGCAGCGCCTCAAGGAAGCTGCCGAAAAGGCGAAGATCGAGCTGTCGTCCTCGTCGCAGACCGAAATCAACCTGCCGTTCATCACGGCCGACCAGTCGGGCCCCAAGCACCTGACGATGAAGCTTTCGCGCGCCAAGTTCGAAAGCCTGGTCGACGACCTCATCCAGCGCACCGTGGCTCCCTGCCGCGCCGCGCTCAAGGATGCCGGCATGCAGGCAGCCGAGATCGACGAAGTCGTTCTCGTCGGCGGCATGACGCGCATGCCGAAGGTGCAGGAAGTCGTGAAGTCGTTCTTCGGCAAGGAGCCGCACAAGGGCGTCAATCCGGATGAAGTCGTCGCGCTCGGCGCTGCCATCCAGGCCGGCGTTCTGCAGGGCGACGTCAAGGACGTCCTGCTGCTCGACGTGACGCCGCTGTCGCTCGGCATCGAGACGCTCGGTGGCGTCTTCACGCGCCTGATCGACCGCAACACGACGATCCCGACGAAGAAGTCGCAGACCTTCTCGACGGCCGAAGACAGCCAGAACGCCGTTACCATCCGCGTCAGCCAAGGCGAGCGTGAAATGGCGGCGGACAACAAGCTGCTCGGCCAGTTCGACCTGGTCGGCATTCCGCCGGCGCCGCGTGGCGTGCCGCAGATCGAAGTCACCTTCGACATCGACGCCAACGGCATCGTCAACGTTTCGGCCAAGGACAAGGGCACCGGCAAGGAGCACCAGATCCGCATCCAGGCATCTGGCGGTCTTTCCGACGCCGATATCGAGCAGATGGTGAAGGACGCCGAAGCCAACGCCGAAAGCGACAAGAAGCGCCGCGAAGGCGTCGAGGCGAAGAACCAGGCCGAAAGCCTGCTGCATTCGTCCGAAAAGTCGCTCAAGGATTATGGCGACAAGGTCTCTGCCGAAGACCGGAAGGCCATCGAGGACGCGATCGCGGATCTGCGGTCGGCTCTCGACGCTTCCGAGCCGGACGCCGAAGCCATCAAGGCGAAGTCGCAGACCCTTGCGGAAGTGTCGATGAAGCTCGGCCAGGCCATGTACGAGGCCAGCCAGGCTGATGCGGCCGCCAACGATGCCCAGCGCGATGCGGCGCAAGATGGGGATAACGTCGTCGATGCGGACTTCGAAGAGGTCAATGACGACGACGACAAGAAAAAGTCGGCTTAACTTCAACTGAGAGATCCCGGCAGCCAGCAAGGCGGCCGGGATCGTCAGACGTGTGGGGCTGGCATTAAATGGCGAAAGCAGATTTCTACGAGACGCTCGGGGTCCAAAAAGGGGCCGACGAGAAAGAGCTGAAAAGCGCCTATCGCAAACTTGCTATGAAGTACCACCCCGATCGCAATCCCGGCGATGCGGAGGCGGAGCGCAAGTTCAAGGAAGTCGGCGAAGCCTATGAAACGCTGAAGGACCCGCAGAAGCGGGCCGCCTATGATCGCTTCGGCCATGCCGCCTTCGAGCAGGGCGGTCCCGGTGGCTTCGGCGGCGGCGGTTTTGGCGGTGCGGGCGCCGGCGGCTTCTCCGATATCTTCGAAGACATTTTCGGCGAGATGATGGGTGGCGGCGGTCGCCAGCGTCGCTCCGGTGGCGGCGGAAGCGGCCGCGAGCGCGGTGCCGATCTTCGCTACAACATGGAAATCAGCCTCGAAGAGGCGTTCCACGGCAAGACCGCGCAGATCCGCGTTCCCTCCTCCATTCAGTGCGACAATTGCTCGGGTTCCGGCGCCAAGCCAGGCACGCATCCGACCACCTGCACCACCTGTTCGGGCAGCGGCCGCGTGCGGGCAGCGCAGGGGTTCTTCTCGATCGAGCGCACCTGCCCCACCTGCCAGGGCCGCGGACAGACGATCAACGATCCTTGCCCAAAATGCTCTGGCCAAGGACGCGTGACGGAAGACCGGTCACTGTCGGTCAACATTCCCGCGGGCATAGAGGACGGAACCCGGATCCGGCTTGCCGGTGAAGGCGAAGCGGGGCTCCGCGGCGGGCCGTCCGGCGATCTTTACATCTTCCTGTCGGTGAAGCCGCACGAGTTCTTCCAGCGCGACGGGGCCGACCTTTACTGCGCCGTGCCAATTTCGATGACGACCGCCGCGCTCGGTGGTCAGTTCGATGTCGTGACGCTCGATGGCACCAAGACGCGGGTCAAGGTTCCGGAAGGCACGCAGTCGGGCAAGCAGTTTCGCCTTCGCTCCAAGGGTATGCCGGTGCTGCGGTCGCAGCAGGCCGGAGACCTTTACATCCAGGTTGCGATCGAGACGCCGCAGAACCTGTCGAAGCGGCAGCGAGAGTTGCTCACCGAGTTCGAGCAGCTGTCGTCGAAGGAAAATAGCCCGGAATCTTCAGGCTTTTTCTCGCGCATGAAGGATTTCTTCGATACGCTCAGCAATTGATTGTCGGCTGCTTCCAGCAGTCGGTCATCCGTTGCGGGCCTTTCGGCTCGTTGTTGCACGGGGCATGAGCTTCCCTTAGGGAAGTCTGCTTCGCTTTAAGGAGAGGCGATCCTTGGCTCTCCGCCAACGGAAGAGGATATCGCCATGGTCGGCACTTTGACACGCAAGCTGTCCAAGCGCTTCGACGACGAGATCCGGTTTTTCAAAGGCTGGATGGATGGTCCGAAGGCCGTCGGATCGATCGTTCCCACTTCGGCCGTCACCTCCAAGCGCATGGCGAGCGTCGTCGACACGACCTCTGGACTGCCCGTTCTCGAACTCGGCCCTGGCACGGGCGTGGTCACCAAGGCCATCCTCGAACGCGGCATTTCTCCCAGCCAGCTCGTCTGCGTCGAATACTCCGACGATTTCGTCAGCCATGTTCAGCGGCTCTTCCCGGGCGTCAACGTGATCCAGGGCGATGCCTTCGATCTCGACACCACGCTTGGCCCGCTCGCCGATCAGACATTCGATTGCGTCGTGTCCGGCATCCCGCTCCTCAATTTTCCGATGCCCGAGCGCATCGCGCTGATCGAGGACCTTCTCGGCCGCATTCCAGCCGGTCGACCGGTCGTCCAGATCACCTACGGCCCCCGCTCGCCCGTTGCGCCCGGGCGCGGCAACTACGTGGTCGAGAAGCTGGATTTCGTGGTGCGTAACATTCCGCCCGCCCATCTCTGGCTCTACCGCCGCCCGATCTGACCCCATCACCTGCCTTTGCGATGACCCCCAAGATCCTCGTTTTCCCCGGCTCCAACCGAGAAGGCTCGTTCAATGCGAGCCTCGCCGCCGCTGCAGCCCACGTCCTGATGGCGAAAGGGGCCGACGTGACGCGCATCTCGCTGGCCGACTATCCCCTTCCGATCATGGACGAAGACCTTCAGAAGCGTGACGGTGTGCCCGAGAACGCGTTGAAGCTCGCTCGGCTCATCGCTTCGCAAGACGGGCTGTTCCTCGCCTGCCCGGAATACAATTCATCGATCCCGCCTCTGTTGAAGAACACGATCGACTGGGTCAGCCGCGTGTCCACTGACGCCGGGCGGCCGATGCGCGCCTGGCGCGGCCGGGTCGTCGCACTCGGCTCGGCATCCGACGGTCAGTTTGCAGGCATTCGCGGCCTTTACCATGTGCGGTCGGTGTTGATGAATGTCGGCGCGCAGATCGTCACTGAGCAGTGCTCGGTCTCGCGGGCTTCCACCGCCTTCACCGAAGACGGTCAGCTTGGCGACGAGCGCAACGCCCGCATGCTGGACGCCGCCTGCCAATCGCTCGTCGATCATTGCCGGGCGATCGCAAGCCGCTAGAGCCTTGCAGGGCAAGGCAACGCATGCCAGTAGAAGCCCAGAAAATTGCACGGCGAAATGGGCCAAGCGCGATGTCAGGACCCCGCACGAACCTCTCGACCGGCCCGGCCATCGCCGATCCGCGTGACAGGTTGATTGTCGGCCTCGATGTGCCGACGCTTCGAGACGCGGAAGCTATGGTCGCGGCGCTCGGCGACACGGTGTCCTTCTACAAGATCGGCTACCAGCTGGTCTTCGCCGGCGGCCTTTCCTTCGCCAGGGAACTCGCCGCGTCGGGCAAGTCGATCTTCCTCGACATGAAGCTTCACGACATCGACAACACCGTTGCCAAAGGCGTCGAGAACATCGCCCAGATGGGCATGACGATGTTGACCGTGCATGCCTATCCGAAGGTGATGCGCGCCGCCGTGCATGCTGCCAAGGGCTCCGGCCTCTGCATTCTCGGCGTAACGGTGCTGACGTCCATGGACGACACCGACACAAAGGAAGCCGGCTATGCATTGTCGCCGGCAGACCTCGTCAGCCGCCGGGCACAGCAGGCCGTCGACGCCGGTATGGGCGGTATCGTCTGCTCACCCGCGGAAGCAGAAGCCGTGCGTGCCATCATCGGCCCCGACATGGCGCTGGTGACCCCCGGCATCCGGCCACTCGGCGCCGACGCCGGCGACCAGAAGCGGATCACGACGCCGGCCGACGCCATCCGGGCTGGATCGAGCCATCTCGTGGTCGCCCGCCCCATCATCAAGGCAGACGATCCCAAGGCAGCGGCAAGCGCGATCATCGCGGAAATTGCCGCCGCCAACAGGCAGCACTGAAAAACGATCAGCATTCAACGAGGAGGAAAAGACCATGGCCAAGGCTTACTGGATTGCACGCGTGGATGTGCGTGATGCTGAGCGCTACAAGGACTACGTTTCGACCGCCAAGCCGGCTTTCGAGCGCTATGGCGCCAAGTTCCTGGTGCGCGGCGGCGATACCCATGTTCTGGAAGGCGGCGCACGCGCTCGCAACGTCATTATCGAGTTTCCTTCCGTCGCCGACGCGAAGGCGTGCTATGAAAGCCCGGAATATCAGGCAGCCGTAGCCATCCGTCAGGAAGTTGCCGATGCTGACATGATCGTCGTCGAAGGCTATGAAGGCTGATCGGCCGACCTAATTAAACCTCATCATCGCATTCACGGGAACGCGCTCACATGACGACGATAATGCCCCATCCCAAGCTGGTTACCGTGTTCGGCGGCAACGGATTCGTCGGGCGGCACGTCGTCAGGGCGCTGGCCAAGCGCGGCTACCGCGTGCGCGTCGCCTGCCGTCGCCCGGATCTTGCCGGCCACCTGCAGCCGCTCGGCGCAGTCGGCCAGATCATGGCCATGCAGGCCAATCTGCGCAATCGCCCGTCGATCGACCGTGCCGTCGAAGGCGCCGATCACGTGATCAATCTGGTCGGCATCCTGCATGAGACCGGCCGCAACATGTTCGATCCCGTACAGGAGTTCGGCGCACGAGCGGTTGCCGAAGCCGCCCGCGCCGCCGGCATTCCTCTGAGTCACATGTCGGCGATCGGCGCGGATTCGAAGTACTGGTCCGACTATGCCCGCACCAAGGGCAAGGCGGAGGAGGCCATTCGCGAGATCAAGCCGGACGCCCTCATCGTCCGCCCGTCGATCATCTTCGGGCCCGAGGACAATTTCTTCAACAAGTTCGCGGATATGGCGCGTCTTTCGCCGTTCCTGCCGCTGATCGGCGGCGGCCATACCAAATTTCAGCCGGTTTACGTCGCGGACGTCGCCGAAGTCTTTGCGCGCCACGTCGACGGCGCGATCGAAGGCGGCCGGACGCTGGAACTCGGCGGCCCGGAAGTGCTGACGTTCCGCGAATGTCTCGAGACGATGCTCAAGGTGATTCAACGCAAGCGCCGCTTCATCACCATCCCCTGGTATCCCGCATCGGTGCTGGGCGGCATCTTCAGCTACGTTCCGCTGATTACGCCCCCCTTCACGCAGGATCAGGTGACGCTTCTGAAGCGCGACAACGTGGTTTCGGAAGCGGCGAAGAGCGAGGGGCGGACGCTCGAGGGCGTCGGCATCAAGCCGACCCTGCTCGAAGTCATCCTGCCGACCTATCTCACCCGCTTCCGCGTCCAGGGCCAGTTCACCAAGCCCGACGGGCCGACGGCGCAGAACAGCAACTAGCGCTTGAGAGAGCGGATCCCGCAGATCCTCGAGATAGTCGCGACCTAGGCCGCCCACCAGAGGGCGGCCAGGCCAACCGTGCCGACAAAAATGCGCCAATAAGCGAAAGGCGCATAGCCGTGGCGCGATACGAAGTCGAGAAGCGAACGCACGACGACCACAGCCGAAACGAAGGCCGCCAGGAACCCTACGGCGATGATGGTGAAATCATCGGCATTGAGGATGTCGCGGTTCTTGATGAGGTCCAGCGTGAAGGCGCCGGCCATAGTCGGCATCGCCAGGAAGAACGAGAATTCCGCGGCCGAGCGCTTGTCGGCGCCGTTCAGCAGCGCTCCGACGATCGTGGCGCCCGAGCGCGACGTTCCGGGCACCATGGCGAGGCATTGGAAAAAGCCGATCTTCAGCGCCAGCGAAGCAGGAAACTGGGCGACGTCGGTGTAGCGAGGCGTCAATGCCATGCGGTCCACCCACAACAGGATGAAGCCGCCGACGATCAGCGACACGCAGATCACGACAGGCGTCTCGAACAGGACGGTCTTGATGAAATCATGGGCAAGAAAGCCGATACCAGCTGCCGGCAGGAAACCGAGCAGCACGATTGCGACGAATCGGCGTGATTCGTCGCTGGTCGGCAGCGACCGCGCGAGCCACCACAGCCGGTGGAAGTAGACGGTAAGAATAGCGAGGATCGCCCCCACCTGGATGAGAACTTCGAAGCTGTTGCCCGTGGAACTAAAGCCGATGGCACGGCCTGCGAGCAGCAGATGTCCGGTCGACGATACGGGAATGAACTCCGTCAGGCCTTCCAAAAGGCCAAGCAGAAGCGCTCCGATAATCGTTTGTTCACCCATGCAACTGTCCTGTGTTTTTCTTTGCCAAGCGTGGCGGAAGAGGCGCCGGCTTGTCTTCGATGGAGCGAGCCCCTATAGCTGCTTCGTCGGAAGCGTAGCCAGAAAAACATTAAAATTCGGGCATACCGACCGTTTCATGAGCTTTTGAAAGCCGTTTGCGTAATGCCGACACTCTACCACCATCCGATGTCGTCCGCTTCCCGGTTCATCCGTCTGGTGCTTGGCGAATACGGTTTCGAGTATGATCTGGTCGAAGAGCAGCCCTGGGAGGGCCGGCGCGAATTTCTTGCGCTCAACCCAGCGGGCACGCTGCCGGTTTTTCTGGACGATTCCATGCGGTCGCTCTGCGGCGCGGTCGTCATTTCCGAATATCTCGACGAAACGCATGGCGCGCTGAAGCGCGACAGGCGGCTTCTGGCCGAAAACAGCTTCCAGCGCGCCGAAATCCGGCGACTGGTGGAATGGTTCCTGGTCAAGATGGAGCAGGACGTGACGCGGCACCTCGCCCGCGAGCGTGTCTTCAAGCTTCAGATGCCGACGGCGCAAGGCGGCGGCGCACCCGATTCGAAGCTGATGCGCGCGGCACGCGGCAACATCCGCCAGCACATGAAATATCTCACCTGGCTCGCCGGGTCCCGGCCATGGCTTGCTGGCGACCGGCTGAGTTACGGAGATCTGGCGGCAGCGGCCTCGATTTCCGTCCTCGATTATCTCGGCGAAATCGACTGGAGCGAAATCCCCCAGTCCAAGGACTGGTACCAGCGCATCAAGTCCAGGCCGTCCTTCCGTCCGCTCCTCGTCGATCGCATCCGCGGAGTCACGCCGGCTTCGCACTACGCGGACCTTGATTTCTGACGCCGTCAAGCCTTGGATCGTCCAACCGTCTCACTAAATGAGCGGTAGGCGCGCCGGTGGGGTGCGGCCGGGGCAACAAGCGAAGCGGCAGATCAAGATGGCATCGCGCTTGGCCAATCGGCCATCGTCAAGCAGCACGAGTGACAGTCAGGCGACCGAGCTTGCTCGTATCATCCGCCAGGCCGCGCTTGCGGAAGGCTTCGACGCCGTGCGGATCGTTGCGCCCGACGCCATCGAAAGCGCTGCCGGGCATCTCGCCAGCTTCATTGCGGATGGCCGCCACGCGACCATGGACTGGATGGCGGACACCGCAGAGCGGCGCAGCGACCCCCGTGTCCTCTGGCCGGACGTGCGCTCCATCATCATGCTCGCGATGAACTACGGTCCCGAGCATGACCCTCTCGTCAATCTCCAATTCCCGGACCGCGCGGCGATTTCGGTCTATGCGCAGAACCGCGACTATCACGACGTCATCAAGGGCAAGCTGAAGACGGTCGCGCAGAAATTCGCCTCGCGCGCCGGCGCCGACGTCAAGGTCTTCGTCGATACCGCACCGGTCATGGAAAAGCCGCTCGCCGAGCAGGCGGGCCTCGGCTGGCAGGGCAAACACACCAATCTCGTCAGTCGCGAATTCGGATCCTGGCTGTTCCTCGGATCGATCTTCACGACCGCCGCACTCATTCCCGACGCGCCTGAGAATGATCACTGCGGCTCCTGCCGCGCCTGTCTCGACATCTGCCCGACCAACGCCTTTCCCGCGCCCTATCAGCTCGATGCGCGCCGATGCATCTCCTACCTGACCATCGAGCACAAGGAGACGATCCCCGAGGCGTTCCGCAAGGCGATCGGCAACCGCATCTATGGCTGCGACGATTGCCTGGCCGTCTGCCCGTGGAACAAGTTCGCGGAAACCGCGCGCGAAGCGAAGCTCCAGGCGCGGGACGATCTCAAGGCGCCGACCATCGCCGATCTGCTATCGCTGGATGACGGCACCTTTCGCCAGCACTTCGCCGGCTCACCGATCAAGCGCATCGGTCGAGACCGTTTTATCCGGAACGTGTTGATCGCAGCCGGCAACAGCGGCCTTGCCGAACTGTCGGCACATTGCGGCCCACTTCTCGCCGATCCGTCGCCTCTGGTCAGGGCTATGGCTGTGTGGGCCACGGCCGAGCTCGATGACGCGGAGACGCTGCGTCACAAGGCCGGACGCCATATCGAATCGGAAGCCGATCCCGTCGTGCGCGCTGAATGGGCGCGCGCGCTTGAACGGCGGACATTGCAGGAGACTATCTGATGAAACCCCGCTTGCTCATTTTTGGCGCCGGCTATTCCGGCCGTTCCATCGCAAAGGCTCTCGAAGGACGCGCGGACTGGATCGGCGGCACGACCCGCAGCGACGGGAAGTTCGAAGCGCTGCGCTCGTCCGGCATGGAACCCTTTCGGTTCGACGGCACGGCGCTTTCCGACGAGCTTGCGGCAACGATGCAGACGACGACGCATCTCGTGCAGTCGATCGCACCAGGCGAGATGGGCGATCCGCTGCTCGGCCTGATCGGCAACGATCTCAAGACCCATTTCCCGGCGCTGCGCTGGGTCGGGTATTTGTCGACGGTCGGCGTCTACGGAGACCACGAAGGCTCATGGGTGGACGAAGCTTCCGACTGCCATCCGGTGTCGGATCGATCGATCATGCGGCTGACTGCGGAAACCGCCTGGCGGGACGCGGGTGCAAGCGCCCATCTGCCGGTGGCCATCCTTCGCCTCTCTGGTATCTACGGGCCGGGCCGCAACGCCATCCTCAACCTCAGGAACGGAACAGCCAAGCGCCTGATCAAGCCGGGCCAGGTGTTCAACCGCATCCATGTCGAAGACATCGCCGGCGCGACGCGCCATCTGATGGCCCATGAGGCCGCCGGAATCTTCAATGTGACCGATGATGAACCGGCGCCGCCGCAGGATGTCGTGTCGTTTGCTGCCGAATTGCTGGGCGTGCAGCCACCGCCGGAACAAGATTTCGAGACTGCGGAACTTTCTTCCATGGCGCGGAGTTTCTACGGCGAGAACAAGCGCGTTTCGAACGTGCGATTGAAGGAAACTGGCTATCAGTTTCACTATCCGGAATACCGGGTCGCGCTTCGTTCCTTAGCAAATACGGAAAGATCGACCGGCAACCCTTTGCCGGCACAGTAATATTCCGATTCAGAGCGTGACCGGGCGTGCCCGGTTCTCGCCCCATTTGCCCCGTTCCTCGCAAGGATCAACGGGGTAATTGTTTATGAAATTTCTAAAGGTTTCGGCCGCAGTAGCCGCTATTGCTGCGATCGCACCCATCCTGCCGCCATCGTCGGGGAACATCGCTCAGGCGCAGGAACAATGCGGGCGGGCCTCTTGGTACGCACTGACGTCCATGACCGCTTCGGGCGAACAGATGGATCCAGGCAAGCTGACCGCCGCCCATCGCAATTTGAGCTTCGGCACCAAGGTCCGCGTGATCAATCAAAACAATGGCCGTTCGGTCGTCGTACGCATCAACGACCGCGGTCCTTTCATCAAGAACCGGGTCATCGACGTTTCCCGTGCGGCTGCCAGCGAACTCGGCTTCGTCAGCGCCGGCGTGACCAGCATCTGCTACCAGATCATCAGCAGCTGAACGGCATTCAGACGGACGACCGTGCCAGTTCGACGCCTCGGGCTGCCAATGCCGCGTCGAGGTCCGGCGCAGCCGCCAGAAGTTCTGCCGTGTAGGCATGCTTGGGCATCGCGAACACGTCGTTCGTCGCGCCTTCCTCGACGATCCGCCCGTCTTTCATCACCATCACCCTATCGGTGATCGCGCGCACGACGGACAGATCGTGCGAGATGAACAGGTAGGAAACCGATAGCCGGCTAGAAAGCTCGGCCAGCAGATCCAGGATCTGGGCGCGGATCGATACGTCCAGTGCAGAGACCGCTTCGTCCAGAATGACGAGCTTCGGCTCGACGATCAGTGCGCGCGCAACCGCAATGCGTTGACGCTGGCCGCCCGAGAATTCGTGGATGAAGCGCTTGCCTGCGTCGGCTGCCAGCCCCACAGCTTCGAGCACGGCACCGACTTTGCGGCGCCTCTCAACCTCTGACGGTTTCTCGCTCAAAAGATGTAGCGGCTCGGCAACGAGCCGATCCACGCGATGGCGTGGATTGAAGGACCCGTAGGGATCCTGGAAAACTACCTGGATCAACCGCCGCTGATCGGCCGCGGGTGGCTTTCCCGCCTGGGCGAAGGGTTTGCCGCGCAACGTGATCTGGCCGCCCTGCAGCACTTCCAGGCCGAGAAGAGCACGCGCCAGCGTCGATTTCCCACAGCCAGACTCGCCCACCAACCCGACATTTTCGCCCGGGAAGATGGCGAAGCTCACATCGTCGACGGCTCGCACGACCTTGGCACTGCCCGCGAACAGGGAATTCGGTACGTAGTCGCGCACCAGATTGTCGACCTTCAGCAGCGGAATGTCGCCCTGTTCCGGCACATAGGGCCGGCGTGCCGGCGCATGGCGCGAGGCGGCGAGAAGGCGCTGCGTATAGGGATGATCCATGCGCCTGAAGAGATCTTCGGTCGCAGCGCATTCGACGATCCGACCCGCCTCCATCACGCCGATCCGATCCGCTATGTCTGCAACGACCGCCAGATCATGGGTGATCAGCATGACGCCGATCCCGTCTTCGACCACCAACTGTTTAAGAAGGTGCAGAATCTGCGCCTGCGTCGTCACGTCGAGCGCCGTCGTCGGTTCGTCCGCGATCAGGAGCTTGGGCTTCAGCGCAATGGCGATGGCGATCCCGACGCGCTGGCGCTGGCCGCCGGACAATTCATGCGGATAGCGGTCGAGCGGGAAACGGTCGCTCGGCAACCCAACGCGCGCCAGCGTCGCGCGCGCGGTATCGAGCGCATCCTTGCGGCTTCGATCCGTGTGGATGCGGATCGTTTCGGCCACCTGCTGGCCGATGGTGTGCAGCGGATTGAGCGCCGTCATCGGCTCCTGGAAGATCATGCCGATCTCATTGCCGCGCAGATGGCACATCGTTTCTTCGGGCAGCCCGACCAGTTCGCGTCCGGCCAGTTTGATGCTGCCCGAGAGCTGAGCGCCGGCCGGCAGGAGGCGCATGGCGCTCATGGCTGTGAGCGACTTGCCGGACCCGGATTCACCGACAAGGCCGAAGATCGATCCGTGCGGGATCTCGAAGTTCACATCTTGGAGGATGGGTGTGCCGCCGATCGAGAGGCTGAGATCGCGGACGGCCAGCAGGGGTGCACCGCCACTCATCAGCGCCTCACCGCTTCCATGCGCGGATCGGTGAGATCACGCAGGCCATCGCCGAGCAGGTTGAGGCCGAGCACGGTCAGCACGATCGCCAGCCCCGGGATCACGGCCAGTTGTGGCGCCAACGCGATCATCGTCTGGGAGTCGGCAAGCATCCGGCCCCAGCTGGCGAGCGGCGGCTGGGCGCCGAGACCAACATAGGACAGACCCGCTTCGGCCAGGATGCCCAAGGAAAACTGGATCGTCGCCTGGACGATCAGAAGGTTCGCGATGTTGGGCAGGATATGCTCGAGAGAGATGCGGACCGCGCCCTTGCCGGCGACCCGCGCCGCCATGATGAAATCCCGCGTCCAAAGCGACAGAGCGCCCGCCCGCGACAACCGCGCGAAGACGGGGATGTTGAAGATGCCGATCGCCACGATCGCATTGACGGCGCCCGGCCCGAAAACGGCGGTGATCATGATGGCGAGCAGCAGCGCTGGGAAGGCGAAGACCAGATCGTTGAACCGCATGATGAGCTCGTCGATCCACCCACCGCGCCGTGCCGCCGCCCACATGCCGAGCGGCACCCCGATCACCATGCCGACGCCGACCGCGATCAGCGCCACGGCGATGGAGGTTCGGGCGCCCACCATGATCATCGACAGGAGGTCGCGGCCATAATGATCGGTGCCGAGCCAGTTCTGGGGCGATGGCGGCAGGAGACGGGCTGAAACGTTGAGCCGCGCGATGTCGGCGGGCGTCCAGACGAGCGAGACGAGCGCCAGGATGACGAAGATCGCCGTCAGGATGGCGCCGATAAGGAACGACGGATTGCGCAGGAACCGGCGCGTCCGGTGGGAGGACGCCGCGCTCATAGCGTGCCCCGTCGCAGGCGCGGATCGATGAAGGCGTAGGCGATGTCGACCAGGAAGGTGACGAGCGTGACGGCGAAGACCAGCAGAATCACCACGCTCTGCACCACGATCAGATCGCGTTGGGTGATGCCCTGGAACACCAGCCGGCCAAGGCCCGGTAGGAAGAAGACGTTCTCGATGATGATGGCGCCGGCCAGAAGGAAGGAGAACTGCAGACCGATGATCGTGAGCACGGGGATCAGCGCATTCTTGAAGGCGTGCCGCCGAAGCGCCTGGCCGCGCGAAAGCCCCTTCGCACGCGCCGTGCGGATATAATCTTCACCCAGCGTGTCCAGCAGCGCGGAGCGGAGAACACGCGCCAGGATCGATGCCTGCGGCAGGGCCAGCGCGATGGCCGGCAATGTCAGCGCCTTCATGGCCGGCACGAAGCCCGCCTCCCAGCCGGGGAAACCGCCGGCGGAAAACCAGCGCAGCGTGACGGAGAACAGAAGCACCAGAAGCATCGCGAACCAGAAGTTCGGCACCGCAATGCCGATCTGCGACAGCCCCATCACCGAGATGTCGCCTGCTGTGTTGTGCCGTCGCGCTGCGAACAGCGCCGCCGGTATCGCAATCACGATCGACAGCAACAGCGCGAGGAAGGCAAGCGGGAGCGACAGGCCGATCCGGTCGAGGATCAGCTGCGAGACCGGCACGCGGTAGGTGTAGGATTGGCCGAAATCACCGACCACCACCCCCCCGACCCACTCCAGATAGCGGAGCAACAGCGGCCGATCGAGGCCGAGTTCGCCGCGAAGAGCTGCAAGCGCCGCCGGGTCGGCATTCATGCCCATCATGAACTGGGCCGGATCGCCTGGCACGACGCTCATCAAAAGGAAGATGACGATGCTCGCGGCGAACATCGTCAGTGCAAGGACCAGAAGCCGGCGTGCGAGATATCTCAGCATGCGATCCTGCCTCGAGGCAGCGCCGCCTCTACAGCAGGCTGGTCGTTAAAGGCGACGCCCGTCATCTTCGGCCCCCCCCCGGCGTCGTGCGCTACTCCTCCCAGTAAACGCCGGTCATGTCGTTTGCCTGGGTCGGGGCATTTTCCCACATGCCCTTCAGCCGGGCATCGGCAACGCCTGTCTTCGGCAACTGGAACAGGAAGGCGTTCACGTAGTCGTCTGCGATCTGTTGCTGAGCCCGCTGCAGGATCTCGTTTCTGGCCGCCTCGTCAGACGTCTCGTCCAGCTCCGCCATGATCGCTTTGAAATCGTCGCTTTTATAGCGGAAATAATACTCGTCGCGGGCGTAGATGTTGATGTCCAGCGGCTCGGTATGGGATACGATCGTCAGGTCGAAATCTGCGTTGGTGAAGACCTGCTCCAGCCATTGCGCCCATTCAAGCGCCACGATCTCCGCCTCGATGCCTACCTCGCGCAGCTGCGAAGCAATAATCTCGCCGCCGCGACGGGCGTAGGACGGTGGCGGCAGCTTCAGCGTCACGCTGATGCCATCCGACAGGCCGGCCTCTTCGAGAAGCGCGCGCGCGCGCTCCGGGTCGTAGTTCGACTGCTCCGTCAGGTCGATGTAGGCGGGATGATGCGGTGCGAAATGGCTGCCGATCAGCGTGCCGTAGCCGAAGAGCGCGCCGTCGATCAGTGCCTGCCGGTCGATCGCATGGGCGATCGCCTGGCGCACGCGCACATCATCGAACGGCGCCTTGGAATTGTTGATGCCGAGAACCGTCTCGCCTTCGGTCGAGCCGATGATGACGGCAAAGCGCGGATCGGCCTCGAACTGGACCAGGTTTTCGGGCGCGGGGAAGTTCGGGAAGGCATCTATATCGCCGGCCATCATTGCCGCGAAAGCAGCCGTCGGATCGGCGATGAACTTGAAGGTGACCGTTTCAAGCGCAGGCGCATCACCCCAATAGGTGTCGGACCGGGTCAGCGTGACGCTGTCGCCCTGAACCCAGTTTTCGAAGCGGAACGGCCCGGTGCCGACCGGATTGGTGGCGTTCGATCCAGCACTTTCCTCTGCGACGATCACCGCATCGCCCCAGGCCAAGTTGAACAGGAAGGACCCGTTGGGTTCGCTGAGCGTCACCTCGACAGTCGCCGGATCGATCGCCTCGACGCTGGCGATGTCCTCGAACAACACCTTCTGCGCATTGGTCGAATCCTCGGCCATGGCACGGGTCAGCGTGAAGACGACGTCCTCCGCATCGAAGGCCGAGCCATCGTGGAAACTGACAGTCTCGGCGAGCGTGAAAATGTAGGTGAGCCCGTCGTCCGAAATCGACCATTCGCGCGCAAGTGCCGGAACGATCGTGCCGTCGGCGGCAAAGCGCGTCAGACCCTCGAACACGTTCGCGTAGACGACTTCGTCGATCGCTGCCGCGGCGCCTGCGGTCGGATCGAGGTTCGGCGGTTCCAGCTGCATGCCGATCGTGGCGCCCGTTTCCTGCGCGCCGGCCAAAGCGGTCGATGCGAGAAAAAGGGCCGCAGCCGCGGCACCGATGGCGAAACGCTTGCTCATGATCGTCACTCCGTTGATCCCGCCGGCCTTCTCACGGGCGTCATTTTCCAACCTTAGCCGAAGCGGCACCGCCGGCAAGCAGGTCTCCCAGCGCGACGGCCATGATCGTCGCGCTTTCCACCATGTCGTCGATGCCGACATACTCGTCAGGCTGGTGTGCCAGGTCGAGGATGCCGGGCCCGTAGGCAATACAGTTCTTGAGCTTGCCGATCCGGTCGATGTGCTTCTGATCGTAGGTCCCCGGCGAGACGACGTAGACCGGCGGACGCTTCAGCACCGTTTCGATGGCATCTGCAACGGCCATGACCACGGGCGCGTCGCGCTCGGTCATTGTCGGGCTCACCTGCCAAAGCTCCTTCAAGGCGTAATCGAAGTCCTTGCGGCCAGCCTTCAGACCCTCGAGAAGATCGACGATCTCGCCGCGTACCTCGTCGGCGTTCTCCTCGATCAAATAGCGTCGATCGATCACCATGCGGGCGGAATCCGGCACGCAGGCCGATGGGAAACCGGTGTAATCCGCGTCAAGCTCCGCCTGGCCACCATGGAGCGAATTGATGTTCATGGTGGAGTTGCGCGCGCCGTCCGGCACGACAGGCATGGATGTCGACTTGGCGGCGAGCTTCGGGAAGAGATCGTCCTCCATGGCGCGCATCACCGCCCCCATGTGGCGCACCGCGCAGTCGCCGAGAAACGGCATCGATCCGTGGGCGATCCTGCCTTTGGTCTCGATTTCGGCCCACCAGACCCCGCGGTGGCCGAGACAGACGCGGTCCTTGTTCAGCGGTTCGGGAATGATGACGTGCTGGACACGGTCCGGGGAGAAATAGCCTTTTTCGGCAAGCCAGGCGACACCGCCATAGCCGCCCGTCTCCTCGTCGGCCGTGCCGGAAATCTCGATGGCGCCGGCAAAATCCGGGTTCTCGGCAATGAAGGCTTCCGCCGCAATGATCGATGCGGCGAGGCCGCCCTTCATGTCGCAGGCGCCGCGCCCGTAGACGCGCCCGTCCTTGACGACCCCGCCGAAGGGATCGACGGTCCATCCCTTCCCCGTCTCGACCACGTCGGTATGGGAATTGAAGTGAACGCATTGGCCGGGCATGCGGCCTTCGCGACGCGCGACGATGTTCCAGCGGGGATGGCGCGTGCTGTCTCCCGGTGTTCCTTCAGCACGCAGCAACTCGATTGCGAAGCCGGAGGCAGACAATCGCTTGTCCAGATAGTCGCAAATATCACGGTAGTTTTCGCCAGGCGGGTTCAGCGTCGGAATGCGGATGAGATCCTGAGTCAACGCCACGAGATCGTCGCGCATCGTCTCGATACGGCCCGCCAGCCGCTCGGCGTTCCCGTTCCTTGATGTCACCCGCATTCAACTCCCGCATCACGCAACGGCAGTTGAACCGAGGCAGCCTGCGATTGCAAGAACCTATCGGATGACTGAAACCAGATCGCGATCGGGAAAGCAGGTCGGCGCACGCCCGGCACGGACCTGCCATTCGCCAATGGAGCGGCGCGTCTTGAAGCCGGGCAGACCGTCCGCGCCGCCCACATCGTAGCCGGCGCCTTCAAGTGCCCGCTGCATCGTCGCGATATCGGAACGCAGCATGCTGCCGACGTTGCCCCAGCTGCCGCGAAAACCGCCGGAGCCGTAGGCAATGCGATCACCGAGATTGCCTACGAAAAGCGCGTAATTGTCGGAGTTGTTGTATTCCTTGAAGACGTAGAAATTCGGCGTCACGATGAATTCCGGGCCGTGCCTGCCGGCCGGCACCAACATCATACCGGCGCCCCGGCGCTCGTTCTCGGGAAAGGCATTTCCGGAAATGCGGCGGATGCCCATCTGCTCCCACTCCGCAATCGGCCGGGCACGGTCTGGTCCTTCCTGCGCACAGGATACGCCGTCTGGAATGACGACCTCGAAGCCCCAGTCGCGGCCGCGCTGCCAGCCCTTTTGTGCAAGATAGTTTGCGATGGATGCGAGTGCATCAGGCACCGAGTTCCAGATGTCGCGGCGCCCGTCGCCATCGAAATCGACGGCATATTCCAGGTAGCTCGAAGGCAGGAATTGCGGCTGACCCATCGCGCCGGCCCAGGAACTTTTCATCGCGGCCGGTGAAATGTCGCCGCGTTCGAGGATCTGCAGCGCGGCGATCAGTTCACGGCGGAACAGGTCAGGACGGGTGGACATGAAGGCCTTGGTGGCCAGCACCCGAATGGCCGAATGCGGAATGGCCGCCTGGCCAAACCCCGATTCACGCCCCCAGATCGCGACCAGGAAATGACCGGGAACGCCATAGCGTGCCTCGATCTGGGCGAGTACCGGCTGATAGCGCTGGGCAAGCGAGCGTCCGCTGGACGCAAGCCCCTGGAGGCTCTGCTCGGAAAAATAGGCTGCGGGCGAGCGGAACTCTGCCTGTGACTGTTGGCGCTGCGCCGGTGGCGCACTGCCCGGCGCCACGAGGTCGGGCAGGTCCCAATCAAGCGTGATGCCACCGAAGGCCGCGGCGAAGGTCTGGCCCGACACGCCGACGCGCCCGGCCTCCGCTCGAATGTCGTTCTCCAGAAAGGCGCGAAACTGCGCTTCCGTGTCGCCGCGCGACTGGGCCGACACGGATGTCACCAACGCCACCATTGCGGCGAGTGCCGTCACGAATCTCAGGACCATCTGTTTCCCCCTGCCAACGCGAATCATCTGCACGAGCGTAACGAAGCGTGATGGCAGGCAGAAGGCCAAGCGGAACGAAGCCGCCGCCCATTCGTTTAAGGCGGCGTAGGGACACAAGAACAAAATATAGCGAACAACAACAAGAACAACGCCAACAGGAGTTCCTGATCATGACAACCCGTTTCACGAAAATCGCATCCGCGACGATCGTCGGTGCCGCACTTCTGGCATCCGGCGCAGCCTTTGCACAGACGACGGCCTCGGCTGTTGCCGACCTGAACATCCGCTCGGGCCCCGGCCCTCAGTTTCCCGTCACCGGCGTCATCAACACCGGCGAACAGGCAACGGTGAATGGCTGCCTCGAAGGCTCCAAGTGGTGCCAGGTCTCCGGCGCAGGCGGTGAAGGTTGGGCCTATTCCGACTACCTCGCAGCCGATCTTTCCGGCGAAACCGTCGTCGTGACGGAGCGCTACCAGGACGTCGGCGTACCCGTCACGACCTATGATGACGGCCTTGCCGAAGACGGTGCTGTCATGGGCGGCGCCAGCGGCGCGGTCGCTGGCGCACTGATTGCAGGTCCGATCGGCGCAGTCATCGGCGGCGTTGCAGGCGCAGCAGCCGGCGGCACCACCGGTGGCGTGATTGATCCGCCGGAAACCGTCACCACCTACGTCACGAGCAACGCTCCGGAGCCGATCTACCTCGATGGCGAAGTCGTCGTTGGTGCACAGGTTCCCGACACGGTCGAACTGATCGAAGTGCCTGACTACGAATATCGCTACGTGAACGTGAACAGCCAGCCGGTTCTGGTCGACCCGTCCAGCCGTCAGATCGTTTACGTCTATCGCTAAGCGACAATAGCGGTTCTTGCGTCCGAAATGCCGCTGCGGGTCTCCCGTGGCGGCATTTTTTCGTTTGAAGCCCGGTCAGAAGTTGGTGCGTGCGCGAAGAGCGGCCGAGAGAGTGCCTTCGTCAAGGTAATCGAGTTCACCTCCCACGGGCACGCCATGAGCAAGCCGGGTGATCTTCACCTCCATGCCGGCCAGGCGATCGGTGATGTAGTGGGCGGTCGTCTGCCCTTCGACCGTCGCATTGACGGCCAGCACGATTTCCACGATGCCGCCGGCCGCGACCCGCTCGACGAGGCCAGAAATATTCAGGTCGTCCGGCCCGATGCCATCGAGTGGCGATAGCGTTCCGCCGAGCACGTGATAGGCGACGTTCATGGCGCCGGCGCGCTCCAGCGCCCAGAGATCCGCGACATCTTCCACCACGATGATCACCGACTGATCCCGCTGCGGATCGGCGCAGACGGCACAGGGGTCGGTGGTATCGACGTTGCCGCAGCGCGAGCAGACGCCGACCTTGTCGCGCGCTACCGCCATCGCATCGGCAAGCGGCGCGAGCAGCGGTTCCTTCTTCTTGATGAGGTGCAGGGCCGCACGGCGCGCAGACCTAGGCCCCAGGCCCGGAATGCGGGCCAAAAGCTGGATCAATCGCTCGATTTCGGGGCCGGTGACGCGTTTTGCCATGGGCCGTTGTCTAGCCGATCACCGGTTCGATGAACAGGCGGTCGAACGGTGTGTCCGGCCTAAAAGGGGAGCTTCATGCCGGGAGGGATCGGCAAGCCGGCAGTCAATTCCTGGGTGCGCTTCTGCAGCTCTGTCTCGGCCTTGCCCTTGGCATCGTTGTGGGCCGCAATGATCAGGTCTTCGAGCACTTCGATTTCCTCTTCCTTGAAGAGGGTCGGATCGACCTTCATGCCCAGCATGTGGCCCTTGCCGTTGAGTTTGACGGTCACGAGGCCGCCGCCTGCCGTGCCTTCGACTTCGAGCGCTGCAATCTCTTCCTGCAGGCTGCCCATCTTGTCCTGCATTTCCTTCAACTTGCCCATCATGCCCATGATGTCGCGCATCGCATCGTCTCCATTCTTGTTTTTCGTCGTCGGCTTTTGCTCGTTCAGTCGTCGCCCGCGTCGTCGGCGTCGGCGTCGGGGAGGATGTCACCTTCGGCGGATTGCGGCGCGATCTCGGCGTCCGCATCTCCTTCGGTCGAAATACGGACGTCGGTGATCTGCGCACCGGGAAAGCGTGCGAGAATCGCCGCGACATCGGGATCCTCACGTGCATCCTTGACGAGGAGATTGCGCGCGCCGGTTTCCTGCTCGGCAAGCGTTGCCTCGCCCTCTTCGCGGCTGAGCATCACGATCCAGCGGCGGCCGGTCCACTTTTCGAGCGCGACGCTCAGATCGTTGAGAAAGGTTTTCGGAGCTTCGCCCCCGACGGCCGCTTCGATCCGGCCGGGCTCGATGCGAACCGGCCGCAATGCGGTTCGCAAAAGGACTTTCAGCCGTATGTCCCGGTTCTCGTCGGCCAGCGCGACGATCTCCGCGAGAGTGGTCGGGCCCGTCCAATCGTCGGCGTCCGATTGTTCTGCAGGCGTGGTCTCTGCTGCGGCTTCGCTCACGGGCTGCGGAGTGGGAGCTTGCGCAGGCGACACTTCCCGCTGCGGTTCGGGTGTCGATTCGACAGTTCGCAGGATCGCACCGTTCTGACGTGGCTGTTGCTGCGGCAGGGTCCGCATCTGCGGCTGCGCGACCTGCAATGCCGCCGACACCGACGCGGATGCCCCGCCACCGCCCGTGGGTCGGGAGGGCGCTGCGTTGGTCGCACGGCCTTCCGCAGAAGGCTCGTCGGCACGTTCCAATGCGCGGCGCGCGGCATCTTCGGGCGACGGCAGGCTCGCCGCATGGGCCAGCCTGATCAGCACCATTTCCGCGGTCGCGTAAGGACGGTTCGAGGCTTCCGTCTCGGTGATGCCCTTGAGCAGCATCTGCCACAGACGCGACAATACGGGCACGCCGAGTGCAGAGGCGAAATCGGCGCCGCGGGTCCGCTCGGTTTCGGACAGCGATGGATCGTTGACCGCTTCCGGCACGAATTTCAGCCGCGTGACCAGATGCGTGAAATCGGCAAGGTCGGTCAGCACCACGGGCGGATTGGCGCCGGCTTCATATTGGCCCGCAAATTCCGAAAGCGCCGCAGCGACATCGCCGCGCGCCACATGTTCGAACAAGTCGACGATGCGGCCGCGATCGGCAAGGCCGAGCATGGAGCGAACGGCTTCCGCTTCGATCCGGCCGCCGCCATGGGCGATCGCCTGGTCCATCAGCGACAGGCCGTCGCGCGCCGAACCCTCGGCAGCTCGCGCGATCATGGCGAGCGCCAAATCTTCGGCGGGCACATCTTCGGCCTCGGCGACACGGCGGAAGTGATCGACGAGGAGGCCCACATCGATGCGCCGCAGGTCGAAGCGCTGGCAGCGCGACAGGACCGTGATCGGCACCTTGCGGATTTCAGTCGTCGCGAAAATGAACTTCACATGCGCCGGCGGCTCTTCCAGCGTCTTCAGCAGACCGTTGAAGGCCTGCGTCGAGAGCATGTGCACTTCGTCGATGATGTAGACCTTGTAGCGCGCGGAAACGGGCCGGTAGCGCACCTGCTCGATGATCTCGCGGATGTCGTCGATGCCGGTATGCGAGGCCGCGTCCATCTCGATCACGTCGACGTGGCGGCCTTCGATGATCGCGCGGCAATGTTCGCCGAAAACGCGCAGATCGATCGACGGCTCGTGCACCGTATCGGTTTCGTAGTTGAGCGCGCGCGCCAGGATGCGCGCCGTCGTGGTCTTGCCGACACCCCGGACGCCGGTCAGCATATAGGCCTGGGCGATGCGTCCGGACTGGAAGGCGTTGGTGAGGGTCTGCACCATCGGCTGCTGGCCGATGAGATCGTCGAAATCGCGCGGCCGGTATTTGCGGGCGAGAACGCGATATTCTCCGCCGGTCGCTTCGGCGGACGTGTCCTTGTCCCACATGCTGCGCTCGATGCCGCTCATCGGCCGCACTGCGTCCCGTCTGCACGGCGATCGATCGGTGCGGTCATGGCGTCTTCCGTCATCCTCGCTGGGGTTGCCGCCATCTTGGCCCTGCCGAGACCCGGGCGTCAACGCGGTTGGCGTCGCCTGGAACCTCTCGAGCCACAAAGTGCCGCGAATGGTGCGGACCAGGCGGTCAAGGTGGGAGGCTGGCACGATGACCCGTACCGTTCCTCGTTGGGGCTGCTTCCTTCCGGACCTGACCCGGTTGGCGAGTGGTTCGTCCACCACCAACCTCCCGGCCCGGATATCGTTCAAAGGCTTGCCAATTGCAAGGCGGCGCGCGAAAAATGCGGCAAGGCCGTTCGCACATCCGCACGCGCCGGGCACGGAGTAACGCGTATGGCATCCTTCACGCTGGACGAGCGGCTCGAGAACGACAGCATCGCCATGGCGAGCCTCGGTCTTTGCCAGGTGCGGCTGATGAACGACGCCCGCTGGCCCTGGATCATCCTGGTGCCGCAGCGCGACGGGATGACCGAACTGCACGATCTCTCGCCGCTCGACCAGACGATGCTCACCTTCGAGCTCGGCATGGCCGGCAAGGCGCTGAAGGAAGCGACCGGCTGTCTCAAGCTGAACATCGGCGCGCTTGGCAACCATGTGCGCCAGCTCCATATGCATGTGATCGCCAGAAACGAGGGCGACGAGGCATGGCCGGGCCCGGTCTGGGGTGTCGGCACTCGCGACCCCTATGCCAAAGACGACGCCCGCAGCCTCATCGCATCCATTCTCGCAAAGCTTTGACCCACCCCATGGCATCTTTCTTCGACGGAACCGGCGCCGAACCCAGCGCGCGCGTCGCCTTTGCCGGAAACCGGCTGCAACGGCTCTCCGAAAAGCGTCCCGCAGACTGCGTGGAGCAGGCATTGTCGGCGCCAGACACCCGCGTGTTCGGCTTCATCGGCGGCAAACTTCTTCTCGACAACCGGCAAAACGAGCCGCAGGCGGGTCTCTCGTTGAGCGCCTTCGAGGCGCTGTCGCCCGATCGCTCAAACGCCATTCTGCTCGGCTTCGACAAAGGCGTCGCGCAGGTCGCGATGCCGCTCAAGGCCGATGTCGAGACGCTGCCCGAAGGACTCGAAGCGCTCGCGCCGCGTGGGCTCTACCTGAAACATCTGCTGCCGGACGAGACCGTCGGCATCGTCGCGCAAGGCGCGGCGATGGTGAACTGGACGCTTTCGTCGCAATTCTGCGGGGTGTGCGGCGGCCGAACCGTCAGCGAGGCCGGCGGCTACCGCCGTCGCTGCCCCGAAACGGAAGGCGGCTGCGGCACGACTCTCTTTCCGCGCACCGACCCCGTCGTCATCATGCTGGCCATCGACGAAGCCGAGGATCGCTGCCTGCTCGGACGCAGCCCGCATTTCCCACCCGGCTTCTATTCCTGCCTCGCCGGCTTTCTGGAGCCGGGCGAAACGATGGAAGACGCGGTCCGGCGTGAAACCCACGAGGAGGCCGGCATCTCGATCGGGCAGGTGCGCTACCATGCCAGCCAGCCCTGGCCGATGCCGCATACGATGATGGTCGGCTTTTATGCGCAAGCGCTGTCGACGGACATCGCCATGGACGGTGACGAACTGGAAGACTGCCGCTGGTTCACGCGGCAGGAGGCCGTGCGCCTTTTAGAGCGAATCGAGGGCGAACTGACAACGGCGCCGGATGGCACCATCGCCAACCGGCTCTTGCGCGACTGGGTGGCGCGGAGCTAAGCCCGACCACCGCCGTTTGCGGCGCTATTTGGCCGTTTGTACCTGAACCTGCTCCAGTTCCTCTTCCGCCATCTGGGTGACGCGGAACGGGTGTGCCGGGTAAACCCCGAGAATCTTGATCTCGCGCGAGAAGAAGGCAAGTTCCTCAAGCGCGCGGGCGAGATTGTCGTCGTCCGGATGTCCCTGAACGTCGGCATAGAACTGGCTGGCGAAGAACTTGCCGCCCAGCTGATAGCTCTCGAGCTTCGTCATGTTCACGCCGTTGGTCGCGAAACCGCCCATCGCCTTGTAGAGCGCGGCCGGCAGATTGCGCACCCGGAAGATGAACGTCGTCACCATCAGGTCGTTGCTCGACCCGCGAGGCGCCCATTGAGCCTCTCGGGAGAGCACGATGAACCGGGTGACGTTGGTTTCGGTATCCTCGACATTCTCCGCGATGATCTTCAGTCCGTAGAGATCGGCTGCGAGCCTCGGTGCGAAGGCGGCCATGGTCGGGTCGCCGCGCTCAGCGACGAGCTTTGCCGCACCGGCCGTATCGCCGGCCACCACGGGCTTCCACTTGTTTTCGCGAACGATCCGCCGGCACTGGCCGAGCGCGTGGATGTGGCTATGGACCGTCTTGATATCGGCGATGTCGGCGTCGGGCAGGACCATCAGTTGAAAATGGATCGGCATGAAATATTCGCCGACGATGTGCAGCGCGGATTCCGGCAGGAGATGGTGGATATCCGCAACGCGCCCGGCGATCGTGTTTTCGATCGGGATCATGGCGAGGTCGGCCGTGCCCGCCTCCACGGCAGCGAACGCATCTTCGAAAGTCGCGCAGGGCAGCGGCTCCATGTCGGGAAACATGTCGCGGCAGGCCATGTCGGAATTGGCGCCGAATTCGCCCTGGAAGGCGATTTTGCCGGTCATCTCGGTCATTGATTGTCCTTATCAGTCCTTGGCGAGCAGACGCCGCGCCTTTGCAAGATCCGCCGGGGTGTCGACGCCGAGCGGGACCGTGTCGACGATCTCGACATCAATGCGCATCCCGGCTTCCAGCGCGCGCAGCTGCTCGAGCTTCTCGCGCAGTTCGAGGGGCGAAGGACCGAGCGCGACGAAACGGGTCAGCGCCTCGCGCCGATAGGCATAAAGCCCGACGTGATGATAGAGCGGGCCCTCGCCATGCGGTGCGGTCGCACGGGTGAAATAGAGTGCCCGAAGACGGTTGGGGGCGATCTCGGTGCCGACGACCTTTACCACATTCGGATTGGTGCGCTCATCGTCCTCGGTGATTTCGACGGCGAGCGTCGCGATGTCGACCGCTGGATCGTCGAGCGGACGGAGTGCAGCCGCAACACTCTGTGGATCGACGGTCGGCAGATCGCCCTGAAGATTGACGATGCGCTTGATGCGACCCTCGGGATCGAGCGTCTGCAGCGCTTCGGCGATGCGATCGGAACCCGACTGATGTTGCGTGCCCGTCATGATGAAGCGAAACCCGGCGGCCTCAACAGCCTCGCGCACGTCATCGGTGTCGGCGCAAACGGCAACAGGGCCGATCTTGGCTTCCATCGCCCGCATGGCAACCTGGACGATCATCGGCAGCCCACCGATCGGCGCCAGCGGCTTTCCCGGCAAACGGGTGGAGGCCATTCTTGCCGGAATAAGCACGATCGTTTCGCGAGCTTCTTGTGTCGTCATGATTTCCCAGGCCGGAAGGGCGAAAAAGTGTCAAAAAGTCTCAGGCAGGCTGCGACAAACAGTGTTGCAAGCCCTGTGCAAAAGACATAGGTTCCGCGCGAATTCAAGAAGGCCCCTGTCGCAAGGGCAGTGGCGCATCGGAGCTACGGAATGAACTCCTCCTATCTGAACATGGCCGCCGGCGCATTTCTCGGCACAGTTTTTGTCGTTATGTCGGTGTCGCTCGTGTCGGAGTCGTTGTTTCACGCCGAAGCGCCTGAACAAGAAGGCTTCGTTATCGAGGTCGCCGAGGCCGAGACGGGCGATGGCGGCGGTGCTCCGCAGGCGACGCCGATTGCAAACCTGCTGCAGACGGCCGATGCCGCTGCCGGCGAAGCATCCTTCGCCAAGTGCCAGGCTTGCCACACCGTCGACGAAGGTGGCGCGAACCGCGTCGGCCCGAACCTCTGGGGTGTCGTCAACCGTCCGATCGCCAGCCACGAAGGCTTCAGCTATTCGGCCGCAATGACGGAGTTCTCCGAAGGCGGCGAAGTCGTCTGGGACTACGAACACCTTGCCGGCTTCCTTGCCGCACCGCGCAGCTACATCCAGGGCACGGCCATGAGCTTTGCCGGCCTGACGCGCGAAGACGAGCTTGCCAACGTCATTGCCTATTTGCGCGAACTTTCCAGCGAGCCGGCACCGTTGCCGGAGCCCGTCGAGGTTGCCGAAGCACCTGCCGAGGGCGCTGAAGGCGGCGAAGGCGAAGCAGCCGCTGCCGAAGGCAGCCCGGCGCTCGCGATGCTCGCCGATGCTGACGCCGCAAACGGCGAATCGATCTTCCGCCGCTGCGCCGCATGCCACGGCGTCGAAGAAGGTGGCGCCAACCGCGTCGGCCCGAACCTCTGGGACATCGTTGGCAACACGGTGGCCAACAATGAGGGCTTCTCCTATTCGTCCGGCATGGTCGAATACAGCGAAGGTGGCGCCAAGGTCTGGGAATTCGCCAATCTCGACGCCTTCATCCTCGCACCGCGCGAAGAAGTTCCGGGCACGTCGATGGGCTTTGCCGGTCTTCCAAACGATAGCGACCGCGCCGACCTCCTTGCCTATCTCGCAACGCTTTCCAGCGAGCCTGTAGAATTGCCGGCAGCTGGTGGCGAAGAAGCCGCCGCTCCCGCCGAAGGCGAGGCAGCACCGGCCGAAGGCGAAGAAGCACCTGCGGAAGAAGCCGCGCCTGCTGAGGGCGAAGCTCCTCCTGCTGAGGGCGAAGCTGCTCCTGCAGAAGATGAAGCAGCGCCGGCCGAGGACGCGGCACCCGCCGAAGAAGGTACCGCTCCCACCGAAGCACCTACGGACGCCGAGCCCACCGGCGATGGAGCAGCCGTTCCCGCCGAAGGCGAACCGGCCGACACCGACGCTGCCGCGCCTGCCGATGATGCGACCGAAGGCGACGAGGCTGCCCCTGCCGAAGGCGCAGCGCCTCCCGCGGACGAGGAAGCTTCGGCTGCTGCCGGTGGCGCTGTTGCACTCATCGCTTCTGCTGATGTTGCTCTCGGCGAAGAAGTTTTCCAGGAATGCTCGGCCTGCCACACTGTAGATGAAGGCGGCGAAGCGCTTGTCGGTCCTAATCTCTGGGGTGTCGTCAACCGTGACGTCGCCGGCGTCGAGGGGTTCGAATATTCCGAGAACTTCGTGGACTATGGTGGCGAAGGCGCTGTTTGGGACTACGCCCTGCTCGACCAGTTCCTCGCTGCACCAATGGACGAAGTCGAAGGCACCTACATGGCCTATCCTGGGGTCGTCGAGGATGACCGTCGTGCGGCCGTGATCGCCTATCTGCGCACGCTGGCCGAAACGCCTGCCGAACTTCCCGCCGAATAAGCGGCTTCAACTTCCACTCGTTTCAAAAGCCGGGGCCCTCGCTCCGGCTTTTCGATTCAAGGCCACACCGTCAAGGCCAAAACCAAGCTTCGCTTCACGACCGCGTGACAGGGCCCAGCCTGTTCTTTGTCACAATTTTGCTTATTGTCGTGTGGTGCAACGCATGAGGAGACCTGCATGATCGCAGCCTGTGGCAAGACTTCAAAGCAGCGCATCGCCGTCGCGGCACTCGGGGCCATCCTGATGCTGGCGAACGCCGCTTCCCCCGTCGTCGCACAGGAGGATGAGGCCCGGCAGTGGCGCCACGGCGCAGCCCTCATCGGCGATCCCAAATATCCGGCAGATTTCCCGCATTTCGAGTATGTGAACCCCGAGGCACCCAAGGGCGGAACGCTCCGCCTGTCGACCTCGGGTTCGTTCGACACCTTCAACCCGCTGCTGGCACGCGGCGAAGTGGCGACCGGGCTCAACCTCGTCTACGAAACGCTCATGGAGCGCTCCCAGGACGAGGCATCCGCCGAATACGGGCTGCTGGCCGAAGCGCTGAGCTATCCCGACGACTATTCCTCCGTCACCTTCCGGCTTCGCGAAGGCGCGCGCTGGCACGATGGCGAGCCGGTCACGCCGGAAGACGTGATCTGGAGCTTCGAGAAGGCGATCGAACTCGATCCGCAGCGGCAGTTCTACTACCAACACGTCACCGGGGCCGAAGCCACCGGTGAACGGGAGGTGACCTTCACCTTCGACGAGGCGAACAATCGTGAATTGCCGCAGATCGTCGGACAGTTGCTCATCCTGCCGAAGCACTGGTGGGAAGGCGAAGGTCCCAAAGGACAACCGCGCGACATCGGCACAACCACGCTGGAGCCGCCGCTCGGTTCGGGCCCCTACCGGATCTCGGCCTTCAATCCCGGCGCCGACGTCACCTATGAGCGGGTCGAGGACTATTGGGGCGCAGACGTTCCGGCGCGCGTCGGCACGAACAATTTCGACCGCATCAGCTACATCTATTTCGCCGATCGCAACGTTGAGTTCGAGGCCTTCAAGGCCGGCAATTTCGATTATTGGGTCGAGAACGCCGCCATTCGGTGGGAAACCGGCTATGATTTCCCCGCCGCCAATGACGGCCGCATCGTGCGCGAGGAACTGGAAAACCCGTATCGCGCCTCCGGCCAGCTCGTCGGCTTCATTCCCAATCTGCGCCGCGAAAAGTTCCAGGACGAACGCGTGCGCCGCGCACTGAACTACGCGTTCGATTTCGAAGAACTCAACCGCACGATCTTCTTCGGCGCCTATGAGCGGGTGGACAGCTATTTCTTCGGGACGGAACTGGCGTCTTCGGGCCTGCCGCAGGGCGAGGAGCTGGAAATTCTGGAAAGAGCCCGCGACCAAATCCCGGCGGAAGTGTTCGACACGGAATACACCAATCCCACCGGCGGAAATCCGCAGGCGCAACGCGAAAACCTACGCGAAGCCGTGCGGCTGTTTTCGGAAGCCGGCTATGAAATCCAGAACAACCGGATGGTCAATTCGGAGACCGGCGAACCTTTCTCGTTCGAGATCATCCTCAACGGACCGACCATCGAGCGCGTCGCCCTGCCCTGGAGCGAGAACCTCCGCCGCATCGGCGTTGCCGTCAGCGTGCGCACGGTCGAGCCGTCGCAATATATCAACCGTATCCGCTCGCGCGACTTCGACGTGATCTATGCCGGCTGGGGCCAGTCCCTGTCGCCCGGCAACGAGCAGTGGGAATATTGGGGCGGACGGTCGGCCGACCGCGAAGGATCGCAGAATTTCGGCGGCATCGTCGATCCGGGAATCGATGCCCTGATCCGCGAAGTCGTCTTCGCAGACGACCGCGACACACTCATCGCGGCGACGCGGGCTCTCGACCGCGTCCTGCTCGCCCATGATTACGTCATCCCGACCTACACGGCGCGTGCTGCCCGCATCGCCTACTGGGACAAGTTCGCTCGGCCCGAGCTTTTGCCTGAATATTCGATCGGCTTCCCCGATGTCTGGTGGTCGAAAGACGCCGAAGGCGGCGATGAGGGCTGAGCCAATGCCCTCCCGTGACGGTCGGCACGCACTGAACCGGCGCCAGTTTCTCACGGGCGCCGCGGCGACGGCGGCCGCGCTGTCGCTGCCGATTTCGATCAGCGGCGCCTTTGCCGCCAATCCAACCGGCCAGCGGCTGCACGGGCTCTCCGCTTTCGGGGAGCTCAAATACGCAGCCGACTTTGCCCATTTCGACTATGTGAACCCGCAGGCCCCGAAAGGCGGCCGGTTCCACACTGCCGTTGCCAACTGGCTCTACAACCAGAACCCACAGACCTTCAACACGCTGAATACATTCGTGCTCGCCGGCGATGCGCCACCGCGCATGACCATGTGCTTCGATACGTTGATGGTGTCGGCGCTCGATGAACCGGATGCTCTCTATTGCCACGCGGCCGAGTGGGTCGAGATTGCCGAAGACCGCAATTCGGTCCGTTTCGGCCTGCGCGACGGCATCCTGTTCCATGACGCGACACCGCTGACGGCAGGGGACGTTGCCTTCTCGCTGCAATTGATCAAGGAGAGCGGCCACCCCGACCTCTCGTCTGCACTTATGTCCATGGTCAGGGCCGAGGCGATCGACGATCGTACGGTGGAGGTCGGCTACGATGGCCAGCAATCCGGACGGGCCATCCTCGCGCTCACTTCCATCCCAATTCTGTCGCAGATCTATTATTCGGCTAACGACTTCAATGCATCTTCGCTGCACGTGCCGGTTTCCTCCGGTCCATACAGGCCGAGCCGCGTCGAGTCGGGTCGCTTCATCGAATATGAGCGCGTTCCAGACTACTGGGCGACGGACCTGCCGACCGGGAGGGGCCTTGCCAATTTCGACGTCATCCGGATCGAATTCTATGCGGAGCGCACGGCCGAATTCGAAGCCTTCAAGAAGGGCGACATTCATTTCCGCCAGGAATCGACCGCGCAGGTGTGGTCAACCGGCTATGAGTTTCCAGCCGTCACCGATGGCCGCGTGCTGAAACAGGAGTTTCCGCGCGAAACGCGCCCATCGATGCAGGCTTGGGCGCTGAACCAGCGGCGAGAGCCGTTCGACGATATCCGAGTGCGCGAGGCGGTTAGCCTCTGTTTCGATTTCGAGTGGACCAACGACAAGCTGTTTTACGGGGTCTACGCGCGCTCGCAGTCGCCCTTCGAGAACTCCGAGTTCAAGGCCGAAGGCCTGCCCACGGGCGCGGAACTGGAATTGCTGAATGGCTTGAAGAGCCCTCTGCCTGACGGCGTTTTGGGCGAGCCACGGGTGGCGCCGCTCTCGGATGGCTCAGGCCGTGATCGAAGACTTCTGCAGCGCGCCGTCGAGCTTTTGCGCGAAGCAGGCTTTGCGCAGCAAGGCGGCCGGCTCTTGCGCGATGGTCGGCCCATCGCGCTGGAAATCCTTATCCAGGCGACGGTGTTCGAACGGCTTCATGCGGGCTTCATCCAGAACCTGCGCCGGATCGGCATCGATGCGTCGCTTCGGTTGGTCGATTCGGCGCAGTATACGGCGCGGACGAACGACTACGATTTCGACATGGTCATGATGGCCGTCCAGTTTTCAGCGACGCCGACGGCTGAATCCTTCGAGACCTTCGTTTCGACCCGCTCGGCCGATCCGAAAGGCATGCGCAATCTTCCGGGCGCCAAGGACGCAGTTTACGACGGGCTTCTCGACCACATGGAACGGGTGGAAAGCCGCGAAGAGCTGGTCACGGTCATGCGCGTGCTCGATCGGGTCTTGCGGGCGCGGCTCGACTGGATTCCAAACTGGTACTCGGCGAATCACCTCGTGGCCCATTGGGACATGTTCGGCTTCGTCGATCCGAAACCGGATTATGGCTGGCCGGTGGAACAGCTCTGGTGGTACGACCAGGAGAAGGCTCAGGCAATTGGCAGGACATAGCTCTGCACGCCCCAAAGGGCATTTCAGAGGGAACCGCATCTGATGGGCGCTTATATCGCGCGTCGCCTGCTTTTGATGATCCCGACGATCTTCGGCATCATGGCGATCTCCTTCGCCGTCATCCAGTTCGCCCCGGGCGGGCCGGTCGAACAGGTCATCGCGGATCTGACTGGCCAGGGCGACGGCTTGTCCGACCGGATCGGCGGCGGCAGCGGCGATCTCGGTGCCGGCCAGGAATTTTCCGGCAACGACGGTGGCTCGTCGCGCTATCGCGGCGCGCAGGGGCTCGATCCGCAATTCATCGCGCAGCTCGAAGCGCAGTTCGGCTTCGACAAGCCGCCGCTCGAGCGCTTCGCAACCATGATCTGGAACTATCTGCGGTTCGATTTCGGCAACAGTTATTTCCGCGACGTGTCGGTGATCGATCTCATCGTCGAGAAACTGCCCGTCTCCATCTCGCTCGGCGTCTGGATTCTGCTTCTCTCCTACATCATCTCCATTCCGCTCGGCATCAAGAAGGCCATGGAGGACGGCTCACGCTTCGACGTATGGACGTCCGGCATCATCATCGTCGCCTACGCGGTCCCGGGCTTCCTGTTCGGCATTCTTCTGATCGTGCTCTTTGCCGGCGGGTCGTTCTTCGACTGGTTCCCCTTGCGCGGCCTCGTCTCGGACAATTTTGCCCAGCTCTCCTGGTGGGAGAAGATCATCGATTATTTCTGGCACCTGACGCTGCCGCTTCTGTCGCTGGCGCTGGCCGCCTTTGCCACGACGACGCTTCTGACCAAGAACTCGTTCATCGACGAAATCCGCAAGCAGTATGTGACGACAGCACGGGCGAAGGGGCTTTCGGAGCGCTCGGTGCTCTACAAGCACGTCTTCCGCAACGCGATGCTGATCATCATCGCGGGTTTTCCGGCAGCCTTCATCTCGGCCTTCTTCACCGGCTCGCTTCTCATCGAGACGATCTTTTCGCTCGACGGTCTCGGCCGCCTCGGTTTCGAGTCCGTCGTGCGGCGCGATTATCCGGTCGTCTTCGCGACGCTCTACATCTTCTCCCTGATGGGGCTTCTGATCGGTCTCCTCTCCGACCTGCTCTACACCTGGGTCGATCCGCGGATCGATTTCGAGCGGAGGGATGTCTGACATGACCGTCACCCAGCCCATTCCGCCGACAGAGCGCTCGGCGCCAGTAGAGACGCCGGGGCCAGGCACCGATACGCCCATTGCGCCACAGCGTCCGAAGCGAGCCTTCCTCTCGCCGATGAACCGGCGCCGCTGGCAGAACTTCAAGGCCAACCGGCGCGGCTACTGGTCGATGTGGACATTCCTCGTCGTGTTCGTTCTGGCGATGCTGGCCGAATTCATCGCCAATGACCGCCCGATCATCGCGTCCTACAATGGCGAGATCCTCTTCCCCGTCGTCGTCGACTATCCGGAGGAGAAATTCGGAGGCTTCCTTGCCCAGACCGATTACCGCGATCCCTTCATTCAGGAGGAGATCGAGGCGAATGGCTGGATGATCTGGCCGCCGATCCGCTATTCCTACCAGACGGCCAATTCCAACATTCCGCGCTCGGCACCGACCCCGCCATTCTGGATGATGAGCGAGAGCGAGCGTTGTTCGGCCTACCCGCTCGGACCCGACGATCCCAATTGCACGCTCGGCAATATGAACTGGCTCGGCACGGACGACCAGGCGCGCGACGTGAGCGCTCGGCTGATCTACGGGTTCCGCATCTCCGTGCTCTTCGGGCTCATTCTCACGGCGGCATCGGCCGTCGTCGGCGTCGCTTCCGGTGCTGTGCAGGGCTATTTCGGCGGTTGGACGGACCTGATCCTGCAGCGCTTCATCGAGATCTGGTCCTCGATGCCGGTGCTCTACATCCTGTTGATCATCGCCGCGATCCTTCCGCCAGGTTTCTGGATATTGCTCGGGATCATGCTGCTCTTTTCCTGGGTCGCCTTCGTCGGCATCGTGCGTGCGGAATTCCTTCGGGCGCGCAATTTCGAATATGTGAACGCTGCGCGCGCCCTCGGCGTGTCGAACACCACGATCATGTTCCGCCACCTGCTGCCGAACGCGATGGTCGCCACGCTGACCTTCCTGCCCTTCATCCTGTCGGGCTCGATCACGACGCTGACCTCTCTGGACTTCCTGGGCTTCGGCCTGCCGCCCGGCTCGCCCTCGCTCGGCGAAATGATCGCGCAGGGCCAGCGCAACCTGCAGGCACCCTGGCTCGGCATCACCGCCTTCCTCGTCATATCGCTGATGCTTTCGCTGCTGATCTTCATCGGCGAGGCGACCCGCGACGCCTTCGACCCGCGCAAGACTTTCCGGTGAGGGGAACCGCATTGACCAACGCGCCAAGCACGCCCCTCCTGTCCGTTCAGGATCTGTCGGTCGCCTTCCATCAGGAGGGCGTCACCGTTCCGGCGGTCGATCACGTGTCGTTCGATATCCATGCCGGGGAAACGGTGGCGCTCGTCGGCGAATCCGGGTCCGGCAAATCGGTCTCGGCGCTTTCGGTGCTGAGATTGCTGCCCTACCCGGCGGCCAGCCATCCATCGGGACGCATCCTGTTCGACGGCCAGGATCTGCTGTCGGCCGATGTGAAAGCGCTGAGGCGCGTGCGCGGCAACGACATCACGATGATCTTCCAGGAGCCGATGACATCGCTCAATCCGCTCCACTCCATCGAAAAGCAGATCGCAGAAATCCTGATGCTGCATCAGGGCATCCGTGAGAACGAGGCGCGGCCGCAGGTCATCGACCTCATGCACCAGGTCGGCATTCGCGAGCCGGAGAAGCGGCTGGAGGCGTTTCCGCACCAGTTGTCGGGTGGGCAGCGCCAGCGCGTCATGATCGCCATGGCGCTCGCCAACCGGCCGAAGCTTCTGATTGCGGATGAGCCGACGACCGCGCTCGACGTGACCGTTCAGGCGCAGATCCTGGAGCTTCTGAAATCGCTGAAAGACAAGCACGGCATGGCCATGCTGTTCATCACCCACGACCTCGGCATCGTCCGCAAGATCGCCGACCGTGTCTGCGTCATGACCAAGGGCAAGATCGTCGAGACGGGACCGACCGCCGAGATCTTTGCCAATCCGCAGCATGATTACACGCGCCATCTGCTGGCGGCCGAGCCCAAGGGCCGCGCGCCTGCCTTGAACGAGAACGCGCCCGTCGTGCTTTCCGGCACCGGCGTGAAGGTCTGGTTTCCGATCAAGAAGGGGTTCCTGCGAAAGACCGTCGACCATGTGAAGGCGGTCGACGGCATCGATCTCGAACTGCGCGCCGGCCAGACGCTCGGCGTCGTCGGCGAGTCCGGATCCGGCAAGACCACGCTGGGCCTCGCGTTGACGCGCCTGATCGCATCGGAGGGCCGCATCGGCTTCGTCGGCAAGGACATCAATGCCTTTTCGTTCGCCGAGATGAAGCCGCTGCGCAATCGCATGCAGGTCGTATTCCAGGATCCCTACGGATCGCTCTCGCCACGCATGTCGATCGCGGAGATCGTGGCCGAAGGGCTTGCGATCCACGAACCCAAGCTTTCCGCCAGCGAGCGCGATGCAAAGGTCGTCGAAGCGCTGCAGGAAGTGGGCCTCAATCCGGAAACCCGCTTCCGCTATCCGCATGAGTTTTCCGGCGGGCAGCGCCAGCGCGTCGCCATCGCGCGCGCCATGGTGCTGAAGCCGCGTTTCGTGATGCTGGACGAACCGACCTCGGCGCTCGACATGAGCGTGCAGGCACAGGTGGTCGATCTCCTGCGCGATCTGCAGAAGAAGCACGATCTCGCCTATCTCTTCATCAGCCACGATCTGAAAGTGGTTCGTGCGCTTGCCAACGAGGTGATGGTGATGCGCAACGGCAAGGTGGTGGAACGCGGAACATCCGACCAGATCTTCGATAACCCGCAGACGGATTATACCAAGGCGCTGATGGCAGCAGCCTTCGATATGGAAACCGTCGCCAGGGAAGCGGTCAACCAGTGACCGAAGCGTCGATCGACCTCAGGGACGGCGAGAGCCGCATCCGCATCGATGCGCGCGAGACGTTGTTTTCGGGCTTTCGCACCTATGATCTCGTCACCTTCGCGGAAGCCAACCAGGCGACAGGGCTGGTCGAGCCGGATGACAGCGCGCAGGTGCTGACGCGCGAGCTTCTGGTTACGCACCGCACGGCCGCGGTTCTTCCCTACGATCCAAAAAGCGGCGATATCATCCTGCTTCGGCAATTCCGGCTCGCGGCGCATCTGCGCACCGGGCGCGGCATGATGATCGAGATCGTCGCCGGCGCAGTCGATGCAGGCGAGGACGTCGAGGCCGCGGCACTGCGGGAACTGACGGAGGAAACGGGCCTCGTCGCCGAGACGCTGCACTGGGCAGCCGATTTCCTGCCGACGCCCGGAATGGCGGACGAATATGCCACGCTTTTCGTCGCGCCGGTCGATGCGACCGCATTCCACGCGCAGGCTGGCACCGACGAGGACGAAACGATCTTCCCATTCCGCGTATCGCTTGAAGATGCCATTGCCGCTGCGGACGCTGGCTTCATCACCAACGGCTTCACGCTGCTCGCCCTCAACTGGTTTGCCCGCCACCACGCCCGCTTTGTCGATCTACAGGACGCATGATGGACACGTTACGCAAGGGCCGCGTTCTTCTGTCGCTCACCGGTTGGTCCCCGGACGTCTGGGTCGATGCGCTGCGCCGGCAAGCACCGGATCGCGAAATCGTGCTGGCGCCCGACCATCCCGCCGATCCGACGATCGACTATGCGGTCGTCTGGAAGCAACCGCACGGGATCCTGAAGGACCTGCCGAACCTCAAGGCGATCTTTTCGATCGGAGCCGGCGTCGATCACCTCTTCCAGGACCCGCATGTGCCGGACGTCCCCATCGTCAGGGTCGTCTCGACCGATCTCACGCTGCGCATGAGCGAATATGTCGTCTGGCAGGTGCTCGACCATCACCGGAAGGGCCCGGCTTATCGGGACCAGCAACGGCGTTGCATCTGGCGTGAAGACCTCGCCCAGAAATCGGCGGACAAGGTCACCGTCGGCATTATGGGCCTGGGACATCTCGGGCTCGATGCGGCGACCAAGTTGCAGGCACTGGGCTTTCGGGTCACGGGCTGGTCCCGCCGGCCGAAAAAATCGGCTTCCGGCATCACGGTATTCGCTGGTGAAGACCAACTCGGTGCGTTTCTGGGCTCTGCCGACATGATCGTCTGCCTGTTGCCGCTGACGCCCGATACGGCCGGCATTCTCGCAGCGCCGCTTTTCGCACAGATGAAGAAGCCCGGACCGGACTTCGCGGGGCCCATCCTCATCAATGCGGGCCGCGGCGGATTGCAGAACGAGGCTGATATCCTGCTAGCCCTCGAAAGCGGTGCACTGGCCGCCGCCAGCCTCGATGTCTTCGAAAGCGAACCGCTGCCCGCCTCAAGCCCACTCTGGCGTCATCCGCGGGTGACGATCACTCCGCATGCCGCGGCGGCCTCCTCGCCAGCCAAGATCATCCCGCCGATGGTTACGCAGATGAACCGCCACGATGCAGGCGAGCCGCTGACCGACCTTGTCGATCGCGCCGCCGGCTATTGATCGGCTGTGGCATGCGGGTAAATTGGCCAAAGTGACACTGCCTGGACGTGTGACAATGGCCGACGATCCGCAAAAGCAGCCCAGGGCCGACGATCAGCCCCGACTCCTGTCCGGTGGCAATCCGCAAATCGCCAAGGGGTACGGCGAGGCGCCGGTGCAAGCCTATATTTCCGCAATGCCGGGATGGAAAAGTGATCTCGGGCGACGGCTCGATGCTTTGATAACCGAGACCGTCCCTGATGTCCGTAAGGCCGTCAAATGGAACTCTCCTCTCTACGGCGCGGACGATAATGGCTGGTTTCTCAGTTTTCACTGCTTCGCGAAATACGTGAAGGTCGCGTTCTTTCGCGGCGCCTCGCTCGACCCGGTGCCCCCGGGCACCTCCAAGCAGGAGCAGGTGCGCTATCTCGATATCCGCGAGGACGCCATCCTCGACGAGACGCAGTTTCGCGCATGGGTTCAGCAGGCAAGCGTGCTGCCGAGCGAGAAGATGTAGCGCGGCTCGGGTTTCGTCTTCAGTTAGACCCGGCGAAGGTTCGTCGGCTGGCCGTAGACCGGACCAATGCGAGTGATGGCATCCGCGAGGGTTTCACGGGCAACCGTCATCGTATGACCGTTGGCGTGGATCACGGTCTCTTCGTCCTCCAGGATCGCGACGTGTCCCCTCCAAAAGACGAAATCGCCGCGGCTGCGCTCATCGAAGCCGATCTCGACACCCAGAGCGTTGGCCTGCATGTCGCTGTCACGCGGCGCGGTCTTGCCTGACATCATCAGCGTCATCTGGACTAGGCCGGAACAATCGATGCCAAACCCGGATCGCCCGCCCCAGAGATACGGCGTCTCGATAAAGCGCGCAGCCCAGGCGACATGGTCCAACGAAGCAGTGTCGATCGGAGCCAAATGGGCGGCGACCACGGCATAACTGTTGTCCGTCAGCGCGTAGCGCGTGCCACGGACCTCTGTCTCACCAATAACTCTTAACCGGCTTCCGATCGAAAGCTGGTCGACGATCGGCCGCTTCATGTCCGGTTCGGCGTATCGATAGGTCCGCAGCGCCGTCACCCAATGGGTCGGCGCCTCATCACTGATGTCCTCGATCGCGCTTTCCGATACATAGCCCACATAGCCGTCAAGCTCGGCACGGACCCAGGCGAACCCGTTCGCGCGGTCGAATATCTGCACCCGCTCTCCCAGGAGCAACTGGCTATCGATTCCGACCTTTGCGTCGGGATGCGGCCTGAGATCTGCGAGCGGCGCCGTCACCCGCCCTGCCGTGCCTTCGGTAAAGGTCTCGGCCTCAACCAGGCCTTTCAGCCGCTGCTCGGCCAGGTCGGCGCGAAAGGCGTTCAGCCTTCGATCAAGCATCCTTTGTCTCACTCTTCCAAGTGCCGCCCGGACGCGACGATGAGGTCGCCCAGACGTTCCAGATAAAGCGCACCCTTGACGGTGCGCTTGATGATCACGTTCCGCCTGTCGTCGTCGTCGCGGATACGGTCGACCAGGCCCATCTGCCCCATGCGATCGAGTGCCCGTGTAATCACCGGCTTCGTCACCTTCAGTGTCGCCGCCAGGCCTCGTACTGTATGCGGCGGCGGGACGAGATAGATCTGGCTGAGGATCGCGAGTTGTCGCAGCGTCAGGTCCGGACCCGCTTCCCGCACGAGATCGAGGCTTACGCGATGCCAGAGCCCGAGCGCTTCCGAGGCCCGCAATTGCAGCATCGTCCACCTCGCCCTCTGCTCCGCGCCAGCGAAATGGTTCGCGGCCGTTCCCGTTCTTAGCGCCTCGGCGACCCTTCCAACAAGCCGTCAGCCATAGCGTTTTTCGAGAAGATGATACAGCGCGCGGATCGCCTGCGCCTCGCCGCCCATCGGCGATTGCGGCCGATCCTTCGGGTTCCAGCCATAGATGTCGAAATGGACCCAGGAGCCCGCTCCTGACACGAAGCGCTTGAGAAAGAGCGCTGCGGTGATCGAGCCGGCAAAGCCGCCGGATGGGGCGTTGTTGAGGTCGGCGACCTTGCTCGACAGATCGCCATCATAGCCCATGTGCAGGGGCAGGCGCCAAAGCGGGTCGGCAACGGCGCGCTGCGCCTCGTCGATGTCGGCGGCAAGGCTCTCGTCATCGGTGTAATAGGGTGGCAGGTCGGGTCCAAGCGCGACGCGGGCGGCCCCCGTCAGCGTCGCCATGTCTATCAGCAGTTCCGGCTCCCGCTCGCAGGCGAGCGCCAGCGCATCGGCCAGCACGAGACGGCCTTCTGCGTCGGTGTTGCCGATCTCAACCGTCAACCCCTTTCGGCTCGACAGGATGTCGCCGGGGCGGAAGGCGTTACCGGCAATGGCATTCTCCACCGCAGGCACCAGCACCGTCAGGTCGATATCGAGGCCCGCATCCATCAGCATGAAGGCGAGACCCATGACATTGGCCGCCCCACCCATGTCCTTCTTCATCAACAGCATGCCGGAGGCCGGCTTGATATCGAGGCCGCCGGTATCGAAACAGACGCCCTTGCCGACCAGCGTCACCTTCGGTGCGCCCGCGCGGCCATGGCGCAGCTCCAAAAGCCGCGGCGCGTCCGCGCTTGCGCGGCCCACCGCATGGATCATCGGAAAGTTCTGGTCCAGAAGCGCGTCGCCCTTGTTGACCGTGATGGTGGCGCCGAACCGCGCGCCCAAGGCCCTGAAGGCATCTTCGAGTTGCTGCGGGCCCATGTCGTTTGTCGGCGTGTTGATCAGATCACGGGCAAGAAACGAGCCGGCGATCAGGCGCTCGATGCGCGCGCCATCGACCGTATCGGGAAGTGCCATCGCAGGCAGGTCGGCGCCATTGCCGTTCGTGCGGTAACGGTCGAATCGGTAGGAGCCCAGACCATAGCCAAGGGCGAAATCCTCGGCACCGTCTGCCGGGCCTGCATAGCGCCAATCGCCTTTGGGCAGCAGCCGGGCAAGCCGACCGGCCGCGAGAGGCAGCGGCTTGGAGCCCATGCCGACGAGAATCCCGGACAAAGCGCCATCCGCTGAGGGGACCGGCAGCAGCATGCCCACATCCGCCTTGAACCCAGCCCGATCCGCCCAGTCCTTGGCGTGCTGCGGCACATGCGAAGCGTCCCCGCCCTTGGCCAGCGGCCACACGGGCAAAGCGCTCTCGGCAGGCGTGGAGAAAACGGGCGTGCGGTCGAAGGGAAACGTCACGTTTGGGCCTCGTCTGGAATGCCGCAAAGCGGGTGCCGGCGGCCTTAAGGGAATCGGCGTTAAGGAACGGTTAGGGTTAACAGATTATCTCTTTCAGTCGAGCGGCGCTGCAGTTCGACCTCCTCGGATGCCAAGCGTCTCGCGATCCTGATGACGGGCGATCGACCATGAAAAACGCGATGACACGAGCCACTTCTGTATCCCGAACCGCCCGTATGGGCGCCATTCTGGCGCTAGGCATCGCGCTTTCGGCATGCGCCTCCAGCCGCGACCAGATGTCGACCGGCTCCATTCCCGGCGGTGATTCGCGCAAACCGGTCGCCGCCATGAACACCGTCGAAATCGATGCCGCGACCCGGCGCGTCGGCTCCGCCTATGAGCGCGACCCGCAGGACAAGTCGATCGGCATGAGCTACGCCAGCATCCTCAACATGAACGGGCGCGCCGACCAGGCGCTGGCGGTCATGCAACAGGTTGCCATCTCGCATCCCTCAGACAACGATGTGTTGGCAGCCTTCGGCAAGGCGCAGGCTGCGGCCGGCGAATTGCAGCCGGCACTGGATACGATCCGCCGCGCCCAGACGCCCGACATGCCCGATTGGCGGCTGTTGTCGGCGGAAGGCGCGATCCTTGACCAGCTCGATCGCCCAGAGGAAGCCCGCGCGCTTTACCGCAAGGCGCTCGACATCCAGCCGAACGAGCCATCCGTTCTCTCCAATCTCGGCATGTCCTACCTGCTGAAGGGCGATCTGCCGGCTGCGGAGACCTATCTCAAGACGGCTGTGGCCCAGCCGGAAGCCGACAGCCGCGTGCGCCAGAACCTCGCGCTCGTCGTCGGCCTTCAGGGTAGGTTCGGCGAAGCGGAACAGATCGCAGGGGCCGAACTGGCGCCCGCCCAGGCTGCCGCGAACGTCGCTTATCTGCGCAGCATTCTCGCCCAACAGAATGCCTGGGCCGATCTTGCCGACAGGGACGCTAGCGCGACGAACTGACGCCCTCGACAAGCCGCTCTCGACCGCGAGAATCCCGTTTCAATCGGGCCTTTCCCGCGCTATATGCGCGCCATGACCAGATCCGTGAACGAAACGCCGCTTTCCCATATCCGTAACTTTTCCATCGTCGCCCATATCGACCATGGAAAGTCGACGCTTGCCGACCGTCTCATCCAGATGACCGGCTCGCTCGAGATGCGCGAAATGAAGGAGCAGATCCTCGACGCGATGGATATCGAGCGCGAGCGCGGCATCACGATCAAGGCCAACACCGTCCGGCTCGAATATGATGCAAAGGACGGCGAGCATTACGTCCTGAACCTCATCGACACGCCCGGCCATGTTGACTTCGCCTACGAAGTCTCTCGGTCGCTGTCGGCCTGCGAAGGCTCGCTGCTGGTCGTCGATGCGAGCCAGGGCGTCGAAGCGCAGACGCTTGCAAACGTTTATCAAGCGCTCGACAACGACCACGAGATCGTCACCGTCCTCAACAAGATCGACCTGCCGGCCGCCGAGCCGGAGCGCATCAAGGCGCAGATCGAGGAAGTGATCGGACTGGATACCGCCGATGCGGTCGAAATTTCCGCAAAGACGGGCCTCGGCGTCGAGAATGTGCTGGAAGCGATCGTCAAGCGCCTGCCACCGCCGAAGGGTGGCAACCGCAACGATCCGCTGAAGGCGCTTCTCGTCGACAGCTGGTACGACAGCTATCTTGGCGTCATCGTCCTCGTTCGGGTGCTCGACGGGCATTTGAAGAAGGGCCAGATCATCCGAATGATGGGCACCGACGCAAAATACACCGTCGAGCGCGTCGGCGTGATCACGCCGAAGATGGTGACGGTCGAGGAGCTCGGCCCCGGCGAAATCGGCTTCATCACCGGCTCGATCAAGGAAGTGGCCGATACGCGCGTCGGCGACACGATCACCGAGGACAAGCGCCCGACATCTACGATGCTGCCTGGCTTCAAGCCGGCGCAGCCGGTCGTGTTCTGCGGCCTGTTCCCCGTCGACGCCGCCGACTTCGAGGATTTGCGCGCCGCAATGGGCAAGCTTCGCCTCAACGATGCGTCGTTTTCCTTCGAGATGGAAAGCTCGGCGGCGTTGGGCTTCGGCTTCCGCTGCGGCTTCCTCGGCCTGCTGCACCTCGAAATCGTACAGGAGCGCCTGGAGCGCGAGTTCGATCTCGACCTGATCGCGACGGCACCGTCCGTCGTCTACAAGCTGTCGATGACCGATGGCACCGAGCGCGAACTGCATAACCCGGCCGACATGCCCGATGTGGTCAAGATCCGTGAAATCCACGAGCCATGGATCCGCGCGACCATCCTGACGCCGGACGACTATCTCGGCGCAGTTCTCAAGCTTTGCCAGGATCGCCGCGGCATTCAGGTCGACCTGTCCTATGTCGGCAATCGCGCCATGGTCATCTACGACCTGCCGCTGAACGAAGTCGTCTTCGATTTCTACGACCGGCTGAAGTCCCTTTCGAAGGGCTATGCCTCCTTCGACTACCAGATCACCGAGTATCGCGAGGGCAACCTCGTGAAGATGCAGATCCTCGTCAATTCCGAGCCCGTCGACGCTCTGTCGATGATGGTGCACCGCTCGGCTGCCGAACGCCGCGGCCGCGAAATGTGCGAGAAGCTCAAGGAGCTGATCCCCAAGCACATGTTCAAGATCCCGATCCAGGCGGCGATCGGCGGCTCGGTCATCGCCCGCGAGACTATCTCGGCGCTGCGCAAGGACGTGACGGCCAAGTGCTATGGCGGCGACGCCAGCCGCAAGCGCAAGCTCCTCGACAAGCAGAAAGAGGGCAAGAAGCGCATGCGGCAGTTCGGCAAGGTCGACATCCCGCAGGAAGCCTTCATCGCCGCCCTGAAGATGAGCGACCAGTAGCAGGCGAGGTCTGCGCTTCACCGTCGATTTACAGAGGCCATAGCCATCGGTAGTGTCTGCCCGGCATCGGGGGGACAGCCATGGGCGATCGCAATCAGCTTCTGTTCGTCGAGCGGAATGCGTCACATTTCGACGGACCGTTTCTCGAGATCGGGTCGCGCGACTACGGCGACACCCAGAATCTCAGGGCCCTTTTCGCGCCCAAGGGAGACTATATCGGCATCGATGCGCTCGAAGGGGCAGGCGTCGATCGCGTCGTCGACCTGACGCAGCCGATGGAGACGATCTCAGCCGCCCTGGGCGGCCAGCGCTTCGGCACGATCTTCTGCATGAGCGTGATGGAACATTGCAGGCAGCCTTTCGCCATGGCGGATGCGATCACAAAGTTGCTGAAGCCCGGAGGCGTGCTCTGCCTGTCGGTGCCCTTCGCCTGGCAGTTCCATGGCTATCCATCGGACTATTGGCGCTTCACCCATGAAGGCGTGAAGCAGCTGTTTCCGGATCTGGTGTTCGACGAAGCCAAGGGACATGCGGCTTTGCGGGATGGCGAATTCAACCCTCTCGACACCGAGATCGGCAAGGTGACGCTCAGCACATCGATGCATCGCAAGGCGGGCAAGGCCGGTCGCGCCGTGGGTGCTGGTCTTCTCAAGATGATCGGCCGCACGCCGGTTTTCGGCTGGGCTCTCGGCCATCCCTATCTGCTTGCCCCAACCATGATCAACATGGTCGGGAGAAAGCCCACCGCCTGAGCCATGGCCGGGAAATCGATGACGTCAAAACACCGCAGGCCGCTTGATTCATTGCGCGTGCGCCTTCAACGTCGTATGAGCACAGTGTGGCGCGCCGGTTCGGCGCGTCTGGTCCGGTCAAACCGCATGCACTTCCTGCATGGGCTCAGCTCCCGGCCGCGGTTGGAGTTTTCGTGAACATACGCCCTACCCATGAAGCGACTGCTGAGGCGCAGGCGCGCGCCTGGGCCAAAGTCCTCGCCCCCTATCGCAAGCCCGATCCCCTGCGCAGCACTTACGAACTGGCAATCACGGCCATTCCGTTCGTGATTCTCTGGGCATTGACCGCGCTGGCCGTGACGCACGGCTACTGGTGGGGTCTTGTCCTCACCATACCGGCAGCCGGATTCCTCGTACGGCTGTTCATCGTGCAGCACGATTGCGGCCACGGGACGCTTTACCAGCGCCGCAGCGTGAACGACTGGATCGGCCGCGTGCTCGGCGTCTTCACGCTGACGCCTTACGATTATTGGCGCCGGACCCACGCGGTTCACCACGCAACTGCCGGCAATCTCGACAAGCGTGGCATCGGCGACATCACGACCCTCACCGTCGCAGAATACCGTGCCCTGCCGTGGCTTGGGCGCCTGCGTTACCGGCTCTACCGCCACCCCGTCGTCATGTTCGGTCTCGGACCGGCCTGGCTCTTCATCTGCCAGTATCGCCTGCCCTTCGGCCTGATGCGCGCTGGTGTTCAGCCTTGGACATCGACACTCGCCACCAATGTTGCGATCGCCGTTCCGGTGGCCTTGCTGATGTGGCTGATGGGCCCGATCGAGTTTCTGCTGGTACAGATTCCGATCACCCTGATGGCGGCGACGGCTGGCGTCTGGCTGTTCTACGTGCAGCACCAGTTCGAAGAAACCCATTGGTCGGATGCCGACGAATGGAATTTCCAGAACGCGGCACTGCATGGAAGCTCGCACTACGATCTTCCGGTCGTCCTGCGCTGGATGAGCGGCAATATCGGCATTCATCACGTGCACCATCTCTCCGCAACGGTGCCGTTCTACCGGCTGCCGCAAGTGCTTCGGGACCATCCGGAATTGCACGAGATCGGCCGCATCACCTTTATGGAAAGCCTCGCCTGCGTGAAGCTCGTGCTTTGGGACGAAAGCGCAAGGCGGCTTGTCTCCTTCCGGCAGGCGCGGGCCATCGCCTAAAGGGCGACCCGCGCCACCGCTGTTTCATCAGCATTTTCGGAACTGTTTGTCCGCGAGCGCATTCTGGACTGTATGCGGCCACCTTTCTGCCGCAATTTCAGAACGTTCAAGGGGCAATTATTACATGGCTACAGAGGTCAAAACCGGCCGGCTCGGTCCTTTTCCGCATGTCAGCGTGCCGGTCTTCTCGGTCTCTGCCGGACTGATCGTCGCGTTTATCCTGTTTGGAGCGCTTTTTCCGGAAACATCGGGGGCAATCTTTCTCGGCGCACAGGCGGCGGTTGCCGACTATTTCGGCTGGTTCCTCATCCTCGTCACGAACCTGGCCGTTGCCGCCAGCCTCTACCTCGCCATCGGCCCATACGGATCGATCCGGCTCGGCGCCCAAACGGAAACCCCGCAATACGGGCTGTTCTCCTGGATCGCGATGATGTTCTCGGCCGGCATCGGCATCGGCCTGCTTTATTGGGGCGTGGCCGAGCCTCTGACGCATTTCTACGCGCCGCCGCTCCAGGAACCCGAAAGCGTCGCTGCGGCCGAACAGGCCATGGTGCTGTCGTTCCTGCACTGGGGCTTTCACGGCTGGGCGGTCTACTGCATCGTCGGCTGCGCTCTCGCCTATTTCCATTATCGCAAGGGCTTGCCGCTCTCGATCCGATCCGCGCTCTATCCGATCATCGGCGAGCGCATCTACGGCCCTTGGGGTCATGCGGTTGATATTCTGGCAGTCTTCGGCACGATGTTCGGCGTCGTAACGTCGCTGGGCCTCGGCGTGATGCAGATCAATGCGGGCCTCGATACGCTCTTCGGCATAGGTAACAACATCTACGTCCAGTTGCTGCTGATCGCGGTGATCACGGCCTTGGCCACCGCATCGGTGCTTGCGGGTCTCGATGGCGGCATCAAGCGGCTTTCGAACCTTAACATCCAGGTCTCGTTCGTGCTGCTCGCCTTCATGGTGATCACCGGCCCGACGCTCTACATCTTCGACAGCTTCGTCGAGAACATGGGCAATTACATCAACGAGTTCGTCTATTTCTCGTTCTGGTCGGAAGCCTATTCGGGCACCAACTGGCAGGTCGACTGGACCATCTTCTACTGGGCCTGGTGGATTTCCTGGTCGCCTTTCGTCGGTATCTTCATCGCGCGCATTTCACGGGGTCGCACGATTCGCGAATTCACGCTGGGCGTGCTCTTCGTGCCGGCAACGATCATGTTCTTCTGGTTCACGGCGTTCGGCGGCGTCGCCATTCAGATGGAACTCGCCGGAGACCCGGGACTGATCGCCGTCACGCAGGAAGCCTATGGAAACGCCATTTTCCGGCTGATGGACTTCTATCCGCTGACCGACGTCATCACCGGTCTGCTCGTGATCATGATCGTGATGTGGTTCGTCACCTCGTCCGACTCCGCCTCCTTCGTGATCGACATGCTGACCGCCGGTGGCGAAGCCGATCCGCCGAAGATCCAGCGTCTGTTCTGGGCGATTTCGGAAGGTGCGATCGCAGCGGTGTTGCTGGTGGCAGGCGGGCTCAGTGCGCTGCAGGCGGCGGCTGTCGTGGCCGGCTTCCCATTCGCTTTCGTCATTCTGGTGATGATGTACGGCCTGATGCGCGGCCTGTCTCGCGACCACCTCGTGCTCTATCGCTACGAGCAGTGGTACGAGACGGAAAAGGAAGCGGAAGCCAACCTGCCCAAGGCCTATGCGGGTGAAGACGCGCTTGGCGGACCGCCGGAACTCGCCAAGGGCAACTGAGCCCTTCGCTCAGGAAAGATGGGTTCGCATTGCATCGACCAGCACTGCGACCCCGTCCATCGTCGTGACCGGCCCCGGCGAGAAGCGCAGGAGCGCATCTCGCCGGTCGGCGTAGACGCCGCGGTTTCGCAAAGTCGATAGCAGGCCCTCGGCGGTTTCGCTGTCCTCCAGCCGGATCATCACGCTGCCGCCGCGCGCATTGTCGTCGCGAGGGCTGACGAGGCTGAAAGGCAGGCCTTCGATGCCGTCGAAGATAGCGTCAGACAGCGCCCGATTGTGCGCCAGCAAAGCATCGCCGTCCTGAGAAGCATGCCAGCGCATCGCCGGAAGGCTCGCGAGTGCCGACACCACCGATGGCGTGCCATTGTCGAAACGGCGGATGTCGGACGCGTAGTGGAACTTGTCCAGATCCCAAGAAAACGGGTTTTCCTGGCTGAACCAGCCTCGAAACTCCGGTTCACAGGCGGCGATCAGATCGCTCGCCACGTGAAGCATGCCGGCGCCCGGCGTGCCGCACATCCATTTGAGACTGGTGGAAATGGTGAAATCGACAGCAGGGTCGTTGACCGAGAACGGCAGTAGCCCGGCGGCCTGCGTGATGTCGACGCCGACGAGGCTGCCCATCTTGCGGCCATGAGCCGCGAGCGACGCGATGTCTGCCCGATGCGACGAGGTCGACGAGACCCATGTCAAAAGCGCCAAGCCGACTTCCGAGTCCCATTGCGCGATCACATCCTCGTCTTCCACGTAGGACGCACCCTGCCGCAACGGCACGGTCTCGAGCGAGAAGCCGAAGCGGGGGCTAAGCGCCGTTAAAAGAAAATGCAGCGACGGGAAGCAGTCGCCCGCGACCAGAAGCTTGCGTCCTTTGAGATGCTCGCTCGGCAGCGCGCCGATCAGGGCATACAGCGCCGCCGTGACGTTCTCCGATGTCGTCACTGTGCCCTCGGACGCGCCGATCAGGCGCCGCCAATGCTCGACGAACTCGGCCCGTCGACCCAGGATCGCGCCCCACTGGCCGTCGTCCGGCGCACCCCACACGCCTGCGAACTCGGCCATCGCAGCGGCGACATCCTCAGCCTTGCCGGGATACTGGCCGATGGAGTGATAGAGGAAATAGCCGGAGCCATCCTTTTCGAGGCGCTGAGCGGTCATGTGATGTCTTCAAGTCCCTGGATGGCGTTCAATTCGTGCGGAAGCGGTTTTCGAGATAGGAGACGAGCCGCACCGCCGGCAGGAGCACGATCAGATAGATCAGCGCGGCAGCGATCAGCGGCGACGGATTGGCCGTCAACGCCTGCGCGTCGGTTGCCTGCTTCAAGAGGTCCGGCATCGCGACCACCGAGGCGAGCGACGTGTCCTTGGCGATGGCAACCGAGTTCGATGTGTGCGGTGGAATGGCGATGCGGAACGCCTGCGGCAGGATCACCTTGATGATGATAATGCGAAACGGCAGCCCCAGCGATTCGGCTGCTTCCGTCTGGCCCTTCGGGATCGCCTGGATGCCGGCCCGGAAAACTTCCGCCGTGAACGCCGAGAAGACGAGGCTGAGCGCGAGGACGGCCGACACGAACGGCGAGAAGCGCAGACCCATGAAGGGCAGCGCGTAGTAGATGAGAACGAGGAGCACGAGGATCGGGATCGCCCGGAACACGTCGATATAGGCGACGGCCAGCAGTCGAAACGGCTTTGCCGCATAGAGACGAACGAGACACATCAGAACGCCGGCGATCGCACCGACCGTCAGCGTCGCGCCTGCAAGTGCCAGCGTGTTCCAGATCCCGCGCCATAGCATCGGCAGCACGCGCACGATCACATCGATGTTCAGGAAAGTTTCGACGAAACCCATGACCGGACCTTCGCGCTTGTCAGGAGATCAAAAAGAAGCGGCCCGCCTGTTGGAACGGGCCGCCCTATCGCGAAACGCCGACTATTCGGCGGTCGGGATTTCGAGCACTGTCACGGTGGAGCTGTCCGCCGCCGGTGCTTCGCCAAGCCACTTCTCGTAGATTTCGGCGAGCGTGCCGTCTTCCTTGATTTCACTGATGGCCGCGTTGATCGGCTCCAGCAGTTCGGACCCCTTCGGCAGCATCAGGCCGTACTGGTCCCCGGTCGGGATCACTTCGGCGATGTTGAGGTCGGGCATTTCCTTGGCTGCGAAGATGAAGCCCGTCACGTCGCCGATGGCGCCGGCAATACGGCCGGCACGCACGTCGAGCAGAAGACCCTGCTGGTCGGGATAGGTGCGCAGTTCGCCGAAGCCGTATTCTTCCGTGTTGGCCTGGATCCAGGCGTCACCGGTGGAGGATGCGATGGCGCCGACGGGCTCGCCTTCAAGCTCGGCAAGGCTCGTTGCGCCTTCCTGCAAGGACACGAGTGCCAGATCGGCGTCGTAATAGCCCTGCGTGAACGACTGGCTCTGCAGACGCTCGTCGGTAATGGTGATCGTCGAGATCGCAACGTCGATGCGGCCTGAAGCGGTCGCGGCGAACAGTGCCTGGAAGCCGAGGTCGGAGATCTCGAGGTCCATCTCGAGCCGTTCGGCGACTTCCGTGATCAGGTCGACTTCGAAGCCTTCGAACTCGCTCTGCTCGTTCTTAAATTCCCATGGCGGGTTCGACGGATAAGCGCCGACGGTCAGGGTCTCGGCAAATGCCGCTGCACCGGCGGTCAGGCCGAGTGCAAGGGTCGTGGTGGCAAGCAGCAGTTTCTTCATGTGACTTGTTCCTCTCGTTTGGCCTTTTTTTCCTTCATGCTCGCGCCGGCGATCGATCGAAAGACCTCCAGCGTGATCTCGACATGCAGGCGCAGCTTTTCGCGCGCCACGACGGCGTCCCTGTCGAGGACGACCTGCATCAATTCCGTATGGGCGGTTACCGAATGCGCGCGCGACAACAGCGCCTCTGTTTCCGGCGTGTGCTTCTCCGGACCATTCGGATTGATGGCCCGTGGGTGAAACAACAAGGCCTGATGGTGCAGCCGCAGTTGCTCCGCAGTGCGCACGAAGAAGCGCTTCAGCCAAGACGAACGGCCGGCTGCATGCAACGCGATATGAAACGCATCATGCGTCTCGTCCCAAAGCTGACGAGCCGCCACGTCGACATTTCCGGCAGGCGGCGCAACCTGGGTCATACGGTGGTGGGCTGCGACGATGCCGCTTTCCCAGTCGAGATCCCCATGGGCGATCGCATCTTCCAGAAGCGACGTCTCCACGGTGAGGCGTGCGATCTCCAGATCCTCGAGCTCGGGCAGCGAAACGGGTGCGACGCGCCATCCGCGGTTGGCGCTGCCGACGACCAATTGCTTCTCTTCAAGCCGGGAAAGCGCCTCGCGCAACGGGGTGGCACTCACGCCATAGAGGCCCGAAAGCGCGGCGATACGCAGCGGCTGACCGGGCGCGTGACTGCCGTTCAAAATGTCACGGTGCAGCATCTCAAAAGCCGCATCTGTCTTGGCGGAATACCCCATGCCAAAAATCTTATTATATACAATCTGGCAAATCCACTATAATTATCACCGGCAGTGAGGGAGATGTGTGGATGTCTGAAACGAGGATTGCGGTGGTAACCGGCGCTGCCGGTGGCATGGGGCGGGCGATCGTGGAGACCCTGCTGCAATCGGGCATGACCGTCATCGGCCTCGACATCGATGGTCCTGCCATGAAGGCGATGGAAGCGTCACTGGGCGGAGATTTCGAGGGTCATCAGGTCGACCTGACGAAGGCCGATGCGATCTCCGCAGTGTTTGCCGCCATCGCCGAAAAGCACGGCGGCATCGACGCGCTCGTCAACAATGCCGGCACATGCCTGATGTCGGCTTTCCCGGATATTCCAGCTGAAGAACTCGACCGCCAGATGGCGATCAACTTCTCGTCCGCCTTCCACTGCTCGCAGCAGGCGGTGAAGTTGATGGCCGGCCGGGCGGGCGTGCGCAAGATCGTCATGATCTCTTCGAACGGCGCCTATAATTTCGATGTGTTCGACCCGCCGCACTATCGTGCGAGCAAGGCTGCGATGGACACGCTGACGAAGGATCTCGCGCGCCGCTACGCCCGCGACAAGATCGCCGTGAACTCCATCGCGCCGGCGATGACCGAGACGCCGCTCTTCGGCGTCGTCAGCGAAGAGGTCCTCGAAAAGGCGCTCGCTGCGATGCCGCATGGTCGCGCCATGCAGCCGAGCGAAATCGCCGCCTGGGTCGCCTTCCTGCTTTCACCGGCAGGCGACGTCTCAAGCGGCAATGTCATCATCCTCAATCAGGGTCGAGATGTTCGCTAGGCGTAGAATTCCGGCGATTTCTTCAGCTGCGGCCACTGCTCGGGCGAGTGACCGTAGATGACCATCGCACCCTTCTCTGCTGCCAGACGCATGATGCGGTCTGCGCTTGCAATTGCGGCAGTAGGGTCGTCGGCCGTGTCGAAGCGTTCGTCGATTTCAGCCGGGCGCGAGATGGCATCTCCCGTCAAAAGCACCGGGCCAGTCTCGGGTAGTTCAACGAGCAGGGCAAGCTGCCCGATCGTGTGGCCGGGTGCGGCGAGAACCTTCAGCCCCGGGCCGAGATCGACGTCGCCATCGACCAGCATGTATGCGCGATCCGGCCAGTCGAGCGGCTTCAGCCCGCTCCAGTATATGGGCTTTTCGAGCGCGCGTTCTGCGGCCGACATGAGGATCGGACGATCCGGAAAATCAGCGATCCCGCCCACATGGTCGATATGGGTGTGCGTCATGATGAGGAGATCGACGTCCTCCATGGCGACCCCGGCCCTGGCGAGCTGCGCCGCCGGCAGGTTCTCATCCGTGAGCGCCAGCACGACGCCAAAGCCGCCAAGCTTGTCTTCGGCGCTGGAGGCCTCGATGTCATAGGCATACTTAGCCGGAAAACCGGTATCGACGAGAATGGTCTCGTCCCGGTCGGTGCGGATCAGGAACCCGACGATCCCGATCACCCGGCCATTGGCATGGACCTTGAACAGACCGTAGTCGAGAACGGTCAGCGATACCGGCTTACCCTTGATATAACCTTTTGAATTCATTTATTAATCTCCTCTTTCCGCCTAATAGGTGCCGATCCGGATGAAAGTCAAGATTCACACGCTCTTTCAGTATCTGCTCGATACGACCGAAGCGGACCCGGAAGCGATCGTCGGCTTTTCGCTGGCGCGCTCGCCGAAGCTCGGCGACTTCCTTCGCGATCTCGATCCGGAATTGTCGCTGGACTGGAACGGCAAGTCGTTCCGCGGCCTTCCGGCGCTACGGGAGCACGTGATCGCGCAGGCCGGACTTTCCGGCATCTGCACGCCGGACGATGTCTTGATCACTGCCGGCGCCGCGGAAGCCAATTATCTCGTTATCCGCCAGCTGGTCGAGGCCGGCGATGAGATCGTCACGGAAGTGCCGGGCTGGCCGCAGGCCGCCGTTCTCGGCGCGGCCGTCGGGGCCAATATGCGCCTGGTTCATCGCCGCGAAGAGGATCAATGGCGCCTGCCGCTCGACCAGTTGCGCGATGCGGTCACGTCGCGCACGAAGCTCATCTTCCTGTCGAACCCCAACAATCCCACCGGCCGGCTGATGGACGAGGCGGAGCTTGCCGAGATCGTCGCCATCGCGCGCTCGGTCGGGGCCTGGCTTCTCGTCGACGAGGTCTATGCCGGGCTCGAATGGGAAGGCACACGTGCGCCAAGCATTGCGGGACTTTACGAGCGCGGCATCACGACCGGCAGCGTCTCCAAGGCGCTCGGACTCCAGGGCCTGCGCACCGGATGGATGATCTGCCGCGACAAGGATCTGATCATGGACGCCGTGATCCTGCGCGAAAACGCCAGCGAGATCATGAACATCATGGGCGAGGCGATCGCCGAGATCGCGCTCAGACCCGAGCGCCTCGGTCCTGCGCTGGATCGGGCACGGGCAGAAGGCCGCGCCAATCTCGATCAGTTGGACTGGTTCGTGGCGAACGAGCCGAAGTTGTCCTGGGTGCGACCGCAGGCGGGCCTGATCGGGCTAGCTCGTTTGGCAAACGGGATCGATTCCGACGATTTCGCGCGGCGACTGCTTGCGCCCCCCTACCGCACCTTCCTTCTGCCCGGCTCCGCCTACGACATGCCCGGGCATATCCGGCTCGGCGTCGGCGGAGGCGAGAGCGTGCGGCTGGAGGACGGGCTTTCACGGGTCTCCCAGCTCTTGCAGGACTGGGATGCACCGGAACAGAGAAACCACAAACCATTGCGAGAGGCATGAGCCATGAGCGATACGCGTGCAGAAATGCGCCTTCCCACGAAGGACGTGCGCGACGACCTGCCCTTCTTCACCAAAGTGCTGAAGATGCGGCTCGATACGATCTTCCCGGCAGACGACCCCAAGGTCGCGGTGGTGTCCGGTCACGGATTGCGGCTCTGCCTCGATGCCCATTCGAACGAACCGCCCGGCACGATCCGCATCCTGACCGACGATCCGGATGGCTTCGCAGGCGGCGAGCGGCGGCTGACCGCTCCGAACGGCACGCGGATCGAGATCGAACCGCTGCATGTACCGCTTGCGACGCCGACGACCGCGCATGATTTCGTGGTGCGCCGGCTCGCCGACCAGGCACCCTGGGTCATCGGTCGCGCCGGGATGCACTACCGCGATCTCGTGCCATCCCGTCTCGGCGGCTCGATCATTGCGAGCCACATCCGCATTCCCGATGGCGGCCCCGTGCCGGACATGGTGCATTACCACACCGTCGGCTTCCAATTGATCTTCTGCTATCGCGGCTGGGTCGACCTCGTTTACGAGGACCAGGGCGAGCCTTTCCGGCTCGAAGCCGGCAATTGCGTCATCCAGCCGCCGGAAATCCGTCACCGCGTGCTCTATGCGAGCCCAAACATCGAGGTGATCGAGATCGGCGTGCCGGCGGAGCATGTCACTTCGATCGATCATTCCATGACCCTGCCGAATGGCCCGGCCAATCCGGACAGGCGGTTCCAGGGTCAGCGCTTCGTGCATCACAAGGCAGCGGAAGCGACTTGGAAGCCGTTCCGGCTGCCGGGTTTCGTCGCCCGTGACACGACGATCGGCGAGAACACGCAAGGCGTCGCCGGCGTGCATGTGGCCAAGCGCGGCGAAGGCACGCCGGTCTTTGCGCGCCATGACAGCGACATCCTCTTCACCTTCGTCATGGATGGCGAACTGACGCTGGAGGCAAGAGGCCAGGAGACGCAGCGTCTCGGCGCCGGCGATGCCTTCGTGGTGCCCCCGGGCCTCGTGACGCGCTACGCCGATCCCTCAGACGACATCGAATTGCTGGAAGTATCGCTTCCCGCCCGTTTCATCACCGACACAGAGGAAGCAGGCGCCGCCTGATTGGTGCGCCGGCTAAGGACCGAATGAGCGACTTCAACAAGACCCGTAGTGAATTTCATCTCCCCGAGGGCCTCATCTATCTCGACGGCAACTCGCTCGGCCCCCTGCCCAGGAAGGCAGCCGAGCGTGTCGCCTCGACCATCACCGCCGAATGGGGGGACATGCTCGTCACCGGCTGGAACAAGGCCGGCTGGATGGCCAAGCCGACGGATATCGGCGACCGCATCGGCAAGCTGATCGGCGCGCCCGCCGGTACCGTCGTCATGGGCGACACGCTGTCGATCAAGGTATTCCAAGCGCTTGCCTCGGCGCTGCGGCTGCGGCCCGATCGCAAGATCATCCTGTCCGACACCGGCAATTTTCCCTCCGACCTCTATATGGCCGAAGGCCTGGTCGGGCTGCTGGGCCAAGGCTACAGCCTGAAGACGGTCGCGCCGGAAGAAGTCGAAGGCGCGATCGACGAGACGGTTGCGGTGACCCTCATCACAGAGGTCGACTACCGCACCGGGCGCATGCACGACATGAAGCGGATCACTGAAAAGGCCCACGCGGCCGGTGCGCTGACCGTCTGGGATCTCGCCCACTCGGCCGGCGCCGTACCCGTCGATTTGACGGGCGCCGATGCCGATTTCGCCGTCGGCTGCACCTACAAATATCTGAACTCCGGTCCGGGCGGCCCGGCCTTCATCTATGTGCGGCCCGATCTTGCGGATACGGCGCAGCCAGCGCTCGCCGGCTGGCTTGGCCACGAGCAGCCCTTCGCCTTCGACCAGAACTACAGGCCCGGCCGCGGTATCGAGCGGATGCGCGTCGGCACGCCGCCGGTGCTGCAGATGGCTGCGCTCGAAGCGGCGCTGGATATCTGGGACATGACCACGATGGCCGACGTGCGCGCCCGCTCGATCGAACTGACGGAGCGCTTCATCGCCGGCGTCGAGGCCGCTTGCCCGGAATTGACGCTCGCGACGCCGCGCGAAGCAGCCCTGCGCGGTAGCCAGGTGAGTTTTCGTCATCCGGAAGGCTACGCAATCATGCAGGCCCTGATCGCGCGCAAGGTGATCGGCGATTTCCGCGCGCCGGACATCCTGCGCTTCGGTTTCACGCCGCTCTATATCGGCGAGGCCGAAGTGGACGGCGCCGTGAAGATCATCGCGGAGGTCATGGACGGCAAGCTCTGGGACCGCGAAGAGTACAAGCGCCGCGCCCGCGTCACCTGATCGACTCGCCGGCCAAAGCGTTTCCAGGTGAAGTGGAGACCGGTTCACCGTTCGGAAACGCGATAAATCTAAGTCTTGAGCCAGACATAGATGCCGCTGGCAACCAACAGACCGGCGCCGGCGATCATCGTCCATTGCAGCGGATCGCCGAAGACGACGACACTGATCGTGGCGGCAGCCACGATCTGCGAATAGAGGAACGGCGACAGCGACGAGGCCGGCGCAATGGCGAAGGCCCGCACCAGCAGGAAATGGCCGAGCGCCCCGAGGCTCCCCATGATCGCCATCAACCCGATCTGCGGCCAGGACGGCATCTCCCAGACGAAAGGCAGCGCCAGCGAGAAAAGCACGGCACCGACGCTCGTCGTGTAGAACAGCGTCGTGGACGCGCTGTCATACCGTCCCACGAGACGGGTCAGCAGGTAGAAGAACGCAAGCAGGATCGCCGCGCCGAGCGGGATCAGCATGGCCGGCTCGGCGCCGAAGCCAGGCCGGATGATCAGCAGGACGCCCAGGAAGCCGACGACGACGGCAACGAGTTGGCGTGGCCCGACGCTTTCGCCGAGGACCAGATAGGCCAGCAGCGTGACGAGGACCGGCGCGAAGAAGAGCACCGCAGTCGCATTGCCGAGCGGCACGTGGATCAGCGAGGCGTAGAGGAGAAACGTCGTGGCGCAAAGCAGCAGCGCCCGCACCAACTGCAGGTCCAACCGCCGACTTTTCCAAAACCCCGGCTGGGCGCGCAACGCGAGCACGGTCATCACGATCAGCGTATGGAAGAAATAGCGGCCCCACACCACCTGCACGACCGGCAGGTCGCCGGTCAGCAGTTTCGACAGGGCATCCATGCTGGCAAGCACGAAGGTCGACCCGATCGTCAGTGCGATGCCGAGCAGGAGGCGAACCGGGCGGGTGTCGGGCGAGGCCGGGGGCTTAAGTTGGGTCAAGTCAGTCCAGGGATCGCGGAACCCGTCGGACGGCTCCGGCTTTTTGAGGAAGCGTGATCCTATCATTGCCTGGGGCGGTAGACAGGTCCACTGAACGAAATACCCAAGACAGTCGAAAGGAATTCCCATGATGAAGACGGCGATCGTCACAGGCGGCGCTTCCGGCATAGGCGCGGGCATCGTGCGTCAACTGGTTGCCGAAGATTGGGAGGTCGTCGTCGCCGACCTCGATTCAGACAAGGGCGTCGCGATCGTCGAGGAAACCGGCTGCGACTTCGTGACCTGCGATGTGGCGCGCGAGGACGACATCATCGCGCTGATCGAAGGCGTGCAGGAGCGCAGCGGTCGCATCGATGCCATCGTCTCGAATGCGGGCATCTCCGAGTTCGCCGGTCTCGCCGAATTGACTCTCGCCGATTGGAACCGGGTGATTGCGACCAATCTGACGGCTGCCTTCCTTCTCGCACAGCATGGGGAAGAGCCGCTGCGGCAGGCGAAAGGCGCCATGGTTCTGATCGCATCGACCCGGGCGCATATGAGCGAGAAGGACACGCACGCCTATTCCGCAACCAAGGGAGGGCTCGTCGCGCTCACCCATTCGCTGGCGATCAGCCTTGGACCGGACGTGCGCGTCAACTGCATCTCGCCCGGTTGGATTGATGTTTCGGACGGCGAGCTTTCGGCCGAGGATCACGCCCAGCATCCGGCAGGCCGCGTCGGCACGCCGGAGGACATCGCGCATCTCGCCGCCTATCTCCTGTCCGAGAAGGCCGGCTTCGTCACCGGGGCCGAATTCACGGTCGACGGAGGCATGACGCGCAAGATGATCTACAGCTGAGCTCCTTGGTCGGATGTCAGTGCGCTTCGTCCCAATTGTCGGCGGCGCGCGCGTCGACTTTGAGCGGCACCTTCATGGAGAGCGCGGGCATGGCCGCGTTTTCCATCAGATCGGTGACGAGCTCGATCGTCTGGTCGACCTCTGCCTCGGGCACTTCGAAGATCAGTTCGTCATGCACCTGCAGCAGCATGCGGCCGGACAGGCTCGATTGTGCCAATGCCGGCTCGATGCGGATCATCGCACGGCGGATGATGTCGGCAGCCGAGCCTTGGATCGGCGCATTGATTGCCGCGCGCTCGTTGAACGCCCGCACCTGAGGGTTCGATGAGCGGATTTCCGGGTAATGCGCCCGGCGGCCGAAGATCGTTTCCACATAGCCGTGCTCGCGGGCGAACAATTTCGTCGCATCCATATAGTCGCGGATACCCGGAAACCGCTCGAAATAGCGACGGATGTAGTCGCTGGCTTCGGACCGCTCGATGGCAAGCTGGTTGGCAAGGCCGAAGGCGGAGATGCCGTAGATGATGCCGAAATTGATGGCTTTCGCGCGCCGGCGCACTTCCGACGGCATGCCTTCTATCGGCACGGAGAACATTTCCGAAGCCGTCATCGCGTGAATGTCGATGCCATCGGCGAACGCCTGGCGCAGCTGCGGAATGTCGGCCACATGGGCGAGCACGCGCAGCTCGATCTGGCTGTAATCGGCAGAAACGAGTTTCTGACCTGCATCGGCGATGAAGGCCGTGCGGATCTTGCGCCCCTCGGCGGTGCGGATCGGGATGTTCTGAAGGTTCGGCTCGGAGGAAGAAAGCCGGCCCGTCGTCGTCGATGCAAGCGAATAGGAGGTGTGGACGCGCTTGGTCTGCGGATGGATGTAGCCCGGCAGCGCATCCGTATAGGTCGATTTCAGCTTGGAAAGCTGGCGCCAATCCACGATCTTGCGCGGCAGGTCGTGGCCGACTGCGGCCAGATCTTCCAGCACTTGGGCGGACGTCGACCATTGCCCGGTCTTCGTCTTCGATCCACCTGGCAGGCCGAGCTTCCCGAACAGGATTTCGCCGAGCTGCTTGGGCGAACCCAGATTGAACTTTTCGCCGGCAAGTTCATAGGCGGCTGCCTCATGGGCGCCCGCACCTTGCGCGAATTCGCCGGAAAGACGCGACAGTATCTGTCGGTCGACGGAGATCCCGCGTTCCTCCATGCGGGCAAGGACCGGCAGCAGGGGCCGCTCCAATCGTTCGTAGACGTGGACGAGGCCCTTGGCGACGAGCTGCGGCTTGATCGCGAACCAGAGCCTGAGCGCGACATCGGCATCTTCCGCCGCGTACTCTGTCGCCTTCTCGATGGATACGAAATCGAATGTGACCTGCCCCTTGCCGGAGCCCGCGACTTCCTTGAGGCCTATCGTCTTGTGGCCGAGCCAGCGTTCGGCCAGCGCATCCATGCCATGGCCGCCCGAGGCGCCGAAGCTCGCCATGCCAGATTCGACGACATAGGACATCAGCATCGTATCGTCGAACGGGCCGATCTCGACGCCGTAGCGCTTCATCAGCAACCAGTCATATTTCAGGTCCTGGCCTACTTTCAGGACGGCCGGGTCTTCCAGCAGCGATTTCAGCCGGGCGAGCGCCTCGTCGAACTTCACCTGACCTTCGGCGATGCCGCCGCCGAACATGTCGCCTTCGCCGGTGCGGTGGGCGAGTGGCAGATAGGCCGCCATGATCTCCCTGCCGGATGCATCCTTGCTGTTGCCGGCAACCGCGAGCGACACACCGACGAGATCGGCCTGCATTGCATCAAGCGCATTGCTTTCCGTATCGAACGCGACAAGACCAGTCTCGCGGGCAATGGCGATGAAGCGGTCGAGCGTCGCCAGATCGGAAATGGTGACGTAGGACGCGCGGTCGATCGTGCCGGTGGCTGCCGCTTCGGCGCGGGCCTTGGCGAGCGCCTGGGGCGTCCAAGTCTCGGTCTTGGCGCTCACGGTGGCGCTTGCGATGGTCTGTTCCGAGCCGCCGGCTGGCTTTTGAGCCATCGTCGTCCCGTCTGCAGGAGCTGTTGCATCGCCCTTGTCGAGATCCGGTCCGTGGGCTTCAGCACCCCATTGCACCTGGACATGGGACGGTTCGACGGCAGCCGCGTCCGTCCCGGTGGCGTCCGCGACCCGGCGCGTGAGCGACGTGAATTCCATCGCCTTCAGAAAACCGACGAGCTTCGGCCCGTCCTGGGGATCGAGGCTCAATTCCTCGAGCCCGACATCGATCGGCGTATCGAGCTTCAGCGTGACTAGCTCGCGCGACAGCCGTGCCTGATCGGCGAACTGGATGATGTTTTCGCGCCGCTTGTTCTGCTTGATCTCGGACGCACGCTCCAGAAGCGTATCGAGATCGCCATACTCCTCAAGCAGCTGCGCGGCGGTCTTCGGGCCGATGCCTGGGATACCCGGGATGTTGTCGGTCGAGTCACCCGTCAACGACTGCAGGTCGATCATCTTCTCAGGCGGAACGCCCCATTTCTCGATGACCTCGGGGATGCCGATCTGCTTGTCCTTCATCGTATCGTAGAGCGACACTTTGGGGGTGACGAGCTGCATCAGGTCCTTGTCGGAGGAGACGATCGTGACGTCGCCACCGGCCTCGACGGCCATCCGGGTATAGGTGGCGATCAGGTCGTCGGCCTCGAAGCCTTCCTTCTCGATGCAAGGCAGGTTGAAGGCGCGCGTCGCCTGGCGGATCAGGCCGAATTGCGGGATCAGATCGTCCGGCGGTGCCGAGCGGTTCGCCTTATACTGATCGTAGAGCGCGTTGCGGAAGGTCTTGGAGGAATAGTCGAAGATCACCGCGAAGTGCGTCGGTGTAACACCCACTTCCGTGTCGCGCGCCTCGACAAGCAGCTTCCACAGCATGTTGCAGAAGCCGGACACCGCGCCGACCGGCAGGCCATCGGACTTGCGCGTGAGAGGCGGGAGCGCGTGATAGGCCCGGAAGATGTAACCCGAACCGTCGACTAGGAAGAGATGATCGCCGTTTTTCATGCGCCGACGATTAGCGCGGCGATCAAAGCGAGTCTACATGGCGTCGCCTCGGCGGCGCCGTTGCTTCGGGGCCGACGGCCTGCCCATGCTTTCGACACACTCCATTGGAAAGTTCGCCCCCTACCGTGCAACCGACGCGTATTGGAGCCGACATCGTGTTCTCAACCCTTGGCGACCTTGGTTCGAAGCGTGTTCCACTGGCTCTTGGCTGTGTCGGGCTGCTGGCTGCCTCGATCATGCCACTGCCGGCTGCAGCCCAGGAAGGGTCATCCAGTGCCGTCATAACCAGCGAGGAGGCCAAGGCCGCATTGCCGGACGCCGAGCGATACCGGCTCGAGATCGACAATGACGGGCTCGATGCCAAACAGAGGCAAGACCTCGGCGCAATGCTGATCGACACGATCGGCGATGCCCATTTCTTCGGGGCAATCTATGCCTTTCTGCCCGAAGGTTCGAACCAGCTCTCCATTCATCTTCGGCGACAGCTGCACTCGCTCGACGCGGCGGAGCGTTCGGCGCTGGCTGATTGCGAGGCGGAGCGAAGCGAGGACGATTCCGAGTGCTACCGAATCGGACGGATCATTCCCGAAGACTGGGACGAGGACGACGGTTCGCTGTTGTCGCACGAAGCCACCTTCCCGTTTTCCCAGAATGTAGACGCGCTGGAGGGATCGAAGATCGTCGCCCGGTCACGCAACACGACGGCCTGGGCCATGTGGAGCGGCGAAAACGTCCGCCAACGAGCGCTCGACGAATGCAACGAGGCAGTCGAAGCCGGCGGCTTCGAGCCGGATTGCGAAATCATCATCGATGACGGCGCATGAGCGGCGAAAGCCCAGTTCATGACAAGGCCGGCAATCCCGGTTTTGCGGGCGGCGTCGGCAGGCGGCGATCCGCGCCCGGCCTCTCCTATATCGCCTGCTTCGCCATTCTGATCGGCTGCATGGCCGCCGGGGCGATCCTGTTCGCGCTCGGCGCTCTCGCTCTGCTGCAATGGGCGGATGGCGATGCTCGGGGCGGAGAGCTTGTGTTCTTCGGCTTTGCCATCCTGATCGGCGCTGCGATCGGATGTTTGGCCGGCATTGTGTCGTCAGTGCTCTGGCTGCGCGGTGGGCGGCGCACTTCCGCGCGATAGTCTCGCGATAGCTGCTCACGCACCCTGCTGAACGATCGAGACGAAGGCTCGATCACGGCTGGTGGACTTCATGCGGCCCGCGAATAGATCGTCGAACGCTTCCACTGCCCGGCGGATGCCTTGAACGCTTAGATCCCAGCTCGCCGGACTGCCGAGCCCCAGAAGCGAAAAGATGGCGCCGGGGAGCGTCGGCGGGGCCTGATCGAGGGCCACGAGCAGCGAACGGAGCGCCTCACGGGCAATGTCCAACTCATCCGGCGTTACGGAGAGTTCTTCGAAGCCGTGCGGGACGCTGCCGACGAACCCTTCGCCGGACGCCATGAGCCACTGATCGCGGACCCGTTCGGCGCGATCGCCCGATTCCGGCGAGCCGCCGACCGCGACATGCAAGGCCATGAGCCTCAGCAGCAGTTCCAGATCGGAATCATGCATCCAGAAACCGAGCGCGGACCCCTGCGCGGCCGGCGCGCCATCCAAGCCACGGCCAAGCGTAACGAAACTTGTTCCCATCGAAATGGAGATCCTTTTCCCTCGAGGCGTTCAATCAAAGCGCGGGACCTGACGCCTCGCCGTGCTTCAATTTGCGGACGGGCCGCTGTCGCTCGTGTCCCGGCTGCCGCCGCCCATCCCCATGCCGGTGCCGCCACCCGCACCGCCGCCTCCACCACCACCACCACCACCACCGCCGCCGCGTTCGCGACCAGCTTCATTTCTGCCGCGTCCACCGGCGCCCTGCGGGCGGGTCGGGCCCTGGAACGGGATCTTGGCGCCTTCCGGAATGGGGTCGAGATCGAGCGCCATGCGGATGAAGGTGCGCAGCGAGATGACCAGTTCCGCCGTGCGGATCGGGCGTCCCGCCGCAAGATCGGTTGCCGCCTGGCCGGCGAGGCGCACATGCTCTTCGGTGCCGAGCAGGAGGATGTCGGACAAAGCGGCCTCGACGGCATCGCGAATGCGGCGCGGGCGCTCGGAGGCGGCGTCGGGAACAGGTGCAGGTTCCGCGCCCTCTTCCGGCGTCGCGGCGGCGGTCTTGAGGTCGCGCAGATGCGCGGGGCTGACGGTCAGTTCGCCCGTGAACGACCCGCCGAGCGTGCGATAGGCGGCGATGAGCGTCTTCAAACGCTCGTTGATCTGGCGGTTCATGCGCTGCTGGCGCTGCTGCAAGGTGAGCATCATCACCATGCGGATACCGACGCCGACGAGCGCGAGCACGGCAATGCCGAGGATGGTGGTGAGCACGCCCTGCCAAGAACTGAAATCCATGAAGCGCACTGGCCGTCTCCCCTGACAATGATCCGCCGCCGGCACGCGCAATGCAGGCGGGACGGAGCGGGTGGAGGCGACACTTAGCATGGGCGGCGCGGTGACGAGCAAGGTTCAAAGTTTGGCGTCAAAGGTTGCTTTGTGGCGGACCCTCAGCCTCAATGGGATAAGCGTCGCGCGGTTCGCGACGGTCAAGCGAGCTTTCATTGGTCGCGCGTTCGTGCTGGAGGGAGGGGCGTTGCGATCGAATTTTGCGGAGCGGCCACGCTCCAAGAGGGGATTTTGAGCTTATGGATCTGATTACCGGCTTTTTCGGTCTGATCGAAGACCTCACCTGGGGATGGGCACTGATCCCGATTCTCGTGGTTTTCGGCGTGTTCATCACGGTGATGAGCGGCTTCGTGCAGATCGAATATTTCACCCGCATGTTCCGCGTGCTGTCCTCCAAGAACCAGAGCGGCGATCCGAATGCGATCAGCGCGCGCGAGGCCCTATTGATTTCCGTCGGCGGGCGCGTCGGCGGCGGCAACATCGCGGGCGTCGCGGTGGCGATCACGCTCGGCGGTCCGGGTGCAGTGTTCTGGATGTGGGCGATCGCGCTGGTCGGCATGGCGACAAGCCTTGTCGAGGCATCGCTGGCGCAGCTCTACAAGCGCTCGAACGGCGACGGCACCTATCACGGCGGGCCGGCGAGCTACATCATCCACGGGCTCGGCCACCGCTATCGGTGGCTCGCGGTGGTCTATGCGATCTGCCTGATGCTGGCCTTCGCCTTCGGGTTCAACGCGTTCCAGGGCAACACTTTTGCCGGCGCGGTGAACGACAGTCTCGGCGTCGACCGCCTGTGGAGCGGCATCGCGCTTGCGATCATCACTGGCTTCATCGTCTATGGGGGGATCCGGCGCATCGCCAAGGTGGCGGACGTCATCATCCCGATCATGGCGTTCATCTATATCGGGCTGGCACTCCTCGTCATCGTGATGAACATCACGGAGCTGCCCGGCGTGATCTGGTCGATCATCGCCAATGCGTTCGGCTTTGAAGAAGCGGTCAGCGGCGGCGTGGGCGCGGCGATGGCGCAAGGGCTGCGGCGCGGCCTCTTCTCCAACGAGGCCGGCCTCGGTTCGGCGCCGAACGTGGCGGCGACCGCCGATGTGCGCCACCCGATCAGCCAGGGCATCACGCAGTCCTTCTCGGTCTTCATCGACACGATCATCATCTGCTCGTGCACGGCATTCATCATCCTGCTCAGCCCCGTCTACCAGCCGGGTGCCGAAGGGATAGACGGGGTGGTGCTGACCCAGCAGTCGCTGGTGAGCCAGGTGGGCAACTGGTCGCAGTACTTCCTGACCTTTGCGATCCTGCTCTTCGCGTTCAGCTCGATCATCTACAACTACTATCTGGGCGAGACGGCGCTGAAGGTGATGACGTCGCAGCCGGCGGCGGTGCATGTGCTGCGGCTGGCGATCGTCATCATCGTCTTCCTCGGGGCGACGGCACCGGGGGCGACGGCGGTGTTCTTCTTCTCCGATCCGCTGATGGGCGTGCTCGCGATCGTCAACCTGATGGCGATCATGATGCTGTTTCCGACGGCGTTGCGCGTGCTCAACGATTTCCGCGACCAGCTGAAATCGGGCGTGGACCGGCCGGTCTTCCGGCCGACGGCGTTTCCGGATCTCGACCTCGACCACTCGGCCTGGCCATACGCGATGGCGAACCCCGAGACGGTGGTGGAGAGCCGGCCGACGGGCGTCTGACGGCTCACGACAGATCTGGTCGGCGGCGGCGCCTTCAGCCGCCGCCGGCTTTGACGGCGATGTCGAAATGCATGACGTCCTCGCGCGTGCCGAGCCTGGTGTAGAGCGCCACGGCCGGATCGTCGCCGTAATCGGCCTGGACATAGGCGACCCAGGCGCCGCGCTCCGCGCCGATCGCGCAGAGCCTTTCGATCAGAGCGGTGGCGACGCCCTGCCTGCGATGGGCCTCGGCCACCGCGAGATCGTAGATGTAGATTTCCGAGCGCGCCTGCTCGAACTTTTCAAGCTCATAGGCAACAAGCCCGCCAATCACATCGTCCCCGTCCAGTGCCACAAGGGCATGCACGTGATCGCGGTCGAGAAGCCGCGCGAGATAGGCGTCGGCCGGCGGCTTGGACGCATAGCTTTCGGGATCGTCGAATTCCCGCGCGAAGAGGCCGTTCAGTTGGCGCGCGAGCGCCTCGTCACCCGTAGTGAGCCGCTTGATCTCGATCATCGATCGCTCCGTTTCCTGTCGCCTGTCCGGCGCGCGGAGCGTAGCGCGGCCAGTCTTTGAGCGGGAGAGGCCGAAAACGGGAGAGACGAGAAACGGGAGAGACCAAGACTTGCGCGGCCATGCGGCTTTGCCCGGCACGGCTTTCGCCGCCCGGGGGATCACGGAATGGAGACGGGGCGCGCGAAGCGGGCCTCGAAAAAATAGGTAGGTGTGGCTCGCTTCGCGCGCCTCGCCCGACGTCTTGCGGGACCCTCGTCCCTCTGGACCAGTCGACGCCCTCTGCACCGTCGCCCTTTTACGGGGCACTCATGCGGGACCGGACCTTCACGAGCGAATGGTGGCGCACTGAGGCTCCCGGCGGGAGCCTTCATGCGGCTTCACGCGCTCAGCCCGGATCGAACGCCCCTCCACCGGCCGCATCGCAGCTCACAGGGATCATCGCTCGCTTCCGCACCACGGCTTGCATGGACACACAGCCAAAGCCGGTCGTAATGCCGGCGGAGGCGCTGTCGGCCCAGCTCCAGGCTGCGGGCATCGTTCCCCACAACCGGAAGCGCCGTCCCCCACCCGCACCCGGACGTCTCACGAATGCTTCCAACCGGCGGGGACGAAGGGAGTATGGCACGGGGCGAAGGGGCGGGGAAAATTGGGGGGAGTAGTTATGACGGCTTGCGACGCCATTGCGGTCGTTCGAGATCAGTTTCGCAATGGGCCAGAAGCGGCCAACTCGTCGTCTCGGAACGCGGAGAGCGGCTTTGCGATACCGGCCTTAGCGAGCGCCTATTTGGCGGCCGGTGGCTGATCGACCGAAAAGTCATAGTGTCCTTCAGCGATCTTCCGTTGGGCTTCTTTGAAAGCCGATTCCGGCGGCGTGATGCTGCTGCTTCGCGCGATATCCATCCGATCCATCAATTCGGCCAATACGTCTTCCGCCGCCTGCAGATCGCCCAAAGCGGTGATGGTCGCGGTTCGACGGAAGCGATCCTGTAATGCCTTGAATTCGGCTGCCAGTCGCGAAATTTCATCCACACTGGTTTCGAACTTCAATGCATCCGCCAAGGCCGGGAACAAGCTGGCGATGATGGCCAGCACTGCCATAACCCATTCCAAACCCCATTCCTGCAAGATCGAAAGCCCGGCAAAACCGGCGATGACGATAGGCGCGGCAACGAAGAATTGCTTTTGCCGGCGTACGCGCCGAAGCCAAATATAAAGCGTGGTGGACGTGTAGAGACAGGATTCCTCCTGCCGCCGGCATTCCGCGATGATTGCCCTGCGGCGGTCGTCTACAGGACGTGAACTGGGATTCGATCCCCGAATATCTTCTGCCATTCTTCGCCCGCCGAGATCGTGTAATCGTTATACTCATCCGCACACGCCTGCAGAGCGCGATCGCGGGCGGTTTGCGCCCTCGACAGCCACGCATCGCCCAGATTTATGGATTCGAAAGTGCCGGGTATGGTCAAGTTCGCCCAAGCTTTGTTGCATAGCCAGGCGAAGAAATCGCGCATAAACCAATCATACCAATAATAGTCGTATTGCCGGTTCTCGTAGGTCGTCATGAATTCGGCCGTGAGCAACTCGATCTGGTATGATTTTAGCGGCACGTTGCAATGCCGCTTCCATGTTTTGAGCATCTGCGCCATTGGCCGCACGTTGCCGCTTGCGTTGCGATCGGCGGTATCGATGAAAGCGATCTCGGCTTGGGGATCGACCAGCTTCCATCGGCCCCCATCGTTGGTATCGGGCATATAGAAGCGGCCGAGATTATCGTATCGGAACGCTGGCACTACCTCTACGGTGATCGTATTGAAGCCGACGATTACCACTTGGCCGTCGCCGCGCGTATTGGTTTGCGAATAGGTTTCGAGCAGATGTGCGCGAACCTCTTGCAGCAACGCCGATTGCTTGTTGCCCTGATAGGCTTCGATGCGTTGATAAACTGCCGTTGGCAACTCAAAGAAAATATCGACGTCGCTAGGCGGCGCGACGGCCGTTCCCTTGCCCCATGATCCGACGATGAACCCGCGCGGGGTTTCGGTGGATTCATCGTAATAGGCCCGGTGAAGCGACTTCTGCACGCCGTGCTGTTTGCCAAGGCCATCATCGATCTGATCCTTCGATAAGTTCAGATCCTCATGAAAGCGGCGGAACCGCTGCCTTACCCCTGCCCACATACGAATCGCCCTTTGCTTGGGAAAGTATAGGGGCCTCAAGCTTTACTTGCACCCGAAGACGGCGGCATTTCGTCTTAACTTGCGGAAAAGCGGGGGACACGAGTGGCATCCGCGGCCGCTACTTCAACATCGCTCTAAATACTGACCGATCGCTTCCCCCCCAATCCTGCCGGTCATCGCCGCCCGTCTACCCCACCGCGCGGCGTAGTTCAGCCAAGCATGTCATGGCATGGAAGCGGTGGTCCTCGGCGTCTTCTCGTTCTTCGAGCAATGCGCGCTGGAGTGAGAAGAAGGCGGCTTGGAAATTACCGGCCGATCTTGTGAGCTCGGGTCGGCTCCTCAGATCGACAATCAACCGGGTCAATTCGAGGTCCGTTCGGACATCCGGTTTCTCGACCATCGCCAGATAGTCTGCAGCTTGGTCGAGCGTCATGCGCAAACCACTCCATGCCGATATTTCAAGTCGGCGCGAAGTTACATGCAAACGCATTTTCTGCAACCGGTAGTTTCAGCAGATCAAGAGAGCGTGCGAAAACATTCTGTTTTCACTTCCAACGCTGCGTGACCAGTGTCGGAACAAATTTCGGGGTGTTCCTGCCTCGCTTCGAGTTCAGCCATGGCAAGGAGGTGGGCAAGCATGGGCTGACGAGACTCGATCGCGAGCTTGCGCAATTCGATCAGCATATCTGCGACATAAGAGAGTTTTGGCTCCGACTTAGCCATCGAAAAATACCCCGCACGACGATTCGCATGTTCAGGGTCGGTTCAAATTGAATTCTGTTCAAGCACTGAAAGTTTATTCAAAACGTTTAAATCGGCATTCTCGGGCGCTCATGGAGTATTTACGCGAAATTCCCCTTAGATCTATGGGCAATATTACTCTCATTATTGCTTTTCCGTACCAAAACGGCCGCATCTTTCGATGCGGCCGTTGGCATTTCAGCGGAGCTGATCGGCTTGATCAGTCTTCCTGCTTTTCGCGTTCCTTACCGGTCTCCTGGTCAACGACCTTCATGGAGAGGCGGACCTTGCCGCGTTCGTCGAAGCCCATGAGCTTGACGTAGACCTTCTGGCCTTCCTTGACGACGTCGGATGTCTTGGCGACGCGGTCTTCGGCGAGCTGGGAGATGTGGACGAGGCCGTCGCGCGGGCCGAAGAAGTTCACGAAGGCGCCGAAATCGGCGATCTTCACGACCGTGCCTTCGTAGACGTGGCCGATTTCCGGCTCGTCGACGATGGAGTGAATCCACTTCTTGGCGGCTTCGATCTCCTTGCCGGAGGCCGATGCGATCTTGATCGTGCCGTCATCCTCGATGTTGATCTTGGCGCCGGTCTTCTCGACGATCTCGCGGATGATCTTGCCGCCGGAACCGATGACGTCACGGATCTTGTCGACGGGGATCTGCATCACTTCGATGCGCGGGGCGAACTCGCCCAGCTCTTCGCGGCTCGTCGTGAGGGCCTTGGCCATCTCGCCGAGGATGTGGATGCGACCGTCCTTGGCCTGGCCGAGCGCGATCTTCATGATCTCCTCGGTGATGCCTTCGATCTTGATGTCCATCTGCAGCGAGGTGATGCCGTTCTCGGTGCCTGCGACCTTGAAGTCCATGTCGCCGAGGTGGTCTTCATCGCCCAGGATGTCGGAGAGGACGGCGAAGCGCTCGTCTTCCTTGATCAGGCCCATGGCGATGCCGGCAACGGGACGCTGCAGCGGAACGCCTGCATCCATGAGCGCGAGCGAGGTGCCGCACACGGTCGCCATGGAGGACGAGCCGTTGGATTCGGTGATCTCGGAGACGACGCGGAGCGTGTAGGGGAACTGCTCGGGTGCCGGCAGCATCGGACGGATCGCGCGCCATGCGAGCTTGCCGTGACCGATTTCGCGGCGGCCGGGCGAGCCGATGCGGCCCGTTTCACCGACGGAGAAGGGCGGGAAGTTGTAGTGGAGCAGGAAGCGCTCCTTGTACATGCCCGTGAGTGAATCGACGTACTGTTCGTCTTCGCCGGTGCCGAGCGTGGCGACGACGATCGCCTGGGTCTCGCCGCGGGTGAAGAGCGCCGAGCCGTGGGTGCGCGGCAGCATGGAGACTTCCGACACGATCGGGCGGACGGTCGCGAGATCACGGCCGTCGATGCGCGACTTGGTGTCGAGGATGTTCCAGCGCACGATCTTGGCCTGGAGCGACTTGAAGACCGAACCGATCTGCTCGGCGGTGAAGCGGGCTTCCTCGCCTTCGGCCGGCGCGAAATGCTCCTTGACCTTTGCCTTCACGGCATCGACCGCGGTGTAGCGTGCGGTCTTGTCGGTGTTCTTGTAGGCGTCGCGAAGTTCGGCTTCGGCGAAGGCGAGCATTTCGCTTTCGAGTGCCGAATGATCTTCGGCGGTGAAGTCGCGCGGCTCCTTGGCGGCCACTTCCGCGAGCTTGATGATCGCGTCGATCACCGGCTGGAAGCCGCGATGGCCGAACATGACGGCGCCGAGCATGGTTTCTTCGTCGAGTTCCTGGGCTTCCGATTCCACCATGAGAACCGCGTCACCCGTGCCGGCGACCATCAGGTCGAGCTTGGATTCCGGCATTTCGTCGACATGCGGGTTGAGCACGTATTCGCCGTTGATGTAGCCAACGCGCGCGCCGCCGACGGGGCCCATGAAGGGCACGCCCGAGAGCGTCAGCGCAGCAGACGTGGCGACCAGGGCGACGACGTCCGGGTTGTTCTCCCGGTCGTGCTGCATCACGGTGATGATGACCTGGGTGTCGTTCTTGTAGCCATCCGGGAAGAGCGGGCGGATCGGCCGGTCGATGAGGCGCGAGGTGAGCGTCTCGTTTTCGGACGGACGGCCTTCGCGCTTGAAGTAGCCACCCGGGATCTTGCCGGCGGCGTAGGTCTTTTCCTGGTAGTTGACGGTCAGCGGGAAGAAGTCCTGGCCGGCCTTCGGCGACTTGGCGGAAACGACGGTGGCGAGCACGACGGTCTCGCCATAGGTGGCGATGACGGCGCCATCAGCCTGGCGGGCGACCTTGCCCGTTTCGAGGGTCAGCGGACGGCCGGCCCATTCGAGTTCAACTTTGTGGTGATCGAACATGGAGTGTCCTTGATTGGCGGGGCGCGGGAGGCTCAATCAAGAGCCGACATGCCGCACCCGGCTTGGCGTTATCGACGCGCCACGGGCAAGACAACGGGAGGCTTGGTGTCCGGAAAGGAGGAACGGCGCAAAGCCGATGCAAGCATCCTGCAATCCTGCCCCATGACAGGTCGCTCATCACCCGCACCGACCTCTTGCCGGGCGGGGTAGACCGGACAAGCGGGCGCCTGAGAGGCGCCGCCTGCCGAAAAGTGCAAACCGGCGGACGACCATTCAAAGAACGGCCCCGCCGGCTCGAAGCTCAAAGCCTAGCGGCGGATGCCGAGGCTGGTGATCAGCGTCTTGTAGCGCTCTTCGTCCTTCGACTTGACGTAGTCGAGGAGCGAACGGCGGCTCGAAACCATCTTGAGGAGACCACGACGGGAGTGGTTGTCCTTCTTGTGGCCCTTGAAATGATCGGTCAGGTTGGTGATCCGCTCAGTCAGGATCGCGACCTGGACTTCCGGCGAACCGGTGTCGCCTTCCTTGATCGCGTATTGCTTGAGCAGTTCAGCCTTACGTTCGGCAGTGATCGACATCGGACAATCCTTTCTATCGATTGTTTGAGGATCTTCGGGACGCCTGCGGCCGGGATGTCGTCCAGCGGAGGCCATGACAAAACGCGAAGGTGGCAGAGCCACCCGTCGCGCTGGCGTGCCTATAGGCTAAAACAGCCCGCAAGGAAAGGGCGAAATGGCCGCGCCGCTTTGCCCGAAAGCCCGAGGCGCCGGATCGCGACCGGTCAGGCCTCGTCCTCCGAGCCGTCGGCACGCAGCCGTTCGAGCGGGATCGCGAAATGCCATTCGATGCCGTTGTCATGAAGATTGCGGGTGATCTCGGCGTCGAGCGTGCCGCCCATCATGCGCTCGAGCACAACCGAGCCGAAGCCCTTGCGGTCCGGATCGGGCAACACGTTGAGCTTCTTCACATATTCGCGCCAGGTGAGCGACAGCGTGCCCTCACGCCGCCACCAGGTGATTTCCAGCCGGCTCTCCTCGTCGGACAGCGCACCGTATTTCGAGGCATTGGTGGCAAGCTCGTGAATCGCCATGCCGAGCGTCTGCGAAGCCTGCGCATCGACCATGACCGTCGGTCCCAAAAGCCGCACGCGCTCCGGATCACTCGGCAAAAATGGTTCGAGCTGGCTTTCCACCAGCGCGCGGAAGTCGATGCCGCGCGCGGCATTGGCGAGCAGAAGGTCGGTGGAGCGGGCAAGGCCGGTGATGCGGCGGCGGAAACTGTCGACGAATTCGTCGACGCTCGCGGCGTTCTTGGCGGTTTGGCCGACCATGGCGTTGATGACCGTGAGCTGGTTCTTGGACCGGTGCGCCACTTCACGCATCAGCAGGCGGATTTCGCTTTCGGCCTCGCTTCGATTATGGGCCGCCTCGCCGAGAGCGGTTGAGACGATGGCGAATTCGCTGATGGGATGCAAATTCTGCGGCACGGTCTGCCCGGCGCCCAGAAGACGCGCGCTTTCGGACAACCGTCGGGCCGAGCGGGTGATACGACCCGCAACGAGCCAGGTGACGAGCGCCGCAAGGGCGCCAATGGTCAATCCGCCGATCACGAGAAGACCGATCGAGCGCATGATGGGCGCGCTGATCGTCGCCATCGGGGTCCAGGCGACAACACTCCACTGGGTGAGCGCCGATCCCTCGCGAATGATCTGGAACGGATGACCGTTCATCTCGATTTCGGTGATCCCCTGCCGAAACGTATCGGTGAAGGTGAAAGGAAGTGCACCGCCAGCCGATAGCGCGGGATCGGTGGACGAAAGAACGGTCTGGGTGCTGTCGACGATCGCAACCTGCCATGAGGCGGGCAGCCGCCCGTCTTCGATGGCCCGCGCGAGCGAGTCCGCGCCTCTTGCGAGGACGAGCAGGAGCGGCTCGCGCCCTTCACGATTGACCGGAAGCGCGACGAAAAACACCCAGGAGAGCGACGTTTCGCTGAACAGTACGCCGGACACCGCCGATGTGCGATCTTGAAGGGCGCGACGCAGGACATCCGGGCCGCTGACGGCAGGCAGTTGCGCGCCATAGTCGGCGCGCGTGTTGAACACTTGCCGAAGATTGCTGTCGACCACGGCGAGGTTCATGCCCCGACCGATCAGCGCACGGCGGCCCCGGTCGTGAAACGCCTCGAGATTGTCGGCCTCGAGCGTTGGATCGGTCGCCAGAACCCGAAGCGTCGTCAGCATGCCGGAAACTTCCTGCTCCACCACCTGCACGATGGAGCGGGTGTTCGACTGGAAGATGGACTGCAATCCTTCCTGCTGGACCGTATTGGTGCGCACCAGTAGGTAGCCGGAGAACAGAAGCGCCGGCACGAGACCGACGAGGATGAGGAAGAAGAGATAATGGGAAATCGGCCGCGAGCGCATACGCACCGTGCCATCGAGCGTCGACTTTTCCGGCTCGGGAGGGCCCCGTTCGTCGACTGCCTGAACCATCAGCGCGCAACCTGAACCACGGCGCGCATCATGCCGATCAAACCACTATGGGAAACAACTTCGAACATCTGATCCCGAGCCTTCTATGCGGCAGCGCGTTCTCGTTATTGTTCTTACCGGAAAAGCGGGCCCGGCGTTTTTTTGTAGTTTCTCCTTCGGCCACCGGCCGAGAACGCGCGTCGCGCAGATGGGCGCCAAACACTTCAATCAGGCGCGCAACGTGCGAAATGGATTTCAGTTGCCGAAAACGCGGCGGGGACGAAACTCTCCTTGGCCGATTTCGCCGATGGCGACAAGACGTCCTCGTGCGGTGACCCACACGTCGGCTTCGTCAAGCGGCGCATCGCGACCACGCAGGATGATCGGATTGCCCATGCGCAAGCGGTGTGCCTGGTCGTCCGTGATCGCAACATGGGGCAGATTGGCAAGCGCTTCGCCGGTGTCGATCAGGAACGCGTCGAGCGCTGCGAGCCTTTCGGCATCATCCTCAAGCTCTTCCAACGCCGCCAAATCGGCGAGCGGCACCATGTCTTCGTCGGAAAACGGCGCAACGCCGATGCGGCGAAGCTTGGCGATGTGGCCATAGCAGCCGAGATCGCGGCCAAGGTCGCGGGCAAGCGAGCGGACATACGTTCCCTTGCCGCATTCGACAACGAAGACCGCCAGATCGTCCTCGGGGCAAGCGACGAGATCGAGGCGGTGGATTTCAACTTCACGGGCTGCGATCTCGACCGTTTCGCCGCCACGTGCGAGGTCATAGGCGCGGTTGCCATCGATTTTTACCGCGGAATATTGCGGCGGGATCTGCTCGATCACACCCGTATAGCGCGTAAGAAGCGCCTCAACGTCGGCTTGCGCGGGGCGAAGGTCACTCGATTGGGTGATTTCGCCTTCCATGTCGTCGGTGTCGCGCTCGGCACCCCAACGCACGGTGAATTCGTAAATCTTGCGGCCATCCATGACGTAGGGGACGGTCTTGGTGGCATCGCCAAGCGCGATCGGAAGCAGACCAGATGCCAGAGGATCGAGGGTCCCGGCATGTCCGGCCTTCTGGGCCTTGAACAGCCACTTGATCTTGGAGACGGCCTCTGTCGATCCGAAATCCTCAGGCTTGTCGAGGATGATCCAGCCGGAGACGGGCCGGCCCTTGTTCTTACCGCGACGACCCATCAGTTCGACGTTCCCTTGTCGCTGGGGTGGTTGTCATCGCCATTGTCATCGCCATTATCATCGTCCGTGCGATTGAGATCGCGGGCGACTTCGGGCGAGCGCAAGAGCTCATCGATCTTCTGGTAGTTGTCGAAGCTGGTATCGTCACGAAAACGCACTTCCGGCATGAATTTCATCTGCCGGAGCGCCGGTGTGATGTGCTTGCGGATTGCACGCGCATTGCGGTTGAGCGCCGCAACGAGCGCATCGTGGTCTTGCTGGCCGAGCGGCGTGACGTAGGCGGTCGCGATCCTCAGATCGTTCGACATGCGCACCTCGGAAATCGCGATGACGGTCTTTTCGATCAATGGATCGCGGATTTCATCGCGCTGGAGCACCTGCGTTATCGCGGCGCGGACCTGCTCGCCGACGCGCAGCATGCGCTGGGTGGGAGCGGAGGAGGAGGAATTCGTACGTGCCATGGGTGATGCTCGTTCCGGTAAAACGGGGAAAGCGATCGCGCGGACGACCTTGCTGGAGGCCTGTCCGAATGGGAAGACGCGCCGGGCTGATTGTCCCGACGCGTCCTGATGCCCATCGATCGATCGACGACTAGAGCGTGCGCGTCACGTGCTCGACGCGGAAGCACTCGATGATGTCGCCTGCGCGCATATCGTCGTAGTTCTGGAACGCCATGCCGCACTCCTGACCGACCGGCACTTCGGACACTTCGTCCTTGAAGCGCTTGAGGGTCTTGAGCGTGCCTTCGTGGATGACGACGTTGTCGCGGATGAGGCGCACGCCGGCTCCACGCTCGACCTTGCCTTCCGTGACACGGCAACCCGCGACCTTGCCGACCTTCGTGATGTTGAACACCTCGAGGATTCCGGCATTGCCGATGAAGGTCTCGCGACGCTCCGGAGACAGAAGCCCCGACATGGCCGCTTTCACGTCATCCACCAGATCGTAGATGATGTTGTAGTAGCGGATCTCGATGCCCGCAGCCTCGGCCGCATCGCGTGCCTGCTTGTTGGCACGGACGTTGAAGCCGATGATCGCCGCATTGGAGGCTTCCGCGAGCGAGATGTCGCTCTCGGTGATGCCGCCGGCACCGGAATGCACGATGCGGGCGCGGACTTCGCTGGTGCCCAGCTTGTCGAGCGTGCCGATGATGGCTTCGATCGAGCCCTGAACGTCGCCCTTGATGACCAGCGGAAATTCCTTCAGCCCGGTATCCTGGAGCTGGGTCATCATCTGCTCGAGCGAACCGCGCGAACCGGCCTGACGCGCGACTGCCTTTTCACGGGCAAGACGCTGACGATACTCGGAAATCTCGCGAGCGCGCTGTTCGTTCTCGACGACGGCGAACCGGTCGCCGGCCATCGGCGTACCCTGCAGGCCGAGGATTTCGACCGGCATGGACGGGCCAGCCTCTTTCACGACTTCGCCGCGATCGTTGACCAGCGCACGCACACGGCCCCACTGGTCGCCGGCCACGATGATCTCGCCCGGACGCAATGTGCCCTTCTGGACGAGGACGGTCGCAACCGAACCGCGACCGCGATCGAGCTTGGCTTCGACGACCATGCCTTCCGCCGTACGGCTGGTATTCGCCTTCAGGTCGAGAATTTCAGACTGAAGAAGGATCGCTTCGAGCAGCTTGTCGAGATTGGCGCCCGTCTTGGCGGACACTTCTACGTCGAGCACTTCACCGCCCATGGATTCCACGAACACCTCATGCTGGAGGAGCTGCGTGCGGACCTTCTGGGCGTCGGCCGTCGGCTTGTCGATCTTGTTGATCGCCACGATGATCGGGACGCCGGCAGCCTTGGCGTGGCTGATCGACTCGATCGTCTGCGGCATCACGCTGTCGTCGGCGGCAACCACGAGGATCGCGATGTCGGTCGCCTGCGCACCACGGGCACGCATCGCCGTAAAGGCGGCGTGGCCGGGCGTGTCGATGAAGGTGATCTTGTGACCATCCTGCTCGACCTGATAGGCGCCGATATGCTGAGTGATGCCACCGGCTTCACCCGACACGACGTTGGCGTGACGAATGGCGTCGAGCAGCGATGTCTTGCCGTGGTCGACGTGACCCATGATCGTGACGATCGGCGGACGCGACGACAGATCGCCATCGACATCCTTGACGTCAAAGATGCCCTCTTCGACATCCGATTCCGACACGCGCTTGACCGTGTGGCCGAATTCGGTGGCGAGAAGCTCGGCCAAGTCGGCATCGATGATGTCGCCAGGCTTCAGCATCTGGCCTTCCTTCATCAGATACTTGATGACGTCGACCGAACGCTCCGCCATACGCTGGGAGAGTTCCTGGATGGTGATGGTTTCCGGCAGAATGACCTCGCGCTGGATCTTCTCGCGGGTCTCCTGCATCTGCGCGCGCTTGAACTTCTCCTGGCGGCGACGCATGGCCGAGAGCGAGCGACCACGGGTCGAACCATCTTCGTCGAGTGCGCCCGTCAGGGTCAGCTTGCCACGGCGGCGTTCGCCATCGGTCTTGGGCCGGGTCGGCTTGGGTGCTTCCACCTTGACCGGACCGCCGCCCTTGCGCGGTGCAGCGCGGCCATCGTCGTCCTCGGCATCGACCTTGCGACCGACGCGGGCGATGGGCGTCGCTTCTTCCTTTTCCTTCTCCTTGACGGGAGCCGGACGCTTGCGCTCGCCGGATTCGGCGGAGATGACCTTGGCCTCGGTTTCGGCCCGGTTCAACGCTGCCTGTTCAGCTTCGATGCGGGCCTGCTCGGCACGCTCGATGGCAAGGCGCTTGTCTTCTTCGGCCCGACGACGGGCTTCGATCTCGGCAAGCTTGCGATCTTCGACGTCGCGCACGCGCGCTTCCTCGAGGGCGCGACGGCGGGCATCCATCTCTCCCGCGGACAGATTGCCGGTGGAGCCTGGGCGCGGCCGCATCTGCGGTGCCGGACGCGGGGTCTCGATGCGCTGGGGCGGTGCCGCCGGGCGGGGAGCGGCCGGGCGCTGCGGCTGCTGCTGCGGCGCAGCGGCTGCAGGTGCGGCTGCCGGAGTAGGCGCCGGCGCAGTCGAAGCGGCTGGCTGTGCCGGCTGCTGCTGTGGCTGCGCTGCGGGTGCAGGTGCCGCTGGCGCCGCCTGGGCAGGCGCCGGCTTTACATCGTCTTCTGGGCGATGGATGCGACGCTTGCGCGTCTCAACGACGACGGCCTTCGTCCGGCCGCGTCCCATTTCCTGCCGTACAGTGCCCTGGCTGGAGCCCGGACGCTTCAGAGTAAGGGTCGACTTGCTCGGTACGCTCAGGGTCTTGTCGTCTTTAGTGTCGCTCATTCCGTATCCGTTCCTTGGAAACAGAGATGCGCGACAGGGTTGGCGGCGCAGCGCTGTTTCGATCTATTCTCGACGGCGCGGGCTCATGCCGACGCCACACATCTATTCCAGTTCGCCATGTTCGGTCCCACCGTTGAGAGCCCCATCTGACGGCTTAGCCAAGCCGTGGCGGTAGCGATGGAGCAACTTTGCGCGCTTCACTACACCCTCACCGGCCTGTCCCGCAAGCGCTGCGGCATGGATTAACGCGCCTTCGCCCAAATGAAACGCCATCTCGTCGGCGCTGACGAGGTGAAATGCTTCAATCGGATCAATGCCGATCTCGACTGCGAAATGCCGCGCCTGACCGATCTTGCGCACGCCATCCTCGGCCGCGTCGGTGGCATGGAAGACCGCCAGCGCCTCGCCGGAACGCACCGCCTTGTCCACCTTGGTGGCGCCGGAGACGAACTGGCCGGCCTTGCGGGCCATGGCCATCATGCCGAGCAACTGATCGCGCAACAGGCGATCGAGCGTTTCCGGCATATCCGGATCGACCGTCACCTCGGCCTTGAGCGCCTTGGCGAAGAGACGGCGCTTCAAGGCGAGCGCGACGACATCGCGCTCGGGCGTGATCCAGCAACCTCGTCCGGGCAGCCGCTCCTTCAGATCCGGAACGAGCGTACCATCCGGAGCCGCGACGAAGCGGATCAGGCCTTCCGTCGGGCCGCTTGCGCGCGTGACGATGCACATGCGCTCGCTCATCGGCTCAACCCTTTCGGCCACGATCCGCTTTCCAGTCCATCAAAACCCGTGAGGCCTCAGGCCTGCTCGGCACCCTCTTCGACGGCTTCGGCCGCTTCGGCGTCTTCCGCCACTTCCTCGGTCGCGATTTCGTCCTCGGTGATCCAGCCTGCTGCCAGCCGAGCCTGGATGATCATCGCGTCGGCATCGGCGCGAGAGACGTCGTGGTCCTTCAGAATGCCGTCGAACCGCTTGGTCTCGCCGTTCTTGCGCTCCGACCAGCCAACAAGGTCGTCAGCCGCACAGCCGGCGAAATCTTCGAGCGACTTGACCTCGTTCTCGCCGAGCGCGACCAGCATCTGCGTCGTCAGTCCCTGGATCTGCTTCAGATCGTCGGAAACGCCGAGTTCAACGCGCTTGGCTTCCAACTCGGCTTCCAGGCGATCCAGGTGCTCGCGGGCACGGGTCTGGAGTTCCAGCGCGGTGTCTTCGTCGAAACCGTCGATCGAGGCGATTTCGTCGAGATCGACATAGGCGACTTCCTCGACCTGGCTGAAGCCTTCGGACGCCAGCACCTGGCCGACCATCTCGTCGACGTTCAGGGCTTCCATGAAGAGGTTCGAGCGCTCGACGAATTCCTTCTGGCGGCGCTGGCTTTCCTCTTCCTCGGTCAGGATGTCGATATCCCAGCCGGTCAGCTGCGAGGCGAGACGCACGTTCTGGCCACGGCGACCGATGGCGAGCGAGAGCTGCTCGTCCGGCACGACGACTTCGATGCGCTCGGCATCTTCGTCGAGAACGACCTTGGCGACTTCGGCCGGCTGCAGGGCGTTGACGATGAAGGAAGCCGGATCGTGGCTCCACGGGATGATGTCGATCTTCTCGCCCTGAAGCTCGCCGACGACCGCCTGGACGCGGCTGCCGCGCATGCCGACGCAGGCGCCGACGGGATCGATGGAGCTGTCATTGGAGATGACGGCGATCTTGGCGCGCGAACCGGGGTCACGGGCAACCGAGCGGATCTCGATGACGCCGTCATATATTTCAGGCACTTCCATGGTGAAGAGCTTGACCATGAACTGCGGATGCGTGCGCGACAGGAAAATCTGCGGGCCGCGCTGCTCGCGGCGCACGTCGTAGACATAGGCGCGGACGCGGTCGCCATAACGGAAGTTTTCGCGCGGGATCGTCTCGTCGCGGCGGATGATGCCTTCGCCACGGCCGAGATCGACGATGACGTTGCCGTATTCGACGCGCTTGACGGTGCCGTTGACGATCTCGCCGACGCGGTCCTTGTATTCGTCGAACTGCTTGTCGCGCTCGGCTTCACGGACCTTCTGGACGATGACCTGCTTGGCCGACTGAGCAGCGATGCGGCCGAAATCCATGGGCGGCAGCGGATCGGTCACATAGTCACCGAGCTGGATGTTCTCGTCGCGGTCACGTGCCAGCTCAAGGGCGATCTGAGTCGAATAGTCCTCGACCTTGTCGACGACGAGCAGGCGTCGCTGCAGCTTGATCTCGCCGGTCTTCGGGTTGATATCGGCAAGGATGTCGGTTTCCTGACCGTAGCGCGAGCGGGCTGCCTTCTGGATGGCATCGGCCATCGCGTCGATGACGATCTCGCGATCGATCAGCTTTTCGCGGGCGACCGCGTCGGCGATCTGCAAGAGTTCGAGCCTGTTTGCACTGACTGCCATGGATATCTCCCTGAATGGGCGCCACCGAAGGCGCCGCTCGTCATTGCGGCCTCAAAGGGCCGTCAGATGTCTTCGTTGTCGTCTACGCCGCCGTCCTCGTCGGACTCGGGCGGATTGTTTTCATTGGCGGCGCGCGCCGCCTTGGCGGCCTTGTCGGCCTGAAGTGCTTCGCGAATGAGTTCGTCGGTCAGGATCAGCTTGGCGTCGGCCAGGGCAACGAACGGGATATGAACAGTCGGCTCGTCGCCGTAGGTCGCCTGATCGCGCTCCATGAGGAAACCATCCTCGCTCACCGAGGCGATCTTACCACGGAAGCGCTTGCGGTTGTCGACGAGGACCGAGGTTTCGATCTTGACCACATGGCCCTGCCAGTTGGCGAAATCGGCACGGCGGACCATCGGGCGGTCGATGCCGGGCGAGGAAACTTCCAGGTGATAGGCCTTGTCGATCGGATCATCGACGTCGAGCGCGGGCGAGACGGCGCGCGACAGCGCTTCGCAGTCCTCGACAGTCATCATGCCGTCGAGCCGCTCGGCCATGATCTGCAGCGTCAGACCGTTCTGCCCCGAGAGGCGCACGCGCACCAGGCGCATGTCGAGAGAGCGCACAACGGGCTCCACGATCGCGGCAATGCGCGCGTCGGTGCCCGTCTCGGTGATGAGACGGTCTTCGTTCGGATCGAATAATGTTTGCGTTTCAGTCATGCCTGCCAGTCGCTCGCGCGGCGCGCCGCAGAATGGTCGGATCGGCGGCTGCCTATGGAAACAAAAAAGAGCGGGCCCCGGCAGGAACCCACTCTTGCTCGTATGACCAAGAATTTTGACGACTAGATAGTCCTCTTCGCCCAGCGACGCAAGAGTTTTCCGCGCGGGCAAAGACCGACCCGCCCAGGATGCGACTGAGGATGCCGGCCCGGGCCGTTGGCGCCGGTCGTTGGCCTGGGCCGTGGCAGCACTGCAATAGGCAAAGCGGGACCAAGCGTCTATAGACGCCGGCAATGCTTAGCGAACGGCCACAGTTTCCAGGGTGCGAACCGACAACCGCATGACAGAACCGACCAAAAAGCCACGGCTCGATCCAGATACCGTCATGGGGATGCTGAGGCGCATTCTTTCGGAGAATGGGCGCGACTACGTTCGCGACTACGTGTTCGCGGCAATCTTTCTGGCGATCGTGGCGGCGACGACGGCGTTTACCGCCTGGATCATGGAAATCGTGATCAACGAGGCCTTCGCCAATCAGCGGGCCGATATCGTCTGGCTCATCTGCGGTTCGATCTTCGCGGCCTTTCTGTTGCGCGGCCTCGCTTCCTATGGTCAGGCCGTACTTCTGGCCAAAGTCGGCAACAATCTCGTCGCGCGCTACCAGAAACGGCTCTTCGACCAGCTGATGGCGCTCAGCGTCGGGTTTTACAGCGACAACCGGTCGGCACAGATCGCCGCGCAGATCAGCCAGAACGTGATCGGCATCCGCGACGTTTTGAACCTGACGATCACGTCGTTGGCTCGCGATCTCCTGACGCTGGTCGCGCTCATCGGGGTCATGCTGTCGAAGGACTGGCTGTTGACGCTGATCGTCTTCACGGTCGCGCCGCCGCTTCTCCTGGCGCTGCGCTATATTTCCAAGCGGCTCAGAAGTGCCACGCGGGATGCGGTGGAGCTGAACAGCAGCGTGCAGGCCGCCATGCAGGAGACGGTTCAGGGCATCACCATCGTGAAGTCCTTCACCATGGAAGACGTGCTCCGTGTACGCATGAACCGGCTGATCGATGCGGCCGAAGGGCGGGCGAACCGCATCATCCGGCTGACGGAGCGGACGTCGCCGCTGACCGAAACGCTGGCCGGCCTCGCGATTTCCGGCGTGCTCGCCTATGCGGCGTTCCGTTCGATCTATGGCGACGTTTTGCCGGGTGCGTTCTTCGCCTTCGTGACGGCACTGCTCCTCGCCTACGAGCCTGCCAAGCGCCTTGCACGACTGCAGGTGAACCTCGAGCGTGCCGTCGTCAATGCACGCATGATCTACGAAATCCTCGATATACAACCCCAGCAGGCCGATCGCCCCGACGCCAAGCCGCTGGTGATGGGCAAGGGCGAAGTCGTTCTCGAAGGGGTAAGCTTTTCCTACCAGCAGGGCGACCCGATCCTGCGCGACGTCTCCTTCACGGCGCATGCGGGGCGGACGACGGCGCTCGTCGGGCCTTCGGGTGCCGGCAAGTCCACGGTCATCAGCCTCGTGCCGCGCTTCTACGATCCCGACGCGGGCCGCATCCTGATCGACGGGCAGGACATCGCCGACGTCACCAAGCAGTCGTTGCGGGCCGCGATCGCCTACGTCTCGCAGCAGCCTTATCTTTTCGAAGGCTCGATCCGCGACAATATCCGCTATGGCCGTCCGGATGCGACCGACGCAGAAATCGAGGAAGCCGCACGTCGGGCCAATGCGCATGATTTCATTCTGGCGCAGCCGCGCGGCTACGACACGCCGGTCGGCGAAAACGGCATCACCCTTTCCGGTGGCCAGCGGCAGCGGCTGTCGATTGCCCGGGCGCTGGTGCGTAATGCGCCGATCCTGCTGCTGGACGAGGCGACATCCGCGCTCGACACGGAATCGGAAGCGCTGGTGCAGCGGGCACTGGAAACGGCCATGCAGGGCCGCACGGTGATCGTGATCGCCCACCGGCTATCGACCATCGCGCGGGCTCACAAGATCGTCGTCATGCAGGCGGGCCGTGTTGCCGAAGAAGGCCGGCACGATGATCTGGTCACGAAGACCGACGGGATCTATGCACGCTTCCACAACATGCAGATGCTGGGGATCGACGGCTTCGACGAGAGCGAGGCCTTGCCCCAACCGGTCAGCAACACGAGGATCTGAGCCATGAGCGACATGAAGGATTTGAAGCTCGTCGTTGCCGGTGCCGGCGGACGCATGGGCCGCGCGCTGATCCAGAGCATCGACGCCGTTCCGGGCGTGGTGCTTGCCGGCGCGATCGATCGGCCGGGCGCCGCCTCGATCGGGGCGGACGCCGGCCAGCTGGCGGGCTTGGGCGCAAACGGCGTGATCGTCACCGACGACCCGGAAGCCGCACTTGCCGATGCCGACGGCGTTTTAGATTTCACCGCCCCGGAGGCGACGGTTGCGCTGGCGCGCCGCGCCTCCACCCATGGGCTCGTCCACATCATCGGCACGACGGGCTGTTCGGAAGACGACGATGCTGCCATCCGCGAAGCGGCGACCGGCGCGCGGATCGTCAAGTCCGGCAATATGAGCCTCGGCGTGAATCTTCTCGCGGTGCTGGTGGAAGAAGCCGCGCGCGCTCTCGAAGCAGCCGACTGGGACATCGAGGTGCTGGAGATGCACCACCGGCATAAGGTGGATGCACCATCCGGCACCGCGCTGCTGCTCGGCAAGGCGGCCGCCCACGGCCGGGCGATCGATCTTGTTGAAAAGAGCGTGCGGGTGCGCGACGGACATACGGGCGCACGGCCTGAGGGCACGATCGGCTTTGCGACGCTGCGCGGCGGTTCGGTGGTCGGCGAGCACACGGTGCTGATCGCCGGCGAAGGCGAAACGATCGAGCTGACCCACAAGGCAACCGACCGGGCGATCTTCGCGCGCGGCGCAGTCAAGGCCGCGCTTTGGGCCAGCCGCCAGCAGCCGGGGCTCTATTCGATGATCGACGTGCTGGGGCTGAAGGGCCACAACTGAGCCACAACCCGTTCCGCATCTTCAATAATGCGGGGGTCTGGTGACTGGAACGGGCCCGCTGCTTTGTTCCTCGATCGCCATGAAGCGCTGCGCGATCGCCTCGACCTGGCGCGTCAGCCTGTCGGTGACCTGATACTGTTTGGCCAGCTCGTCCGACAGATCCTCGATCGTCTTCGCCTGGTGCGCGGCGAGTTCTTCCAGCGCAGTCAAACGGTTTTCCAGATCGGCGCTCATAGCGAAATCTCCTCGAGGATGGTCCGCCAGCGCGCATCGAGCGGCTGCGGTTTGCGGCTTTCGCGATCCACATAGACATGGGTGAACCGGCCCTGTGCCGCCTCGACGCCCTCGTCGCCGCGAAAGAGGCCGATGCGGTAGGTGACGGACGACGTGCCGATGCGCGTGACGGCTATGCCAGCCGTGACCGGATCAGGAAAGGCCATTTCGCTGAAATAGCTGCAACCGGTTTCGACCACGAGCCCGACGACCTCGCCGCGGGCGATATCGAGGAGCTCCTTTTCGACCAACCAGCCGTTGATGGCCGTATCGAACAGGGCGTAATGCACGACATTGTTCATGTGCCCGTAGGCATCATTGTCGGCCCATCTTGTCTGAAGCGGTCGGAAAAGGCGGTAGTCGTCGCGCCGCCGCGGTTCGGCTCTCTGCATGAATTCACCCGATCGTGAGCGGTTTTACCTTGCCTGCACGCGGCTTCATCGTTACCCGGCCCGTGCGCGGCCCAACTGGACTTTATGCGAAGAACTGTCGAGAGTGGCAAACCTCTCCTTGCGCAGCAGGCGGCGCTCAGCAAGATGTCGATAATCCTGACGACCAAAGCGGTTTGGCCAAGGCGGACATGAACGAAACAGCGATCGAACTTATCGGCATCAACAAGCGCTTCGGGCTCGTGCATGCCAACAAGGACATCAGCCTGAAGGTCCGCAAGGGTACCATTCACGGCATCATCGGCGAGAACGGCGCAGGCAAGTCGACGCTGATGTCGATCCTCTACGGCTTCTACGAGGCCGACAGCGGCGAGATCCTGGTCGACGGCACCAAGCGCAAGATCACCAATCCGAACGAGGCGATCGCCGCCGGCATCGGCATGGTCCACCAGCACTTCATGCTGGTCGACAATTTCACGGTGCTCGAGAACATCATGCTCGGCGCCGAAGACAGCGCGATCCTGAACAAGGGCATTGCGCGGGCCCGCGCCGAACTGAAGCGGCTGGAGCGCGACTACGCGCTGGAAGTCGATCCGGACGCGGTGATCGAGGAACTGCCCGTCGGCCTGCAGCAGCGCGTGGAAATCCTGAAGGCGCTCTATCGCGGGGCGGAAATCCTCATCCTCGACGAGCCGACCGGCGTGTTGACGCCGCCGGAAGCCGACCACCTCTTCCGCATCCTCGGCCAGCTCAAGGACCAGGGAAAGACGATCATCTTCATCACGCACAAGCTTCGCGAGATCATGGCGATCACCGACGAGGTGTCCGTCATGCGCCAGGGCGAACTGGTCGGCACAAGGCAGACGGCAGACACCTCCGTAGAAGAGCTTGCGAGCCTGATGGTCGGCCGCCGCGTTCTGCTGCGCGTCGAAAAAGGCCCCGCCAATCCCGGTGACGTGAAGCTTTCGGTGCGCAATCTCACGGTCAAGGATTCGCGCGGCGTGACGGTGGTCGACAACGTGTCGCTCGACGTGCGTGCTGGCGAGATCGTTGGGATCGCGGGCGTTGCCGGAAACGGCCAGTCGCAGCTTCTGGAGACGATCGCCGGTATCCGCACGGCGTCGGGAGGCGAGGTCTATCTCAACGGCAAGCCGGTCGACATTTCGGGCAAGGCGGACCCTGCCGAACTGCGCCGCCGCGGCCTCGCCCATGTGCCGGAAGACCGGCACCATATGGGCCTGATCCTCGAGTTCGAGGAGGCCGAAAGCGCCATCCTCGGCTACCACAACCAGGACGCCTATCTGAACGGGGCCTTTCTGAACGTCGACGCGATCCGCAAGGATGCGGAGGCGAAGATCAAGGCCTATGACATCCGCCCGGCGAATGCCCGGCTGAAGACCGCCAACTTCTCCGGCGGCAATCAGCAGAAGGTGGTTCTGGCGCGCGAGATCGAGCAGGATCCCGACGTGCTGATCATCGGGCAGCCGACGCGCGGCGTCGATGTCGGCGCCATCGAATTCATTCACAAGCGCATCATCGAGATGCGCGATGCCGGCAAAGCCGTTCTCCTCGTCTCCGTCGAGCTCGACGAAATCCGCGCGCTCTCGGACCGCATCCTCGTGATGTTCGCCGGCCGGGTCGTCGGCGAGCGCGACGGCGAAGCGGGCGAAGACGATCTCGGCCTGCTGATGGCGGGCATCGAGGAAGACCGGGAGGCGGCGGAGTAGTTCAATGGCCACCCCATATGCAAAACTTCCGGGATGGGTGGAATATGTCCTCATCCCGCTCATCAACCTGATCGTCGCGTTTGCCGTTGCCGGTCTTGTCGTGCTTCTCGTCGGCCAGAGCCCGATCCGCGCGGCGACGCTTCTGGTCGACGGCGCCTTCGGCTATGGCGAAGGCATCGGCTATACGCTCTATTACGCGACGACGTTCATCTTCACGGGGCTGGCGGTCGCGGTCGCTTTTCACTGCAAGCTCTTCAACATCGGCGGCGAGGGCCAGGCCTATATCGGCGGCATCGGCGTGGCGCTCGCGTGCCTGACCTTCGACACGATCCTGCCCTGGTACCTGACCTTCATCGTGGCGACGATCGGCGCGGCGCTTTTCGGTGCGGCATGGGCCTTCATTCCGGCCTACCTGCGCGCCAAGCGCGGCAGCCACATCGTCATCACCACGATCATGTTCAACTTCATCGCGTCGAGCGTGATGATCTATCTGCTCGTCGAGGTGATGAAGCCGGCCGGCACCATGTCGCCGCAGACGCGCACCTTCGGCGAGGGCGGGCAGCTGCCGCAGCTCGACTGGCTGATGGCGATCTTCGGGCTCGATATCGGCGGCGCGCCGTTCAACGTGTCGTTTCTTCTGGCGCTCGCCGCGGCCGTCTTCGTCTGGGTGCTGATCTGGCGCACGAAGCTCGGCTATGAAATCCGCACCATGGGATTCTCGGAAAAGGCCGCGCGCTACGCCGGCATCAAGGACAGCCGGATCATCATCATCGCCATGCTGATCTCCGGCGCGCTAGCCGGCATGATGGCGCTGAACCCGATCATGGGCGAGCAGGGCCGCATGCAGCTCGATTTCGTCGCGGGCGCCGGCTTCGTCGGCATCGCGGTGGCGCTGATGGGCCGCTCGCATCCGGCCGGCATCATCCCGGCGGCGATCCTCTTCGGCATGCTCTACCAGGGCGGCGCCGAGATCTCATTCGAAATGCCGGAAATCTCGCGCGACATGATCGTCATCATCCAGGGCCTCGTGATCCTCTTCGCCGGCGCATTGGAAAACACCTTCCGGCCGGCCATTTCGCGCTTCTTCGGCGCCAGGGCGGCCAAGACGAAGCCTGTAAGCGTGGGGAGTGCGGGCTGATGGATATCGTCGTTCTCACCATCGAATCCACCATCCGCCTGTCCGTGCCGCTGCTGCTCGCAGCGCTTGCCGGCCTGTTTTCGGAACGGTCGGGCATTTTCGACATCGGGCTTGAAGGCAAGATGCTCGGCGCGGCCTTTGCGGGCGGCGCCGCGGCGGCGGTTTTCTCCTCCGCACTAATGGGGCTTTTGGCGGCGCTCGTCGTCTCGGTCGCGCTGTCGCTCGTGCATGGCTATGCCTCGATCACGCAGCGCGGCAACCAGATCGTTTCGGGCGTCGCCATCAACTTCATCGCCATGGGAACGACGGTCATTCTCGGCCAGGCGTGGTTCGCGCAGGGCGGCCGCACGCCGGCGCTTTCGGGCGACGCGCGCTTCACCACGATCGACCTGCCGTTTGCGCAGGCGGTTGCCGACGTGCCGGTGCTCGGCACGATCTATTCCGACATCCTGTCGGGGCATTTCTGGCTGACCTATTTCGCCTTTGCGATGGTACCCTTCGCCTGGTGGGTGCTCTATCGCACGCGCTTCGGCTTGAGGCTTCGGGCCGTTGGCGAGAACCCAGGCGCGGTCGACACTGCGGGGATCTCGGTGACCTGGCTGCGCTACCGGGCCGTGATCTGCTGCGGCATTCTCTGCGGCTTTGCCGGCGCCTATCTCTCCATGGCGCTGACGGCCGGCTTCGTGAAGAACATGACGGCCGGCAAGGGTTATATCGCGCTCGCCGCGCTGATCTTCGCCAAATGGCGGCCGGTGCCGATCATGTATGCCTGCCTGCTCTTCGGCTTCCTCGACGCTATGGGCATCCGCCTGCAGGGCCAGCCGCTGCCGATCATCGGACCGGTGCCGGTGCAGTTCATCCAGGCCCTGCCCTACATTTTGACGGTGATCCTGCTTGCGGGCTTCATCGGCAAGGCCGAGCCGCCGAAGGCCGGCGGCGTCCCCTACGTGAAAGAAAGATAGACCGATGGCTGAGGATCTGTTCCTGGCGGCCCGCGATGCCATGGCGCGGGCGCATGCTCCCTATTCGAAATTTCCGGTCGGCGCCGCGATCCGCGCCGAGGACGGCAAAATCTACGCCGGCGCCAATATCGAGGTGATCTCCTACCCCGAGGGCTGGTGCGCGGAGACGACCGCGATCGGCCACATGGTGATGGCCGGGGCCGGCAAGATCACCGAGGTCGCCGTGATCGCGCAAAAGATGGCGAAGTGCACGCCCTGCGGCGGCTGCCGCCAGCGGCTCGCGGAATTCGGCACGCCGGCAACAAAGGTTTATCTCTGCGACGACACCGGCGTGGTCGAGACCGTGACGCTTGCCGACCTGCTGCCGATGGCGTTCGAGACCGAGGTCCTGAAGTGAGATACGCGGCCGAAATCCTCAACGAGAAGCTGGGCGGACTGAAGCCCGAAACGGCGATCGTGCTCGGCTCGGGCCTGAGCGGCCTCGTCGATCAGTTGGAAGGCGCGGTCTCTGTGCCTTACGAAACGATCGCCGGCTTTCCGCGCGGCGGCGTTTCGGGCCATGCGGGGCGGCTCGTGGGCGGCACGCTTTCCGGCACGCCGGTGCTGATGCTGGCCGGACGGGTGCATTATTACGAAAAGGGCGACGCCGACGCGATGCGTCCGGTGCTGGAGACGCTGCGTGCGCTCGGCATCAAGACGCTGATCCTCACCAATGCCGCCGGTTCGGTGCGCGAGGACATGCCGCCCGGCTCGGTGATGCGGATTTCGGACCACATCAACTATTCCGGCCTGAACCCGCTGATCGGCGAGGAAAGCGACGCACGCTTCGTCGGCATGACGAGCGCCTACGACGCAGAGCTAGGCGCGGCGATGCAGGCTGCGGCGAGCCGTGTCGGCGTAACGCTGCATGACGGCATCTACATGTGGTTTTCGGGCCCGAGCTTCGAGACGCCGGCGGAAATCCGCATGGCGCGGATTCTCGGCGCGGACGCCGTCGGCATGTCGACCGTACCCGAAGTGATCCTCGCCCGCTTCCTCGGACTGAAGGTGGCGGCGGCGTCCGTCATCACCAATCTCGGGGCCGGCATGACCGGTGGCGAACTCAGCCACCAGGAAACCAAGGACATGGCGCCGATCGGCGGCGAACGGCTCGGACGCGTGCTGAGCGAATTGTTGCGAAAAGAGAACTGACCATGGCCGAAGACATGCACATTGCGGCCAAGCGGGCGCTTTCCATGCTGGATCTCACCGATCTGACGGACAACTGCACGCCGGATGCGATCGACGCGCTCTGCCGCGATGCGTTCGTCGGCGACGATCATGCCGCGGCGATCTGCATCTGGCCACGCTTCGTGGCGCAAGCGCGCGGCATTCTCGGGCCGGACAGCGCGGTGAAGATCGCGACCGTGGTGAACTTTCCCTCCGGCGACTTGGCCGTTTCGGATGTGGTCGTGGAGACCGTCGAGGCGATCGCCGACGGCGCCGACGAGATCGATCTCGTCATTCCCTATCGCGCGGTGCTTTCTGGCGACGAGACGTCGGTTTCAGCGATGGTCGAGGCGATCCGCGAAGTGTGCGCCGAACCGGTTCTCCTGAAGACAATTCTCGAAACGGGCGAGCTCGTCGATCCGGCGCTCATTCGCCGGGCGTCGGAACTTGCGATCGAGGCGCGCGCCGACTTCATCAAGACCTCGACCGGCAAGGTGACGGTCAACGCGACGCCGGAAGCGGCCGAAATCATGGTCACCGCCATCAAGGACAGCGGCAAGGCAGTCGGTTTCAAGGCGGCGGGTGGCGTGCGCACGGTTGAGGATGCCTCGCGCTATCTCGCCCAGGCGGAAGCGATCATGGGTGAAGGCTGGCCGACACCGGACACATTCCGCTTCGGCGCATCGGGCCTTCTCGGCGACATCCGCGCCAAGCTGACAGGCGTGGCTGCCGCAACCGGCCCGGAGGCATCCTATTGAGCCTCCTTCCGCAGGAATTCATCCGCCGCAAGCGCGACCGCCAGACGCTGGATGAAAAGGACATCGCCGCCTTCGTTGCCGGAATCACCGACGAGACGATCACCGAGGGCCAGATTGCGGCCTTTGCCATGGCCGTCTTCTTCAACGGACTTTCGCGCGACGAGACGGTGGCGCTGACGCTTGCGATGCGCGATTCCGGCGACGTTCTGGCCTGGCCGGACATCGACCGGCCCGTTTCCGACAAACATTCGACGGGCGGCGTCGGCGACAATGTCTCGCTGATGCTTGCGCCGATCTTAGCTGCCTGTGGCGTCGCGGTGCCGATGATTTCCGGCCGCGGGCTCGGCCACACGGGCGGCACGCTCGACAAGATGGAATCGATCCCAGGCTATTCCGTCATTCCGGACAACGCGCTTTTCCGCCGCACGGTGGACGAGGTGGGCTGCGCCATCATCGGCCAGACAGGTCGCCTTGCACCTGCCGACAAGCGCTTCTACGGCATCCGCGACGTAACGGCGACGGTGGAATCGGTGCCGCTTATCACGGCCTCGATCCTCTCGAAGAAGCTCGCCGCGGGGCTCGGCTCGCTGGTTCTCGACGTCAAATGCGGCAACGGCGCCTTCATGGACGACCCGAAGAAGGCCGAGACGCTGGCGCGCTCGCTCGTCGATGTCGCCAATGCCGCAGGCCTTTCGACCAGCGCGCTGATCACGGCGATGGACCAGCCGCTCGCTTCGGCCGCCGGCAATGCCGTGGAAGTGCGCAACGCCGTCGATTTCCTTACCGGCGCGCACCGCGACACGCGGCTCCTCGATGTGACGCTGGCGCTTGCTTCCGAGATGCTGCTGCGCTCCGGCCAGGCCGGCTCTCACGGCGAAGCGGCGAACATCGCCCGCAAGACACTCGAAAACGGCGCGGCGACGGAAAAATTCCAGGCGATGGTGACGGCGCTCGGCGGGCCAGCTGATTTCGTCGAGTCGATGGACCGCCACCTGCCGAAGGCCGTGATCGTCCGCGATATCGCAGCTCCACAGGCAGGAACCGTGCTCGCCATCGACACCCGCGGCGTCGGCCTTGCCGTCGTGACGCTTGGCGGCGGGCGTCGGCGCGCAGCCGACACGGTCGATCACGCGGTCGGCCTCGACCAGCTCGTCGCGCTCGGGACCGTTCTGCAGCCGGGTGATCCGATCGCCCGCGTCCATGCGCGCACCGAGAAAGAGGCCGCGGAAGCGCAAGCCGCCGTCATCGCCGCCTACACGATCGGCGACGGCACAGCCTCGATCAACGACGCGGTGATGATGCGGATCGCCGACTGAACGGCGCTTCGTCGTCTGAACTAATTGACCAGCAGGATCTCGCCATTGGCGACCTGGAAGCTCTTCAGCTTGTTCAGAAAGCTCATGCCGATCAGGTTGATGGAGATGTTCTGGTCCTGAAGGACGAAGGCTTCCACGTCTTCGACGCGCAGCGAGCCGACCTGGACGTGGTCCAGCAGGACCTTTGCCGCCTTGGTCTCGCCATTGGCCGTCTGGACGCCGTAGACGAAGTCCGCCGGCGAAAGCTGAACGCCGAGTCGGCGCGCCGTGGACTGGTTGACCGCGACATAGGTCGCTCCGGTATCGATCAAGCCTTCGAGTGGCGTTCCGTTGACGCGAAAATCACCGACGAAATGGCCGCTGGCATCGGCGCTCAGGCGGATGCTGCGGCCTGCGGCGTAGCTTGCCTGATAGGTGGGCTGGGCGGCGGAGGCAGTGACACTGTCCTGTACCCGCGCGAGATCGCCGACGGCAAGCTGGGCTTCGGCGGACTGGCGATCGGCCAGCCGATCCTGAAACTGTGACGCATAGTGCGGAATGGCGGCCACGACGCTTGCGCCGACGACTGTCCAGACGACCAGTTTGAGCATGGTTCCCGCCCCTTCAATTGAAGGCGCCAGCACACCATGGCATCGCTAAGAAGGCCCTAACGCGGCGACATCCGCCGCCGCCCGCCTGTGATCGGAGTCAACGGAGCGTAAAGCGAGCTTGCAGGATTGGCGCTATTTCGTGCCGTACATGCGGTCACCGGCATCGCCGAGGCCGGGGACGATGTAGCCTTTTTCGTTGAGATGGCTGTCGACGGAGGCGGTGTAGATCGGCACGTCGGGATGGGCTTCCTGGAAGTTCCTGATGCCTTCCGGGGCGGCAAGCAGGCAGAGGAAGCGGATGTTGCGCGCGCCGCGCTCCTTCAGCTTGTCGATGGAGGCAATGGAGGAATTGCCGGTCGCGAGCATCGGATCGACGACGATGACGAGGCGGTTGACGACGTCTTCCGGCGCCTTGAAGTAATATTCGATCGCTTCCAGCGTCTCGTGGTCGCGGTAGACGCCGATATGAGCGACACGGGCCGAGGGCACGAGATCGAGCATGCCTTCGAGCAGGCCGTTGCCAGCGCGCAGAATGGAGGCGAAGACGAGCTTCTTGCCCTCGAGTTTCGGCGCCTGGATTTCCATCAGCGGCGTCTCGATCGTCTCCATGGTGAGTTCGAGATCGCGCGTCACCTCGTAGCAGAGCAGCGTCGAGATCTCGCGCAGCAGCCGGCGGAAGCTTGCCGTCGACGTGTCCTTGGAGCGCATGATCGTCAGTTTGTGCTGCACCAGCGGGTGATCGATGATGGTGACGCCGTCCATGGCTATGGCCCTTCCTTCGTGCGCGCTCGTCTGGCTGCTTTAAGACACAGAAAGGCGGCCGGCGACAAGGGCGCCGGCCGTTTCGCTCACAGCCTGCCGTCGACGGCGCGGTCGAAGATCGAAAGCGCGCGCTCGCGCGTCAGCTCGATCGGGTTGCCGCCAGCGGTCGGATCGACGATCGCCATGTCGGCGATCTGGTCGCGCTTGTCAGTGCCAACCTTGAAGTCGCCGAGCGTGTGCGGCACGTCGAGCGTCTTGCGCAGCTTGAGAACGGCATCGAGGAAGGCATCGAAGGAGGCTTCCATGCCGAGGAAGGCGGACAGCCTGGCGATCTTCGTTTCGATCGCTTCGCGGTTCTCGACCAGCACGTAAGGCATGAAGACGGCGTTGGTCATGCCGTGATGGGTGTCGTAGAGCGCGCCGACGGGATGGGACAGCGCATGGATGCCGCCGAGGCTCTTTTGGAACGCAGTGGCGCCCATGGCGGCCGCGCTCATCAGATGACCGCGCGCCTCAATGTCGTTCGGGTCGGCGGCGACCTTCTCGAGATTTTCGAAGACGAGGCGCATGCCTTCGACCGCGATGCCCTCGGCCATCGGGTGGTAACCGGGTGCGCAATAGGCTTCGAGGCAGTGGGCGAGCGCGTCTAAGCCGGTGCCGATGGTGATGAAGCGGGGCATGCCGACGGTGAGTTCGGGATCGCAGATAACGATCTTCGGCATCATCAGCGGGTGGAAGATCACCTTCTTGGTGTGGGTCGTCTCATCGGTGATGACGCCGGCGCGGCCGACCTCGGAGCCGGTGCCGGCGGTGGTCGGCACGGCGATGATCGGCAGGATGCCGGCAGGATCGGCGCGGGTCCACCAGTCGCCGACGTCCTCGAAATCCCACATAGGACGGGTCTGGCCGGCCATGAAGGCGATGACCTTGGCCGCATCGAGGCCCGAGCCGCCGCCAAACGCGATGACGCCGTCATGGCCGCCGTCGCGCAGCACCTTGATGCCGGCTTCGACATTGGCGGCAATCGGGTTCGGCTTCACGTCGGAAAAGAGCGCGCATGGGATGCCCGCATCTTCCAGGATCTTCAGCGTCGATTGCGTGACGGGCAGATTGGCAAGGCCCGCATCGGTGACGAGCAAGGGCTTAAAAATGCCGCTCGCCTTCAGCGCGTCGGGCAACTCGGCGATGCGGCCGGCGCCGAAGCGGACGGCGGTCGGGTAGTTCCAGTTGGCTTTGACAGTCATGTCTTGAACTCAAATCTTCTTGAGATGGAAGGATTTCGGTTGGGTCAGCATCTGGTAGCCGACCTCCGACAGCGCGCCGCCCTTGCCGGTGTCCTTGACGCCCGTCCAGACGAGGCTCGGATCGAGATAGTCGCAGCGATTGGCGAAAACGGTGCCCGTCTCCACGCGCGCACCGAGCCTTGCGGCAGCATCGAGATCGCGGGTCCAGATGGAGGCGGTAAGACCGTAGGGGCTGTCGTTCATCAGCGTGATCGCCTCCTCGTCGTCGGCGACCTGCATGATGCCGATGACCGGGCCGAAGCTCTCCTCGCGCATCACCGCCATCTGGTGATCGACGTTGGAGAGGACCTGCGGGGCGAGATAGGGCGAGCCTTCGCGATCGCGCTCGTCGTGGGTATCGAGATGCGTGACCGCGCCCTTGCGGATCGCTTCGGCCGTCTGCGCGCGCACGTGATCGGCGAACGAACCACGCGCCATGGGGCCGACGACGGTGTCGGCATCGAAGGGATTGCCGAGCTTCCAGCCCTTGGCGCTTGCGACGAACCGCTCCAGAAACTCCGGATAGAGCGCGCGATCGACATAGATGCGCTCGATGCCGCAGCAGCTCTGGCCGGAATTGAAGAAAGCGCCGTCGACGAGATTGTCGACCGTTTGGTCGAGATCGGCATCGGCGCGGACGAAGGCGGGATCCTTGCCGCCGAGCTCAAGGCCGAGCGTGGCGAAGGTGCCGGCCGCGGCCCGCTCGATCGCGCGGCCGCCTTCGACGGAGCCGGTGAAGACGATGTGGTCGATGCGGCCCGAGCCGATAAGATGCTCGGTGTCGCGGTGGCTGAGAACGAGGTTCTGGAAGAGCCCCTTCGGCAGGCCGGCGCGGTCGGCGGCAAGCTGGAAGCGCTCGCCGACAAGCAGCGTCTGGCTCGCATGTTTCAGAATGACGGCGTTGCCGGCCATCAGCGCCGGGACGATGGAGTTGACGGCGGTGAGGTATGGGTAATTCCACGGCGCGATGACCAGCACGGTGCCGACGGGTTCGCGCGCGATATGGCGGATGAAGCCGGGCTTCTCCGGCAATTCGATCGGCGACAGCGCCTTCTCGGCGATGGCGATCATGTGGCGGGCACGTTCTTCGACGCCGCCCTTCTCGCCGCCATAGCGCACCGGCCGGCCCATCTGCCAAGCGAGTTCCGGCACGATCTCCTCGTTCATGGCGATGAGTGCGTCGGCAAAGTGGGTCATGATCTTGGCGCGTTCGCCGAGTGTCGTCTCGCGCCAGGCGAGGCGGGCGGTCTTGGCGGCTTCGACGGCGCGCTCGATCTCGGCCTGCTCGGCATAGGGCCGCTCGGCGTAGACGGAGCCATCCACGGGTGAAATGAGCTTGACCAGTTCGGTCATGGGACTTCTTCCTTGTCAGCAGGCAGCGCGGCCCGCGCCGCGCAAAAGAGTGCCGATTGCCTTATTCCGATGTTGGGTGCGCTCCAAGGGGTGGCGCGCAACAGTTTTCAACACCGCTCGAAACCGCGCTTGATTTCCCAATCGGTCACCCGTCGGTCGTATTCGAGCTGCTCCCAGTCGGCGGTGTGGGCGTAGTGCGCGATGACCTGTTCGCCGAGCGCGCCTTTCAGCATCGAGGATCCGCGAAACGCGGAGATCGCGGCGCGCAGCGTCTTCGGGATTTGCGGGAGCTTTTCGCCGCTATAGGCGTCGCCGGTATAGGGCGGATCGAGCTCAAGTTCGTCCTCGATGCCCTTGAGGCCGGCGGCGATCATGCCCGCATAGGCGAGATAGGGGTTCAGGTCGGCGCCGCCGATGCGGCATTCGATGCGCACGCCCTTTGTGTTCTCGCCGCAAAGCCTAAAGCCCGCCGTGCGGTTGTCGCCGCTCCAGATCGCCTTGGTCGGCGCGAACGTGCCGGCCTGGAAGCGCTTGTAGGAATTCACATAGGGCGCAAGAAGCACGGTGATGTCGGCAGCGTATTTGAGCAGGCCCGCCACATAGTGCTTCATCAGCTTCGACATACCGAGCTTGTCGTTTTCATCGACGAAGGCGTTCTTGCCGTCCTTGGCGAGCGACATGTGGACGTGGCTCGACGAACCGGCGAGCCCGTAATCCCACTTGGCCATGAAGGTGACGGCCTTGCCCTGGGCATAGGCGATTTCCTTGATGGCGTTCTTCATCACCACGTGACGGTCGGCCATGGTCAGCGCGTCGGCGTAGCGGACGTTGATCTCTTCCTGGCCCGGGCCCCACTCGCCCTTGGAGTTCTCGATCGGAATGCCCGACGCCTGCAGCTTGCGGCGGATCTCGCGCATCACCGGCTCTTCCTTGGTGGTCTGGAAGATGTGGTAATCCTCGATGTAGTAGCCGGCCGTCTTGAGGCCGCGGAAGCCCTTCTCGTGGATCGTGCGGTAGTCCTCGTCGAAGAGGTAGAATTCGAGCTCTGATGCGAAATTCGCCGTGAGGCCCAGCGCATCGAGCCGCTCGAGCTGCTTCTTGAGAATCGCGCGCGGCGAATGCGGCACGGGGTCGTGATGGTGGTGATCGACCAGATCGCAAAGAACGATCGCGGTGCCTTCCAGCCAGTGCGCCTTCATCAGCGTCGAGAGATCCGGCTTCATGACGAAATCGCCGTAGCCGCGCTGCCAGTTGGCGACATCGTAGCCCGGCACCGGCTCCATATCGATGTCATTGGCGAGCAGGTAGTCACATCCATGGGTCTCGTCGAGCGCGCCCTCGACGAAGAATTCCGCCTGGAAGCGCTTGCCGATCAGGCGGCCCTGCATGTCGGGGAAACAGACGAGCACGGTGTCGATGTCGCCCGACTTGATGTCGGCCTTCAGCGTTTTGAGATCATAGGCGGCCATCGGCACTCTCCCTCAAGCGTTTCCGGTTGGTCTTTTTGATTTGAGAACCCGGCCGCCTCGAATGAAGCGGCCGGGTCGATGCGTGGTGAGCGGTCGTCGATCAGGTATAGCGGTACGGTGCGCCGGCGTTGCGCATCGTGTCCGCGTATTTCTTGAGGATCTCGACGACGCGGGCGCTGCGGTCGCTTTCCTGCGCGACCTCGTCCCAGAAGGCGAGCGCCTCGTCTTCGACGCGCTTCCAGTCGGCTTCCGGAATGGTCGTGAGTTCCAGCTTGCCGCCGGTCGTGCGGTAATGGGCCTCGCCCCACCAGTACCAATGCTGGCGGTAATAGTGGGAGCTGTCCATCGCCATGTTGAAGAGCGTTTTCAGATGCTCGGGCAGCTCGTTCCAGCGATCGGTGTTGGCGAAGAAAGAACCGGCCCAGGCGCCGTTGATGTTGTTGGTCAGGTAGTACTGGGTCACATCGGCCCAGCCGACCGTGTAGGCTTCGGTCGCGCCGCACCAGGCGACGCCGTCGATCTCGCCGGTCTGGATCGCGACTTCGATGTCTTCCCAGGGCAGCGTGACCGGCACGACGCCGAAGCGGGTGAGGAAGCGGCCGCCCGTCGGGAAGGTGAAGACGCGCAGGCCGTTCAGATCGTCGACGCTGCGGATCGGCTTTGTGGTGACGAAGTTGCAGGGGTCCCAGGCGCCGGCAGACAACCAGGTGACGCCCTCGACCTCGCCATAGGCCTCTTCCCAGATTTCCTTCAGGCCGTACCAGTTCCACAGCACCGGCACGTCGAGACCGTAGCGGGACGCGAACGGGAAATAGGCGCCAAAGACCGAGACGTCGACGGGCGATGCCATGGAGTCATCGTCCGACTGGCAAGCGTCGATCGTGCCCTGCTGAACCGCGCGGAAGAGTTCACCCTGCGGTACGAGCTGGTCGGCGGTGAACAGTTCGATGACCATTTCGCCGTTGGCGGCGGTGTTGAACGCGTCGATGGCCGGCTTCACCACATGTTCGGCAAGCGCCGGGCCGGCATAGGTTTGCAGGCGCCAGCGGATCGGGCTCTGCGCCCTCACGTAAGGCGCGGCGAGCGTGGACGCCGAAACGCCACCGGCTGTCACGAGACCGGTCCGCTTGATGAATTGTCGCTTGGTGAACTTCGTATTGTCACTCATGTCGATTTTCCCTCTTTCGGTTTTTGATCCTTCGGCCGCCCGTTCTTCGGGCAGTCCGTTGCCGCATCTCGTTTCCTTGCCTCGTCGGTGTCAGCGTTCCTTTCCGTTGTTGGCCGATCTCCCCGTCAGCGGGCCGTCCAGAGGCCCGGCAGCCACAGAGCGATCTGCGGGAAGATCATCAGGATGATGATGGTCAAAACCATCAGCCCGACGAAGGGCACGATGGAGCGGTAGATGTCGGAGAGCGTGATCTCCGGCGGCGCCATGGCGCGCATCAGGAAGAGATTGTAGCCGAAGGGCGGGGTGATGTAGGCGATCTGGCAGGTGATCGTGTAGAGAATGCCGAACCAGATGGCGTTGAAATCGAGCCCGATGACCAACGGGATATAGAGCGGCGCGACGATGACGAGCATCGCCGTATCGTCGAGGAACATGCCCATCACGATGAACGACAGCAGCATGAGGATCAGGATCGTCCAGCGATCCAGCTCCCAGGTGTTCAGGAGCAGGTTTTCGATGGCGCCCACGGCGCCCAGACCGTCATAGACCGCGCCGAAGCAGAGCGCGGCGAGGATGATCCAGAGGAACATGCAGGAGATGGCGAGCGTGTTTCGCGTGCTGTCGTCGATTACCTTCCAGGTGAGCTTGCGCGAGACGGCTGCAGCCAGCACCGCCATCAATGCGCCGACGGCGGAGCTTTCGACGAGGCTTGTTACGCCGCTGATGAAGAGGCCCATCATCGTGCCGAAGACGACGAGCGGCAGGAAGCCGGCGCCGAGCAGGCGCATCTTTTCGGCCTGCGTGATCGCGGCACGCTCTTCCGCCGGCATGGCGGGCGCGAGTTCCGGCTGGAGCCGGCAGCGGACATAGATATAGATACAGAAGAGCGTCGCCATCAAAAGGCCGGGCAGGATGCCGGCGAGCCAGAGCTGCAGCACGGGCTGACGCGCGATCATGGCATAAAGCACGAGCACCACCGATGGCGGGATGAGGATGCCTAGCGAGCTTCCCGCCTGAACCACGCCGGTGACCATGACCTTGTCGTAGCCGCGGCGCAGAAGCTCCGGCAGGGCGACCGTGGCGCCGATCGCCATGCCCGCGACCGACAGGCCGTTCATGCAGGAAATCAGCACCATGAGCCCGATCGTGCCGAGCGCCAGGCCACCGCGCATGCCGCCGAACCAGACGTGGAACATGCGGTAGAGATTGCTGGCGATACCGGACTCCGAAAAGATGAAGCCCATGAAGACGAAGAGCGGCACGGTGATCAGCGGATACCAGTTGAGCACCTGGAAAGCCGCATTGAAGGGCAGCTCCGAAGAGCCCTGCCCCCAAAGCCAGATTGCCGCCGCCGCGCCGACAAAGCCGATGACACCGAAGACGCGCTGCCCGGTGATGAGCAGCACCATCATGGTGGAAAACATGAAGAGCGTGATCAGTTCCGAGCTCATGCGATCGGCTTTCCGCGCGCCATGGCGACATCCTTGAAGAAGGACGAGATCGCCTGCAGCAACATGAGGAAGATGCCGAGCGTCATGATCGCCTTGATCGGCCAGAGCGGCGGCGCCCAGGAGGTGTAGTTCTTCTGGCCATACTCGATGGCGTAGGTGGTGCTCGACAGCCCGCCCATCAGCAGGACGCCGAGATAGAAGAGCACGAAGACGATGGTGAAGGCATCGGTGACGGCGCGCTTTTGCGGCGTCAGCTTGCTGTAGAAGAGATCCATGCGCACGTGGCCATCGGTCTGCATCGTGTAGGCGCCGCCGAGCAGATAATAGGCCGACAGCACGAACTGGCTCATTTCCAGCGACCAGTTGACCGGCGTGCCGATCATGACGCGCGAGAATGTCGAATAGAGCAGGATGCCGGCCAGCACGAAGAGCAGATACATGGCGAAGCGGCCGACGACCCTGTTGATCGCATCGACCACCCGGACATAGGCGCGGATCGGCTTGGGCATGCGGGTCAAGCCTCCCTTTTGCGCGAGGCCTGCGCGGCCGGCTGTGCCCGATCGGCCGCACCGCTGGCATGGGCTGCGACCAGCGCCCGGCCGAGACGGCCCGCCCAGTCGGCGACGCCCGCGGGACCCGAAATCTCGTCGTTGCGGATTTCGACCATGACGGCGGCAAGGCCCTCGGCATCGCCGTGCTTTTCGAGCGTCAGCGTGACGCCGTTGAGCGCCGCATAGGGCTCGTTCCAGCCGACATTGAGCGCCGGGTCTTCGGCAATCAGCGCATCGCTGACGGCGCGGGTGAAACGTGTATCGACACCGTGGATCAGGCCGACCGGCCAGGGGCGCGCGACGCCGTGATAGACCGGTGTGAAGGAGTGCATGCAGACCAGAACCGTCTCTTGGCCCCGCTCTAGACGCTTGGCGATCACCGCATCGATCGCCTCGTGAAACGGGCGGTGATAGGCATCGATGCGGAACTGTCGCTCCTGCGGATCGAGGTTTTCGTTGGCGGCGATGCGGGTGCGTTCCGAGAGCGTCCAGATCAGATCCGGCGCATCGAGACCGCGGTTGCAGTCGATGATCAGTCGCGACACGGTGGACTGGATAAGCTGCGCATCGAGCGCTTCGACCATTGCCAGGCTTACGGCCTGTGCGCCCGGATCCCAGGCGATGTGGCTTTCCAGTTCCTCTAGCGTGAGGCCGAGCGTTCCGTAGCGCGCGGGCAGCCGGTTCGAGGCATGGTCGCAGACGAAGAGAAAGGGCGAGCGGCCCTTCTCGTTGACGATCTCGACGGCTTTCTCGATGGACATGCCCCTGCACCCCCTTTACTGATACAGTAATTCGGGAAACCGATTTTGTGTCAACACTGAAACGAGAAATTCAGAATGGCTGGCAGCATCCCGGCCACGGTCGAGATCATCATTCACGAGACGATCGATGCGCTGACGGCGGCGGAGAAGCGGGCCGCGCGCACGCTGCTCGCCAACTACCCGACGATTGGGCTGGCGCCCGTCGCCGAGTTCGGCCAGGCGGCCGGCGCGAGCGCCGCAACCGTTCTGCGCTTCATTGCCCGGCTCGGCTTCCGCTCCTATCCGGATTTCCAGCGCGCACTGCGCAAGGAGCTCGACGAGCGGACGAAATCGCCGCTGCAGCGCAGTTTCGAGGTGCCACGGCAAGAGAGCGAAAGGTTCCTCGATCGCTTCTTCGAGCAGACGGCGGAGATCATGCGGGCGACGGCCGAGCGCATTCCCGCATCCGAATTCGAGGCAGCATCCCGGAAGCTCGCCGACAGCCGCCATGCCTGCCATCTCGCCGGCGGCCGCTTCACCGATGCGCTCGCCACCTACATGGAAGCCCATCTGAGGCGGGCGCGACCGGGCGTGCGGCGGCTCGACGGGCGGATCGCCAACCGCGCCGACCAGCTGCTGGACATCAAGCCGGGCGATGTCGTCGTGCTGTTCGACATGCGCCGCTACGACGACGACCTGTTGGAAACGGCACGCCAGCTCAAGGCGGCGCGCGCCTTCTCCATTCTCGTGACGGATGAATGGATTTCGCCGATTTCGCGCTTCTCCAAGATCGTGCTGCCGTGCCGGGTCTCGATCGACCGCATCTGGGACGCCAACACAGCCATGTTCGCCCTTGTGGAAGCGCTGATCGCGCGCACCACCGAATTGTCCTGGAAGACCGCCGAAAGCCGTATTCGCGCCGGCGACTGATCGCGCCGTGTCTTCAAGGGTTGCACGCCTGGCCGACCATGGCGCAGAACCGTCACTGGATTGCAGGCGAAGGACGAAATATGGCGCGACCAGACGAAAGCGGCCCCGCGGAAACCGACCTTACGGACGGCGAAGCTTCAACCCGCGAAGGGAGGCCCGCACCCGCCTTCACCATCGGCACGACGGAAATTAAGGCGCGGCCGGTCGAACCGGCGCTCTATCTCGTCTCAACGCCGATCGGCAATCTGGGCGACATCACGCTGCGCGCGCTGGAAACGCTCGCCTCGGCAGATTTGCTCGCTTGCGAGGACACCCGCGTAACCCGCGTGCTGCTGGAGCGCTACGGCATTCGCCGCCGGCCATTTGCCTATCACGAGCACAATGCGGAGGCGGCCGGCGAGAAGCTGATGGCGGCGCTCGATGCAGGGCAAAGCGTGGCACTGGTTTCCGATGCCGGAACGCCGCTCGTTTCCGACCCCGGCTTTCGCTTGGTGGAAAGCGCGCTTGCCGCGGGCCACCGCGTGGTGCCGATACCCGGCGCTTCGGCACCGCTTGCGGCACTGACGGCTTCCGGCATGCCGAGCGACAGTTTTCTCTTTGCCGGCTTCCTCCCGCAGAAATCGAAGGCGCGGCGCGACCGGTTTGCAGCGCTGCAACGCATTCCCACCACGCTGATCTTTTTTGAATCGCCGCATCGGATCGCCGATGCGCTGGCCGACGGCGCCACAGTTCTGGGCGAAGCACGCCATGCCGCCGTCTGCCGCGAACTGACCAAGACGTTCGAGGAAACGCGGCGCGGCACTCTCGGCGAGCTGGCGGCGCACTATGCGTCCTCTGGCAACGTCAAAGGCGAGATCGTGCTTCTCATCGCGCCCTACGAGGAAGCGGCGAGCGACATCGATCCGCAAGCATTGCTGGACGATCTGGTGCGGACGATGCCGCCTGCGAAAGCGGCGACCGAAGCCGCAAAACTGACCGGGCTGCCGCGCAAGGACCTCTATGCGCGGCTGCTTGAGATGAAGAAGGGCTGACGTCCGATGCGCGCTCCGCGCAAGCGGCAGGAACGGCCGATGTCGCGGCAGGAAGCCGAACGGCGCGGTCATATGGCGGAGGCGCTTGCCGCTTTGTCGCTGCAGCTTCGCGGGTACCGGATTCTGGCGCGGCGGCACAAGACGCCGCTCGGCGAGATCGACCTGATCGTGAAGCGCGGCGAGATCATCGCTTTCGTCGAGGTGAAGGCGCGGGCCGACGAACGCGCGGCGATCGACGCCGTGTCACATACGACGGCGACACGGATCCGCGGTGCGAGCGACCTCTGGATCGCGGCGCACATGAAGCGCGGCGTCGATCTCTCTCGCATCTCCTACCGCTACGACATCGTGGCGATCACACCGTGGCGCTGGCCCCGGCATTTTATCGACGCCTTCTAAGAACACGACCACTGGCTAAGATCACGACCACAGGACGGTTGCGCTGAGGGCTGCTCGCGCACTATCTGGACAACAGTCAAACGCAAGGAACCGATAATGGCGAAGTCGCTGAAAGTGGCGGTCCAGATGGACCATGTGCAGTCGATCAACATCGAAGGCGACTCCACCTTCGCCATGTGCCTGGAAGCGCAGGCGCGCGGCCACGAACTGTTCCACTATACGCCCGACCTGCTGACGCTGCGCGACAGCAAGGTGTTCGCCCGCATCGAACCGATGACGGTGAAGGACGAGAAGGGCGCGCACTACACGCTGGGCGAGCCGGTGCGTACCGATCTCTCGACCATGGACGTGGTGCTGCTGCGCCAGGATCCGCCCTTCGACATGGCCTACATCACCTCGACCCACCTGCTGGAGCGCATCCATCCGCAGACGCTGGTCGTCAACGACCCGGCCTGGGTGCGCAATTCGCCGGAAAAGATCTTCGTAACGGAGTTTCCGGACCTGATGCCGGAAACGCTGATCACCCGCGACCCGGCGGAAATCCGCGCTTTTCGCCAGGAGATGGGCGATATCATCCTGAAGCCGCTCTACGGAAATGGCGGCGCCGGCGTGTTCCACTTGGCGGAGGGCGATCGCAATTTGTCGTCGCTGCTGGAAATGTTCACGCAGATGTTCCGCGAGCCGATCATCGCGCAGCGCTATCTTCCGAAGGTGCGCGAGGGCGACAAGCGCATCATCCTCATCGACGGCGAACCCGTCGGCGCGATCAACCGCGTGCCGGCCGAGCACGACAGCCGCTCCAACATGCATGTGGGCGGCAAGGCGGTGAAGACAGAGCTGACGGATCGCGAACGCGAAATCTGCGCGCGCATCGGGCCATCCTTGCGCGAACGAGGCTTCATTCTGGTCGGCATCGACGTGATCGGCGACGTGATGACCGAGATCAACGTGACCTCGCCCACGGGCATCCGCGAAGTGCGCAAATTCGGGGGCGCCGACATCGCGGCACTGATGTGGGATGCGATCGAAAAGCGCCGCTAACCGCCTTTCTTTGTTCTTCCTCTACAACCGCCTGAAGCAAAGGTAACGTGCATCAGGTTGCAACCGTTCCGAAAACGTTCTTGTTTTATTCCTACTGCTATGTCAAGTTGCATGCGCGGCGAATGAAACATGAAGTTGTTGGAGCCGATGCGATAGACCCTATCGGATCGTTTGGAGAGGCGGTGCAGGATGGTCAGTCGCGTCAGGACAGTTTCGTTCCAGGGCATCGAAGCGGTTCCCGTCGACGTTCAGGCCATGCTGGCGCCGGGCAAGATCGGCATGCATATCGTCGGTCTTCCCGACAAGGCGGTTGCAGAAAGCCGCGAGCGGGTCCAGGCCGCGCTGCATGCCTCGGGTCTCGCGCTGCCGCCGAAGAAGATCACGCTCAACCTTGCGCCCGCCGACCTTCCCAAAGAGGGAAGCCATTTCGATCTGCCGATCGCCCTCGCACTCATGGCGGCGCTCGGCGCCATTCCGGCCGATGCGCTGGATGATTACGTCGTTCTTGGCGAGCTGTCGCTCGACGGAACGATCGCGCCCGTCGCGGGTGTATTGCCGGCGGCGATTGGCGCTAATGCGCTCGGCAAGGGGCTGATCTGCCCGGCCGAAAGCGGCCCCGAGGCGGCCTGGGCGGGTGCCGACATCGACATTCTCGCGCCGCGCAGCCTGATCGCGCTCGCCAACCATTTTCGCGGCAGCCAGGTCTTGTCGCGGCCCGAGCCCGCATTGCACCAGTCGGCGATCGGCCTGCCGGATCTTTCCGACATCAAGGGCCAGGAAACGGCCAAGCGCGCTTTGGAAGTCGCAGCGGCTGGCGGGCATAATTTGCTAACAATGGGGCTAATTAAATCAAGAATTGGGTTTAATCGCCCTCGATATTTTGAGGCCAGGGTCAATTAATTTTGTCTAGGTGGTTCATTAGAAAACGTTTCGACCATTAGGACTGATTAACAGGCTTTATGCCCCACTCTCTACGGTGATGTTCAACCGGTTTAGGGCTTGATCGCGTTGATTTGGGTGGTCACGGATACGACGAGTTACGACCCCATTTCGGCAGTTCAGCCTGCTGTGACGGAGATCCGCAAGCCGACATTCTGACGGCCTCAGGCTTGCGGCGCGGACGCGCCAGTAGCGGACATCAAAGGCTCTCGTTAGGAGGTCGGCGAAGACTTCGCGACTAGGCCGGTGGCGTTTGTGGTAGTGCCATGCGCTCCAGCAGCAACACGGTGTCGTACGGTTGGCCCCGCTTCTCCGTTGACTGAGAGACGATCACAAACGCGCTTAACTTTTCGGCGTCCACCGTCTCTGCCGCGAGCTGCTGTATGACGGATCGCAAAGTGTCGCGCAGCTGCTCCGGAAACACGTAGAACATGACGGCGGCCTACCGCGGCTAAGGCGGGCGGATGACGAGAGTGCTGATGTGTTTCGGGTCACGGTAGTGCTTCCGCACATTATCGCGCAGCTTGTGAAGGTTCCGCTCGACTGCCCGCTGCTCGGCCGGATCAGCGCGCGAAAGCAAGTGCATGCCAATGAGCGTCCAGCCGCGCCGTCTAGCCTGGCGGCGCGCGCGCTCTCCATCTTGCGTATGCATGACTGATGCCCCCCAGCATCCTAAAGGATTATTAACACATATTCGTGAGCCTCTACTGATGACGAAACCAATCAATCCGACCTTGGTCAGCAGGCAAAATCGAAAAAGCGGTCGAACTCCGCTCACTCTCGCGCGCGCAGTCTACGGCTTTGTGGTTATGGGAGCGGTCGTTGCAGCGCTGGCCGCCACGACGCTCGTTCGTGATCGCGTACGGGCGTTCAACGAAGACGCATTGGCGACAGCAGTTGCGACGCGGGCTGCGGGCTTGGAACTCGCATTTGCTCGTGCGTTGCATGAGGAGTGGGAGAACATTCGACAGCTGGCGGAAACTATAGCCGTTGGTAACAGGGACGATCTTCCATCCCAACTCGCGTTTGCAGTGGGCGATGGTCAAAAAGTCTCTTGGGCGGGCTATGCTGCCATCGACGGCACGGTACTGGCCGCATCAAACGGCTTGCTCGAAGGCGTCGACGTTGGGCAGAGAGAGTGGTTCCAGAGAGGATTGGAGGCCCCTTTTGCCGGCGACGTGCACGAGGCAGTGCTGCTCGCATCATTATTGCCAGGCAACGATGGCGAGCCTCTTCGGTTTCTCGATCTGGCTACTCCCGTCCGCAACGCGAATGGCGATCCAATCGGCGTCCTCGGCTTTCATCTGAATTTCGCGTGGGCTCAAGACTTCATCACTGAACAAGCGGCTGCTTTAGACATCGATGCTTTTCTGATGTCGCAAGACGGTTCCGTCGTTATTGCCACCGACGGAAACACTTACGAAGCGCTTGATCTACAGAGCACTCGGCGAGCATCGGCAGGCATGGCCGGCGGCGGCCTTGAGCTGTGGCCGGATGGTCAAACTTATTTCACGAACGTCGTTCCGCAGGTCGCCTATGAAGACCTGCCATCGTTTGGATGGCGTTTGATCGCACGGATCGATGGCGATGCAGTCGACACTACCGACCGGGCTTTTTCAACAGGAGTTTTGATGTCGACAGGAATGTTCGGCATTTTTCTCATTTTACTGACGGCGCTTTTTGTCAGGATCTTCATCCGCCCCTTCGACGAAATATCGAAAAATGCGATCCGCGTTGCCGACGGGGAAGACGTGTATCCCTACGATTCCCGTAGAACGGCGGAACTGGCCCGCCTCAGCGCCGCGCTCGCCCGACTCCAAGGTCGCTCTTAACACGTAAGATCACTGTCGGTTCGCGAACGAGAAGCGTCTAGCAGCATCACCAATGATGGCAGACAGTCGCGTGGACGACACGCCCGGCGCGTCGCCATCGGCGTAGAATCGCCTCAGCAAGGACTGAAACTGGTGTGCATCGGGGGAAAGACCGAGTACACCGCCATCGGCCGTGACGGTCTCGACCTTACCTACTACCTCGCCGACACCTCGGATCGAGATAAGAATATCGTCATCTTTTGTCAGCGAGATGCCACGGACCCTCGCCGCCTCCTGCGTCAAGCTGGTCAACCACACTCGCGAAAGTTTCCCCTCAGAACGCATCAGCGTCCGTTCCGGCTTGTCTCCGAAATGGCGTTCGCGGCGTGGCAGTTCCACGCATGCGATGATCGTGACCGCGAGAACAAACAGATTGTAGACAGTCCAAAACAGGATGACCGTCTTGCCTTCGCCCGCATCCCGGTAGTTAAGAGCATCAAAGACGATGCCGACCGTGACACCGATCCAAGTCAGTGCAAACAGTAAAAGGAATGGCCGCATGATCCCCCACTGGATCACAACACGGCTTCTGTCGCCGCCTTTTGCCGTGACCTTAAATCCGTGACCGTGAGGATTGAGCAGACCGGTTATTGCTGCGCGCGTGATCGGCATGGCACCCAACAGCTGGCTCACATCGTTGACGATCGGCACGATCAGACCGCGTGAAATGAAGTTCATTACAAAAAGCAGCCATATAAAATATACGCCAAAATAGTTGACGACATCGGCGACCGATGCATCGACGACAATTATTCCAAAGTACCAGTAGAGCAGCGGATAAATGATCGTCGCGAGCTTAAATGAGAAGGCAGTCAGCCAGTAGACAACCGAGTCAAGCACGCTCCAGCGATCGCGAAGCCGTAAGTTCGACCGGGCGAATGGGTGCAGGCGACTTCGCGCGATCTGCATCAAGCCGAGACACCAACGCGCGCGTTGGGTGACATATTCCTTCAACCCCTCCGGTGCCAATCCTTCCGTTAACGCCTCATTGAGATAGACCGTACGGTGGCCTGCATCCTGCAGAGCCAAGGTCAGCATGAAATCTTCGGTGACGCTGTCGGTTGGGAAACCTCCGATATCACGCACAGCCGTCCAGCGGATCACGGAAGATGTGCCGCAGCAGAAAGCAATGCCCCAGGCATCGCGCGCTGGTTCCAGATGGTCGAAGAAGAAGCGCTGTTCGTCCGGATACGACCGCGAGAGACCAAGATTGTGCTGGATTGGATCTGTGTTGAAGAAGTGCTGCGGTGTTTGCACGAGCCCGACATCAGTCTCGTGGAACAGCGGTAGCGTACGTGCGATGAAGTTGCGATGAGGGACAAAATCCGCATCAAGGACGGCTATGAAGTCCGGTGGAATCGGGTCGTTGGCAAGCACATCGAGCGCGTTGTTGATGTTGCCGGCCTTTGAGCCCTTGTTGTCGTCGCGCCGGACATAGCGCACGCCCATGTCGTCACAATACAACTTGAGCCAGTCTCGCCGACCGTCATCGAGCACCAGCGTTTCCACAGTCGGATGATCAATGCCGAGACAACCGACGATCGTTCGTTCGAGTACCTCGCGGTCCTCATTGTAGGTGGCAATCAACATCGCAACCTTGGGAACACGATCTGGCTTCCACCACTCCCCAACCTCCGTGGCTTCGAGTGACCGGTTTCTATGCCTCATCAAGATCGTAAAGGCGGATAGCGATGAAAGTAGCGCTCCCGCTTCCATGATAAAAAAGGACCAACTGGCGAGGAAGTCCCAGCTCAAATCAATCGGTGCGAGTGTCTCGGAAAACCTCCACCAGATGTAGCGAAGCGAAAGTACGATCGCGATCGAAAACAAGAACACGCGGTCGAGGGTGCGGTCTCTTTCCAAGACGAGCGGCAGCACCATTATAAGCCCCGCGACGAGCCCGAGCTGCACCACACTCGACGCCAGCTCCGACAGATAGACTGGCGGAAACATGGCTTAAGCCCCCATCAGGCCGCGTATCCAATCAAGCGGTCGGCTTTCAAAATATGCCCTCCCTGTACGCCCGATCAAGCAGCGCAATTGAGGCTCGGAGCGCAGCGCCGGTACGAGAAGCGCAACGTCGAACCTTTCTAGGTGCCGTTCGCTCGGCGCGATGGCGAGGCTTTGATACACGCTCTGGGCTCCCGATCCCGCAAGGCGGGTGATGGTGCCATCCAGTACGATGTTCGATCCGCCGAGCGCAAACCGTGCGGGTGTGCCGACTGCGAGTCGATTGTAAACGTTCTCAGTCACGCTCAACGTGACGAAGGCACTATCGCAATCGACGAGGCGAAGCACGCTTTCCCCCCGTTGCACCGTCTCTCCGTCGATAGCAGAGCGATCCCAGAGCAGACCGTTGACGTTGGCCGCGAGAGCATTGGAGTTAAGCCGGTTGACACGGCGGCGCTCTGCTTCGATCCGCTGATCGAGTGCTGCACCCAATTGTTCCTGGGCGATGAGCTCGGCATCGAGTTCCCGGACGCGCAGAGATAATTCCGAAATGCGTTGCTCAGAATAAGGCGCATCGTTGTAGCCGTCACCGAGAAAGGTGCCACGCTGCGCAGACTGAAGGGCGATTTCGATCGCCGTGGCTTGTTCACGTGCATTGTCGATCTCTGCGCGAGAGGTCTCAACCAGCGACTGGGCGCGTTCGAACGAAACGGCCGATTCCAGACCACGCGTGGACAGCTCCGTTGAGCGGGCAAGTGCGGTTTCCGAACTCCCTAACCGCGATTCTGCAACAACAACTAGCGCATTAGCAGCCCGTAGCTGGGCTTCCAGCTGCCGGACACGTTCAACACCGTAGATCCTAGCGCGTTCACGGAGCAGCTCGATCGACGCCCTGTTAGCTTCAATAGCATCGTTCAGACGAGCCATCTGAGCATCGACAACAGCACGCTCCTGAACGAGATCATTCAACCGAATGTTGTCGACCAGAAGATCGCTTATAGAACCAAGCGCTTCCCCCGCGCCGACCGCTGATCCGAGCGCTCTTTGGGGGAGTTCAAGTGTCCCGGCAATAGGCGCGCGCACCGTCGTGACCTGCGCATTGACCACGGCATCAGCGCTCGCCCCAGACAGTTGCTCCGCGAAAATGATATAAAGGGCGCCTAAGATTAAAGCGAAGCCGACGATTAGTCTCGTGTAGCGCATAATCAGCCTTTCGAATCATCTCGCGAAAAGAGAGAACCCAACATTGAAGCCGGTGTCGGATCGCCTCGCCTCGCCTCTAAGTTTAAAGTCATGCGTTTCGTCATCAACCGGACAGGCCGAACAAAGTTAAGGGTTTTTCCTGATTCGATCGAAGCATGGCTCCCCGCCTCGAACTCAATTTTCCGCGGAAACTTCCGACACCCTTTGCGAAGATTCAACATAGGCTGCTGGTACCGGGTTAAGGTGTGCTGTTTGTCAGCTTAGCCTGGCTGTTTTGCAGGTAGCTAAGGGCCGTGTCGCTGTGAAAGCTGAAGCGCCAGGTCCTGACAGGCGGGTGTCTGTCGACGGGATATCACCCATAGTCGAATGCAACCCTTAGCGATGAGGATGAACGAATGTTCGAAGTAGGTAAGCGATACGAACTCCGGATGATCGAAGGCGGAGATGAGATCGTCTTTCAGGGGACGGTCAATAGGTACGAGCACCCGCTCATTAAGATTGCAGATGCTCCTGCCTCCGGACGGGAAAGTCGGGTTCCGCATGGACCAATCAGATATCCGATCATCAACGTGACATCACCCAACTTTATCAGCGCGTATCTCCAGGAGGATTGATTTCGCAGCACCAGCCATGTCCTAGCAAATGACGCGTTCCAACTGATCTGGCACCAGCCGGGGCCGGAACGAATGCGCACCGCCATGCAGGCATTGGCACTGCCCAGCGACACAAATCTGGCACAGCTTGCTCGCCCGATGTTCTCACGGCATCATCGCCCGATGACCGATCTCGTTCTCAAATGGCGCCGCACCTACCGAGACGACGACCAGCACTTCCGCGCGCTGGACTCGAGACCTTCGGCGAGGCTCCCGTCCTCAACATCATCCGGAATAAGAGCAGCAGCGGATTGCCGACTGACTGGCACTGGATCCTAATCGCACCAGGCGTGATTGGAAACTTCCGCGGACCGCGCCAGGGCGATGCGGCGACGACGCGAGAAGCAGCCGCCGCGGGTGAAGCAGCCTATGCGGCCTTCCGGGCATGGATCACACCGGAAGCACTTGCCGATGCACAAAGCCAAGCGCAGAGTGTTTTGGTGGGGCTTCGGCAGTGGGCCAACCAGAACAAACGGGCAAGTTGATGGATGGGCCTAAAAGGAAGGGCGATTACCCTGAGCGTTTGCTCAGATGCGAAGAAGATCTCGAGGTCGCGTTTAATCTAGCTGTCGACGCTGTCGTGTTGAAAGCAGTAGAAGCTGGCTGGGATTTGGAGGAAGCAGAAGAGGTTGTGCTGTCACTGGCCCAAAGCCGACGCTGGGTGCAGCTGACGAGCGACGAGGCTGATGAAATTGAGGATACCAACGTGGTAAGCATCAACGACAGGAAGAAGCATTGATGTTTCAAGCACGTCAAGCATTGACCGGCTATAAGCTGAAACTCGATGAAAGCCGGATCGGTCTGAATATCCGAACAGTGAAGATGGCCTACGATCCCGCGGGACGTGAGGGGCACGGTGCTGACGAGATCAACTTTGCGGATCTGGATTACATTGCCGTCAATGACAATGGCCGTCCGTCGAGACGCTCGGCAGCACATTTTGCAGTGACGTTCTTCGCCTTGGCCTTCAGTGGTTTCTACTGGCTGCTAAGCTGAACTTCAGGCTTTCTCGACGTCATCAAGGCTGAACACCTCGATATGATCCTCCGATCGCGCATCCCTTTGAATGAGGCATGCCGTAATTTCCCGTCGCCGGTCCAGGCGCGGAACTCAATCTCAGCAGCCAGCTTCGGCGGGACAAAGACCGCGCCTTTCCGCTTCAGTGAGATGCTCGGAGAGGCTTCCTTTATGGAATCGAGAAGCGTTTTGAACGACACGGCCTGGTCATAGGAGAAGCCGGTGCCGACTGAGCCGACATAGACCGGCTCTCCATCCTTGAGCGCGGCCAGCAGCAGATTAGCGATGGCGCCACGGACTTTCGTTGAGGGCTCATAGCCAATCACAAGGAAGGTCTCGCGCTGCACGCATTTGATTTTAAGCCAGTCGCCTTTGCGGCCTGACCGATACGGTCGATCGCGATGCTTGGCGATAATCCCTTCTAGACCCATTTCACATGCGACCTTGAGAAAGGCGGATCCATCGGCGTCAACCTCTTCCGAAAGTCGGATAGCTCCTCCTCCCTCACCCACCAGGGCTTTGAGCCAATGGCGTCGATCCTCAAGCGTCAATTGGGTGAGATCATGCCCGTCGAAGTAAAGCAGGTCGAAGGCGTAGAAGATGACCTCGCCACCCGCCACGCGTTTACCGCCGCGGCCACCAAGCGATCGCTGGAGGGCGTTGAAGTCCGACCTGCCGTGCTCATCCAAAACCACAGCCTCGCCGTCGAGCACGAGGGAATTTACGTCGATCGCTTGCAGCGCGGCAACGAGCGCAGGAAAACGATGACTCCAATCGTGGCCACCGCGCGTGAGGACACTGACTTGGTCGCCGTTGCGGTGTAGCGCGAGACGGTAGCCATCCCATTTTACCTCAAAGACCCAACGGGGTCCCTCGGGAGGGGATCCGGCGAGCAATGCGAGGCACGGCTCGATCCGTTCCGGGAACGGATCAAATGATAACTGAGGTTGAAGCGGATCTCGTGGCTTCCGCGGCTTGCTGCGCGCAACAAAGCCAGGATCGGCATCAAGTCCGACGGATCGCGGTGGTTTCGAGGTTCGACGAGCCATCCGGCGATTAGGCATTATGATGATTAAAATTTAGCCGATTGATGATGAACCAAGCGCCGGAATTCGAGTTCTGCCCGCCATGTGTGATCAGAGAAAATGGGATGGGGTTATGGACGCGGTCTGGGCTGAAATCGTCGCTACGGGTGAAGAGTTCAATGTACTCCCCCACCTATTGGCATTGGGCATAGCCTACATCCTGGCGCTGCCGATCGGATGGGATCGAGAGAAGACGGAGCGCAGCGCTGGACTGCGAACGTTCCCTCTCGTTGCCATCGCTGCCTGTGGATTCCTTCAGGCCGCTGAGACCATCACGCAAGGTAGCCCTGAAGCAACCGCTCGGGTCGTCGAGGGCATCATCACCGGCATCGGGTTCATCGGAGGCGGCGCAATCTTGGTCGTAAAGTCGTCGGTGAGGGGAACAGCAACAGCTGCCAGCCTGTGGGCCACTGGGGCAATCGGAGTTGCGGTCGGCCTCGGCACTTATGACATCGCACTTGTCATTTCGATCGTGACGTTCTTTACGCTTCGCGCGCTGACTTCGCTGAAGCCGACTCCCAAAACCGACTGAAGCAAGGCATCCTCGCCGCCATGTGCAACCTCTACTCACTCACCAAGGGCCAAGCGGCCATCATCGAGCTTGCCCGTGCCATGCGCGACCAGACGGGCAACCTCCCGCCCCTGCCCGGCATCTTTCCCGACTACCCAGCGCCGATCGTCCGCAACGGAGCCGACGGCGTTCGTGAGCTCATCATGGCACGATGGGGCATGCCGTCGCCGCAATTCGTCCTGAAGGGCAAAAAGGTCGACAGCGGCGTGACGAACATCCGCAACGTGAAGAGTCCCCATTGGCGCCGCTGGCTCGGCCCGGCAAACCGTTGTCTGGTGCCGTTCACCAGCTTCTCGGAGTACGACACGATCGACGGCAAGAAGGTGCCGGTCTGGTTCGCAGCCGACGATAGCCGTCCGCTCATGATGCTCGCCGGGATCTGGACGAACTGGACCAGCACCAGGAAGGTTAAGGAAGGCGAGATCAACGCCGACCTCTACGGTTTCCTGACCTGCGAGCCCAACGCGATCGTCGGCGCCGTTCATCCCAAGGCCATGCCGGTGATCCTTACGACGGTCGAAGAGAAGGATGTCTGGATGCGGGCGGAGTGGGCCGAGGCGGCTGAGCTGCAGCGGCCATTACCTGATGACGCCCTGCGGATCGTCGCCAAGGGCGAACGGAAGGATGGAGCAGCCTGAGACAGGTATGCATGACAAACGCTCTCGGACGTCGACATCAGTTTGAAGGCTCGAGCACGCCCCCGAAGCGTCTGTGACAAGTCTGCAACAGCGCGAAATTCTTCGAGCAACCGAACTCGAATTTGGAGATCGGGAAGCCAGTTCGAGACATTATCGCAGGCATCAGATTCGACCGATCCAAACCCCAGTTTGTTCGCCTATGGAGAAGAAAATGAAGCACATCATCGCAGTTGCACTTGCCTCGACCGTCATGTCCCCATCCGCCTTCGCAGCCGATGCGGTCGTTTACAACGAGCCTGCTCCGGCAAGCGCTCCGATGATCGCCCCCGGTTTCGACTGGACAGGTCCTTACATCGGTGTCCAGGCTGGTTATGCCTGGGCTGATCTCGACGTTGGTCCTGCAACGATCGACGCCGACGGCGTCCTCGGTGGTGTGCACGCCGGTTACAACTATGACCTCGGCGGCTTTGTCGTCGGCGCGGAAATCGACTACGACTTCGCCAACATCGAAATCGACGGCGGCATCGGTGAAGTCGACGGTGTCGCTCGCGGCAAGCTGCGCGCCGGTGTCGATCTCGGCCGTGTGATGGTTTACGGAACTGGTGGTGTTGCCTATGCGACGGCCGACACGGTTCTCGGCGACCTGAGCGACTTCGGCTGGGCTGCCGGCGCTGGCGTCGATTTCGCAGCGACCGACAACATCATCGTCGGTGCGGAATATCTCTACCACGATTTCTCGAACTTCGACGACAGCGGCATCGACGTCAACGTCCACACACTGAAGGCGAAAGTGTCCTTCAAGTTCTGATCGCTTTTCAGCGAGATGGCTTCAAAAGGGGCGAGCGGAAGCTTGCCTCTTTTTGCATGTCGAAGACGGGGTGGAGCCGATGAGGGGCGAAGCCTTCATGACTTTCTGTAGCGACCCTTTTGCCCTTAGGCGGCCAGCTTTCCATCAATCCAAACGATCATTCACATGATAGCTGATCGAGCTGCATGAGACAGATACCTGCGCCTCATTGTTGACATTGCCGTTTCCAGGCGCATGATTTGCAGCATTCTCGTCCCACCAAGAGCCGGTAGCGATGCAGGAGGCTTCGATGGAAATCGCAGATCGTCTGTACAAACTTGTCTTGGATGAAGCTGTCCCCACTGCGGCAGAAGTTCTCGAAGTCAAACTCCTTATGAAGAAGCTCTGCATGGGACAGACCGAGCGGAAGGCCGAGCGTTCATTCCGCCTCGTCCATTCGGCCTATCTCAATCTTCAGATGGCCAGAATGTGCAATGATCAGGACCTGCTCAACGCCTCGCTTGAAGACTTTCGGAGCGCGTTGAAGGTCGTGACCTCCGACAGCGAGCCCGCGGAACCAGCCTCTCGTCAAGCTGAGCAGCACAGGTCACCGCCGGTCTGATCATTCATGGAGTTCATTCCCGACTTCGTGTTCCGCCGCCTATTGAACCGGCGAGATTTTCGCTGACATAAGGGCCGGGCCCCACGGAGGGCTTTCAAGCGGACGGAGCATTTTTTGCAGGACATCATCGCAGCACTGATCTCGATCTTTCTGATCGAGCCCCTCCAGGCAAATATCGCTGAGCGCTTTGCCGAAGCCGGCGTTTCGGCACAAGCTGCCGGAAGGGTTGCGACGTGTTTCTCGAATGCCGCCCCGGAGATCCTCGACCGAGCAGGCAACGAACCTGCTTGGGCCATCGGCCATGCGATTGGCTACTGGACTGGCGCGTCGACGATCGATTCCATTCTGGCCGACGCAGCACCAGATTGCCTAGCTGCAGTTGACGGAGAAAGCGTTGAGCCCGACGTTGCCTGATCGCAGAGACACGCGGCTTTAGGAAGGGCGGTCCAAGTTTACCGACTTCGGCGAACACCGCTACTTCTCCTTGATGCGTCCGTCCCTAAGCTCGAACACTCCATCGCTGTCGGCAGCCTGCGCCAGAAAATCATTCTGCAATTCGCCCCAGGTGCCAAGATATCCGTTGCACGTGCTGCAGTGGATAGGAGTGCGTTCACCGGCGTCACGCGGGATGTTGAGGTAAATCGTCCCGCAGGACTAGCAGTCCAGCTTGTGATCGAGAAAGTCGCCTTCCATGGATCACCCCCGTCAGAAACTAACAGCGGGAGAAATTGTCTAAGCGAAAGCGATGCCCGCGGGTGTTGCAAGGGTGATACGACAATTGCAGCGGCCTCTGCAATATCAGCGCCGATCTGAACAAGACCCTCGCGAAACCTGATCCAGCCGAGCCAATAGCTCAAGCATGCTGTCAGACGTGTTACTGTCGAGCTGAAACTGCGGAAACGACGCGCTGGCACTTCTCACTGGGCTCTGCTGACACGTCTTCAAGATCGCACGAGCAAGGCGGTCGTCCGGCTTCACATTCTTTGTGATGTCCCCCACGAACGTGGGAATGCGCCATCAAGTATAAGTTCCGCGTTTATGGCCAGTGAACAGAAACGCGCGTGTTTCCAAGGCTTCTGAAGCCGCGCAATAAGCCACTCCAGCACATTGTTTCCGACCCACATCAGCAAGCCGCCGAGCAGCGTCCAGGCCACGATGCTGGCTGCGACGCTGCCCTTTGACCGCTCTCGCACCCTCCCGAAATCTCGGGCGAATTGCTCGATCTCGGTGATGACGCGTTCGGCCCTGCCGACACGGCCATCGAAGTGGTTAAACGCGGTCTCGACATTCTCGACTTCTCGAAATGCACGGCCGCGTGATGACACGTCCACCCTCTCCAGATGTGGGTGGTTGAAGTTTGGCCTACGAAGAGGCTCAGGCGACGTTGCCGTTCACCGAATGGTGATCGGCTTCAACGGCAATCGCTCTTGCAGTCATTAGCTTGCGCGATATCTCGCCCTCCGATTAAGGGGGAAAACGCATGAAGTTTACGATTTACAGCGCCGACCATGCTGACGGGATGGATGTCGACTGGACAGCAATTCCGCGGGTGGGCGACTCCATCGTCCTGCCTTTGGCCGGCACCGAGAAAACCTATGATGTGGAAGTCGTGCGTTGGCTTCTAGACGAAGCCGGGAAGCAGACGGGCCTCGAGGTGCACATGGGCATTGGCTTTGGAGCGGATATCAGTGGACGGGGTGAGAACATAGCGAGAGCTGGTAAAGTTTCGTTAACTTTCGCCTCCTAGCTCTATTCAGCACCCCGGGTGGTGCATGGGTCGCGGATGTTCATTAGGCCCCCCAGCTCGACGCCGCGACCCAACTGTCTGCCGCTGGAACTTCGGCGCTGAGCGTCGGTTCGGCTGCGATGGTCTCGCCACGATGATCCATTGCTGTGTCGGTGCCATCAGGGTCGCAGCGTCCGAAAGCTGTCCTTTCTGGTGTTGCGACCCCCAGAAATGCTGAGGACGAAAAACTTCGGCCCCTCGCCGCCCGACAAGCGCATTTGTCGATAATCTAATTTTACGGGAACTTATATTTCGTTGGGATCTTATGGGGACGCACACTACAGAAAGCCCCGACAAGAAGGGCCTCTTTCTGCAGCTACACAGAAAGCCCCGACAAGAAGGGCCTCTTTCTGCAGCTACCCAGATCGTACCGTCCCGTCTATCTGGGTAGCTGCAGCGTCATACGAGCTGCGCATCGATGCAATGCTGGCAGAACTGAGAGAGCAAGGCGTTGGGATCGCATTTGATGACTATGGTACGGGGTTTGCCTCCCTCAATGCTGAAGGACTTCCCCGTAACCCGGTTGAAGATCGATCGATCCTTCGTCAGCGGTGAAGACGCCGGGAACCAGAACAGGCTCATTGTGGAAGCGATAGCGCAGTTGGCCACCGGGTTAAATCTTGATGTGATCGCTGAAGGGATCGAAACGTCGTTCCAAGCAGATCTTATGCGACTGTATTGCGGTGAGGGTCAGGGGTACTTTTTCGGCCGACCGATGCCCGCATGCACGTTTGAAAAGACTTTTCTGCAAACCGTCGCCACGAACGGTCGCGAGGTAGCCTAGCGTCAATTTCAGAGTTGGGCGGACCATGCCCCAGCGTTTCAAGCGTGCCTTATGCCACGGTGTTCGTGGCCTAAACATCGCCTTCAGTCACCAGATTTACGATCCAGCCGCACCACGACCCTCAGCAACTCTCTCGCTAGGTCTAGCTGTTGATCCGTCATGCTCTCGATCAACAATTTCGCTTCTATTTTCCGTTCAAGAAGATCATCAGTTTCGGCGATACCCGTTTCAAAAAACGCAGCAGCACGTACGTCCAGCGCCTCTGACAGTCGGACAAGCGTATCAAAACTCGGCCAGTTGACGCCCCTCTCCCATTGAGAGACCGCATCAACAGAGCGCCCGGTGAGCTGGGCCAAATCTTCCTGAGTTAGCCCACGGAGCTTCCGCAGCTGTTTCAAGGTCGTCCCGAATTGATCGATTGCTGACATGGAACATGACTTGCTCCGCTTGTCAGATTCGGTGAACCGAGCACTTTACGTTTGATGGTGGAAATTCCGTAGTAAACTACGACTTTCCGTTGATTGCTAGGACGAGGTTCGGTATCTCAAAGGCGGTCTTGGCATCGAAAGGTCGACGCCGATTTCGGAGAGCCTCGCATGGAACCTGCACTGCCCATAACCACCATAGAATGCCCATACTGCTCCGAGGCAATCAATGCCAAGTCGAAGAAGTGCCGCCACTGCGGAGAGATGATCGATCCTCAGATGCGCGAGATGGAGCTTTTGAAGAGCCAGCGGCAACAGAGCGTGTTCATGAACGCCGGTGGTGCAGCCGCATCCTCATCTTCAGGAGCAGAGCTGCGGAAATTTCCACACTGGATCCACCTGATCCTTGTGGTGATATCTGGTTTGCTCTGGTTGCCTGGCTATATCCTGATGTATCTGTTTCGCAATCGCCGGTATTATTATTGACGTTCAGCGATTTTCCGAGCTTCCCACCGAAACATCCTAAGACTGTAGGTGGACATGACAGCTCAGGATCCGCTTCACAAATGCGATAGAATCGGCAGCTGGACCATCGTTTTACATCGTAACCCGAAAGCGAGAGGTCTTGATGCGTTCGAAAATTCTATCCCTGCCACTAATCCTATTCGTGACATCGCCTCACCCGCAGAGGCCGTCATCTTGTCGGAGATGGATGAGGAAACGAGGGTCTATATACAGCGAGGCAACAAAGGACAGAATGTCGAATGCTATTTCTATGCCGTGAAAATGATGCTTCAGAATTCGAATGCGACAAAAGCTGAGATCTATGTCGAATTTGATAGCCCCGATCTCGACGGGATTGGCATCGGAGCCGTTGATGCAGGGGAATATTATACCTGTGAAGATGGCGTTCTAAGGGCTTGGGAAATGGGGCAATCAACCGAGATGAAGCGGTTCTGATATCCGTTGAGCCGGTCACATCGGTCAAGAGCCACCGCCGAATCGAGTTCACAGGCAGGTTTGACGATTACTCGCCATCCAACTGCGTCTCTTTGAACTCCGTTGCCAACTGGCCTAATCCAATGGATGAGCCCGACATCATAGGAGGCGCAAATGGCACTAACTGGCATGAAACTGGTCGAGCTCATCGACAAGCCCAATCGTACGGAGCAGCAAAGACGACGCGATCGGCTTCACGAGAACATCAGCAAGCAGATCGAACGCACAAATCAAGCCGCCAAAGGCGGCAGACCCCGAGGCTTATGGTGGTGGAAGAATGAAGACGGAAAAATCGTCCTGACGATCAAATACGGCCGTCACACGCTCGAACTGGCCAAAGGCAAGCGAGCGATCCTCTGTGACGACCTGGATGCGATCATCGTGGCACTAGAGCGTGTTGAGGCTGCCAATGTTACCGGGGCGTTTGATGATCAGCTTGCGGAACTGGCCTCATCGATCCGAGCCAATTTTCGAGAACGACCAGCAAGCCAGGAAGGTTCGACGTGAGCGTGTGGTGAAGCTCTATGGATGATCTACCAACATCAGAGGATGAACAGATCGCAATCGCACGATGCATTCGCGTACTCGGTCCTCTGATCGACCAGGCTGTCGCACAAGTTCGGTCCAGCGGCTTCACTGAAGATCATGTCTCGATCGCACTGATTGGTCTGGCTGAACGTTATCGTGCCGACGTCGTCATCAGGCATCTCACGTTCGACGACTTTTCGCTGAATTAGTGTGTGAAGACGGATCAAACGCCCGTCATTGGTCCGTCATCAATCCCTGCCAGTCCCTTTGGATAGACGTCAAACAGCTTTGAAACTGGTGAAGTCAAACGATCGGATTTCACAAACTTGCCTGCATATGACAGGACCCGTCGGGGCGTTCCGTCCACTCGCTTCACATCAATATTCTTGATTGCGAATTTGTGACGAGCCTGGTTCTCGGTCAGTGGCGAGTTGATCCATTCGTCAAAGCGCTCTTTCAAATGGTCAGGAACGATCCAAATCGAATGGAAATGGATCCCTTGAACCTGATCCTGGAACCGTCCATCAGCAGTTCCTTCAACATCCAAAAAGGCGAGCACCAGTGGTTGCTGATCACGCTTGTTCACGTGATTGAACCCGGACCCTAACATCGTTCGACAGGTCCATTTATAGAACCTATCAAACCCTATCCATTCTTTTACCCCTGCTTCAGCCCTATCAGAAACACTTGAAACCTTTTCACGGTCCATCATCATGGTTATAAAATAACCATTCTCTTTCAATAGCTCTTTGGTTTTTTTAGAGCTGTATAAACGGGCATATGATCCAATTTTGCTCAGTGCAAAATCTGTATAAGCTTCATGTAACATTTGACTATCTCACTGCGTGAGAATGGCTTCGCCATATCATCGACATCAACACATCCTCATTTCTGTTAATCATTTTCAATTGGTTTCGATCTTTTCAACCTTTTCAAGACATGCAAAACACTCCTGCTCAAAAATTGAGCAGGAGCAAAATTTTCACAAATCACACCCATTCCAACCATCTGGATTTTCCGCGACAGCGCATGTGGCTCTTTATTTAGTCGTCGGATGACCGGGGCCTCGTCAGCGGTGTCACATTATCGCCAGACCCATGCGGCCCGGGACGACCATCTGTCGATGCTGAAATAGTTCTGACGGTGAAATCGGCGAAATCCTCAAGCTCACCATGAGGATAAGGCGCCTGTTTGCAGTCCATGAACGAAAAGCTTTCGCCGCGTCGTTTGCAGATTTCGAAAATTTCGAGCCAATCCTCATCGTCACGCGTGAGATCACCGACCATTCCGAAAACGGTTTTGGCTTCTGGGCCTGTGATGTGCTCGTAAGTCTGCCCCTCCAGCAGGCGGTTCAGATCAATGCAGCCCGAAAGACCAGAGTAGTCGAGCATCGGCTGGAGAGCGTCTCTGTCGAACTCGAATGGCGTAACCCATGCTTCTTCAGCGAAGGAAAGACTGGATGCCAGTACGGCTAGGGCTGCAGCTTTTCCTTTTAGCCGTCCCTTTATGCAAAGATGGAAATTCGCAAAGCGCTCCCGACAGATGTCCGCGAACATCACCACGAGCCGTTCGTTTCGACAATCTAGATCCGCGTATAGATAGAGATCGTTGGGCTCATCATCGTTGAACCGGCCCGTCATGTGGTCGAATTGCTGGACGGCCTCCCAGGTTAAAATGCCGTTTATCATGTATCGGTAGATCATCGACAGCTCCTTTTCGATGCATTTTCTTTGCGAACGGAGCCGTGATCTATGCCGTTTTGCGCGCCTCTGCAAATAACATCCGCAGAGTGCGTACACCTAATACTTTTATATTGCGTGATAATACGTCATACAACCGATTTTAGCGCTTTTTTGAGCTTCAAATCAGCACTTTATCCCGCAGTATTACGTATCTCCATATTCATGACACAAAAGATCCTTGATTGACGAGCTTGTCTGCCTCAATGTCTGCCACCTTGAGTTGTCTTGCCACATTCTTCAGAGGATCCTTCAAACATGAACCAGCATTCATGTTTGAAAGAATTCGTCGCCTATTACCGCGTCTCAACGAAGCGGCAAGGCCGATCAGGGCTTGGCATTGAAGCCCAGCGAGGTTCGGTTGAGCGATATGCTGAGCAGTACGGAACGTTGATTGGAGCGTTCGTTGATATCGAGTCCGGCAGAAACGATGAGCGAACCGGCCTTCAGCAGGCGATCAAACTCGTCCGCAGTCGAAAGGCCTCGCTGTTGATTGCGCGGCTAGACAGGTTTTCCCGGCGGGTCAGCTTCATCGCGGGCATGATGGATAAGGGGGTTCCGCTCGTTATCGCGGAAATGCCGCACGCGTCTGAATTTCAGCTGCACATATTTGCTGCTCTCGCACAGGAAGAACGGCGAATGATTTCGCTGCGGACGCGTGCAGCTCTGCAAGCGGCGAAGCAACGCGGTGTGAAACTGGGGTCTACCGGCAAAACACGTGCGGCGGAGAACAAGACCAACGCCGATGCAAAAGCGGTAGAAATGGTTCGCCTCTTGAAGTCGCTGCCACCGGCTGTTTCATTGTCAGAGGCGGCGTACCGGCTAAGACGAGCAGGATGGTCGACGGCCTTTGGGCGCCACCCTCATCCGCAGTCGGTCAAAAACTACCTCACGCGATTGGGCCTCAGGCTACACGAGATTTATGAAACGAAGGTAATCTGAACCGTGAAGCGAGATGCACCTGCCCTTTGCATCCTAGCCATCCTGACGTTCCGCTCTCTTGGATCCTGTTTTCCAAGGTCCAAGTGCAGCCTCGATTAATATCCAGCCTGCTGCCGTCCGCATATTTTTCAGCGCCTTTCGGTGGCAAGTCCTGGGCCGGTAGCGGTCTGTCCGCTTTTGAGTGCTGAAGGCCGGATAGCGGCCGTTAAGCACATGCCCAACGGCGGTCCATAGATCCCATTCAGTCGCTCATGGGAGCAGGCAAGACGGTCCTTAATCGCTTTAAGGAGGCGAACTTCCTGGGATCAACGCCAAGGTCGCGATGAAAGGATGGTAGATAAGCCCGACCGCGGGTGGAAGCAACCAGCTCACAGAATTGCAGCGGAGCTGATCTCATGCAGCACCACGAGGTTCTAGATCGTGGCGTCGCTGTCAGATCAGACTCAAGCGCTGCTTTCAGCCAAGGGCTCATTCGAGGATGTGCCAGAACCCAAGCGATCTGCTCGTCATTGGTCTGCACGGCGTCATCTAGTTTTGTCATAGGCTTCCTCCATCGCCGGTCATGGATTGCACGAGGGACAGTGTTTCGGGTCAGCGTGTGTCAGCCCGTCGTCACGCGGTCGATTTTCGCGATGCAGGCATGAGACGCAGCTAAAGATATATTGGCGGACCATCTGGCTCGGGGAGCCGCACCAGTCGCAAGGCAGGCCGGTCTCGACATCGATTTGTCCGTAGCCGGGCATGCCGCAGGCAGGGCAAAGCTGGGACAGCCGCTCGGCGAGCGCAGATGCAAGCCGGCCAAGCTGCGCCATCCGCGTCGGGTTCATATGGGCGCGCATATCGGTTTGGATCAGCGCTCGGCCGTCCTTCGATAGCGCCTGGGCCGACATGACAGCTCTCTTAAGGGTGGCTCGTTCGCGCAGGCCCTTGAAGATGTGGCCAGCTCCATTGTCGCTCTCGGCCGGCTTCACGATCAGAGCGTGCTTGGGAAAGCCGAGACGATCGAGGACGGGTGTCAGATCGTCGCCCGCCTCCGCATAAGCGTGCCCGAAGGCTGGTGTATCGTCGATCAAATGCTCGCTAACGACGATGCCGCGCGTGTCGTCGACGAGCACCATCAATTCGACGCCCCCGGGAACGAGGGGAATCTCGGGGTGCGGGCCGTAGCTGCCTTCGCTCCCAAGGCCGATCGGCAGCCCCACCGCCTCCATGCCCAGTCGCGCCTTGGCGATCGCCACGTCGCGAATGGTGCCTGTGCGCGGGATCTCGCCGGTGAAAGTACCGAGCGCGTCGGTGTCGATATCCGACGCGGCGGAGACGATCAGTCCGAGCCGGGCGCGCAGGACGGGCGCGATCGCTTCTTCCTTTCCGTGCATCGTGGTCAGCACAGCGTTCTGGCCGGCATAGGATGCAGACTGGTGACCGGCAGCGGCTGCAAGGGGGACAGGTTCCGGAACGACAGTCTTCATGCTTGCGCCTGAAGCCGCGTGGTCTCCATCTCCACTTCGTCCCATGCAAGATCACCGACGTAGCGCCAGGCCATGCGGCCATCATCATCTAGCACGAAGAGATGCAGCCAGCGATGGTCGAACAGTCCCCGGACCTGCGGGTGGCGATTGAGAATATCGGCGATTGCCTCGCGCGGGGCCTCGATGACCACGGAGAGCCGCAGCGGCTCATGGACGAGCCGCTCACCGTCATGGACGGATTGCCACGGCAGCCCGGCACGCAGGAGTCCGCCATTGCCTTCGACAACGCCGATCCCGCCGATGACATTGTGCAGAAGCTTGTTACCAGCGCCAAAGAGTCCAGGCGCAACAGTAGAGCCATAGTATTGGAGGCTGATCCAGCTTGCCACGACGACCGGCGCGGTCAGGATCAGTTCGAGCACGCCGAAGCCCTGATCCAGGCGCCAGTCATAATCGTGCAGGAAGGCGCGGCCGGCGAGATCGCTGCCGGCGGTGCGTTCCCTCGGTGCTGCGACGAATGCCTGGCAGCCCGCGAGCGCCCATTCGGGCCGCAGCTCGGACCAATCGCGAGCGCGGCGAAGGACATCCGCTTCAGATGCGGCGCGGGGCAGCCGGAGCGCCCGCTCGGCGCGGGCGAGCTTGCCTGCGGCGTGGAGCCAGCTTTGGGCTGTTGCCAGGTCAGCGGCATGGCCCACCGATGGATGATCGGCATCATAGATATGGACGTCGTCGGTCGTCGTGTCGTGGAGGGCCGCTAGGAACAGTGTGTCTTGAGGAACCGAAATGCCGCGCGCGACAAGGCCGGCGCGAACGGCGGGTTCGTTGAGCAGCGATGCGAGCAGCCGGGCATTGACTTCGCCCGAATAGCCGCCGCAGGCGCCGCAATGCAGCGCGCTGGCATGCGGATTGTTGATGACATTGGCGCCGTGACCGGCAAGCAGTATCAATCGCGCGAAGCCATCTGTGAGCGACATCGCTCTAAGGACACCTTCGGCCATCGCAATCCTCTGTTCGAGGCCGATCGTGCCAGCGAAACGGGGCGCCAGGTCGCTTGGCACGCAATTTTTGGCCAGTCCCAGACCGTCGCGCAAAAGCTTGCCTATATAAACAGGTCCCGCTGCCTCGACGAAGGCGAAGGAGGAGATGGCGGCAAGCTTGAACCGGCCCCAAGCACGCTTGGCACGTGCCGCGACCCTTGCCGCTCGATCCGCGCTCTGCGTCTGCAGCGTCGGCTCTCCGGAGCAGGAGAGGCGACTGGGCTGGAGTAGCACCGGCAGACGCGCTTCCACCACGTCCGAGCCAAAGCGGCGATGCGCGATCCCCATGCCGAAGAAACCGGCGAAGCCGAGCGTGCTGATGCTGGAATCGAGCGTTTCCAATGCGCGGCGAAAAACCTCCGATCGCACGTCGATACAGAAGGCCATCTGCATCACGGGACGCGAGGAGGCCATCACGGCGGGCCGCGCCTGGTTGAATAGGGTCTTCAGCGTCCGCTGGGCTGCATACTCACTGGCCTCCTGGAGGATGGCATCTACATGATCCTCCTCGTCTGCAACGATCGGTTCACCGTGGGCGATCGCGGTGTCACGCCACTGCGGTCCGATTTCCTGTTCGTACTGACTCAGAAGCGCTGCTTCCCAGACGAGAGAAATGGTGAGCAGATCGGTCACCGTACTGTCTGTCTTACCTGCCAGTTCCGCCTGCCAGAGGCGGTGGCGCGCAAGCTGCGACCAGCCGCCAAGACCGATCAGCAATCGGTGGAAGCAGCTGTCCAGTGCTGCCTCAGACAGGCTGAGCGTTTTGACAGCGTCGACGAGGGCGTCATCGGCGCTTTCGGATGTGTCCGCCAAAATGCCAGCGAAGCCGGCAAGGCCGACGATTTCCGGGGTCAGATCGTGCATGGCGGCGGTGCGCCAGGAAGCATAGGCGCTGCGTCCCTCGGGAAGGGCCCAGAGCGCCTGACCCTGATCGAAATAGCCCGCTGCCCAATGGCTCAGGCGCTCATCGACAACGGCCTGCCAGTCGATGCCGCTGACGTTGCTTGCCAACTCTGCGACCGAAGGCAGCGCCCGTGCTGCCGGCGTCTCGCCATGCATGGCCTGCTTCAGTGCGGCAATCGACTTCGAACGGTGCGAGACAGGGGCTGCGCTGAGCGCATCGGCCAAGTCACACTCGGTGAGTTCACCTCTTTGGAAGCGTTCCTGATACCAGCGGCGCGGCATGGTCAGCCGGATACCGGCCGCCCGCCGCAGGCGCGCTGCGGCTTGAGCCAGAGATTCGTCTGTCTGGCCGAGAAACGGATTGACAGCGACGCTCGCGGCCAGCGGCCAGAGCGGCGGGATGGAGCGTGCCGCGCGTCGGGCCGCAGCCATGATCGTTTCGGGGCCCGGACAGTGGGTCTTGGGTGCAGTCATCAACATGAGCGCAATTCCTGATCCTTGAGGTCACGAAGGCTTGCGGACGGCCCAACCGGCCAGCATGCGATCGAGCATGGCGTTGACGTAAAGCCCGTTGGAGAGATGCACCCGCAGGCCCGCGGCCGCCGGATGGGCTACCCAAAGCGGGAACAGGGCCTGCGCGACCGCCACCAGGCCGAAGGTCAAGACGGCGAGCGCCATCAAGGTCCATTCGAGCCGACCAGGCGCGGGCGTCGCAGGCAGCACGCCAGCCGTCAGCCATTCGGCCGCCGTCTGGAGCGTGAAGTAGCCGAGCGCGGCTGCGGTTGCATAAAGCGCCGTCCTCGCCGTCAGAGCTCTCGGCGCAGCATCTGCCAGCCCTTGGGCAAGCAGATATGCGACGCCGAAGATGAGGATGGCGCCAAGCGCGAGCGCCTGTGGCGACTTGTGCTCGAACCCGAAGCCGATGCCGAAGGCTACACCGATCGCAAAATAGATCGCGAGCGCGATGAGGAACGCGCGTGCGACAGCACCGCCATGGGGTATGGCGACCGGACCCGGGCGACGCATGGAGGCGACCTGCTCCACGGCACCGCCCGAGGCCAGGAAGGCATGCGCCTTGTAGAGGGAATGGGCCACGATGTGGAGCAGCGCCAGCGGGAACAGCGCCAGCCCGCATTGCAGGATCATGAAGCCCATCTGCGCCACGGTTGACCAAGCGAGAGAGGTTTTGACTGCAGGCTGCGTCAGCATGACGAGCGCGCCGAAGAGGGCAGTAAAGCCGCCGATCATCGCCAGCACGGCCAGCACGCCGGGCGCGAGAAGCATGACGTCGGCGAAGCGGATCAGCAGGAAGCCGCCCGCATTGATGACCCCGGCATGGAGGAGCGCCGAGACCGGCGTCGGCGCCTCCATGACTTCCGTCAGCCAACCATGGGTCGGGAATTGCGCCGACTTCAACAGCGCTGCAAGTGCCAACAAGCCCGCTGCGGCCGGCGCGTGCCATGAAACGTCGCCGGCCCGCGCCATGGCGTTGATCGCCGCAATGTCGGTCGTGCCGAAGGCCATGCTCATCAGCAGCACCGACCCGGCCAGCGACAGGGCACCCAAGCCCGCAAATAGCCGCTTCTTGCGGGCCGCGCGTTGCGCCCCAATGCGGTCGGGATAGAAGAGCAGCAGGCGATGGAGCGCATAACTCGTCGCAATCCAGGCGCCGAGAAACTGGACCAGATTGCCGGCCTGCACAAGGAGAAGGACTGCCGCCAGTGCCGCGCACAGCCAACCCGTGAATGCGCCCTGCCGGGCCTCGCCGTCGAGATAGGTGCGCGAGTAGCGCAGCACGATCCAGCCGATGAAGGAGACGAGCAGAAGCATCGTGACGCTGACGGCGTCGATCCGCACGGAAAAGCCGATCATGGATAAGCCGAGCAGTGCGCTATCACCCGGCCCGACGAGAAGCAGGAGAAACAGCGATCCGGTCGCAACGGCGAAAGCCGCCAAGGCGGCCGCCTCGGCAACGGCCGCGACAAGCGAGGGCCTTAGACCCTGTCGGGAAGACGCAAACAGTGCGGCGAGCAACAGGAATAGCGGTGTGGCGAGCGCAAGCAGATTGGGCGACAAGGCGGTTACCCCTCGGCAGTGACGATGTAACTGCTGCTAACGGAGCCGCACTCCGAAAGAAAATGCATTGTTTGCTCAAATACGTTCGCTATTATCGAACGTCATGGCAGCGCTCAATTATCACCACCTGCGGTACTTCCGGGCCGTCGCGCATGACGGCAACCTCACACGCACGGCCGAGCGCCTGAACCTGACCCAGTCGGCGCTTTCGGTGCAGATCCGCAAGCTGGAGGAGCAACTTGGCCACGCGCTCTTCGACCGGCGTGGACGACAGCTTCATCTGACCGAGGCCGGCCGCATTGCGCTCGACCATGCCGATGCGATCTTTACGACCGGGGATGAACTGCTCGGCACGCTTCGCGAGACCGGTACGGCGCGCCAGGCACTACGGGTCGGGGCGCTGGCTACGTTGTCGCGCAACTTCCAGATGGAGTTTCTTCGGCCCGTTCTCGGTCGGACCGACATCGAGCTCGTGTTGCGCTCCGGCGGAGCCGCCGAGCTCTTGCGCGCGCTGGAAGCGCTGAACCTGGACGTCGTGCTCATCAACCATGCGCCCGCGCGTGATGTGCTGACGCCATTCGTGGCGCATCGGATCGCAGAGCAGCCGGTCGGCCTCATCGGCACGCCGTCTCGGTTCAGCGGCAAAGCGGGGCTCGTCGACCTCCTGCGCGATCATCCCGTTATAGTGCCGACGCTAGAGAGCAGCGTGCGCGCCGGCTTTGACGCTCTCGCCGATCGCCTGGGGGTGCGCCCGCAAATCGTCGCGGAGGTCGAGGACATGGCGATGATGCGGCTTCTGGCGCGCGAAGATGTCGGCCTTGCCGTTCTGCCGCCCATAGTCGTCAAGGACGAGCTGGCGGCCGGCCTCCTCGTCGAGGGCGATGAGCCACTGGGGATTACGGAGACTTTCTTCGCCGTGACCATGGAACGGCGTTTTCCCAATCCGACATTGCGAATTCTCCTGCAGCAAGGCTCGACATAGGACCGACAGATTCAGTTACCTGACGCCCAGCGCCAGTGCCGCATCTTTCGCCCGTCCGGCCAATTCCTCAAAATGCGCCACGCGACCGGCCGTCGCCCTGAAGTAGACCCCCACCTCACGCATCTCGCGCCAGTCCGTCAGCTCTAGGAGATGTACATCGTCTGCATTGCGGAACTCCGCCCGGGCGTAGAGCTCTGGAAATAGCGAGCAGCCCATGCCGAACGACACCATCTGGCGGATCGCGTCGAGGCTGGTCCCGACATAGTCGTCGACAACCGCCGCACCTGATACCTTCGCCAGATGTTGAACGTTCTCCAGCAGACGGTTGCCGCTTCCAAGGGCCAGAAGTCGTTCGCTTTCCAATTCCTTGACGGCAACGGAACTCCTTTGCGCAAGGCGGTGATTGGCCGGAACGCCCAGGTAAAGCCGTTCGCAGCCGATCGGGATGAAGGTCAAGGAAGGCTCGCCGCACGAGGGGCCGACGCCGCAATCGAGCGTTCCTTCGGCCACAGCGGTTTCAATCGCGGCGGGGCGATCCTCGATTATATAAATTTTGAGATCAGGGTACTTCTGGTGCAAGGGCGGCAGGAATGTCGGCAGAAAATACGGACCGAAAGTCGGCGGTGTGCCGAGCCTGACGATCCCACCCAGAGCTGCGCTGTCCTGCGCTACCGCATCCATCAAATCACTCATAGCGGCAAGCGTCACTCGCGCACCGCGTAGAAAACGTTCTCCGATCGGTGTGATCTGGACCGTTGCCGAGGTCCGCTCGAAGAGCTGGATGCCCAGATTGTTTTCGACGATCCCGACCTGAACGGACAAAGTGGGCTGCGATACATGGCAACGCTTGGCGGCCTTACCGAAATGACCGCATTCGGCAAGGGCGACGACATATTCAAGCTGGCGTAAAGTAGGGCGGAACGGCATAGACAATAGCTGATGACTATAAAGACGATTACAACAATCAATTGGCGCAATTGAGCAAGGATGTCCAGATCAGCCTCGTGGTCAACACGAAGGAATGATGAACATGGACCCATTCTTGAATTCGCTGCGCAATCGCCGTGCGGCAATCCAGGCTCTCATCAACCGCGAGCAGGCACGGCCTGCACCGGACGGCCTGAAGCTGTTTGAACTGAAAAAGCTCAGGCTCCGATTCAGGGAACAAATCGAATATCTCGAGCGACTCAACCGTGAAGGGCAGTCCAAAGTCATTCCGGTAATTCGTCGCAAGTCATCAACGCTGGCAACGGTGCGATCGCGAACTTGATGGCGCGCTGATGCGTCCCGGACCAAGCAGTGCTGCGAAGCTCATCCGCGTCGTCAGTTCCAGCGCTGTTGCCCTGATCGCTGCATGGTCGCTGCTCGCGCTTGCCGTCTGTGCCAGCGTCGAACTGTCAGTCTGTCGGCTCGCCGATATGGGCGGCGCCGATGGTCTGATCGCCTGGTTCGCACAGATCGCCGCGCCGCTTGACGGACCGCTGATCGCGATCGTGTGGCTTGTCGGCGTTGCGATGCTGGGTGGTGTGACCGTCCTGATCCGCCGTCTTACTTCGGCTGCAACCTAGTTGGTCGGCCGCCGCCGGTCCTACCGAATCGGCGACGGCCATGTTGATTGCCCAGTCCGGGCCCCTCTGGCGAGAGATGCCGGTCCTCTCGCGATGTCGGACATTGCACCCGTCGTGGACGACCGGCTGGAGAGTTCACGTGGAATTTGCATTTCTATTCACCGATTGGCTCGGCAAGCCGGTCTGGATGTGGCTCGGCTTCATCTCGATCGTCATCGCGCTTCTGGTGTTTGACCTTGGTGTGCTTCACCGCGACAATCACGAGATCGAGGTCCGGGAAAGCTTGATCCTGTCCTCGATGTACATCACCCTCGGCCTCGCCTTCGGTGGCTGGGTCTGGTGGCAACTCGGCGCGGAATCAGGGCTGAACTACCTCACCGGCTTTGTTGTGGAGAAGACGTTAGCGCTCGACAACGTCTTCGTCATCGCGCTCATCTTCTCCTTCTTCGCCGTTCCCCGCAAATACCAGCATCGCGTGCTCTTTTGGGGCATCTTGGGCGTCATCATCCTGCGCGCCATCATGATAGGTCTGGGGGCTACGCTCGTCTCGCAGTTCTCTTGGGTGCTCTACATCTTCGCGGCATTCCTGGTAATCACGGGTATCAAGATGCTGTGGATCGGCGACAAAGAGCCCGAGATTGGCAACAATCCCATCGTCGGCTTTCTGCGGCGGCGCTTCAACGTGACCGACGAACATCACGGTCAGGATTTCTTCGTCAAGAAACCCGATCCAAAGACCGGCAAACTCGTTTGGTTTATGACGCCGCTCTTCATGGCGCTCGTCATGGTGGAGATCGCCGACGTCATCTTCGCGGTGGATTCGGTCCCGGCGATTTTCGCCATCACGACCGACCCATTCATTGTATATACGTCCAATATCTTCGCCATCCTTGGACTGCGAGCGCTCTATTTCGCTCTTGCCGCGATGATCCACCGTTTCCAGTACCTGAAGCCGGCGCTTGCAATAGTCTTGATCTTTATCGGATCGAAGATTTTTGTTGCAGACCTTCTGGGGCTCGAAAAGTTCCCCGCTGCGCTCTCGCTAGGCATCACCTTTAGCATCATCGCATCGGGCGTCATCTGGAGCCTGATCAAGACACGGTCGCAGCCGCCGCATGACGGGCCGCCTAAACTGCTGCGTCCCTGAGGCTCTGTGCTGGCGCTGGACAGCTAGTCCAGCGCCAGCACAGCCGGATGATGCATGCCGAATTCAAGAGACATGTTCAGGCGCAGGAAGTGAAGCGATGCAAGACATGCTGGTTACCCTCCTTTCTCTGGTGGGCATCTGGCCGGCACCGGGTAAGAAGGATCAAGCGGCGCGGCGAACTGAGCGCTGCAGATATCAATCGTCTTGTCGTCGCCTTGAACCGATCCCAGATGCTCAACACGCGCGCAGCGTTCACGACGGCCTGCGCTTGCGCACTTGCCGGCCTCCAGTTGGTCCTAGACCTTACCTAAGATGCCGGATGAACAGCGCGAGGCTATACCGATGCCCCGAATTGCGATCACCCAGAAACGAGAACCGGATAGTTGCTTCCTGGCTGCTGCGGAGGCCGCACCAGCGCGCACCGCGTCGGATGCGATTGACGATCTGCTGGCGACCTGCATCGATCGGGATCGCATCGCTATTGGCGACGTGGTCAACCAGCTCGGCGCAGACGGTTTCCCAATGCTGGTTCTCGTTCTCGTGCTGCCCGCGCTCATCCCTATCCCGGGGCCATATGGCATGGTGTTCGGCACGGCGGTTGCAGTCCTGTCCATCCAGATGATCGCTGGTCGCTCTAGGCCATGGCTGCCCACTGTGATCACCCGACGGTCTGTCTCAACGGGAATGCTCGTAAACGCCAGCAAACGAGCACGAAGCTGGCTGGTTGCGATCGAAAATCTTCACGAGCCGGGCCGCTTCAAGTGGCTTGCCGGAACTATGGCCGGCCGCGTCGCGGCTTTGATAATCCTACCTCTGTCCATCATGATCGGATTGCCGATACCATTCGGCAACGTCCCGCCTGTCGCAGCGATCGTCATGATCGCGTTTGCCTTGATCTTGCGCGACGGGCTTGCACTTGTTGTCGCGTTTGTCGCAGCCATCCTGGCAGCGGCATGGGTTGCGTTCGTTTTCTGGTTCGGGGGTGAACTTCTAGCCCGGATCTGGCCGGTTTCCGGATAAACGTTAGCAGTCAGTCTAGTCTCTGCGACGGGAGGCGTGGACAATTTCGGCAATGGTTGTATCAGACGAAATATTGAAGCTTATCGCCTTTGCAAGTGGCCGCATTTGCTTAATCTGACCCGAAAGCAGTCAGTCAGGTATCCACCCCGGTCCGGCCGTCGGCGTCAGCCGGCGTGGGCAAGCTAGGAAATGTTTTCCTGCCGACGCTTTCGAGGCCGGTTTCGGACCGTCCGGTTATGGGGAGGCAAGCTGCCGTTTCGTGTCTGCCAGACCATCCAAAGTTTGCGTGGTCAGCTTGCTGCCTCAACCTGGACGATCAGGTTGGTTTCTGAACACCCGAAATTCGCATTTCATTCAGCACCTGCTTTTCGCTCAAGGGGGAGCTTTCCTGGACACACTGTTCACTGAGCCCGAGCAGGGTAACCCCCGCAGCATAATTCATTTGCATGTGATGCGGCTCGCAGTTCAGACCCTTGGCGTACAACGCGACTTTCAATCGAATAGCGCACATCAGATGCCCTTCACGGCTTCCAGCGCCACGCGAGCCTTGAAGCCCGCGTCATGGTTCCTGCGTTTGCGCATGTTCTGATCTCCTCGTCATTGGAGATCAGCAGACGTCAGATCGTAGCTTCCGTCACCGTCCAATTTCTGGGGAGGTGCTCACGATGTAGTGCCACTCGACGCCCCGATCCTGCCAAGCCAGCGTGGCGTTTGACGTCAGCTCCGTACCGTTGTCGCTGACAATCATGCAGGGGTAGCCGCGCCGTTCAGCAATCGCATCCAGTTCACGAGCGACACGTTCGCCCGAGATCGAGTTGTCGACCACTGTCGCCAGGCACTCCCGGCTGAAGTCGTCGATCAACGCGTCCGACACGAAGTCAAGTGACCATCTCTGGTTTGGATCGTGCGGAGTGGCCATCGGAGCTCTCGTGCCCATAGCGCGTTTGCGCCACCACGTTTTCAGACCGTCCGGCGCTCTTCCTTGTGAATCCGGTAGAGCTTCTTCCAGTTTACCGCGACACCCTCCCGCTTCAACAGCAGGTGCAGGGCGGCGGTAGCCGAACCGCCATCGCTGCGATGACAGTTCCCGCAAACGCGCTCGCAGAGCAGCATCGTCCGACCCGCTGGATTATGTATTGGTAGACACGCCGCGCAATGCCAGCCAGGGCACAGGCCGCCGCTGCGAGTAGCTCTTTTCTTCGACTGCCCAACTCACGCATTTCTCCTTGAGCCGGGCGTCAGAAGTTTTTTGCCAGCATCTCGCGCAGCGTCGATACATCCATCATCGACTCTGCCAAAAGCCTCTTCAGACGGGCATTCTCCTCCTCCGAAGTCTTTAGCCGTTTGGCCTCCGACACCTCCATGCCGCCATACTTCTTGCGCCACGTGTAGAAGGTCGCGTCCGAAATGCCATGCTTGCGGCACAACTCGCCGGCCGTCATGCCCGCCTGATGCTCTTTCAGAATGCCAATGATTGAATAGCCCCGAGTATCGTAGACACCGTCAGGTTAGACTTTCTGCTGCTTCTCGAACTCGACGGGCGACAGCATCCCGTTTCTGACGTGCTTGCGTTTCGGGTTGTAGAACATCTCGATGTAGTCGAACATATTCTGGCGAGCTTCATCACGTGAACGGTAGTCCCTTCTACGTATCCGTTCTCGCTTCAGGAGATTGAAGAAGCTCTCATCCACCGCATTGTCATGGCAGTTGCCGCGTCGGCTCATCGAGTAAACCAGATTGTGGTGCCTGAGGAACGAGGCCCAATCCATGCTGGTGAACTGCGAGCCCTGATCCGAATGGATCAGAACCGTATTCTTCGGCTTGCGTCGCCACACCGCCATGAGCAGAGCCTGCAACACAACGTCGGTGGTTTGGCGGCTCTGCATTGCCCAGCCGATGACACGACGGGAGTAGAGATCAATGACGACGGCGAGATAGGCGAAGCCCCTCACAGGTCCGGATGTAGGTGATGTCCGTGACCCACGCCGTGTCTGGAGCCTCGACGTCGAACTGCCGGTCGAGCGCATTATCTACGACGACGGCAGGCCTGCCGCTGTAGATGCCAGGACGGCGTTTGTAGCCAATCTGCGCCTTTATCCCGGCAATGCGTGTCAGCCGTGCGACCCGGTTTGGGCAGCACATCTCGCCTTGGTCGAGAAGGTCGTCGTGCAGCTTTCGATAGCCATAGACCTTGCCGCTCTCTTCCGATGCCTTCAGGAGCAGATCGGTCTGTCGCTTGTCCTCACTGGCTCGCCTGCTCAGTGGGTTCTTCAGCCAGGTGTAAAACCCACTCGGGTGAACCCGCAGGAGGCGGCACATCGTCCGCACAGAAAACTGCAAGCGATGCAGGGCAATGAACGTGCACTTCACTTTGCATCCCTGGCGAAATACGCGGCCGCTTTTTTTAGGATATCGCGCTCCTCGGTGACGCGAGCCAGTTCCTTCTTCAGCCGCCTGATCTCCTCGGCCTCGTCGTTGCCCTTGGCGCTCGACGCAGCAAACTTCTTCTTCCATTCGTAAAGGGAATGCTGGGCCACCCCGAGCCGCTAAGAAACCTCTGCTCGACCGGCTCAAGGCCTCGCGCGAGGCCGTTGTCAATCTCGACAAGTTCACCTATGCCGGCAACACGGACAACCTCGCCGCCGCCATGGACGACGGGGCGCATGTCCGTCGAGGCCGATATCTGCGACGGCGACGCGCTGGGCCGCGTCTTCGCCGAGCACGACATCCGGGCGGTCGTGCAGGTACGAAAGCCGTTTGCGGCAGGTAATCTTCGCCGTTTGAATGGTAGTCGAAGCCGACAGAAGCGAAGGGGTCGATGGTAAGCGCTGGCATATGGGCAAATGTGTATACTAGCGTTGCACTCAGGAAGAGGCGTGGATAGGTTGCGGTCTCGTAAACGAGAAAGGGATTGATATAATGGGCGAACCAGAGACTTTCGAGCTAGGTGGTCAACGGTTCCGTATCGATACTCGAGCCGGGAAAGATCGATCCCTATCAAATGGCGACTCATTTACCCTCGTGAAGACTAAGGCCATGATCGATTTTTATCAGGATTTGGCGAAATCGATTGAAGCAAAGCACATTTTCGAAGTCGGCGTCTTTCAGGGGGGGAGTTACGTGCTTCTTGATCAAATATTCTCGCCGACCAAGATGACGGCCGTAGATTTGTCAGATGTGCCTGTTGATCCGCTAATGGATTACATATCCAGTAATTCGAGCCGTTCAGTCCATTGGGGTAAATCACAATCGGATGAAGCCGCCCTGCAAAAGATCGTTGATCAGGATCTGGGAGGCAGGCTTGATCTGGTCGTCGACGATGCGTCTCATCTATACAGCCAGACTCGACGGACATTTGAGATATTATTCCCGCGCCTTCAGCCGGGAGGCACTTACATCATCGAGGACTGGGCTTGGTCACATCGCCCAGCACATCAAAAAGAAACGTCGCCATGGGCCGGGCAGCCGGCCCTCACCAATCTTGTGTTTGAGATTATCGTTCTTCTTGCCTCCGGGCCCCTTATCGATGCAGTCAGTGTGAGAGATCATGCCGTCATTATCACCAAGAGCAAAACACAACGCGCGGTTCGACACTTCAAATCCCGTGAGTTATGGGAAGATCTGAAATTGCGCGGCAGAGAAATGCCACGCATCTGACAGCGACCTCGTAGACATCCCGTTGCGGCGTGAGAAAGGCGCGGCTACGTTGCGTCGCCACCGACCGGAGCCCTAGCATGAATCAGCGCGTAAACCTATTTGAGGGTCGTTGGCCCGAGCAATCCCACGAAGTGCTGAAGATCGGGAAAGCGGATCCAAAGTGGCCATCCGACGAATTCCAACCTGCATACATCGATATGCAGGGACCGGGACTGGTCCGACGCGCCTTTGCTTTCATCGACATCCTCCACATGGACGGCGCCTTCAACCGCCTGGAAGCCGACCCTTCATGGAGTCTTGAAGTCGTCGATCACG